>NZ_RKQJ01000001.1:696897-1393794 GCF_003814515.1 Salinicoccus roseus
TCAGCGCCTCCTCTTCGGGATGCACTTCATCCCCGGCAGCGATCGATTGGGATATGATCGTCCCGGCTTCGGAATCATCATATATTTCATCGATCTCCACGGAGCTGAACCCGATGGTATCGACAGCACTTCTCACACCATTGTATTGTTCACCGGTGAAGTCCTCCATGACATAGGGTTCTTCACCCATGCTGACGGTGAAATCCACTGCAGTGCCCCTTTCGGCCTCGCTGCCGGATGCCGGGGTGGTCTCGATGATCCTCCCGGATTCAATGGTGCTGCTGTAGACTTCGGTGACGTCCCCCTGTACGAGCGCATTCTCCTCGAGCAGCGGGCCGGCCTCCTCCATCGTCATCTCCTGCATATTCGGCACTTCCGCCGTCCTATTGCTTTGCCACATCATGAACCCGGCTGCCAGCAGGGCTGCCATGGCAAGAAACAGAGGAATCAGCCACAGCAGTCCGCGCCGCTTTTTCCTGCCAGGGGCCGCCTCATCATCTGCTTCGGCCGGAGCGGCGGAGACCGCTGCGGTTTCGACCGTCTTTTCCCGGTCTTCCCGTACAGGGACCTTCCCTATGGGCCGGCCCTCCTTGAAATCATTCAGGGCGCGGAGGAGATCATCCACCTGGCGATATCGGTCATATGGATCCTTCCTGGTGCACCTGTAGACGATATTGGCAAGGTCTTCCGGGATCTGACGCTCTGATGAGATGTCTGGAAACGGTTCTGATATATGTTTCAGGGCGACCGACACAGGCGTCTCCCCATCGAACGGCAGCGTGCCTGTCAATAGCTCATAGAGCACGATGCCGAATGAGTATATATCGGTCCGTTCGTCCGTCTTCTGGCCTTTGGCCTGCTCCGGGGAGATGTACTGCACGGAGCCCATCACCTGGTTGGTTTCCGTCATTTTGGTATCGCTGAGTGCCTTGGCGATGCCGAAATCGGTGATTTTGATCTGCTGCGCTTCATTCATCAGTATGTTCTGCGGTTTGATGTCCCTGTGTATGATGCCGGCATTATGTGCATGCCGCATCCCCCTGAGTGTCATTTCACTGATCCTGATGGCTTCCGCGATTTCAACCGGGTGGTTGTCCCGGATGAATTCCTTGAGTGTCGGACCATGGACGACTTCAGTCACCAGCAGATGGTATTCCTCCGATTCGTCGACATCCAGTACACTGACGATATTCGGATGGGCAAGGTGGATGGTGCTTTCCACTTCCCGCTGAAACCGCGCCTTCGACTTTTCACGGTTATGATGGTCCACTTTGATCAGCTTGACGACCACTTCCCGATCGAGGATGATGTCCCTGGCCAGATAGACGGAGCTCATTCCGCCGCCCAGATACTTCATCACTTCGTAGCGATCGGAGACGATCCGGCCGATCACTCCCCTTCACTCGCCTTCAGATCAGCAAGCACCAGACTGATGTTGTCGGTGGATCCGCTCTTCAACGCCTGATCCACAAGCTGTGATGCCTTTTCTTCAAGCGCCCGCCCGCCCCGGGTGATGATGGCGTGCAGTTCACTGTCGTCGGGATCGTCCGTCAGTCCGTCGGAGGCAAGCAGAAGGTAGTCATACTGCCTGTTCCTCAGTCTGAAGACATCCGCCTGGATCAGACGGTCGGTGCCCATCGCCTTTGTAATGATGTTGCGCTTCGGGTGCACTTTGGCCTCCGCTTCTGTGATTTCCCCTGCATCGACCAGCATGTTGACGAAGGAATGATCCTTCGTCACCTGCTCGATCGTGCGGTCATTCATGGCATAGGCCCTGGAGTCTCCGACATTGAGGATGATGATTGTCTCTTCGATCACAGCAGCCAGCACAAGCGTTGTGCCCATGCCCTGGTATTCCGGGTTTTCCTGCTGGTAGTCGAACATCCGCCTGTTGATGTCCATTACCAGACGGCGCAGGAATTCCACACCGTCTTCAACATTCAGCAAATTTTCATTTTCCCATGCGGCCCCAACTTCATCATGTACAAACCGGCTCGCCACATCCCCGTACCGGTGACCGCCCATGCCATCCGATACGAGCATCAGCATCTGCCCCGTGCCATTTTTGAATATACCTGTAACATCTTCGTTGAGATCCCTGTAATCCCCCCGAATACTCCGATCGATGACTTTCAAGACTACTCCCCCGTCTCCTGTTTGGATTCTTTTGCCCTGAGCTGTCCACACGCTGCATCGATGTCGGTGCCCTGCTCCCTTCTGAGGGTGGCGTTCACACCGCATTCGTTAAGCGTTTCAAGAAAATCGAATATATCGTCCTTGCTCGTCCTGACATAGTTCCGTTCCGGCACATGGTTGACCGGAATCAGGTTGACATGGCACTTGAGATCCTTGATCAGTTCACTCAGCGCGCGCGCATGTTCCGGCTGGTCATTGACGCCGCCGAACAGGCCGTATTCGAAAGTGACCCTGCGGTTCGTCTCCTGCTGATAATACTTGAGCGAATCCATCAGCTTGTCGATGTCATAGGCTTTATTGATCGGCATCAGCCGCGTACGCGTCTCATTGTCCGCTGCATGCAGGCTGACCGCAAAGTTGATCTGTATATCCTCTTCCGCAAAATCATAGATCCTCGGTACGATGCCGCTCGTGGATACTGTGATGTGGCGTGCACCGATGTTCAGGCCATCATCATGATTGATGATCCTGATGAACTGCATCATCTGGACGTAGTTTTCGAAAGGTTCCCCGATGCCCATGATGACGATGCTGCTGACACGCTCATCCGTTTCATCGAGTGCCTTCTGTATCTGTACGACCTGGGAGACGATTTCCCCCGCTTCGAGGTTCCGCTTCAGTCCGCCAAGTGTAGAGGCGCAGAAGCTGCAGCCGATCTGGCAGCCGACCTGGGTCGTCACACATACCGAGTTGCCGTAGTCATGGCGCATCAGTACCGTCTCGATCGTGTAGCCGTCACGCAGGCGGAACAGGAATTTCATCGTTCCGTCTTCACTCTCCTGCCTGACCACGGTTTCAAGCGGATCCATGCTGTAGTTTTCAGCGAGGGACTCCCGCATCGCCTTCGGCAGGTTCAGCATGTCATCGAAATGGTCGGCACGGTGTGTATAGAGCCACTCGAAGATCTGGCCGCCGCGGTACTTCTCCTCTCCCCATCCGATGGCGAGTTCTTCAAGATCCGAAAGGGATAGCGAGTAGATGGAGGGTTGGTCGAAATCGGGCTGCCTGTTGTTCTTTATCGGTTTTTTTGGTGGTCTTTGAATCATTGTTTTTCCTTCTTTCTGAACCTGGCTATGAAGAACCCGTCGGTTCCTGCCTCCTGCGGCAGTATCTGCCGGTATGGACCTTCAAAATCAAAGGCCTCGAGGGTGAACGGATCAAACTCGATATCTTCATTCTCTTTCATGAATGTGTAGGCGACATTTTCATTTTCCATCTGATGGATGGTACACGTCGAATACACGAGTATGCCGCCAGGCTTCAAATAATTTTTTATATTGGATAGGATGGCGAGCTGGAGGGCGACGAGGCTGTCTATATCCTCCGCTTTCCGCTCATATCTTATTTCCGGTTTCCTGCGGATGACACCAAGGCCGGAGCATGGTGCATCCACGATGATGCGGTCGTATTGCCTTGGATAGTCCTTCTGTGTGGCATCCCCCTGGAAAGCTTCATAGTTGGCAAGTCCAAGGCGTTCTGCCTGCGCTTCTATCAATGGGATCTTATGGTCATGGATGTCAGAGAGGTCGACGTGCCCGTCACGCACCTTCTCCAGCGCATGGAGGCCTTTGCCGCCGGGTGCGCTGCATGCATCGAGGATGACGTCGCCGTCTTCAGGCGCAAGTGCATCATTGACGAGCATGGAGCTGACATCCTGGATGCTGAACAGCCCCTCCTTGTAGAACTTCGACTGGAGCACCTCTCCACCCACTTCGATGGCATCCGCCTGTATTTCGGAAGGCACCGCGCCAAGTCCTTCTTCATGAAGCTTTTCGACGAGCGCCGCACGGCTGATGCGCGCCGTATTCGTACGGATGTACATCTTCGGACGGCTGCCGAGCGCCATGGCGATTTCCCGCGCCCCGTCCATGCCGTGATGGGTCTTCCAGTGTGAGATGATCCACTCCGGTATGCTCGCTTCAATCGACAGGCGGGCGGTGCTGCTCCTGATGCCATCATAGCTCTGCAGCGGCTTGCGCTCAAAGCTGCGGAGTATGGCATTGATGGCATTGGCGGCCTGCGGTCCGCCGCGCTTCTTCGCGATGTCCACCGCTTCGTTTATTGCCGCATAGTTCGGCACACGTTCAAGCCATATGATCTGGTAGACGGTGATGTCGAGCAGATTCCTCTGCCAGCGCTTCAGTTTTGTACGGATGAAGGGCCTGATGTGGAAATGTATGGTCAGCCGCCTGGAAATTGTACCATAGACGATCTTGGTAAGCAGCCCCCTGTCATTCGCCGGAAGCCCTTCCCTGCCGATCATGTCATTCAGTATGATATTGCTGTAGCCGCCTTCATCCATGACCCTCGTATAGGCATCCAGTGCGAGTTCACGTACTGTCATCTATTCCACCTGCCCAAGTACAGTGCCGGCGATGTCCTGCCTGCCTGCTGCAAATTCTGATGCCCGTGTACGCTTCTTGCCTGCCAGCTGCACTTCCGTGACTTCCAACAGGCCGCCGTCACCGCAGGCGACCTTCATACCATCCGGCGTGGCTTCGACGATCGTGCCGGGTGCATCCTGCGATGTGCCCTCCGGCGGGTTCGCCCCATAGACTTTGAGGCGCTTCCCGTCGATTTCCGTATAGGCACCCGGCCATGGCGACAGTCCCCGTATATGGTTGAATACACTGCGTGCATCCTGCGACCAGTCGAGCCGCTCATCCGACTTCGAGATGTTCGGGCTCACGGTAGCAGCGGATCCATCCTGCGGCACCCTTCCGTTTCTTCCTTCAAGTATGTCGGGCAGCGTCTCCATGAGCAGCCCGGCCCCCATCTGAGAAAGCCTGTCGTGCAGCGATCCTGTATCATCCGTGTCCCGGATTTCTGTAGAAGTGCTGCTGATGACATCCCCACTGTCCAGGCCTTCAGCCATGTACATGAGGGTCACCCCCGTCTCACCGTCCCCTTCCATGACGGCACGGTGGATCGGTGCGCCGCCCCTGTGCCGCGGCAGCAGGGAGGCGTGGACGTTGATGGCGCCGAGGCGCGGCACCTCGAGCAGCGCCTTCGGCAGTATCTGCCCATAGGCCGCCGTGATGATCAGATCCGGCCCCACATCTTCAATTTCTGCGATGGCCGCTTCGTCACGGACGCGTTCCGGCTGGAAGAGCGGAATGCCGAGTGCTTCTGCCGCCTGCGCGACAGGCGGGGGTGTCATCACCCGTTTCCTGCCCACCGGCTTGTCCGGCTGACTGACGACCATTGCGACATTGTACTCCTCATGGAGCTTCTCCAATATCGGCACTGAGAAATCCGGTGTCCCCATGAAAATGATTGTTTCTGTCATAAATTATTCCTCCTACATGATTACGAGTGGATCTACATCGATCCGGAGTGAGATGCCTTCGGACCTGTATGCCTCGTGGTAGTGTTCATCCAGTGAATTGAGCATTTCAAGCAGTTCCGGTTCCCTCTTGTACTTGAGGAGTATCTGGAAGCGGTACTGCCGGTTGATACGCTCAAGGGGACTGGGTGATGGGCCGACGATGATCGACTGGTCTGAGACTTTCTGTATCAGTGTGTCATGGATGTGGCTCGTCGCCTTCAAACATTTTCTGATGTCCTCGCTTGAGACGGTGAAGAGCACGTGGAAATAGTACGGTGAATAGCGTGCCAGCCGCCTGAATGCCATCTCCTTTTCATAGAAGCGCCGATAGTCGTTCTCCTTTGCCAGCTGTATTGCGTAGTGCGTCGGGTTGTATGTCTGGAAAATGACCTCCCCCGTCAGCTCATGCCGGCCGGCCCGACCTGAAACCTGGGTCAACAGCTGATACGTCTTTTCGTTCGCCCTGAAGTCGGGCAGATTGAGCATCGTATCGGCATTCAGCACCCCTACGAGGGTCACTTTGGGGTAGTCCAGCCCTTTGGCGATCATCTGTGTGCCGAGCAGTATGGGTATCTCCTCCTGCTCAAAATGGTCCAGCAGCTTTTCGTGCATCCCTTTCCTTCTCGTCGTATCATTATCCATCCGGACGACATCCGCATCGAACATGTCCCGGAGAATCTCCTCGACCTTCTCGGTGCCTGTACCCCTGAAGGTCACATCCTCGCTCTGGCAGTTTTCGCATGTCCGGTGGACCGGACCTTCATAGCCGCAATAATGGCAGAGCAGGCTGCGGTTCGACTTGTGGTAGGTCAGGGAAATGTCGCAGTTCGGGCACATCGGTACGTGGCCGCAGCTCTGGCAGATCTGGAAGTTCGAGTATCCCCGCCTGTTGAGCAGCAGCACCGTCTGCTCCCCCCGTTCGATCCGTGTTTCGATCGCCGCTTCAAGCGGCTTGGAGATGATTGATGTATTGCCGGTGCGGTGCTCCTCCGACATGTCGACGACGCTGATTTCCGGAAGCACTTTCGTGCCGGCCCGTTCCGTCAGCTCCAGACGTTCATAGACGCCCTTCTCGCTTCTTGCAAATGTTTCAAGGCTTGGCGTCGCCGTACCCAGTATCAATGGACAATTATGGTATCTGCTTCTGAACTTCGCCACTTCGATCGCATGATACATCGGACGGTCCCCCTGCTTGTAGGTCGTCTCATGCTCCTCATCGACGATGATGGCACCGACATTTTCAAACGGTGCGAAAATACTGCTCCGTGCTCCGACGGAGACGCGCGCCCTGCCCTCTTTGATCTTGCGCCATTCATCATACTTTTCACCATGGGAGAGACCCGAGTGCAGCACTGCGACATCATCACCGAACCGCCGCTTGAAGCGGTTGACCATCTGCGGCGTAAGGGCAATCTCCGGCACCAGCATGATGGCCGTACGCCCTTCTTCGAGTACCTTCTGGATGACCTGCAGATACACTTCCGTCTTGCCGCTGCCTGTAATGCCATGGAGCAGGAATGTTTTCGCCTGTTCAGCATCCAGCGCTTCCGTGATTCTGCCGTAGGCATGCTGCTGCTCCGCATTCAGCACTTTCGGCGGGTCGCTCGTGAATATGCGCCCGCTGTATGGATCACGCTCCACTTCCCGTTCCACTTTTCCGATATACCCTTTCTTGTGCAGCGCATTGATCAGATGGTTGGAAAAGCCGTCATTGACGAGATCCCTGACGAAGAGCGGTTCCGAACTCGCATCGATGACCGCAAGCAGCTCCTGCTGCTTCTTTGCACGCGACAGGTCTCCGCCCTGCTGCTTCAGCGAATAGACGGCGAGCGCCGTCTTCTTCTTTGTATGCTGCCTGATGACGGTCTCCTCGATGATGTCACCGGACTTCAGATGCGGCGCGAGCGCCTTCAGGGCCCCGGCTTCCAGCCGTTTCGGTTCTGCTTCTGCATCACCAGCAACCTCCTCAAGCGCTGCTGCAGCCTCTGCTGTATGGCCTTCCGCAAGCTTGAGCACCTTCCTGTAGTTCGCCTTCAGTGCAGCGGGCAGTATCGTCTCGATCACGCTGATGTACTGGTCGACATAATAGTCTGCCAGGTGTCTGGCGATAGTGATCATCTCTTCCGTCAGCACAGGCTCTATGTCGAGCGTCCGGGCGATTTCCTTGATCCTTGCCGGATCGAAATCTGTGGTGTCCTGCAGTTTCATCACATACCCCTGGATCGTCCGCCGTCCGAACGGGACGAGCACCCGGTGTCCCACACTGATGAGGCCTTCCATGCCGTCGGGAATGCGGTAGTCGAACACCTGGTTGACGCTTTTGCTGGGTATATCCACAATGACTGAAGCAAACATCATCCGAGCCACCTCTGGATGAGGGCATCGATGATCTGCTCGCCGAGTGCCCGCTTATCCATCTTTTCAAAAGGCACGGGCGCGCCTTCCCTGAACAGCATGACCACTTCATTGTCGGGGCTGTTCATGCCGATTGATGTATCCGAGACATCGTTCATCACGATGCAGTCGGCATTTTTACGCTCGAGCTTGTCCTGGGCATACTGCTCGACATTTTCGGTCTCCGCCGCAAATCCGACGATGTACATGCCCGTGCTGTGGTCCCCGGCATATTTGAGGATATCCGGCGTCTTCTTCAGGTCGATGGAGACGGTCTCCTGATCCTTCTGCTTCTTCATTTTGCCCTCCATCCGCGTGATGGGGGTGAAATCGCTGACTGCAGCGGTGAATATGCCAAGGTCCGCATCCATGTGTGATTTCACTGCCGTGAACATCTCTTCAGTGGAGACGGTGTCGATGACATGGACGCCCGCGGGCTGGGCCAGGTTGACGGGGCCGCTGACGAGCACGACTTCGGCGCCGCGCTTCTGTGCGGCTTCAGCGATTGCATAGCCCATCCTGCCGCTGGAATGGTTGGTGATGTAGCGGATCGGGTCGATCGACTCCTGTGTAGGCCCCGCCGTCACCAAAACTTTCTTCCCTTTCAGGCTGCCGCCCTTCATGAGGAGCTCTTCAATATACTGTTTGATGTCAGGGACGTTCGCCATGCGTCCTTTGGCATTGTAGCCGCAGGCAAGGAACCCGGATTCCGAATCGATGAAATGGTAGCCGTCATCCATCAGTGTCTGCATGTTGCGGCGGATTGCAGGCTGGTTGTACATGTGCACATTCATTGCGGGGGCCAGTATGACCGGCTTCGTGTTTGCAGCAAGGACATTGAGGAGCATGTTGTCATAGATGCCGCAGGCCAGCTTGCTGATCGTATTCGCGGTTATGGGTGCAACAACAATGATGTCCGCCCATTCCCCGATGTTGATGTGGGAAATGACTGACGGATCCTCTTCCTTGAATGTATTCGTATAGACGTGGTTGCGGCCGATGGCCTGGAACGCCAGCGGTGTGATGAACTCGAGGGCGTTGTCCGTCAGTACGACACGGACCTCGTGCCCCGCCTGGATCAGCTTGCTCGTCAGGTCTACAGCTTTATATGCGGCAATGCCACCGGTGACTCCGATTACAATATTTGCCATGTCTTCACCTCTTAAAAAAAGCTGACAAAAATTTGTCAGCTAGTGTTTTTCTTTAACTTTGTTTTCGGCAATCTCTTCAAGCGCCCGGCTTACCGTCTTCAACGTCTTGTATTCGTCCAGCACAAGGTCGTCCGGGTGGTCCTGCAGATGGCGTGCACGTTTGGCAGCCATTGTGACGACAAGATATTTTGAATCTACATTCTTCTTCAGTTCATGTATAGGTGGGTATAGCATTATTGATTAACCTCCAGCAGCATTTTTCTTAGTTTGGATTCTACACGTGCCCGCCTCATATGAGACGCCTCGACGATGCACTGCACACGGCCACGCGCGAGATCCACATCATCATTGATTACAACAAAATCATACAGGTTCATCAGTTTCAGTTCGCGTTTCGCCTCATCGATGCGATGTCTGATGATCTCAGGTGAATCCGTGCCACGATTGACGAGCCGCTCCTCCAGCTGCGTCAGGTTGGGCGGTGCAAGGAATATGAAAAGCGCCTCGGGAAACTTCTCCCTGACCTGCTTCGCGCCCTCCACTTCAATTTCCAGAAAGACATCATGGCCGTCGGCCATCGTCTGCTCCACATATTCCACCGGCGTACCGTAGTAGTTGCCGACGTATTGGGCATACTCGATGAATTTGTCCTGTTCTATCAGCGACTCGAACTCCTTCTTCGTCTTGAAGAAATAGTCCACGCCGTCCACTTCACCTTCACGCTTTTCCCTCGTCGTCATTGAAATCGAGTATTTGAAATCCGTCTCCGGATGTTCAAAGATCGCCTTTCTGACCGTTCCCTTGCCTACACCGGAAGGGCCGGAGAGGACGATCAGCAGTCCCTTATCTGAAGTCATAACACGTTACCTTTCTATTTGTAATTATCTCCTAATGTACCATATCCAGCAGAAAAATTCATCATTAAATCGCTGGCCGTAAACAAACCGGCCGATTTCATGTTAAAATATTGGATAGTCTGAAACAGGAGGATGAAACCATGGCATTCGACGGCAACTTTGTCCACGCGCTTCTTGGTGAACTGGAAGTGCTCAAGCGGGGCAAGATCAATAGAATACAGCAGATAGATGAAACTTCGATGGTCTTCAAGGTGCGTTCCGCCGGCAGCAACCACAACCTGCTGATCAGCGCGCATCCCATGTATGCACGCTTCCACCTGACCACACATAAGTATGAATTTCCATTCGAGCCCCCGATGTTTCTGCGCGTGGCCAGAAAACACCTCGAAGGCGGCATCATACAGGAAATCAGGCAGCTCGGTAACGACCGCAGGGTCGAAATCCACATACAGTCGAGAAATGAAATCGGCGATGAGATCAGACGCATACTGATCCTCGAGATCATGGGCCGGCATTCGAACATCGTCATCACGGATGCGGACTACAGGATCCTTGACGGGGTCAAGCACCTGACACCGAACAACAACAGCCGGACGATCATGCCGGGCTTCGACTATACCGCACCGCCGACGGAGGACAAACTGGACCCGCGGACGGATGCGATTGAAGAGCTGCCTTCCAAAATCGACTTCAATGCCGGCAGGCTCAACAAACAGATACTTTCCAATGTGGAAGGCTTCAGCCCCCTTTTCGTCAAGGAGGTCGAGCACAATGCCGGCTACTTCACCATACGGAACATCGTACCCGCAATCCGTGAGACGATGGAGAAGGCCGAAAATATAAAACCTGTAATGTATACGGACGGCGATCGTGACATCTTCTATTTCACCCCCCTTTCCCACCTCGGGGAGTCGTATGAAACATACGGGTCGCTGTCCCAGCTTATGGACGACTACTACCATGACAGGTACAGGAAATCGCTCATCAAGCAGAAGGCGCAGGACTACCTGCACCTGATCGAACGTGAATATGAAAAGACGGAGCGGAAGGTCGAAAAGCTCAAGGAAGACCTCGCAGAAGCGGCCGAAAAGGACAAGTACCAGAAGTATGGGGAACTGCTCACGGCATTCATGCATCAGGTGAAGCCCTATGACGAATCAATCGAAGTCATCGACTACTATACGGATGAGCCGCTCGAGATTCCGCTCGACAAGAACCTGTCCGCCAGCGACAATGCCCAGAAGTACTACAAGCGCTACAACAAGCTCAAGACCCGCGAGAACAGCGCCGCTGTGCAGCTGGACCGTGCACGGGAGGACCTCGAATACTTCGCAGGCCTGCTCCATCAGATGGACAGCATCACGACCGAGGAGGAAGTCGACGAAATACGAGAGGAACTGGCGGAACAGGGCATCATCAAGAACAACCGGAAGCAATCTTCGAAGAAAAAGAAGAATAAGATCCAGCTCCACGCATACCGCACCACGGGCGGCCTCGATGTCCTCGTCGGAAAGAACAACAAGCAGAATGACTACCTGACCAGCAGGAAGGCACAGAACAACCACCTGTGGTTCCACACGAAGGATATACCGGGATCCCACGTGGTCATCACCCACCCTGCATCCGAAATCGAAGATCAGGACATTCTGGAAGCGGCGATGCTCGCCGCCTACCATTCGAAGGCCCAGGAATCGGAATCGGTCCCCGTCGACTATACGGAGATCAAGCATGTGCATAAGGTCAGCGGCGCGAAGCCGGGCTTCGTCACCTACACCGACCAGAAGACGGTTCATGTCACACCGATGAAATCCAAGGTGGAGCAGATGGAAAGCGGCCGTACAAACTGAAGAAGGCACTGCCGAAACCGGATCATCGGTTTCGGCAGTGCCTTCTTCTTTCCTCTTCCATCAGCCGCCGTAAAGAGACATATATTGGCGTGCTGAATTCGCCCAGCTGTAGTCGGACGCCGTCATATTTCTGCATAAAGCATCCATATGCTCCTTCTGATGATAGATGTACAGGCTGTACTTCATCGCATTGAGCAGCTCATGGGCATTGTAGTTCTCGAAGGAGAACCCGTTGCCCGAGTATGCGAATTCATTATATGGTATGACCGTATCCTTCAGGCCGCCGGTCTCCCTGACGATCGGTGACGTCAGATAGCGTATGGCGATGAGCTGGCCGAGGCCGCAGGGCTCGAACAGGCTCGGCATGATGAAGAAGTCGCTTGCGGCGTATATCTTCCTCGCATAGCTTTCGCTGAACCCGAGCGTCACATGCACCTTGTCCGGGAAGTTGTGGACGAGCGACTTGAAGTAGTCCTCATACAGTGCCTCGCCTGAACCGAGCACCACGAGCTGGACATCTTCCGCAAGGAACTCATGCATGATGTGTTCGACGAGATCGATCCCCTTCTGGTTGACGAGGCGGGTGACGATGCCGTACATCGGGATGTTTTCGTCCACCGTCAGTCCAAGATCCTGCTGCAGTGCCGTCTTGTTCTTCGCCTTCGTCTTGCGTGAAGAGCGGTAGCGGTGGTACAGCGCCTCATCCCTGACCGGATTGTAGTCATAGGTGTCGAGGCCGTTTATGACGCCGTGCAGATCGCCCCGCCTGTATTCCAGTACCTGTTCGAGACCCTCCCCGAAGAACGGGGTCATGATCTCTTCGGCATACGTTTCGGACACGGTCGTGATCACATCCGCATGATGGATGGCTGCCTTCATCATGTTGAGCATGCCCTGCCACTCGAAGCCCGCAAAGTGCTCCCGGCCAAGGTTGAACAGCTCGCCGAATGCCGACTGTTCGATCCAGCCCTGGTACTGTATGTTGTGGATCGTGTAGACAGTCTTCATGCCGGGATGCGGACGCTTGATGCTGCCGATCGCGACAGCTGCCCCCGTCTGCCAGTCGTGGCAGTGCAGGATATCATACGACTCCTCCACCCTGTACATGAATTCGATGATGGCGTTCGAGAAATATACGAAGCGTTCACCGTCATCGATATAGCCGTACAGTCCATCGCGGTTGAAGTAATATTCGTTGTCGACGAAATAGTAGGTCACATCGCGCCCCTCATATTTCAGTATGCGCGTATACTGGTTGCGCCACCCGACCGGTGTATTGAAGATCATGACCTCCTCCATGTCCCCGCGGTATTCGGAGTTGATGATCTCCTTGTAGAGCGGCAGGATGACGGAGACCCTCGCCCCCTCCTTGACGAGTGCCTGGGGGAGGCTTCCGATCACATCTGCAAGCCCTCCGGACTTGATGAACGGCGTACATTCACTTGCAGCAAAAAGAACATGTTTCATACTGTCACTTCTTTCCGGTTTCATATTATATCCTGGAACGTTTCGCCACTACATACGGCTTCTCTTCGGACCCCATCAGCTGGCGGCCCTCCGTGATGGTCACGTCCTTGTCGAGGATGACATTTTCAAGATGGACGCCGGGTTCGATGATGCAGTTTGCGAAGATGATGGAGTTCCTGATGGTCGCGCCCTTTCCGATAGTCACATTCCTCGATATGACCGAGTTTTCCACCGTTCCTTCAACTGTCGCCCCGTTAGCCAGTATGGACCGTTTTGCATGGCTTTCCTTCTTGTAGAGCGTCGGCGGGTTCGTGCTGACCTTCGTCTTCACCTTCTTCTGGCCGTAGAAGAATTCTCGGTAGCGATCCTTGTCGAGCAGAGCCATGCTGTTGTTGAAATAGGACTGGACGGAATAGAAGTAGTGCGTCTTCGCCTTGATGTCATAGAATCCGGTATCATATTCGTCAAGCTTCTCCCGGATCCCATTGTGGAAAAAGCTCGGCTTATAGTTGTCTATGCAGAAGCGCACGATGTTCATCAGGACTTCCTTCTTGATTATATAGACGCCGGTATAGAGGTGTCCGTTATCCTGGTCATGTGTGAAGCCCGTTACCCTGCCGTCTTCGGTTGCCATCCTGAGTACAGGACTGTTCGGCGGGTTCTCGACCTCTTCACCGATGAATGTAATATCCTTGTCGTTCTCCTTGTGGTATCTGACCGCTTCCGTATAGTCCGTGTTCGAGATGAATTGCGTACCGGAAACGATCACCTGGTCCCCCTTGAACCTCCTGAACAGGTCGGAGTGGTTGTGGAAGTGCTTGAGGTCCCCCTGGGAGATGTCCGACGGGTCATTCCAGTCCGGCGGCAAGACGAATATCTTCCCCTGTCTGCCCTCAAGTCCGAAATCCTCCTTGCGGTTCAGATGGTCGAGCAGGGACCTGAATTTGTGGCCTGCAAACACACCGATCACATTGGCTCCGGAATTGGCCATGTTGGTGATTGTGAAGTCGATCAGTCGATAGCGTCCCATGAAGGGAACCGATCCACTGCTTCTGAAATAGGTCAGCTCGTCCAGGTAGTCCTGTTCCGGCTGCAGGTTGATGAGTCCAAGTAGTTCTTTATCCATTATGACTGCCTCCTTCTGCTATATAATCTTTCAGCGTATCAGGGCTGATGACCACCGGATCGCCGTTTGAAGCCACAATCTGTGTGCCATCCGGTATCTCCACTTCCGACATGACGATGACAGAGTCGAGTGTGACATCTTTGCCGATGAGGGCATCAGGCAGTATGATGGAATCCTTGACGCTTGCCCCTTCCATCGTCTCCACGCCGACGAAGAGGATCGAATTGTCGATTTCTCCTTCGATGAAGGACCCCGGGGAAATGAGTGAATTTGTAATTTCTGCAGTCTCGCCGATGTACTCTGGCGGGCGGTTTTCCTCGTTCGGATAGGTCGGCCACTCCTTCGACATGAGCAGTGTCTGGAAATCCTCCTTCAGCAGGTCCATATTCGCTTCCCAATAGCTCTTAATCGTTCCGACATCCTTCCAATAGCCGTCGAAGCGATAGGCGAACAGCTTCTTATCATCGGCCAGCATCTTCGGTATGATGTCCTTGCCGAAGTCGTGGTCGCTCTCCTCATCCTTTTCATCCGCCAAAAGGTATGGCCTGATGGTGTCCCAGTTGAAGATATAGACGCCCATGGATGCCAGATTATTTTTGGGATGTTCCGGCTTTTCATCGAATTCATAGATGCTGAAGTCATCATTCGTATTGAGGATGCCGAACCGGCTTGCCTCATCCATCGGCACTTCGATTGCTGAAATTGTTGCATCCGCTCCATTTCCCCGATGGAATTCGAGCATCTTGGTGTAGTCCATCTGATAGATATGGTCCCCGCTCAGTACAATCAGTTCATCCGGTTCGTACTGTTCAACGAAATGCATATTCTTGACGATGGCATCCGCCGTACCGCTGAACCAGGCACTGCCCTCACGGCTTGAATAGGGTGACAGTACGCTTACCCCGCCATACTGCCTGTCAAGTCCCCACGGTTTCCCAATGCCGATGTGCTTGTTGAGCATCAGCGGCGAGTACTGTACGAGGAGCCCCACAGTGGATATCCCCGAATTTGCCAGATTGCTCATTGTGAAGTCGATGATGCGGTATTTGCCCCCGAAGGGCACTGCCGGCTTGGCAAGGTTCTTCGTCAATTCGCCAAGGCGCGTACCCTGGCCCCCTGCCAATAGCATTGCTACTGTTTTTGATGTCATGCTACTTCCTCCCTTTTGTCTTATCTTCTAGTTCGAATACTTGGAATGCCAAAGGTGCAACAGTGATCAGTATGGACTGGTCTTCCCGGATATAATGGCCGTCCGAGCTGAAGTGGCGGCCATCATTCAGTACACCCGATCCCGAGTAGACGCTGCTGTCACTATTGAAGATTTCCCGATAGACGCCGGGTTCCGGCACAGGAATCCTGAAATCATGGTAGACTTCCGGCCGGTAGTTGAATACGCAGACCTTGAACGAGTCCCCGTATCTGCGCACATAGCTCAGTATGGAATGCGTGCTGTCGTCGACAAGCAGCCATCTGAAGCCTTCCGGCCGGTAGTCCCATCCATGGAATTCAGGGTGCTTCCGGTAGAAGCGGTTCAGATCGGATACATAGCGCTTCAGATCCGCATGGAGCGGATAGGCGAGCAGATGCCAATCGACCTGCTCCTTATCCTTCCACTCATGGTACATTCCGAACTCCTGCCCCATGAAGAGCAGCTGCTTGCCCGGTTCGGTGAACTGGTTGCCATACAGGAGCCGGGTCTGGGCAAACTGCTGCCACTGGTCTCCGGTCATCTTATCGACGATGGCCTTCTTGCCGTGCACGACTTCGTCATGGGAAAGCGGCAGCAGGTAGTTCTCATTGTACTTGTACGCCATGGAGAAGGTGAGCTTGTTGTGGTTGTGGGCACGGGCATGGAAATCCTGCTCCATGTAGTCCAGCCGGTCATGCATCCATCCGAGATCCCACTTGAAATTGAAGCCGAGGCCGCCTTCATGGATCGGATGGGTGATCATCGCCTTGTCTGATGAGTCTTCAGCCATCATGAGCAGCGTCTCATCATACTCGAAGGCCACAGCATTCAACTTCTTCAAAAGTTCAATACCCGCGATGTTCTCCTCCGTACCATCTTCATTGTATATTTTGGCGTCCGGTTCGTAGTTTTCAAAATTCAGATCGATCATACTGTGTACGGCATCGATCCGGAGACCGTCGATGTGGAACTCCCTGATCCAGTACATTGCGGAGGATACGAGGAAGGATTGGACTTCCGGTCGGCCGTAGTCGAATGTCAGCGTCCCCCACTCCTTCTTCTCTGCAATCCTCTCGTCCGGATGCTCATAGGTAGGCGACCCGTCGAAGAGCCTCAGGCCGTGGGCATCCTTGCAGAAATGCGCAGGTACGAAGTCCATGATGACTCCGATACCCGCCTCATGGAGCCGGTTGATCAGGTACTTGAGGTCCTCCGGTCGGCCATAGCGGCTTGTGGCTGCAAAGTACCCGGTCACCTGATAGCCCCAGGAAAGATCGAAGGGATGTTCCATCAGCGGCAGGAATTCAACATGGGTATATCCCATCTCATCAAGGTACGGAATCAGCTGATCCGCCACTTCCCTGTAGCTGTAGTAGGAGGCATCTGTAATTTCGTCGATCGTCCTCCCTTCAGTCTCTTCTACCGGATGCTTCATCCATGTACCGAGATGCATCTCGTAGATGCTGATCGGGGATTCATATACATTCGAACTGCGGCGCTCCGCCATCCATTCATCGTCTGTGAACTGGAAGGCGTCTGCATGGACGATGCTCGCAGTTGCCGGACGCCGCTCATGTTGAAAGCCGAATGGATCGGACTTGAGGTGGCTCCCCTCCCCGAAATGGATCTTGTACTTGTAGGCATCTCCGACGTCCACATGGGAGGTGTTCAGCATCCACAGTCCCTGGTCACTGAGCTTCTCGAAATCGAGCCCTTCACCAGAGTAGTCATTGTAGTCGCAGGCAAGCTGCACATGACTGGCATTCGGCGCCCATGTGATGAACCGAACCCCATCTTCTGCAGCATGTGCCCCCATGAAATCGTAGGCATTGTAATGGGTTCCCTGATGGAACAGATATTTATCCATTTCCAGGTTTTCTTCACTCAAAATATTTCCCCCTTTGCGTTATACTATAGACATACCCTCATCACTGATTATACAACTTAAAAAAGAAAATGTATAAAATTTTTATAATTGTCAGACTGTATGAGACAGTATTCAATCCAAATATCAACACTAACACATTCAACCGGACGGAGGCTTTTTATGATTGATGCATATCTCGATGCACCAGACCAGATCACGATAGTCAGAAAAGGCGAGCAGGCTGAAGACGTGAACGACCTTGCCGTCATCCAGGAAGATGAGTTCCAGTCCATAGCCAAAACTGAAGACAAAGGCAGCTATATCACTGTATGGCTCGAGCACCCCATCAGCCTCGACCATTTTACACACATCAGGTTTGATGGCGGACGCTTCCCGCTTCAGATGGGCAGATATACATTATCCATAGAATTCGACCTGAAATACTCTACAGACAAACAGATGGGCGCCACCTATTCAAAGGACCATACCATCTTCAGGGTGTTCGCCCCGACCGTCGTCCAGTGCCGGCTCATACTCGATGGCCAGGCCTATAACATGGACAAGATCGGCGGCTACTTCGAAAAGATCATCAAACAGGACTGTCATGGTAAGTATTACCACTATGAAGCCAGCCATAATCATGCGACCCATAATGTTCTGGACCCCTATGTCAAAGCGGTATCGGCGAATGGGCAGGAGGCGATGATCGTGGACTTCGAACGCATCAATCCGGGCTTCACCGACCATCACATCCCGGATATCCCGAATGATTCGGCAATAATATATGAAACGCACGTAAGGGACATCACCTCCCACCCGAACAGCGGGGTGAAGGAGGAATGGCGGGGCCGGTATCTCGGAATGACCGAGCCGACGACCACCAGGCACCGCCTGTCGAGCGGCCTCGACTATCTCAAGGAGATCGGTGTGACGCATATCCAGCTGATGCCTGTGAACGACTTCATCACCGTGGATGAACTCAATCGGGATAAGAGCTACAACTGGGGATACGACCCCCACTTCTTCATGGTCCCGGAAGGCAGCTACGCCACAGATCCGAACGACCCGGTAAACCGCATCGTAGAGCTGCAGACACTCATCCGGACACTGCATGAGAACGGCATGAAGATCATACTGGACGTCGTGCTCAACCATGTCTATCAAGTGGAGGATTCGAATTTCGAAAAGCTCGTCCCCGGCTACTATTTCAGGCACAACCAGGACTTGTCGCTGTCCAATGGGACGGGTGTCGGCAACGATTTCGCCTCCGAAAAGATGATGGGCAGACGCTTCATTGCCGATACCATCCATTTCTGGCTTGAACAGTACAGGATCGACGGCTACCGTTTCGACCTGATGGGGGCATTGGATATAGAAACGATGCAGGGCATCGAATCGATCGTACAGAAACAGGACCGTGAAATCTTCCTCCTCGGGGAAGGCTGGGATCTCCCGACGGCACTCGATTACAGCAAAAAGACACTTCCTGAACACAGCTACCGTGTACCATCAGTTCATTTCTTCAATGACCATTACCGGGATTCCATCAAAGGAAGTAATTTTGAACTCAGCGAAAAAGGGTATGTAAATGGTGATGGCCGCGGAATAGACGCCATCCGGGAGCTGTTCACCGGCTTCCATAAACCCTTCACAGCCCAGATGAGCATCAATTATGTTGAAGTGCATGACAACCATACCCTCTATGACCGGCTGAGGTACTCCTCCGGAAAGCGGCAGTATATACTGGAGAGCCAGCACCAGATTGCGACAGCGCTGGTCCTCCTGTCTTTCGGGACCCCTTTCCTGCACGCCGGCCAGGAGTTCTTCCGGACCAAATACGGCCATGGGAACACCTACAACTTGAGTGACATGCTCAACCGTATGGACTGGAACAGGCGCGCCAAATACCAGGACAACATCGAGTTCTTCAAATCGCTGGTGCAGTTCAGGAAACGGGAGGAAGTCTTCAGGCTGAAGGATCAGGGAAGCATAGACAGCGCCCTTTCATTCATGAACTTCAGCAATCTCCCGAACGGATTCGGGGTGAAGGTCTCGTACCGGAACAGTGAATTCATGATCGTAATCAATCCGACGGAAAAATCGATGGAAGTCGGGTTTGATACGATGGATCCCTACGAGATAGAAATTTCCAACCAGCGCCACTATGACAAAGCGGTGTATAACCGGAGCTTCTACATCAAGGGCTACGAGGTGGCGGTCCTGAGAAAAGTGGCGACTATGCATCAAAACCAATATACAGAGGAATAGGAGTGTGATCTTTGTGGACAGAGCACAATGGGAAGAACATATCGGCAACAGTTTCATTACAGAGGAATCATATGAGGCACTTACGGAAGAGGAGAAGGCGGATGCCTTTTCCGATACACTTTCATTCGGAACTGCAGGCATCAGGGGCAAGATCGGCCTCGGACCCAACCGCCTGAACCGCTATACAGTTGAAAAGGTTGCTCTCGGCATCGCACACAATCTGGAAGGTGTGGAGGACCCGCTCGTCGTCATCGGCTACGACACAAGGCATTTCTCTCCTGAATTTGCGGAGACGATGACAGGTGTCCTCGTACAGAATGATGTATCCGTCCGCCTTTCGGAGAAATACATCTCGACTCCCGAACTCTCCTTCCATGTCAGGGAGCACGGGGCGGACCTCGGCATCATGATCACTGCAAGCCATAATCCACCGGAATACAACGGCATCAAGGTCTATGGTCCCGACGGTGCCCAGCTGATTGATGCGCCTGCCGCAGAACTGAGTGAAAAGATCAATGCGATAGAGGATATCTTCAATATCGGCACCGTGTCCTTTGAGGAGACGCTCGAATCCGGAAAGGCACAATATATCACCGAAGATATGGAGGACCAGTACAGGGCAAGGATCACTTCATTTATCCCGGAAATTCCATCCTCCGACCTGAAGGTCATGTTCTCGAGTCTCCACGGCACGAGCGTGCCGATTGTCCCCGACATCCTCGATTCACTGGATTTTGAGAACTATCATCTCGTCAAGGACCAGTGCCGTCCCGACGGTGACTTCCCTACGGTCAAATCGCCGAACCCGGAGAGTGAGGAAGCATTCGAAGCATCCCGCAAGCTCGGCACCGATAAAGGGGCGGACCTGCTGATCGCTACAGACCCGGATGCGGACAGGATCGGTGTCGAAGTCCTTCATGATGGGCGCTATGTACATCTGAACGGAAACCAGCTCGGCATCCTCCTCCTGAAGCATCGCCTCGAGCACCATGGGGGGTCCGTGCCTGTCGTCATCAAGTCGATCGTGACAAGCGACCTCGGCCGCAAGATCGTGGAAGCCAAGGGCGGAGAGATGATCGAGGTCCTGACAGGCTTCAAATATATCGGTGAACAGATCAAGGCAATGGAAGGCAATACGGACAGGACGTTCGTTCTCGGTTATGAGGAAAGCTATGGCTACCTCCTCGAACCCTTCGTCAGGGACAAGGATGCCATACAGATCGTCCCTTACATCATCGGGATGGCCAGTGCCCTGAGAAAAAGCGGGCGCACACTCGTCGACGAACTTGAAGCCATCTATGAGGAATACGGCCGCCGGATGGAAGTCCTGTTCAGCCATACGTTTGAAGGGACGAGCGGTAAGGAGAAGATCAATGAGATCATGAGGCAGTTCCGCACCAACACTCCAACTGAACTCGACAGGCGGGAAGTCATTGTGACCGAAGATTTCAAGACGCAGAAGCGGACATACCGCAACGGCACTACAGAAGACATCGAATTGCCGGAAGCGGATGTCATCAAGATCCATTTCGACGATGGATGGATTGCCCTCAGGCCTTCCGGTACGGAACCGAAGATCAAGCTTTATGTTTCACTCGACAGCGATCATATCGAGCAGGAAGCTAAAATCATCAATGATATGATATTCGGGGTATAGAAAAACAACGGAATGGGAAGTGCTGAGCTGAATCCATAAGTAAGTCTGTTTAAAAAAGCGTTATGCTACGGATATATGACTGGACTAACCCAGTTACCTGGGAGAATATAACCATCTTCGAAATGGCACTTTCGATATCATTTTTCACTGATTCAGACGATAATTTACATTATAATTAAAGAGCCCAGTTTGTCTTTCATAGAGACAGCTGGGCTCTTGACGCTGTTTGTGCAAATAAAACTCTGAAATATAGAGAATTTATCGATTAAAATAACAAATTATCACTGACAAGCCTCAGCCATCGTACAAAAACTCAATAAATTTCTAAAATATTAAACAAAGATATTTGTACGGGTTTATATACTGATAATCTATAGTGAAACCAACTATATTTAGCCTCATTGTAGTATTCCAATAAACGGTCGTTTATTGGAATATAGGGAGACCAGTCATTTAATTCTACATTCTCATGTTTTGAATTTTAAAGATACAGAATTTCTTACTTATATTATTTTGCTTCCACTGGTCATTCTTTAATGTGATCAATGTAGATTAGACCATCAAATTGTTCCTGGGGCACCATTTTGGAGTCGTAAAACCCTTCCCAAAAAACTGTATACCGTCTTTCTTCTACAAAATCACTCGTAGCAAAATCGATAAAGATATCTTTTTGAACCCGATTACCGATATAACCTTCTAATGTCTCATCTTTCTCTTTCCTTGGTGTTGCATAATCTTCAGGAAGGAGTTCATAATTTTCGGCTTCATTATGAAACAATCCTGTATTATAAACACTGTAATCACTCTCTCGAAGCAATGCGCCAAGAGATTCGACACGCTCATTTCTCTTTTGCTCGACGAATACCTCATTAGTATATTCTATGGATGCCACATCATAATTAGAATGACCGTTCGCAACCCATACAATTGCTTTATCGTCTTTAGTCATTTGTTCTAACACCTTCTCTGCCATCCCAATCTCTCTATAGTCATAGTATTCACTAAGCCCTTCATCAAAATTTATTTTTGAATAGTACTGCTCTATATTTTCTTGTCTTGAAACGATATAATTTTGCGCTGCAGGTGTTAGCTCTTTAAAGAAAGGGCGATTTCTAATATTCTCATATACATTTTCCGAGCGTTCAAAATGACCTACTTTTTGCCCTTGTAAAAGCCCTTTAGAAAACCAGTTACGCAAAGCGAATTCAGAGCGTTTAAATGCTTCTGCAAGCTCTGAATCATATTCACTGATTTCGTCCACTATATTCTGTTCTAAGATCGAAACGGAACTCGCTCTATTACCCGAAAAACCTGGCGTCCAATCCATCGGTAAAGCTTTAATCGGTTGTTTTGTCCCATCCAGGTATTTCTTGATGCTCTCTTGTCGATATTGAGTTGCCACACCATCTTGCATGGATAGGCCGCTCTCTTGATAGTAGTTAAATTCTGAATCCCCTGTTTCTAAAAACAATAGGTTGAAATCATGTTCTTCTGCCAAGTAATCTATAATATCTGTTTTTTGTTTCGCGACCTCAGATGACCAATGCGTACTTTCACCGAGTATGACAATGTCATGTTCCCCTAATATATTTCCGATATCCTCAGTGTCATTATCCAATTCATAGTAGTCAGCAGAATTTTCACTGGATTCTTTGGCATCACTATCACATCCGACTAATATTGATGTAGTGATCAGCAAAGTACTCATTCCTTTTAAGAATCCTTTTTTCATTTGAATAAATCCTTTATATTAAAGTACTCTGATAATGGTAAGATTCTGCCCTCTTGATCCCACTGATGGTATTCATTAAAGACTGATTTTATATCATTATCAGCAACAGTCTCCACTAAATACTTTACAGCAATATAACTACGCCAATAATCAAACAGGATACTAGATATACTGCCTTGATATGAACTGCTGCCGAAGTCTTCCAATGAATGGTCCCCATATTCATCTTTAAAGGCTTCTACCAACTCGGTCTCTGTTTGTGTTATCTCATGGAATTCCTTCTCATTTAATAATATCTTCCTGGGAAGATAGAAACACATGCCCTCCTCGAACCATATCCCTTCTTCTCTTTCATCATCAAATTCATCAAGGAATAAATCAAGGTGGTGTGTCAATTCATGCGCTAATATTATGAACACTTCGTTTTCAGAATGCTTTTCATAAAACTCTTGGATGTCGGGAAGTTCTTTTCCATCCAATTGTTCCATGAAGATTTTTTTCCAAGTGTCTATATCGGGAGACATATAAATTAAATCCTTATTGGTGTACGCTGGCAATGGAATATTGGCAAAAACAGTGGTCGCCAATTCTTCAGTAGTCCATAGAACACCTTTTGGTAATTCGTTCAAAGCATATTCATTTATGAGTATTTCTTGATATCCCTCAAGTTTTTCACTGAATTCATCTATAATATCCTGGTGTTTCTCGTAGTCGGATTTCCTTTCAAAAGCAAATATGTGTTTCATGTATTCAATTCCTTTAACTGTTTTGTTAGTTACTTAAATAACTGCAGGGCATGATTTACCTGTAAGCTATTCTCCAACTGTCCACATGCACTTCAACAATGTTCAATACATCTTTGAATGCCGCTTTTCTGATTTTTCATTTCCACCCCTTATTACCTCTCCTTAATGTTTCTTGCCAATCATTCACGACTATAATTATATGGTTGATTATCTTGTTCGGATGGTTTTAATTTACCGGAGGTCCGTTGATTTGTTCAAAAGTCTGCCCATCAGCCGTTTGTACTGTCAAAGGTTCGTTTATTTCTTTTAGGCTTATTTGTATAAAAGGAACTTTGCCATCTTGCACTTCATCTTCAAAATTCAGCGTGATTTCTGTAGAATCTCGTTCACTTACACTTTCAACTTCAACTTCTGTTCCAACATATTCTTCCCCGAGCAGCAAAGTCACTGCTTTTCTACCTTCGGAAATAGTCGAGATTTTGTAGCCTTCCGTATCCGCTGGAGCAACACGTGTCTGGTAGATGATCGAATAGTCCTGTTCTGCCCAAATGGCAATACCGATGGTCGCAAAAAATATGACAGGTAAGATCAATAGACTGATTTTATCTCTTTTACCAAGCTGCCGCGGTTCTCTCCGACGGATCAAGAAGGGTAAAAACAATGCGCCTAAGATGCTGACAAATAAAAAACCGACTGCCACAAATAAATAGGCCATACCTTCAAATCCCCCAACGAAGAATAAGCTGTATGCGACAATCATCGCAGAAAATAGAATGGTGATTATTGGTGCCAAATAATACTTACCGCTCTTTTTCGAGATGATAAAAATGAACATGAAAAGAATGGAACCTAAAAATATGCCACCCAGCATGATTAAATAAGTCATATTAACGCCTCCGTCTTTTGAAATCTTCTGTAAAATAAAAGACCACGGAATCCGATTGGTCGCCACCAGCTGCTTCGTGGGAAAATAGAAGCTGTTAGCCAATCAATTCATTGGAAAATTTTTTATAAATTCCATAAAACTAAAATAACCAAGTAAACCCAGGCCAAGGCCGACAATAATAACAACGATAATAAGGATATTATATTTAGTTTTCCTATTCATTAACTCTCTCCTTAGAGGGTTGTTTTCTAGTTTATTTAAGATTCGCTAATTATCCAAAATACAGAAAATAATAACATTAAAATACCAATCAAAAGGAATAATGCGTTTATGAAAAGAGTAACCTTTCCTAAGATACCTGTTTCTTTTTTAATACTTATCAGACTAAATATTGTACCCAGTAGAGCGAATATAAAGGAAAAAATTATTGGATATAATGGTTCTGAACCAAAGTAAGGAACTATCACTAATAAAGGGCAAATAGCTGCCAAGTATTTAAACATTTTGTCCCCTCCTCTTCCAATGCAATCTAGTAAGTACAATCCTTATTGAATACTCATATTTTCTCCTGTACTAATGTTACTATCATTAAATTATTTGTGAAGCTTCCCTATCACCTCATCAACGTCATCCCACTCGTAAATCAGCTCATTGAATATTTCGCCGCCGATTTGAATTTCAACAGTATCGGTCAATTTTGCACCATAGTATTCATAAAAGCGACGGGTTTTATTGTCCTCGAGCACTTCGACATATATTTTCCCGTAGCCCACCTCTTTAAAATGCTTGAACAGCTTCTCAAACATCATCTTTCCAATCCCCCTGCCCTGGAATTCCTCCAACAGGTAGATTGCTGTCAGGTCGCATGAATCATCTTTGCCATTCCGTGAGGCAAAGCCTGCAATCCCGCCGTCTTCACCCTCCGCAACAATGACATTACCCCTTTCTTCCTTGAGAACCCTGTTCCACATGCCGGTCCTTTCTTCATAGGATAAATCGTTCAAATAACTGCCGGGTATGATTTCCTTGTAAGTCGTCCTCCAGCTGTCTACATGGACTTTTGCGATACCCGGCGCATCTTTCAATACCGCTTTTCTAATTTTCATCTCCATTCCCCTGTAAATCCGAATTTTGAACTGGCACACTCGTGCTTTTTCTAATTTTTAAATCAGCTTATACATGTAGTACTCATTCACCGGCCTGCCGTCAATCATCAAAGAATGCACCTTCTCCCCTTCGATCACAAAACCCATCTTTTTATATAGATTGAACGCAGGGATGTTGTCCTTGATGACCGTGAGCTCGAGCCTCGTGATGCCCTGATGCTCAGCCCATTCAAAAACGTGTTCAAAAAGCGATGAGGCGATTCCCCTGCCCCTGTAATCTGCATCCAAACCCAGCACAAGATAGGCGGAATGCTTCTTCCGATTGAGATTGTCTTTGAACGCAGCCATGAAGCCAGCAATATTTCCATCGATTTTAGCGACATGGAAATAAACCCCATCATCCTGTTTGAACTTTGCTATACCGCTCTGCTGGGCCTCCACGCTCGTCTGGCGCTCCCCGGGGTCATAGAGCATGTAACCTGAATCATCCAGTTTCTTACACAGCTCCAAAAACTCTTTCGCATCTTCTTCGTTTAATTCTCTTATGATCATGATGGCCTCCTGTTTAGCGAATAATACTCATTAATGATACAATTATACCAAAAATGATTGAATTTTTAGACATCAATTGAAAAAGGGGGATAAAATGTTCGAGCCAGAAGTAATTAAAACAGTACGGGTGTCACTTTAGACGCTATTTTGCACCTGTTTTCAAGTGCTATTTTGCACCGTAATATATGTGAAAAAAGGTGGAACAAAGTCCTTTCGCGATGGCATGCGCCATGAAGATTTAAAGCCAAATAAGTAGAAATTAATGAGTCAACGAATCGCTTTTTCTACTATTACCTAGTTTATGTGAGGACATATGAAGCTAGCCAGCAATTATTTTTGATATGGATGGGACATTTATTTAAATATTTTTAATTATTATTATTTTTTCTAAACATTACAAACGAATGTATATGCGGATATAGGACACATATAATAATTGTAATCACTATTAGAGGACGATTGATAACATTCAACATCCCCATCACCAAAAATACTAATCCTATTATCATATATAATTTTCCTGTATTCCTATGGATCTTTATCCAAACATCATCATTGGTAATGGTCCATGGATTTCTTATTCCAACAAACCAGTTTGTTGGAATTTTAGGCAAGTAGTTTCCGACAAACAAAAATATAAAACCTATTGAACAAACAATAATAATCTGGATATTTATATCATATCCCATTGCATTTAATGCCAATAATACACTCACAATATATATTAATACTTCTGTTAAAAATATACTTATAAAATAAAAATTTTTAAAAACTGAATAAGCTGCTCTCTCTGGATCTATTTTAGGTTTAAGAATCCCTAATAAATAAACTATTAACATCAGCGAAACGAAAAATAATCCTGCCAGATATTTATTAGTCCCCCATCTCTCTTCTCCGGAGTATGTGAATTGCATGGGGATATGGTCTGGTAAAAAAGGAAGCGCAAAACCCCAAGTGATAATAGTTACTCCAATCATTATTAAAGAATACTTTGTTTGTTTGACTATATTAGTCATAAAATATCTCCTTCTTTCATTAGTTGCTTAGTTTTATTAGCCAATGTATTAAATCTTCAACTATAGAAGCATGTAACTGATAATATATATATTTTCCGTCTTTTCGAAATCTTACTAAATTCGCGTTTGTCAATATTTTTAAGTGTTGAGATATACTCGCCATACTAACATCGAAATGATCTGCTATTTCGGAAACAGTCATCTCCCCTTCTTTTAACAACATTAATATTTCCCTTCTTGTAGGGTCTGCCATCGCTTTAAACGCATCTTTCAAATACCTCCCCCCCTAACATTTAAGCGTTTACTTAAATATAGAATACAATGATTTCCAGGTCAAATTTTTAGAATAAATCTACTCTTAATTATTTTTAAATTATTATATTTTGACGAATTGTGACGTAAAAATAGTTTGATTTAAGTAGACCCTAAATAGACATTAGAGGGATATTGATTTCACTGGTGTCACTTTCGATGTTATTTTGCACTGATTTAAGCGATAATTTGCACTCTAGTTAAGAAGCCCAGCTAATCTTTTCACGAAGACAGCTGGGCTTTTAAAGTTAGTTATGCAAAATAACACTTAAGATATATGCAATTTACCGTCAATAATGACACGCCTTTTTATCGTAAGTACTATTTTGTGTTTAAAACGGTCGTTTCTTATACTTTCATTTAGTAAAGTGTGAACATTGTAAAAATAGTAAATAATACTATTAGTTACATGAAAAGCTGTGTATAAAGTAAAACATTTAATTCTTCTAAGAATTTTCTTTTGCCCAATCGTTAATATTCAATCTGAAAAAATTCCCTACATAGACATTTCCATGATTGTCATGAGTTTTCTTATTTAAATAATCTTGAAACGTCTTACCTCTATCCTTATTTGCTATAAATTTACCAGCGTTTTCGTATGCTTCTTGGGTAACACAGATAGGTGAATTGTATTCTTTATATGCTAAGCCACACATTTTTGAGGCTCTATTAACAACATCTCCCATATAAACTAATTCTTCAATACCGCTGCCACTAAAGCCAGCTTTTATTACTAAAGCCCTTCCTAAAGCTACCCCTATTCCGGCCTTGATTTCATCTAAATTGTCCCATTTCTTTTGGTACTTAACATTCAGTACCTTCATCATGGCATTAGACATAGATGCAGCTTGCAATGCTTCAATTACAGGAGATTCGACCTCCTCATTTTCTTCAAATATTTTCAAATACTTCTATATGTTTATGTACTTATAAAAGGAAGATGGAAAACTAAAAACACAACCTTTTTTTAACTAAGGTTGTGTTTTGGATAATTTATCTCTCTTTTATATATGTAAGCCAAAACACGAAGAAAAGGAGAAGATAATCATGAGTCATTTAGAACCTACTGTATATATCCAGGACACTTGTCTGCACTGTCACCGCCAAATTGATTGGATGGAGCAAGAAGGATATGCCTTTGTCACGAAAGAAGTATCGAATCCGGAGCATCGTGAGGAATTTTTTCAACAAGGGGGGACGGGAACGCCATTGACTGTTGTTATCAATTCAGACGGAGTCGCAACAGCGGTGCAAGGTTTTCAACCCAAGAAATTAGAAAGAATGCTGAAAGAAAATATTTAATCTTTCTTTCAGCAGGTTGTGATTTATTACTTTGAACTCTCTTTTATAAGTAGAACATGTTTGAGAGAGACGGCGATGTAGCCAAGTGGCAAGGCAAAGGTCTGCAAAACCTTGAATCCCCGGTTCGAATCCGGGTGTCGCCTCCATTTGATTGCAATCAATAGTGACAGCAGGGAGATCCCAGAAAAATAATATTAAGGAGTGTTTTTTGTGGCTAAATTGAATGTATTAGAGCCAGAAATTGTAGAAGAATTGTTAGATAGTTACCAGAAACGGAATAATAGCACTACGAATAACCTAGTTAAAACATTAGCAAATTATATTGGATCCTATTCCTTGGAAAATAGGAAAGGCTATAAAGCCCAGGTAAATGGGAAAGAAGTTAAATTTGTCATTTTAACTAATGATGATAAATCCATGAAAGTAATTTACTCAAATAATGGTGGAAAAGAGAATCTATTGGGAAGTGCTATTAGTTATAATGGAGAAAAAGAGATTTTGCATGGCTACCAAATTATTGATGGAAATGTTCAAAAAGTAAACGAATTTGAAATTAACGAGGAATTTTTGAAAAGATTTAATCAAATTCAAAATAATAAAGAAATACCAGAAACAAGTGAAGGCCCAACAATTCAAGCTTCTTGTATTTATGGTAACTGGTGTGGCCCAGGATGTAGTGGCCCTGAAAGTCCAATAAGTCCTGTTGATACATGTTGCCAATCTCACGATAATTGTTATGGTGACCGTGGTTATTTTGCTTGCAGTTGTGATTCCGAATTACAAGGATGTTTAAACCCCTATGTACTTCAAGGAAGTGAATGGGCTATTACTATATCACTCTGGTTTCAAGGCCAACCCTGCAATCCTTTCGCGTAATTAGAAAATTAAGCTGCCTCTCGTATTTGGAGGGGCAGCTTAATTCTGTGTTTCAAGCATTTACATAACGAAGAAGATCCTGTTGAAAAACTGATAACATACAATGTTACTGTGCTAGCAAGATAATGATCGATCCCATCAGTGCTTTAGATTCAAACACTATACTTGTTGAAATAGGCAGATTAGAGGGAGAATTGATTTTTACATGCTATCCTTTATAGAGAAATTAATGTATAGTACACTATACATTAAGGAGTACAAGAAATGAAGAATAATACAGACAATCGCATTCGGGAATATCGAAAAAAATCTGGATATACTCAACAACAACTCGCAAAAAAAGTTGGAGTAACAAGATTAACCATAATTTCACTGGAGAAAAAACGATATGAGGCCTCCGTAGGACTGGCTATAAAAATTTCAAGGGTTTTTGCTTGTCCGGTGGAAGAACTCTTTATTGTGGAGGAATAAACTTGGATTATGTCTATAGCTTTTTGCTAAAGATTTCTGTCTCAATTTTATTATTGATTGCTACATTTAATGTTTGGAAGACGCCGAGTCCTGAAGTATTTAATTGGCTAATCCCCTTCATTGCATTATTTTGGATATTTATTACTATTTCTGAAGGAATTAGAATCAAAAGGGATAATAAATGGTTTGAGGAAAAAGAGGGACAAGACGAAAGGACTATAAATTATAGTTACAAAGCAGGATACATTACTTTCTGGATTAATATAACGATATTATCTTTATTATTTTTTGTTTATAGCATTGTTGGTTTTTCTTTAATTCCACCTATGTCCGGACTTGTTATTTTAGTGTTTTTAAATATTATTATGTTTTTTTGTATAAGGCTATTTTTTATTTTTTATCAGTAATGAATGGAGGAATTTTTAATGAAAAACGAGAAGATAAACATCTTAGGAATTGTTTCGATTTTAATCCCCACTATCGTATCAATACTCATTTTGAACTTCTTACTGGGAATTGTTCCCATAGAAAAAATCGAAGGACTCCCACTAGTTATGCCTATGTTTTTATGTCCAATAGGAGCAATTATTGGGTTTATCGCATATAGATATCGAAAAGATCAATTATCAATGATTGGCATTATTTTTAATATCATATTATTCTTGTTCCCAATTGCGTATAACATCTTTGTCACACTAATATTTGGTGTATAAAAGAATTTTGGAAAATCGCTCAAGTTGAAGATCCTTTTCGTGCACAGTTTCCAATAGACGCCCGGCTGACTGAAGAATAGGACCATTGTGACCCTGAATGTGGCGTTGGTTTAACTGAAGGCGGAAACATTCCTATCAACGCAACAGATAATCGTTGTCATAGCCATAACGCGCATTGGAGAGTTTTCGGCGACGATGTCCCTTGTGTGATGCAGAACTTATCACTTGCCTTGAAGGAGAAACAACACCCTCACACACACTTCCTTCATATATTCCTACAACCGAATTTGAGGAACAAAATTCTGCGACTCTATTTTCGATATCTTACTCGATGTTAAACCACTTCTTTTTACTAAACCATTATGCTAAGGTAAAATGTTCAGAGAAGGTTGCTAATAGAAATACAAAATCTATCCTTATTATAGGGATAGATTTTTGAGCGTTTGCCTTACAGTGAATAGATGTAGATTCAAAATAAAGTTTGACTTTTTATAGTTGCAATCTTCAACAAACATGTCCATTACTTGAATAGTTTTTATGGTGTGCCACCAATTCCGAGTGCGACAAAAAGAAAAAAAGCATATACTAGTATGGTGCCATTCAGTATAATTCCTATTATAATAAACCATAGGTTTTTAGATATTATAGCAAAAATAATGCCAAGTACAGAAAAAACTGTGAATACGATTATGATCGAAATCAGGCTTGTATTAGGTCCTCTTGTTATTAATAAAAAAAGAATGCTTATGACCGCAGTTAATATCGATAAAAATCCAAATACTTTTCCCCTCTTTTTCTTATCCAAAATCACAACCTCCTTAGTTTAAACCAACTCCTAAAACTTATATTCCACACTCTTTGCATTTAATTTTTCAACTGTAAATATTTCATCTAGTTTATCCGAATACCATATTCCAAAATGAAGCGCCCCCTCCAAACATGATGTGAACCCTTAAAGTTGAACTTTTGGTTAGGCTGATTTCCTAAAGGTATGAAAAACATCTGGATCCCCCTTTTAATTAAGTTCAAGATTTTTATTTTTTCTTTCAAAAATCTTCAATACGGAATAAAGTGTGATTTCACTAAGATGATAATTATCCTCACTTAATGCATTTACTTTAGAAATAATTAAAAACCTATAGTTATCTGCCATAAGGATGAATAATACGCCTCATGAGTCCATGTTTTCTTTCCCTTGCTCTCTATGCCAATATGTCCCTCTCTTCTTTCTACTTAGTGCAATTTTACCATGGTCAACCTTCGTATTACAAAAGTTGATATAACACTAATAGAAAAATCTTATTTATCTCTTTTGTAAGTAATATTGATTTTCCTTTCAAATTTTGAACATGTTTAATTAACGTCTGTAAACTATAAAATTTGATCTCGCTGTGACGTTCTTTACCTACGATTTTTACTTTGATTATATGCGATTGTTTCTGTGGATCAAACGGATGACTAAGCGAATAAAGAATTATATCCGTCGTGTTCTATTGGACTGATCCAGTCATCTAAATCTTTGAACGTGTTTATTTTCATCGCTAAATAGAACAGCGTACTAGAAGTGTAAGCTATCGTATTATAAATTGATGGTCGTCTGCCTGCTTTGGCATCTCTCATAGCTGTCATTTTTGACGATAAATTGCATATATTTTAAGTGTTATTTTGCATAACCAACTTTAGAGCCCAGCTATCTTTGTGAAAGGATGAGCTGGACTTCTTAACTATAGTGCAAATTATCGGCTAAATCAGTGCAAAATAACATCGAAATTGACACTGTATTAAAAGGGATAGATGATGCAACTAAGTTGGCATCTTCTACCCTTCTTATTTTCGTTGACTGCTTATAAGTGATGATATGTAAACAATTTTTCGGAAAAATAGCAATGATAGCAAAGCCTATTAATCCGACAAAATCATTTTTTCGTCGATCATATTTGCCTTGAGATATTCTTTATTCTGCAAAATAATTATTATGCATTCCTTGAGGTACATAGTGGCTAAATCAGCAGTTAATATAGAATCTGAGTTTTTCAGATCTATTTTTCGTTTCTTTTCCCATTTAGGATCACCATGTACTATTAAGGATCTGAATGAATATATAAACTTCATGTTTTTAAAAATCTCAAGTTTACTTTGGTTTAATGAAGACATCTGCAATAGAAAAGCAATCCTCATAGATAATTTATGTGTGATTTCTCCTTTATCTGAATCACTCAGTAAAGCTTCCAGACCAATAACTGCATCGATAATGATATCTCGATCGTCTTTTCTCAAATAACAGCTTTCTAATCTTTTACATGCCAATTGGATTTTTTTGTTTTCTTGCTCCTTCAAGCCACTATATATAGCAGTCATACTTCTTAATTCTTCAATAGAAATACTAGATATCTCAGGTTGTAACCAATAAAAATCATTAAATTCATGTGGATAAGCTCTAGTCGAAACCCCACTTAGCTCTATCAAGTCAGCTGTATAACCATAAGCCCAATTAATGGGTTTGGACAAGACTTGAGCATATCCCGTGGGTTGATCTATTACCATTCTTAATGCATTGAAAAAGTAATTAATTGTTTTTAGAGGGTAAGCCTCAAGATCATTTAACATTCTTGATTTTAAATATTTATTTCCATTCGGAAATGAATAATTTTCAATAAATAAAGCATGGGAAGCAGAACTTAATAAAGCCTCATTAATATTTTCAGAATAAGTATTTATGTTAATTCTCGATAATTGGAATTTTTCATCTAATTTTACTATAGAAATATTATCATCGATTTCGAAAAAGTCAAAATCAAATTTCAAAAATAAAATGGGGATATAAAAAGCAACTGGAAGTTCCTTCAAATAAATACTATTTTCAATAGGTAAATAAATTTCAAGAAAATTTTCCCTACTTAAATCAATTTCTTCTCCCCAATTATGTAAGGCTTTAGCTACAAGTTCTTTTATATGATTATTTATATTGATTTCAATTATTTCAGACGTTCTTTCTTCTTCCTCACCTGGATAACCGTATACCATTTTGTAGTTTTCATTTTCACGTAAATAAGAAAAAACTTCTTTATAACCAGTTAATTCCTCAAGGACTACTTCAGGTGATTTTTCCTTACTATATCTTTCAAAATAAGATTCATACTTAACTGGAGGACCAGTGTTATAAGTACTTTTAGAAATATTAGGCATCCCATTAGGCCAATACCTCATATTTGGATATTGAAAATAGGTTGGTTTATAGAAATTCCTCTTTTTATTGGCAGCAACTACTTTTTCTATTCCTTCTATTACTAAAGGATATATTAAATCAAATAGTTTTGGATTCTGTGGTTTATTCATTTAAAGCCACCTCTCTACCTTAAATAGGCATCAAATTCATTTCTTTTAAATATACCAAGAGAATAAAAGGATAGCTAGTTAAATTTGGAAATAAAACGTTCGTAAAAGTACACTTTTAAGAACGGTTTAAAAACATTTGAAATAGATCAAAATAAACGTTCTTAAACATATAAAAATAGTTTACGAACGTTCAATATTTTCCATATACTTTTACGAACGTTTTTCATTTATAATTAGAAAAATAATCTTCTGGTTAAACAATTTGTAGATGTGTTTTTCTCTCTTGAATTTTTGATTGATTAGAGTAGGCCCTAAACATACAATCAATGCATATTGATTTTGCTACGTTCTGTTTGTATGATTAGGGTGTTTTTTTAGATATATTTAGAAATGATTATTTATATGAATATTGCATATGCTGTAGTATTCTACAATCGATTAGAATTTAGGTAGCTAAATTGAGAACATGAAAGCGTTTGGAGCGGAGAAAATGTTTACCGAAAAAATCCGGAGCAACCAATTAATAATCGGTATCGGGCACGTTGCGCTTTACAGTGTCGATATTACGAGATCGTTTCCGGTCAGACCTAACGGCACCCCAAACCCCCAAAATTTGTTTCATTATGGACTAGTTCACTTGGTGGGCATATAAAAGCCCGGATACTGGCCGATTTTATTAACTGACCATTATCCGGGTTATAGTTCATATCCATTTTGTTCTTTTATTTTTGTGACAGCGCCTTGCGGAACTGGAGGATCGTCTCCTTCTGCGCTTCATCGATTGCCCCGCGGTCCATGCTGACATCGATCAGGACATCGAGGGTACTCAATGTATGATACGTAAGCCCCGCTTCCTTGAAGGCTTCATCGGCGCGGGGGATGCCGTATGTGAATATGGCAATCACGGCAAGCACTTCCGCTCCGTTTTCCTTCAGTGCTTCAGCAGCTTCAAGACTCGACCCGCCGGTGGAGATGAGGTCCTCGATGAGGACGACCTTCTTCCCTTCCACTTCGGCCCCTTCGATCTGATTGCCTTTGCCATGCTTCTTTTTGCTTCCCCGTACATAGCACATGGGCAGCCCGAGCCGCTCGCTGATGAAGGCTGCATGCGGGATGCCTGCCGTCGAAGTCCCTGCGATCACTTCTGCATCAGGCGCTTTTGACTTTACCACATCGACGAAAGCCTCCGCGATCTCCTGCCGTGCCGGTACATCTCCGATGATCTTCCTGTTGTCGCAGTATATCGGGGAGATGATGCCGCTCGACCAGGTGAAGGGCGCCTCCGGACTGAGTGCCACTGCGTTGATGTCCAATAGGATTTCTGCTGTTCGTGTCTCCAACTACTCTTCCCCACTTTCCCATTGTTCTTTTATTTGTGCATATCGGGCCACCGGGTCGGCCGCCTGTGTGACCGGCCGGCCCACGACGATGTAGTCGCTGCCGAGGTGATGGGCCTTCGACGGTGTGACGACGCGCGACTGGTCATCTGTAGAGTCCTCTGTGAGCCGGATGCCGGGTGTCACTGTGAGGAAGCCGGTGCCGCACGCTTCATGGATCAGTGCCGACTCGAGCGGAGAGGACACCACGCCGTCAAGTCCGGCATCTTTGGCCAGCTGTGCATAGTGGATGACGCTCTCATCCAAGGTCAGCGATGACTTCTGTTCGGACTGCATCATTTCCTCGCTGGTAGAGGTCAGCTGAGTCACCGCAATCAGTGTGCCATCCGGGTTATGGTCCTTGAACGATTCAGCCGCACGCTTCATCATCGGCGTGCCGCCCTGCGCATGGACATTCGTCATCTGCACATCAAGGCGCCCGAGCCCCTCCATCGCCCTGCCTACCGTATTCGGTATATCATGCAGCTTCAGGTCGAGGAATATGTCGTGTCCCATGGCACGGATTTCCCTGATGACATCAGGACCGTTCTGCAGGTAGAGCTCCATTCCAACCTTCACGAAAAGCGGCTCTTCAAATCTATCGAGAAACTGTTGTACTTCTGCCATCGTACCGAAGTCGAGGGCAATGATCGGTCTGTTCATAAGTTTCCTCCTCAGCTTATTTATAGGCGCGGCCTTTCAAATCATGCAGATGTCCGACGCCCATTTCGTCGAGCCTTTCATCAAGCGTTTCTATAAGTGCCGGACAGATCATCGGGTCCGTGAAGTTCATGGTCCCGACGGCCACCGCATCCGCGCCGACCGAGATGTAGTCGAGAATATCATCGGCAGTCGCGATGCCGCCCATGCCGATGATTGGGATGTGGGGCAGATGCTGGCGGACCTGATAGATCATATTCAGGCTGACCGGCTTGATCGCCGGCCCGCTGAGCCCGCCTGTGACATTGGAGAGGATCGGCTGGCCATTGCCATCAAGCCGCATTCCGACGAGCGTGTTAATCATCGTCAGGCCATCGGCGATGTCGCCGACACTTAAGGCCATGTCTACAATGCTGGTCACATTAGGTGACAGTTTTACATACACCGGAACATCCGATACTTCCTTTACACGGGCGGTCAGGCGGCGTGCCGTCTCGGGGTCCGTCCCGAATTGGATGCCGCCCTCCTTCACATTCGGGCAGGAGATGTTGAGCTCTATGGCCTTTACATTCGGTGCCTTTGATATCTTGTCCGCAACGATTGCATAGTCATCGATTTCGCTGCCTGCAACATTGGCGATGATCGGCACATCATACTGCTCGAGGAATTTCAGTTCATGCTCGAGGATGTGATCCACACCCGGGTTCTGAAGCCCGATGGCATTCAGCATGCCGCTCGAAGTTTCAGCGACACGCGGTGTCCTGTTGCCGATTCTGGGCTCGTGTGTCGCTGCCTTGACCATGATGGCCCCAAGTTCCGACAGATCATACAACTTCGAGAATTCCTCGCCGAAACTGAAGCATCCTGATGCGGGCATCACCGGGTTCTTCAGTTCAAGGCCGGGGAGGCTGATCTTCAGCGCTTCACTGTTCATAGCACGATCTCCCCCTTCCTGAAGACGGGACCTTCGGTGCAGAGCTTGATCCAGTCCCCTTCTGCCGTCTCACAGACGCATGCATAGCATACACCGAAGCCGCAGCCCATCCGCTCCTCAAGGGAGATGTAGCCATCAAGGTCCATCGTCTCACTCAGCACCTTCAGCATCACCTTGGGCCCGCAGGCATAGAAGCAGTCGAAATCGGCATCGAGTGTCCGGATCACATCCGTGACGTAGCCCTCCGTCCCGTATGAGCCGTCTGCAGTGGCGATATGCGTGCCACCGAGGGCGCCGAACTTCTCTTCATAGAATACATCCTTCTTTGAGTTGAATCCGAGGACGTGGGTGGTCTTGACACCTTCCCTGTTCAGCTGCTTGGACAGTTCGTACAATGGCGGAACCCCGATGCCGCCGCCGACGATCAATACGTGCGAGTTCTGTTCCACCGGATATCCCCTGCCAAGGGGGGAGAGGATATCAAGTGAATCCCCGGGACCGAGCTTCGACAGCTTTCTGGTGCCCTCCCCTTCAGCACGGTAGACGATGGTGAACCGCGAATTTTCCTGGTCGATATCCGCAATGGATATCGGGCGTCTCAGTACATGTTCCGTCGTATCATTGATTCGTACGTGGACGAACTGGCCCGGGGTCTTCATGTTTTTTGTGATGTCCCCCTCAAGGACCATTTCGTGGATCTTATCGGCAATGCGGCTCTGGGCGACGACCGTCATGATATTCTTCATATCCTCACCTACATCTTTTCCATATTGAACGTCATGCTTTCTATCACTTCGACAAGCGTGCGTGCAGTGTCGAGCGAAGTCAGGCACGGGATGCCGTTCTCGACCGATTCCCTCCTGATCCTGAATCCGTCCCTTTCAACCTGTTTTCCTTTCGTCATCGTGTTGATCACAATCTGCACGCTGCCGTTCTGAATCCATTTGAGGAGGCTTTCCTGCCCTTCTCTGACCTTGTTTACGGTGATATAGGGAATCTGGCGTTCTTCCAGCACTTTCCCCGTACCTTCCGTCGCCATGATGCGATAGCCGCACTGGGACAGGCGGTTGGCAAGCTCGACCGCTTCCTCCTTATCCTTGTCCGCAACGGTCATGAGCACCGTTCCATGGTCTTTGACTTCGAGGCCGCTGGCCACAAGCCCCTTATAGAGGGCCTTGTTGAGGCTCAGGTCCTTGCCCATGACCTCACCTGTGGATTTCATTTCAGGTCCGAGCGTGATGTCGACGTTCTTGAGCTTGCTGAAGCTGAATACCGGTGCCTTCACATGGTAGCCCTGCTTGAATGGTGCCAGACCGAGCGGATAGCCGGTCTCCTTGAGGTCCGTACCGAGGATCGCCTTCATCGCGAGGTTCGCCATCGGGATTTCAGTGATCTTGCTCATGAATGGTACGGTACGGCTCGCACGCGGATTGACTTCTAAGACATATACCTCCCCATCCGACAGGACGAACTGGATGTTGATCAGCCCCACCGTCTTCAGACCGAGCGCAAGCTTCTCTGTGTATTCCTTGAGCGTGTTGATTTCATTGTTGGTCAATGTCACCGGCGGGTACACGGCGATGGAGTCGCCGGAGTGCACGCCCGCACGTTCGATATGCTCCATGATGCCCGGTATGATGACATTCTTCCCGTCGCTGATGGCGTCGACCTCTATCTCTTTACCGGTCAGGTAGCGGTCGATCAGCACCGGATGTTCAGGAGAAGCCTTGACCGCATCCCTCATGTAGTTCTTGAGTTCGTCTTCGTTGTAGACGATTTCCATCGCACGGCCGCCGAGCACGTAGCTTGGACGGACGAGTACCGGATAGCCGATATGCTGGGCATTGTCCAGCGCCTCCTGTTCATTCGTCGCCGTCTTGCCGAGCGGCTGTGGCACATCTATCTTGCGCAGCAGCGCTTCAAAACGTTTCCTGTCCTCTGCACGGTCGAGATCATCCAGGGACGTACCGAGTATCTTCACGCCGTCACGTTCGAGCTTATCCGCCAGGTTGATCGCCGTCTGTCCGCCGAACTGGACGACGACGCCTTTCGGCTGCTCCAGGTCGATGATGTTCATGACATCTTCGTGCGTCAGCGGTTCAAAATAGAGCTTGTCGGAAATCGAGAAGTCGGTGGAGACGGTCTCAGGATTGTTGTTGATGATGATCGCTTCATATCCGGCTTCCTGTATGGCCCATACGGCGTGGACGGTGGCATAGTCGAATTCCACACCTTGGCCGATGCGGATCGGGCCGCTGCCGAGGACGATGATCTTTTCCCTGTCGCTGACGATCGACTCATTCTCCAATTCGTATGTGCCGTAGAAGTAAGGCGTCTCCGACTCGAATTCCGCCGCGCATGTGTCCACCATCTTGTACACCGGCATGATGCCGTTGGATTTACGCAGCTTGAACACTTCCTCCTCATCCATGCCCCAGCGGTGGCCGATGACCCTGTCGCTGAAGCCGTAGGTCTTCGCCCACTTCAGGTGGTCCATGGAGCCCTGGTTATCCTTGAGTTCATGTTCGATTTCGATGATGTGCTCGAACTTCCTCAGGAAGAACATGTCGATCTTCGTCCACTCATGGATGGTCTCCTTGGAGACGCCGCGCCTCAGCGCCTCGCCGATGTAGAAGAGCCTCTCATCACTCTGCTTCTGGATCATCTCATTGATGTAGTCGAGCTCGAAGTCGTCCCCGTTCGGCAGGCCGAGGTGATGGACGCCGTACTCGAGCGAACGGATCGCCTTCAGAAGGGACTCTTCATACGTACGGCCAATCGCCATGACTTCGCCTGTGGCCTTCATCTGCGTCCCGAGCTTCCGTTCCCCCTTTTCGAACTTGTCGAATGGGAAGCGTGGAATTTTGGAAACGACATAGTCGAGGGCCGGTTCGAATGCTGCATAGCTCGTGCCGGTGATCGGATTGATCATTTCATCGAGCGTCATGCCGATGGCGATTTTGGCTGCAAGCTTTGCGATCGGGTATCCCGTCGCCTTCGAAGCAAGTGCTGAAGATCGGGAGACCCTCGGATTGACTTCTATAATGTAGTAGTCGAAGGAATCCGGATCTAGCGCAAGCTGTACGTTACAGCCGCCTTCAATGCCGAGCTCTCGGATGACCCCGAGTGAAACGTCACGCAGCATCTGGTGTTCCTTGTCGGTCAATGTCTGTGTCGGCGCGACGACGATGGAGTCCCCTGTATGGATGCCGACTGGATCGATGTTCTCCATGTTGCAGACGACGATCGCATTATCATTTGAATCGCGCATCACTTCGTATTCGATCTCCTTGAATCCGGCAATCGACTTTTCGACGAGGCACTGGCTTACAGGCGAGTATTTGAGGCCGTTCGCCACGATTTCCTCGAGATCCGCGTCATTATAGCAGATGCCACCGCCTGTACCGCCCATCGTGAAGGCGGGGCGTACGATGAATGGGTAGCCGACACGGTCCTTGAATGTTCGGGCCTCCTCCATCGTCGTGATGATATCGGAGTCCGGAACGGGCACCTCCATCTGGTTCATCAGCTGCCTGAAGAGGTCGCGGTCCTCGGCCTGCTTGATGGAGTCGAGTTTCGTACCGAGCAGTTCCACACCATTCTCTTCCAGGATACCGAGACGGTCGAGTTCCACTGCCATATTGAGGCCGACCTGGCCGCCGAGTGTCGGCAGCAGTGCATCCGGATGTTCCTTGCGGATGATCCTTGCGATGAAGTCCGGCGTCAATGGTTCGATGTAGACGACATCCGCAATCTCCTTGTCCGTCATGATCGTCGCCGGGTTGGAGTTTACAAGGATGACGCGGTAGCCTTCCTCCTTCAATGCGAGGCAGGCCTGCGTGCCTGCATAGTCGAATTCTGCCGCCTGTCCGATGATGATCGGTCCGCTTCCTATGACCAGTATGGTTTTGATGTCTTCACGTTTAGGCATGGTTGGCCTCCTTTATGTTCATCAGTTCTATGAATTCATTGAAAAGGTATCCGGGGTCGTGGGGGCCGGCACCCGCTTCAGGGTGGTACTGCACTGAAAATGCCGGGTATTCTGTATGGCGCATCCCTTCCACAGTATCATCGTTCAATGCGCGGTGTGTCACTTCAAGACCCGTGCCCGGAAGGCTATCCGGGTCGATCGAGAAGCCGTGGTTCTGTGAGGTGATCTCTATCTTTCCAGTAGAGAGGTTCTTAACGGGATGGTTGCTGCCGCGGTGGCCGAATTTCATCTTGTATGTCTTTGCACCGCATGCGAGGCCCAGCAGCTGATGGCCCATGCAGATGCCGAACAACGGGATGCCGAGCAGTGCCTTCACCGTTTTGATCTGGTCTGGGATGTTCGCCGGGTCTCCCGGGCCATTCGACAGCATCACACCGTCGGGACGCATCTGTCTGATTTCGTCTGCCGTCGTATCATGGGGCACCACCGTCACGTCACAGCCATAGGAGTTCAGCTGGCGGACGATGTTCTCCTTCTTGCCGTAGTCGATCAGGACGACACGCGGCCCCGGACCGGTTGAAATGTATGGTGTCTTCGTGGAGGCGCGCTTGACCTGATCTGTGCGGAACGTCGAGTTCTGCAGCAGTTCGATGAGGTCCTCGTGATATGTTTCATCGGTGATCACCGCCTTCATCACCCCGCCGCTCCTGAGCTTTTTCGTGATGCTCCGGGTATCGATGCCGCTGATCCCCGGGATGTCATGGCGTTTCAGGAATGCATCGAGCGTTTCCGTCGTACGGAAGTTCGAAGGGTCCGTGCAGGCTTCCCTGACGACGACGCCGCGGGCCTGTGGGTTGAAAGATTCGCTGTCTTCTATGTTCATGCCGGTATTGCCGATAAGCGGATAGGTGAACGTGATGATCTGATCCGTATAGGAAAGGTCTGTGATGACTTCCTGGACCCCCGTCATCGATGTGTTGAATACAAGCTCCCCTTCCGATGCCCTGTTCGCTCCAAATGGATAACCCTCATACACGGTGCCATCCTCCAATACCAGATATCTTTTTTCCTTCAGCATTATACTTCCTCCTTGTAGGCGATTTTCCCATCCACGATCGTCATGTGGATATCGGATTCCAGTGCGGTTCCATGGAATGGCGTATTGCGCGCCTTCGAATGGAACTTTTCCTTGTCGAGCACATAATTCCTGTCCAGATTGATGATGGTGATGTCTGCCGGCCGGCCTTGGGCCAGCACGCCCATGTCCAGACCGAATGTTTCGGACGGCTTGACCGTCAGCCAGTCGACGAGCTGCTGCAGTGTGAATATGCCTGTTCTGACGAGTTTCGTGTAAAGCAGCTGGAAGGCATTTTCGCTGCCGGTGATGCCGAATGGCGCCGTCTCGATGCCGACCGCCTTATCCGCTTCTGCATGCGGGGCGTGGTCCGTCGCAATCATGTCGATCGTCCCGTCGAGCAGCCCCTCGATCAGTGCTTCGCGGTCCTCTTTGGACCTGAGCGGCGGGTTCATCTTGAAATTCGGGTCCTTCTCCACGATATCATCCTCATCCAGTACAAGGTGGTGCGGCGTCACTTCTGCAGTGACCCGGATGCCTGCACGCTTTGCATCCCGGATGACCCGGACGCTCTCCTTTGTACTTACATGGCACACATGGTAGTGGCAGCCTGCCGCTTCCGCGAGCAGCACATCCCGTGCAATATGTACCGACTCCGTCACCGACGGGATGCCTTGGATGCCGAGCTTTTCACTTGTCCTGCCCTCATGGATCGCCCCTCCGTGGATCAGTGTATTCTCCTCGGTGTGGGCGACGATCGGCATGTCCACGCGGGCGCCTTCCTTCATCGCCTGGAGCATCATGTCGGCATTCTGGACACCGACGCCGTCATCCGTGAATGCGAATGCACCGGCTGCCTTGAGTGCCTCGAAATCGACCAGTTCACGCCCCAGCTGGCGCGTAGTGATGGCCGCATATGGAATCACTTTGACATGGGCCGTCTCATGGATCCTTTTCTGGATGTCCGCCATAGTTTCGGCATCATCCGGTACCGGCCGTGTGTTCGGCATCGGGCAGATGGCCGTAAAGCCGCCGCGTGCTGCTGCGCGTGTGCCCGTTTCGATCGTTTCCTTGTGCTCGCCGCCCGGCTCCCTCAGGTGCACGTGCACGTCCACGAATCCCGGTGTGATGAGCATGCCGGTGCAGTCCACCGTTTCATCGGCTTCCGTGGTGATGTCGTCTGCAATCTCTTCGATCCTGCCGCCATCAATGAGGATATCCTTCCTGATCTGCCTGTTGTCTTCAAGTACCGTTCCATTTTTCAAAAGCATCTTCATTATTGTTCACTCCCAAGGATTTCTTGTAGTACACTCATGCGCATGAATACGCCGTTGTTCATCTGTTCGAAGATGACCGAGCGTGGTGCTTCGATCAACCGGCCGTCTATCTCGACATCGCGGTTGACCGGGGCCGGGTGCATGATGATGGCTGTGTCCTTCATGCGCTGATACCGTTTCAATGTCATGCCGTACCCGTTGTGGTACGCCGTCTTCGTAAAGTCCTTCTCGTCCCCATGCCGTTCGTGCTGCACCCGGAGGAGCATGATGACGTCGGCATCGCCGACTACATCGTCAAGATCGACGTATGGGACTTCGATGCTTTCGTCCTGCCAGGCCTCCGGTGCACTGAACTGGACTTCGGCACCGAGCTTCGCCAGTGCCTGCTGGTTGCTCCGCGCCACCCGGCTGTGTGAGATATCCCCGGCGATGACCACCTTCAGCCCTTCGAACCGGCCGAAGCGGTCATAGATTGTCATCAGGTCGAGCAGGGACTGTGTAGGATGTGAACCGCTCCCGTCCCCGCCGTTGATGATCGGGATGCCGAGCCCTTCCATTTCGTCATAGTATGCGGTCACACCGTGGCGTATGACGAGTGCGTCGCAGCCGACGGCCTCCATGGTTCGGCACGTATCATAGAGCGACTCGCCCTTTGTCACGGAACTGTGGTCGACATCGAACGGCAGCGAGGTGATGCCGAGGTGCTTCTCGGCCATTTCGAAGCTTGCCTTCGTCCGTGTCGATGGTTCAAAGAAGAGGTTGGCCACATATTTCCTTTCGGGAATCGGCCTGTAGTTTCCTGCCTTCATCTCGAGTGCACGGCGTATGAGCCGCATGATGTCGTCCTTCGACAGGTCGTTCATTGACAGCAGACTATTCATCACGGACAGGAGCCTCCTTAGGTAGAATTGCGTTCAAGAGAATGCCGGCGACTGCCGCAAGTGCCATCCCTTCAAGGTTGAACGGGATGTCGCCGATGGTGAAGTCGAGATGTGCCTTGCCGATGCCGATGACCAGGATGACGGAAGCGATGACCAGGTTCCTCTTGGAATCCAGGTTCACCTGCTCATCGATGAGCATCCGGAGCCCGCTTGAGGCGATGATTCCGAAAAGGAGGATCGATACCCCGCCCATGACGGGTGTCGGAATGCTCTGCACGACGGCAGTGAACTTGCCGATGAAGCCGAGGATGATCGCGAGTACCCCGGCGCCTCCGATGACCCACACGCTGAAGATGCGGGTGATGGCCAGCACGCCTATGTTTTCACCATATGTCGTGGTCGGCGGCCCGCCGATGATGCTTGAGAACATCGTCGATACACCGTCGCCGATCAGCGAGCGGTGGAGTCCGGGCTTCTTGAAGAAGTTCCGTCCGACGATCTTGTTGATGACCATCTGGTGGCCGATGTGCTCACTCACCGTGACGAATACGATCGGCAGCATGACGATCATCAGCCCGACATTCCATGTCGGATCATAGGAGACGAAGGGCAGATGGACGTCCGGTGTGACGAACCATCCGGTCTCGATGATGCCCGTGAAGTCCACGATGCCGACAAGTATGGCGGTGATGTAGCCGCCGACGATGCCGATCAGGACTGGTATGAGCGACAGGACGCCCCGGAGGAAGATGGACGCGCAGATGGTGATCGTGAGCGTCATTGCAGCGACGAATATGTAAAGCATGCTGTAGCCTTCCTGGTTGCCCGAGTCCGTGTACATCGCCATGTCCACTGCGACCGGGGCAAGCCCGAGCCCGATGACCATGATGACCGGACCGACGACCACCGGCGGCAGCAGATTCATCAGCCAGTCTGTACCGAACAGCCGTATGATGAGTCCGATGATGACATAGAGCACACCGCTGAAGAACAGCGCGGTGAGCACTTCGCCGAGGCTGTTCGACCCGAGGGCGATGGTGATGGGAAGGATGAATGCAAAGCTCGAACCGAGGTATGCCGGAATCTGCCCTTTCGTGATGAGTATATAGAGCAGTGTCCCCACCCCGCTTGCGATGAGGGCGGCGGATATCGGAAGGCCCGTCAGGAACGGGACGAGCACCGTCGCACCGAACATTGCGAACAGGTGCTGTGAACTGAGCAGCAGCCATTGGGCAGGCTTTGGCCTCTCATGGACATCCAGTACCGGCTCCACGCTTTTTGTGAAAATTTCTTCTGTCGATTCTTTATCCTGCATGTTCCAATTCCTCCTGCTATTTGGTTAGTGTCACTTCGTTCCTGCCATCGTGCTCTTCGAGGTGGACATTGATCTTTTCATTCTTTGCTGTGGGGATGTTCTTGCCGACGAAATCCGCCCGTATCGGAAGTTCCCGGTGTCCCCGGTCGACCAGTACGGCGAGCGTGATCTTCGACGGCCGGACCTGGTTCAGTATCGCATCCATTGCTGCCCGGACCGTCCGGCCCGTATACAGTACATCGTCCACGATGATTACATGGCGGTCATCGAGCGGCACATCGACCGCGATGGCCTCCTCGGCCTCCCTGCTGTCCATCGGGCGGTCATCCCTGAAGGCGGTGATGTCGATGGTGCCGGTGGGAACCTTCACCCCGTCGATCTCCTCCATCTTCTTCTGCAGCCTGCGTGCGAGATATTCCCCCCGCGTCCTGACACCAAGGAAGACGATGCCCTCCGCCCCTTTGTTGCGCTCAAGAATTTCATGTGACATCCGCGTCAATGAGCGGCTGATCTGCGCTTCATCAAGAATGACTCTCTGTTCCATTTGATCGGCTCCTCTTTAAAATAGTATAAAAAAATACTCATGTCCTTAGACATGAGTATACACGTATCCTAATGATTATGCATCCCGCCCACTACGGGTGCAATCGTTTATACCATGTCTTTGAAGCCTCACGGGACTTCCCTTAAAGACATTTCATATTCACTTTTCCTTAATATCTTAGACTTAAAGATTTCTAAAGTCAAGCATTAATCTGAAAGTGGCGTCAATGTTTCGAGTACATCCTCGAACTGATCCGGCAGTGGTGCAGTAAATTCAAGGTATTCGCCGGTCTTCGGATGGATGAAGCCGAGCGTGCCTGCATGGAGCATCTGCCCCTCTGTCTCAAGCGTCTTCCTTGGTCCGTATTTCGGGTCACCGGCAAGCGGATATCCGATATATTTCATGTGCACACGGATCTGGTGGGTGCGTCCTGTATCCAGTATGCATTCCACCAGCGTGAAATCCTTGTACCTCTCAAGCACATTGAAGTGTGTGAAGGCTTCCTTGCCGTCATCGACGACGGCCATCTCCTGACGCTCTTTCGGATTTCTTCCGATCGGCGCTTCGATCGTCCCCTTATCATGCGGGATGGTGCCATGCACCAGTGCCGTATATTTCCGTGTCACGCTCTTTTCCACCAGCTGCTCGACGAGATGCCTGTGCGTCACATCATCCTTCGCCACCATCAGGAGGCCGCTCGTATCCTTATCGATACGGTGGACGATGCCCGGGCGGAGTTCTCCGTTGATGCCTGAAAGGTTATCCAGCTGATGCATCAGCCCATTCACCAGGGTGCCTGACGGATGACCTGCAGCCGGATGCACGACCATGCCCTTCGGCTTGTTGACCACTGCTACTTCAGCATCTTCATGGATGACCTCAAGGTCGAGATCCTCGGGTATGATATCCGCTTCGACAAGTTCCCGCACTTCAACAGTGACCACATCACCCTTCTTGACTTTGTAGTTGGGCTTGATTGTTCCGCCATTCACTTTCACCAGTCCATCCCTGATGCGTCCCTGCATATCACTGCGGGATGTGTCATCGAGCTGTTCTGCAAGCAGCCTGTCGATCCTCTGGCCACTGTCCATATGACTTACTGTAATTTCATGCATCCTTGTCACCTTTTCCTGTAAAGAAGAATTCCAAAAGCATTAGTATGACACCAACCGTCAAAGCGCTGTCCGCGACATTAAAAATCGGAAAATCATAAAATACGATCAGTACATCGATGAAATCGACGACTTCCTGAAATAAAATACGATCTATAAAATTGCCGAGCGAGCCCGCCATCAGCATGACGATCGCCAGCTGAAGCAGGAAATTCCCCTTCGCTTCCTTGATATACACATAGACCAGTATGGCCACTACGACCACCGTCACCACATAGAAGAAGATCATCTGGTCCTGGAACATCCCCCAGGCTGCTCCGCTGTTGCGGTGGGAAGTCAGTTCCAGATACTTGCCGAGTATCGGAATCGACTCCCCCTCCTCCATGAAGCGGACGACCAGATATTTGGTGAACTGGTCGAGACCCAATATGAACAGCCCAATAAGCGTCATCGGAATGAGTCTGTATGATTTCATGGGAGCCCCCTACATCTGGTCGACAACTTCACGACATCTTGGACAGATGTCATCATCGCCGCCGTGGATGGATTCGGCTGTGGAGTAGTTCCAGCACCGCTCGCAGCGTGTGCCTTCGGCATGTTCGACCTTCACGCTGATGTGATCATACCGCTTTCCGTCCGGCAGTGAATCGACGACTTCCACCTGGGAGACGATGAAGAGCTGCGTCAGTGCACCATTGATTTCGTCATAGCTCATGCCTTCGGGTTCAGTCACATGGACTTTCGCTTCGAGCGACTTACCGATGACCTTCTCATTCCGTGCTTCCTCAAGTGCCTTCAGCACATCATCCCGGACATCCATGAAGTGCTTCCATTTTTCGACGAGTGCCGTATCCACTTCCGCTTCTTCCGGAAGATATTCCAGATGGACGCTCTCCTTTTCGACATACGGAGTATGCTGATGGATCTCTTCCGCCGTGTGCACGAGTACAGGTGCCAGCAGACGGTTCAATTCGGTAAGGATCCTGTAGAGCACAGTCTGCATGCTGCGTCTGATGTGTGCATCTTCATTCTCGATGTAGAGGATGTCCTTGCCGTAGTCCAGATAGAAGTTCGAAAGATCCACATTGATGAAGTTCTGGAGCGACTGGTACATGGACACATAGTCGTAGCGGTCATAGCAGTCGCGCATCAGGTTGACCATCTCATTGAAGCGCTGCATCATGAACTGGTCGACTTCCTTCATGTCCTCATATGCCACAGCATCTTCATTCGGATTGAAGTCCGCAACGTTGCCGAGCAGGAACCGGAATGTATTCCGGACCTTGCGGTAGACTTCAGATACCTGCTTCAGTATATCGTCAGAGATCCTGACATCCTCTTCAAAGTCGGAGGACATGACCCATAGGCGGATGATGTCGGCACCCATCTGCTTCATCACCTTCTCAGGCAGGATGACGTTACCAAGGGATTTCGACATCTTCTTCCCTTCCCCATCCATGACGAAGCCATGGCTGAGCAGTTCCTTGTATGGCGCAATGCCTTTGGTCGCCACGCTTGTGATGATGGAGGAGTTGAACCATCCGCGGTACTGGTCGGAACCTTCGAAATAGAGGTCCGCCGGGTATGTCAGGTAGTCGCGCGTCGCCAGCACACCGCGGTGTGTGGAGCCGGAGTCGAACCAGACGTCCATGATGTCCATCTCTTTCGTGAATTCACCGTTCGGGGAGCCTTCGTGCGTATAGCCTTCAGGCAGAAGGTCTTTGACATCCCATTCGAACCAGATGTTCGAGCCGTGCGTTTCGAAAAGCTGCGCCACGTGTTCGATGACATCCGTATCGACGATCTCCTGGCCGTTTTCTGCATAGAAGAATGGCAGCGGCACCCCCCATACACGCTGGCGGGAGATGACCCAGTCGCCGCGGTTCTTGATCATGTTGTACATCCGCTTCTGGTTCCATGGCACCTGGAACTTCGTATCCATGACCGCCTGCAAGATATCTTCCCTGACATTTTTGATCGATGCGAACCACTGTGGTGTCGCACGGAAGATGACCGGTGTCTTTGAACGCCAGTCGTGCGGGTAGGAGTGCGTATAGAAGTTCAGCTTCAGCAGCGTGCCGCTCGCTTCGAGATCTTCCGTGATGACCTTGTTCGCCTCATCATAGAAGAGTCCGGAGTATTTGCCCGCTTCATCGGTGAAGACACCTTTGTCATCCACGGGGCTCAGTACCTCGAGGTCGTACTTCTGGCCGAGGACGAAGTCATCGTCCCCGTGTCCCGGCGCCGTGTGGACACAGCCTGTACCGGCATCCGTCGTTACGTGGTCACCGAGGACGACGAGGCTTGTGCGGTCGAACAGCGGGTGGCTTGTAGTGACATACTCGAGTGACTCTCCCTTGAATTCCTTCGTCCGGGTCACTTTGTCCTTGTCGAAATCCACTTCTTCAAGGAAATGGTCGAGCAGATCTTCCGCCACGATGTATTCCTTCCCTTCGTAGCCGAACTGCACATAGTTCAGTTCAGGATGGACCGCAACCGCCTGGTTGGCCGGAATCGTCCAAGGGGTCGTCGTCCAGATGACGAGCTGGACACCTTTGTCCACTGCACCTTTACCATCTTCGACTTCGAAGCCGACATAGATGGACGGGGAACGCTTATCCTTGTATTCAAGTTCCGCCTCGGCCAGTGAGGATTCATTGACCGGAGACCAGTAGATCGGTTTCTTGCCCTTGTAGATCAGGCCCTTTTCGACCATGTCCTTCAGCACACGCACCTGCGCCGCTTCGAACTCCGGCTTGTATGTGAGGTATGGATTGTCCCACTCCCCATCGATGCCCATGCGCTTGAACCCTTCACGCTGATGGTCGATCTGGGTGTTGGCGAACTCGATGCACTTGTTCCTGAACTCTTCGGTCGTCATGCTCTTGCGGTCGACACCCTTGTTCGTCAGTGCCTGTTCGATCGGCAGGCCGTGCGTATCCCAGCCCGGGACATATGGGGCATAGTATCCACGCATCTGCTTGTTGCGGATGATGATGTCCTTGATGATCTTGTTGAGTGCATGCCCCATGTGCAGCGCACCATTGGCATATGGCGGGCCGTCGTGCAGTACATATGGTGTATTGCCTTCATTCAGTTTCAATTTCTTTTCGTAAAGCTTGTCTTCCTGCCACTTCTTCTGCATTTCAGGCTCTTTGTTGACCAGCCCTCCACGCATTTTGAACTTTGTCTTCGGCATGAGCAGTGTATCTTTATAATCCATTTTTCCTAGCTCCTTCTCCTATTTTGGTTGTTGGAATAAAAAACTCCGGAGCGTCGTCAATAGGGGCGAAAAAAATCCGCGGTACCACCCTAATTGACTCCGGTCCAGAGTCCACTCGATTCAGATATGAAGATAAATCATTAGTGATATCAAGGCCGCCACTGTGTGCCGGAGCTTCCACCCTCCTCCGGTCGCTTGATCTGTAATGACGTCTGCATGTCTAACAATACTATTATTATGCTAAATATCCGCTGATCCGTCAACATCTCATTCGTCCTGTTTCTTCTCCACCGCTTCCAGGTCATCCACGCGATGCTCGAGATTCTTATCGAAGTCGAGCAGATAGTCCCAGTCATCTGACTTCAGCAGGTCCAGCTGCGCTTCGACAAGCATCTTGAAGCGGGCACGGAATATTTTCGACTGGCGTTTCATATCCTCCGTCTGATTGGCGATATGACGGGCACGTGCGAGACCTTCATCCACAACACGTTCACGCTCCGCTTCAGCCGCACGGATGATCTCCTCGGCCCGTGCCTGGGCGGTGCGTTTCGCTTCGTCCCCTGCACGCTGGGCGGTCAGGATCGCCTCGTTGATGCTCGTTTCGACGTTTCTGAAGCTGTTCAGATTTTCTTCCTTCTCATCAAGCATGCCTTCAAGCTGTCTGATCTTCTCGTCCCGCCTGTCGATTTCTTCCTGCATGTTCCTGAGATGCGCGCGGACTTCCTGTTCATCGAGACCCCGGTATACTGTCGGAAACTTGCGGTTCACCGCTTCTTCTCTATCCATAATTTTCACCTCAGTTGTGTATTACCCATCCCTGTAGACTCTAACCTCAAGCCGGTACTTGCCCTTCTTCGTCTCCGCAATCAGCTGCGTGACCTTGAAGCGTCCGAAATGACGGATGGATACCGTATCACCAGTTTCCATTATAAATGAAGGATTCTCAACAATCGAATGATTGACTTTGACCTTGCCCTTCTCGACACGCGTCTTCGACTTGGCACGGCCTTCTTTGATGACCTCGGAGATGATGGCATCCAGGCGGAAGGAGGCGACGAGTATGGACATCGGCTTCCCGTCATCCACAGGTTCGATGAATGATTCATGCGGCACCTCCGTCAGTACGACAGGCGCATTCCGTATCCGGGTCAAGGTCTGATGGAACAGCGGGGCATACGGGGCAGCGACGGCAAACTGGATCTTTCCGCCCACTACAATGTCACCGATCAGAGAGCGGTCCACACCGACATTCATCACGGCACCCAATATGTTGCGGTGGGTCAGTTTGACGAATTTTTCCGGATACTCCAGTTCGAAGACGGTAATTTCAAAATCGGCCTCGGACACCTCCAGCAGTTCCGGAACGATCATCGCCCGCTGCCGCTCCCGTTCCCCCGGTCCGCCGTAGAATTCAACCCTGAGACCCGAGTGGAGCCCTGCGAGGCTTGTGACGATCATCTGCTCCCTCGGATCGAGGAAGTCGAGCAGGATGGGGTAATAGTCGCGTGCTGCAATTTCAAATTTTCCATTGAGCATGGTTATCTTTTCATGCTCCTCTTTTCTGAAGTGCTGATAGATCTCTTTCACAGCCAGGCCTCCTGTAGATTGCAATCAGGGCGCCCATCCGGACAATAGTCCACATGAGCGCCCCTTTTCGTGAATATTTAATACAATGAAGTGATGATGGTGTTGAAGATTGCATTCAGCCCGCTCAGGAACAGCTGCATGACGATGATCGCAATGATCGGGGAGAGGTCTAGCACGCCGCCGAGCGGAGGTATGATCTTCCTGAAAGGTTCGAGTATCGGTTCATAGATCTTCCCGAGTATCTGTCCGAAGGCCGACTCCCTGAGCCCCGGCAGCCAGGAGCTCAGGATGTAGATGATGAGCCCCCAGAAGAAGATGGGAAATATGGTATTGATGAAGCTCTGGATGAAACTTAGTACTTCTATAATTAATTGATTGTCCAAAATCATTCTCCTTACGTTTCTTCAGTTTGGTTTTTATCTTCGCTGATTTCTCCTTCTACACCTACGCTGTTCGGTGTACACAGGAAGATATCGGCACCCACCTTCTGGATGTCTCCATCCAGTGCATAGACCGTACCACTCAGAAAGTCGACGATGCGCTTTTTTGGTCCGTGGTCCACCTTCGACAGATTGACCAGTGCCGCGCGTTCATTCTTAAGTTCATCAGCAATATCCTGGGTTTCGGAAAAGACCCTCGGTTCAAACAGACATACTTTCGTATTGCTTGCTTCAGCACTCATCAACGTCGTCTCCTTTTCCTTCTGAATGGCTTTTTTGTCCTTCTCCTGCCGCTGGCTGCTGGACTGCCTGCGCTCCGTCTTACGGAAGGATGGGGAAATGGATTCCTTTTTCTGCGGTTTGGGCTGAGCTGACCCAACAGACTGTCCCATGCTTTTTGGACGGTCTTTTTTGGACTGCTCGAGCCGCGTCACCTTGGCATTGCCGCCTGCCTCAGACTGCTTCTGTTCCTTAGGGGGCGCATCCTCTTCATACTCCACGATGAAGATATCCTTGAAAAACTTTTTGATGGCCATGGTCTTCACCTGCTTCCCATTAATTTGCTGCCAATACGGACATATGAACCACCGTGCCGGATCGCAATGCCATAATCATTACTCATCCCCATGCTCAGCTCCTCCACCTGGATATTACCGTGGTTGCCTGTCCTGAGCGAATCCCGCAGTGCTGCGAGACGTTCGAATACCGCACTGATTTCGGATTCATCCTCTGTATGCGGTGCCATGGTCATCAGACCGATGACCATTACCTTACTGTAGGATTCCATCGCCTCCAGAAAGCCGGGGACTTCCTCCGGTGACAGCCCATGCTTGGACGCTTCGCCTGATACGTTGACCTGTACAAAGCATTTTACAGCATTTTCACTGTATTGTTCAATTTTTTTGGCGACACTTTCCCGGTCCAGGGAATGCAGATAGTTCAGATGGCCTGCGATATCCTTCACCTTGCGCGACTGCAGCGTACCGATGAAATGGACTTCCGCATCTTCTGGAAGGGCCTCCCGCTTTTCAAGGAACCCCTCAACACGGTTCTCGCCAAAATGCCTGACTCCTGCATCATAGGCTTCGAGCGTCTCGTCTATGGAGTGGTATTTCGTCACCGCAATCAATGTCACGGCATCACCGATCTCCTGTTTCAGCTGTTCATAGTTATCCTTTATCATTATCTTTCTTCCTCCCGATAAATGCAAGTGCACGACCGGTCTCCCCCTTCTCCAGCCGATAGGAGAAGAAACGGTCCAGGTCCTCTGTACCAAGCGCTGATACATGGATATGGCGCGCGTCCACGCCCGCATTCAATGCCTGATGCCGATTTACGGCCTTCAGATCAAGGTCGAACCCTTCATCATGTGCATCGACTGCCCCTTCCGGCAGGCCTGCGTCTTCAAGTGCCCGGATGATGGGCGCGTCCACTGTATAGCATGGGCCGTTTATCGCGACCCCGATGACCACTGTGAGATCTTTCGGGTCCCCTTCATAGCGCTCGATCATCCTTTTAATGATTCTGTGTGATGTGCCGCGCCAACCCGCATGGACAAGTGCGGTGAAGCCATTGCTCCTGCTCCATATATAGATGGGGACGCAGTCTGCGTAATTCATGGCGAGCATGATTCCCGGGTCGTATGTATACAGGCCGTCCACATCATAAAGCTGATCGGACAACTCTCTGACATTCGTACCTGCATCCGCCAGGGTGACTTCCTCTATATTGCCGCCATGCTTCTGGATCGGCATCACCCAGCGTTCCGGCGGAAAGCCGGCTGCCGCACCGAGACGGTCCTGATGATGATGTACATTTGCTGCATCATCACCGATGTAGAGGGCCATATTGAAGCTCCCGGATGGATAGCTGCTCCTTCCACCGGTCCTCTTTGTATAGCCGAACAGGACATCCCGCTCCTCATTGCCTACATGATGCGTATGGTCTATGAATTTCATCCGTTACACCTCAAAAAATAAGTCAGAAAGGCGTGCCCTTCTGACTTATAGCTTATTTCTATCGTCTGCGTCTTGAACGGTTCCGCAGGAACGTAGGTACTTCGTAGTCGTCATCCTGCGCACTGCTTTCCCTTGGTTCCGCTTCGCGTTCAGGCGCGCTTTCCCTTGGGGAAGTCGGATAGGTGAATGATTCCTTCTTCTCTTCACGCTCAGGCGTGCGGTTCACGGACTTCTCGTTGAAGCCTGTAGCGATGACCGTGACGACGATTTCATCTTCCAGTTCCGGATTGATGACCGTACCGAAGATCATGTTGACGTCTTCATCTGCCGCATCCTGTACTACATCCGCAGCCTCCTGTGCTTCAAACAGTGACAGTGACTCGCTGCCTGTAATGTTCATCAGGACACCTTGGGCGCCCACGATGGATGTTTCGAGGAGCGGGCTTGAAATTGCCTTCTTGGCCGCTTCAATGGCACGGTTCTCACCACTGGAGACCCCGATGCCCATGAGTGCAGATCCCTGGTTGGTCATGATCGTCTTGACGTCTGCGAAGTCGAGGTTCACTTCACCGCTGACGGCGATGAGGTCGGATATGCCCTGGACACCTTGTCTCAGTACGTTATCCGCTTCCTTGAACGCTTCCATCATCGGTGTGGATTTGTCCACGATATCCAGGAGACGGTCGTTCGGGATGACGATGAGTGTGTCGACCGCTGCCTTCATTGCATCAACGCCTGCAGAAGCCTGCGTCTGGCGCTTTCTGCCTTCGAAGGAGAATGGACGTGTAACGACGCCGACTGTCAGTGCGCCCATCTCTTTGGCGATCTTGGCTACAATCGGTGCTGCACCGGTACCTGTTCCGCCGCCCATTCCTGCAGTGACGAAGACCATGTCTGCGCCCTGGATCGCATCTTCAATCTGTTCCCTGGACTCTTCAGCAGCCTTTTTCCCGATATCCGGGTTGGCCCCTGCACCAAGACCGCGTGTCAGCTTCTCGCCGACCTGGATTTTGGATTCTGCCTTGGACAGGTTCAAAGCCTGTCCATCTGTGTTGATTGCGATGAACTCGACATTCTGCATGCCGTCATCAATCATCCGGTTGACTGCGTTGTTGCCGCCGCCACCGACGCCGACAACTTTTAATGTTGCCATATGGTTAAACCCTTGCTCGAATTCTAACATTTTTCATTTCCTCCCAGTCATTCATCTTACTCAAACAAATTTTTAAAGAGCTTCTTCATATATCCACGGTAGTCTTTCTGTTCGCCTTGGCCTGTCTCTTCGGAGCGACGGGTGACTTTTTCATCCGAGCGTTCCTCATCATATGCGTAGTCCGAATACTCCTCTTCAGCCGGCTGCTCCCCGCGGGATGCTTCAGACGGAAACTTGTAAGTTTCGCCCTGTTCCAGCTGATGGGTATTCTGCTCTTTACGTTTATTGAAAAGACCTGTGAAGAAGCTTCCTGAAGCCTCTCCATCACTTGAATCTACAGTATTTTTCGACTCCGTACCATAATTATCAATTGTAACATACTCAAGGAGTTCATCAAACATTATTCCACTGGATACTGTGGAAATGACGCTTGAGAATTCCGGCTTGCGTGCGCCCATCTGGTTTGGAATATGGACTCTGATCTTCTCGGAGACGAGATCCTGGAGGAGCTCCTTGACGCCGAGCAGGTTTGCGGTGCCGCCCGTGACGACGAAGCCGCCATTCACCTTTGTGATGCGCTGCTCCTGCAGTGCTTCGAATACAGTCATTAACATTTCTTCCAGTCTCATCTCGATGATGTCCGCAAGGTCTTTTGGAGTCACTTCGATGTCCAGTTCACCGTCGCGCTGTGGGAGCCTGACGATATCCTCTGAGGATGCGAGGTCGTAGAAGGCATGGCCATACTGCTGCTTCGCCTTTTCTGCTGCTTCGAAAGTCGTGTTGAATGCTTCGGAGAGGTCATTTGTAATGTGGTTGCCCCCGACCGGGATGCTGTCTGCATACTTTACTGTACCCCGCTCATAATAGCCGAACTGGGTCAGGTCTGCACCGATGTCGATGACCACACCGCCGAGTTCGACTTCAGATTCGCTCAGCACATGCTGATAGTTGACTGCGTCGGAATAGACGTCAAGGACTGTCAGTCCTGCATCTTCGACACATTTGACCGCGTTCATCAGGAGTGTCCTGTTCATCAGTATGATGCCTGCCCGGACGAACAGCGACTGCGTCGCCATCATTTCCTTCGGATCCATCACTTCATGCAGGTCATCGACCTTGAAATGGATGGGATAGACCGTGATGACTTCCCTGTCGCTGTGGACTTCCCGCTCACGGAGGGTCTCGAGCAGGTCTTCGATGTGCGTACCATTGATTTCTGTGGAGTTGCCGCCAAAACGCAGCTCCTCTTCCCCGATCTTGAATTCAGTTTCAGTAATGGGCATTTTTAAAAAGATTTCATCGATGTCCACACCGGATGAGATCTTTGCTTTTTTAACCGTATCTATAATTGCATTTCTCGCCAGATCAAAATCTTTTATTTTCCCTTTGGATATTGCATCCGTGAAGGTCTGGCCAGTGCCTATGATGTTGACGCCATCATGGAATTTCTCACCAACGACCGCCTTCACACTCGCGGAACCGATATCCAGGGCAACATAATAATGTTCCTTCAACTCATTTGCCTCCTAGCAAGCCTGTTTCAGCTGTATCTATCATATAGTTTACATTATACTTTTTATATTGTGAACTATTTGCACTGAATAGTCCAGTATAAAAACAGACGAGGAATCATTCTTCCCCGTCTTCTGCTTCCCCGATATTTGAAAGGCTCTCCTTTACATCTCCGAGGGCCTGATTGACCTCTTCGATGTATGGTGCCTGGACAGGCGCCTCGTAGATGCCCGCCTTCACTTCCATAGCTTCGTCGCTGCCATATGGCAGGAAGCTGCTGCCGATCTCCAGATCGATGAGGCCGGATTGCGGATCGCCGATCTCCTCACGCATGCTCAGATAATAATTCATCTTCTCGTTTATCGTACGGTAGTCGGCGACGATCTCCTGACCGTCGTTCATGAACATGTGGATGCGTGTCGAGGAATTTTCCGACGGGCGGTAGTAGATTTCCGAGATGCCTTCCCGGATGTCCGGCTCTATATCATTCAGGCTCTCCACCATCCGGTCGAATTCACGGCCTTCAAAATAGTGCAGGATTGGCGCCGAACCCGGAGTGGAGGGATAGCCGCGCAGCACCTGGGCATTTTCCAGGACCGGATAGTAGTCGCTGTTGTTGGCGACATATCCGACGGCCTGGTATTCCGTCACGGAAACATTGATGGTGTTCCACCACTCCCGCTCGATCTCCACTTCTTCGACAGCGGGCAGCATCGCGATGTTTTCGGTCGCCCGGGACAGGTTCGCGCTGAACATCCTGTCACCTGTGCCGAACTGCAGGCGCTCCTCCACTTCTTCATCACTGATGAGCTGGTTGCCGCTGATTTCTATATTCTTCACTTCACTGGCACTGCTCGCCACGTACCAGATGAGCAGTCCAACCAGGGATACAAGGAGCATCAGCAGCATGAGGTAGAAGTGCGTCCGGGTAAACTTTAAACGGGGGCGCTTCCGCCTCTGTTTTTTTGGTGCATCCCTGTGCTTCTCCCTCGGCGCATAGGTCTCTATCTCTTCTTCATCCACATCATGATGAGGGCCCGGGGGGCGGGCGCCTTCATTCTTCCCCTGATGGAATGTGGCCCTATGCGCTGTCGTGTCTTCTCCTGGATTGATTTCGGAGCCTCCCGAAGATGAGCCGGCCGCCAGCCGTTCACGGGATGCCCTGGAACGCTTCAGTTTCTGCTTCATTTCTTCTACATCGGATCTTCCATTCATCGGCCCACCCCCTTCCTTCATTTCCCGAGCGTGCTGAATCCTTCTTTGAAATGGTCTCCCCGTGCTTCATAGTCCTTGTACTGGTCCCAGCTTGCACAGGCAGGGGAGAACAGCACCACATCTCCCGCCTCTGCATACTGTGCTGCCTTGATGACCGCATCATGGGGGTGCTCGGCCAGTTCGACCGCCTTACCGGTCCGCTCAGCGAGCGCCTGGAACTTCTCCTTCGTCTCACCAAAAGTGATGATCATGGCCACGCTGTCCATCGAAGGGATGAGCCCGTCGAGGGACTGGCCGCGGTCGAGCCCGCCTGCAATCCAGATGACCGGCGCCTGGAAGCTCTCCAGCGCAAACGTCGTGGCCAGGTTGTTCGTCGCCTTGGAGTCGTTGTAATAGGCGGCGCCTCTGTGCTCCCCAAGATATTCCATGCGGTGGGGGATGCTGCCGAAGTGCAACAGCGTCTCGCGGATACCGGCGTCGCTGGCCCCATGGTTCTTCGCCGCAAGGATGGCCGCCAGAATATTTTCATGGTTGTGGGCCCCCTGCAGCTTCACCTGATCGAGGGGGATCAGCGGTGTGCCCTTATGGACGATGACACCGTCCTTGATGCACGCTTCATGGTCGCCTTCCGCCGAAAAGTATTCCACATGCAGGCCGGGATGCCCATCAAGCATTTCCTTCTGCCTGCCATTGAAGATGACGGTCTGCGCTGCATCCATATTGGAGATGAGGTTCATCTTCGCCTGGACATAGGCTTCCTTCGATCCATGATAGTCGATATGCGCTTCATAGATGTTCGTGAACACTGCGGTATCCGGGCAAAAGTCCCTGATGCCCATCAATTGGAATGAGGAAAGCTCCATGACAAGGATATCCTCCGCCGTCGCCTCCCGCACTGCTTCCGAAGCAGGATAGCCAATGTTGCCGCAGAGTATCGGCGACAGACCCGAGCGTTCGAGCATCTCGCCGATCAGGTGCGTCACCGTGGTCTTTCCGTTCGTTCCTGTAATCCCGATGATCGGGGCGGGTGACATATGATAGGCGAGCTCGACATCTGTAATGACGGGTATCCCCCGCGTCTCCGCATCTTCAAGGAAGGGAATCGTGTATGGGATGCCCGGATTCTTTACGATCAGTTCAGCATCATTCAGCAGGCTGGCCGGGTGGTGGCCATCCACTATCTCGACGCCCCAGCCCTTGAGCGTCTGTCTGATCTTTTCATCCGCGATGACTTCATTTGTCGTCAGTGTGATGTTTGCACCGAGTGATGCCAGGGCCGATACTGCACTCCGCCCGCTCCGGCCGTAGCCGAGGACGATCACATTCTTATTTTCAAAACCGGCTGTATCCATTCTATAACGCCCCCAATAGCACACCGATTGCGCCTGCCACTATGCCCACCGTCCAGAATACGAGGACGATCTTCCATTCGCTCCAGCCACTGAGTTCAAAATGGTGGTGTATCGGTGTCATCTTGAATATCCTTCTGCCCGTCATCTTGTATGAAGCAACCTGCAGCATCACAGAAGCCGTCTCTATGACGAAGACGATTCCGATGAGAAGCAGCAAAAGACTTTCATTCAGCATGATCGAGACGGTGGCGATGATGCCGCCCAGCGCAAGCGACCCCGTGTCTCCCATGAAGAGCTTCGCCGGATATTTGTTGTATATCAGAAATCCTGCCAGCGCACCGATCAGGATCATCAGGAAAAGGACGATCTCCATTTCCCCGCGTGTCCATGCGATGACGAGAAAACTTGAAAATGCAATGATCGAAAGTCCTGTTGCCAAGCCGTCGAGGCCATCCGTCAGATTCACCGCATTCGAGAAGCCGACCTGCCAGAAGACGATCCACAGGACGAACAGTACACCGAGCGGAATGTCGAAATCCGTGCCCGGGATATGGATGCCTGCAGCAATATCCGGAATCGCCCGGGTCATGATGAAGTAGACGATTACGGAAACCACGATCTGGGCCAGGAACTTCTGCTTGGAAGAGAGTCCCTTGTTGTCCTTCTTGACGACGATGATGTAGTCGTCTATGAAGCCGATCAGCCCGAAGCCTACGGTGACGATCACCATGACCAGCATCTTGTAGGCATCATCGACCAGCGGCAGGGCGATGACCGACAGCACGATTGCAGGAATGAGGTACGTCAGCCCCCCCATCGTCGGCGTACCGGTCTTCACCTGGTGGCTCTGCGGTCCTTCCACCCTGATGGATTGGCCGAACTTCATCCGCTTCAGCAGCGGAATTGTCAACGGCACCAGAATGGCAGTCAAGATAAATGCGATGAATAGAAATAAGTAGTTCATTGTGTCCTCCTCTAGTCTGCTGGATCATTGGATGACAGGGTGAATTCGACTGCTGCTTCATCACCCAGTACAGTACCCGGTGCAATGGACTGTGATTTCACATATCCTTCGCCCTCTGTGGATACATCCATATCCATGAATGTTCCAAACATGATTGCCTCTCGCTTGGATAGCCCCGTAAGGTCAGGCATCTTTGCTTCCCCTTCGGTTTTCACGAAGAAGGTTTCATATGGTAATAGTCTATCATTTTTTGGATGATGGTCGATAATCTCTTCCCCATCACCGACGACGATGGTCTGTATCGTGTCGGCGGATGCCGGGGCAGCTTCTGAAAGCTTTTTGCCGCTGTAGTCTCCGACTTCGGTGACCTCAGCCGTCTGATCATCATCGGCTCCTCCGACGTTCAGGTATTTAAGCGTCCGCTCCATCAATGGATTGAACCCCGGCATGACGCCGATGTCCCAAGTATCCTGCTTGTTCTTCGAAGCGAGCTTCACACCGTAATAGACGATGACTTCAGGGTCATCTTCCGGAGCATAGCCGATGAAGGATGTCAGGAATTCATATGGCCCATCCATGTAGCCGCCGCCTTCAGGATCGATCACCTGGGCAGTACCCGATTTTCCTGCAACTTCGTAGTCATCGAGCTGATACTGCGGATTCCTCTCCATCGAGCCGCCGACGAATGTATTGATCTCTTCCTGGGTCTTTTGGGCCGCCTCTTCGGATATCACCTGGCGTACCACCGACTCTTCACCCTTATGGAGCACTTCACCGGTGGCGCTGTCGGTGATCGATTCGACCACGTACGGCTTCTTCATCTTGCCATCATTCAATATCGCAGTCATCCCCTGGATCATCTGGATCGGGGTGACGGTCGATGTCTGTCCGAAAGAAGTCGTCTTCCGCTGCAGCGGATCGTCCCATGCGAGGGTGCCGGACTGTTCATTCGGGAATTCGGAACCGGTCGGTTCGCCGAAACCGAATTTGCGGTAGTAGTCGAGCATCGCATCCTCACCGACTTTATCCTGCAGTATCATCATCAGGGCATTGGAGGAATATTGCATGCCTTCATTGTACGTGATGTTCCCCCAGCCTTCCTCTTCCCAGTCATAGATGGTATGGCCGTTGACGTCGAATGATCCGGATTCATATGTTGCATTTGGATCGTAGACGCCTGCATCAATCGCTGCAGCCAGGCCGAACACCTTGAAGGTCGATCCCGGTTCGAATGAGTACTGGTACAGCATGTTGAGCCAGCTGTTGCCGAACCCTTCCCGGGTCCTCGGGTTGAATGAAGGACGCTGGCCGCTCGCCAGTATTTCACCGCTTTCTGCATCCGCAACGACGGCGAACAGCTCCTCCGGCTCGAAATGCTCTTCCATGGTATCCAGGGAGTCCTCCAGATAGAGCTGGATATTGGAGTCGATGGTCAGCTTCATGTCCGCCCCGTCCTTCGGCGGTTCGACTGTATCGGTGCCCGGTACGATATAGCCCCACAGGTCTTTCGTGTAGTCCGTCGTGCCGTCCTCCCCCTGCAGCAGGTCGTCATAGGCCCGCTCCAGTCCAAGCTGGCCCTCCAGTTCATCCGTTCCCTCACCCTTTTCGGCATAGCCGATGAGGTGTGAGGCGAAGTCGCCATTCGGATAGAAGCGCTTGGTCTCTGCTTCAAAGACGAGGCCTGGGATCTCTGCATCTTCAAGTGCATTCTTCTGATTGTAGGAGATGTCCCGCCCTTTCTTGCCGAGCTCGACCTGGAAACGTTCCTCCTCTATGCCTTCCTCAATCCGTTCCTTTATTTCAGATGCTTCCATATCTATGATCTCCGCCAGTGCTTCGGCGGTCTCCTTTGGATCGGTCACATGGTTCGGATAGTCTGAATCCGTAATCAGCGCAAGCCGATATGCTTCCATATCGCTCGCCAGAACGTTGCCTTCTCTGTCGAGTATCTCACCACGTTGACCTTCGTTCACTGCGGTGCGGCTGAACTTGTCATGGCCATGGGCAACGAGGTCCTCATCATCCAGCGTCTTGTTTATCATGAGATAGCTGAACTGCCAAAATATGCATAGAAAAAGCACTCCTATACCAAGGTAGATTAGGAGCGCACCAACTGATAGCGTTTTAGTTTTCTCACCAAGTCTGATTCTAATCCTTGCCATACTTCTCAGCAACCTTTACATTTCCATTGTCCAGATCCAGCCCGAGTTCATTTGCTTTTTCATAGATCTTGTCATAGGAGGCAAGGTCGGTCACTTCGGTCTTGAGCTCGCCGATTTCACCCTCCATGACTGCTATTTCACTTTCCACCTGGGTCTTCTCCGTCTGCAGGGAATAGGCTTCCATCTTCAATGACAGTACATAGACCGCCACTGCTGCAATCAGGGCAAACAGCATCAAATATACGAGCGTCTCGAATTTCTTGAGTCCAACAACGCGGCTGGCCTTTCTGGTCCCCTGGGCCGGATCCTGTTCTGTATGCGGACGCGGCAGGGTCTGATGATAGCGTTCTACTGCCATAATAACACTCCCTATTTTTGCTTCTCAGCAATTCTCAACTTTGCACTGCGCGCACGTGGATTGCCTTCTATTGCCGCATCGTCTGCAACGATCGGCTTCTTGTTGACCCGCTTCAGGATGGGCTCGTAGGCTTCGGGAATGATCGGCATGTTACGCGGGAGCTCGGGCCCGGATTCATATTCCACAAACATCTGCTTGCATATCCGGTCTTCCAGGGAATGGAAAGTGATTACGGATACCCTCCCCTTCCTGTTCAGCAGATCGATCGCCTGCTCGAGGGACCGCTCGAATACTCCCAGCTCATCGTTCACTGCAATTCTCAGTGCCTGGAACACGCGCTTTGCAGGATGCCCGCCCGTCCTTCTGAATTTATGCGGAATCTGCGACTTTATGATTTCCGTAAGCTCAGTGGTCGTTTCTATCGGTTTCTCCTTGCGGACACGCTCGATTTCCCTTGCAATCTTTTTCGAGAACTTCTCTTCTCCGTATCTGAAGAAGATGCCCACCAGCTGCTCGTAAGTGTATGTATTCACGATTTCATGGGCATCGAGCGACTGGCCCTGATCCATCCTCATGTCGAGTCTGGCTTCCTTCGAATGGCTGAAGCCCCTTTCAGTCATATCCAGCTGTGGACTGGATACGCCCAAATCGTATAGTATGCCATCCACTCCCGTGATTCCCCGGCTGGACAGTTCTTCCTTCAGGTGTTCAAAGTTGGAATGTATAAGCGTGAGGTTCCCGATGTCTTCAAATCTCTCCTGCGCGTTCTGAATCGCCCAGCTATCCTGATCAAATGCGTACAGGTGTCCTGTTGTCAATTGTTCAAGGATATAGGCACTATGCCCTCCGCCACCGAGAGTGGCATCGACATAGATGCCGTCTGGACGGATATTCAGCCCGTCCACTGTTTCTTCCAATAGAACGGTATCGTGCCTGAACATATCCTCACATCCTATAAGTCAAAGTCAATTAGTTCTTCTGCTATATCTTCATAATGGGATTCCGATTCCTCGTAGAAGGAGTCCCATTTCTCTGTACTCCATATTTCAATCCTGTGGGAGACCCCGATTACCGTACATTCCTTGGTCAGATCGGCGTACTCCCTTAAGTTCGTTGGAATATTGATTCTGCCCTGCTTGTCCACTTCGACTTCGGTTGCCCCAGAAAAGAACATCCTCATGAACTTTCTGGCGTCCTTTTTAGTCAGTGGCAGAGCACTCATCCGCTTTTCTATCTGCGCCCATTCCTCCAATGTGTATCCGAACAGGCACTGATCAAGGCCCCGGGTGATGATGAACTGGCCATTCAGGTCATCCCTGAACTTGCTCGGGACGATCAGGCGCCCCTTTGCATCAAGCTGATGCTTGAATTCTCCCATGAACATCAAATCACCTCGCCTATACAAATAATTTACCACATCTCCCCACTCTGTACCACAAATTATATGCTATCCAGTGAATTTAATTACCAGAACAGAAAAAAGACAGCTTTCATATCCAATGAAAGCTGTCTTTCGGCTAGACGCCCTTGATGATGGTGAGCTTTGTTGTATAGGACAGGGTGGAAGGGTCGATTCCAGGGAACATCCATGGGTGGTAGATGCGCTCCTGCAGGCTGCCGCCCGGCAGGATCCTTTCAGCCACCTCTTCCAAATCATTCAGCTGGTGGCGGAGTGTCCGCCTGACTTCCAGCTGATATCTCCGTTTCAGGTAGTCGAACTGTTTCCGGTGGGCTTTCAGGTTGGCTTCGATCAGGTGGCGGTGGGTGCGTTCGGATGCCGCCTCCACTGCATCATAGTCCCTTTCAAGCCTCGTCTGCATATCATCCACTTCCTTCAGGAAGGAGGCGTCGGTCGCATCATCGAGCAGTTCTTTCTTTTTCCGTTCCACATCCTCATGAAGACGGTGGGAGACTTCAAGATCGTATTTGTCCATGAGTTTGCGCAGACGCATGTCTTCATGGATGATCTCCATACGCTTCACTACAATCGGCATCGGCACCTCCATCTTCCGGAAGGCTTCATGGAGCTCGCCCCAATACTTCACCTCAGCCCCGCCACCGGCAAAGATGAGTGTATTGAAGAGCATCTCCTGCATGAGCGGGCGTGTAACGACATTGTTGCTGAATGTCTCCGGTGCCTCCTCAAGCCGTGCAAGCAGTTCGTCCTTGGAAACCACTCCCTTGTCTGTGGCGAATCCGTCCGCGTCGTGCACCAGCAGCGTCCTGTTCTCCTCGGAACCTGTAAAGAGATGGACATTCGTATCCGTCTCGATCATCGGAGGCAGGCTGCATGCGGCACCGAAAGCCGCCTGGCCGCTCCTGAACGCCTGGTCGATCTCATCATGACGCTCCAGCATCTCCTTGAACATCGGGACTTCAAGTCTGCGGACTGCACTGCTGTGGGCATTGAAGATGATCAGCCCCTCTTCGCTGAATACATCGTGGACGAGAGCATGGAAAAGTTCAGTCCAATATTCATGTGTGTCTATCATCTTCATGATGGCCGCCTTCCTGCTCCTCAAAAATCCAGAATCCCCACATTCCTCGACGACTGCATCGAGGGTGGCCTTCATATCCCCACGGTCATACTTATAGAATCCGAGGCTCATAGGCACTGTCAGGTTCGGCTTGTAGGCAATCTTCCTGCGCCTCCTGTGCGCCTGGTCGTAGACATGGGTGTGGTTCACTTCGTCAAAATCATGGTCCTCCCCCGCTATCCAGAATACGGGCACTGCTTCATAGCCGTGGCTCTCCCTGACCTCCTCCACCATTACGAGGAGCGTGATGATCTTGTGTACGATGTAGCTCGGACTCATGAACAGGCCTGCCTGCTGGCCGCCGATGACGACACGGCTGCCCTGTCTGAGCCTCTCCAGGTTTTCACGCTGTGCCCCGCTCAGGCCGTAGCGTGCCATTTCCTCCTCTATGATGTCGGCAAGTGCCTCCGTATGTTGGTGTGCAGGCCTTTCCCATACCTCCTTCAGACTCTCCGCATCATAGGAGAGGTCTTCGTAGAATGAGAGCACATCCTGTTCCCTGCCCTTAAATCGTTGTGTAAATTCATCCTGTGCGAAATCCAAACATTCAATTTCCATAATTCGTCTCCTTCTTCGGGGGTAATAATTTAAATTATAAATATTATGGGCATATAAAACAATTGAACGGTTTTGAAGATGTATACTATAATGAAACCAAAGGAGAGAGGAAAATGTCAGAAGTTAAGCATTTAGCAATCAATTACAAGACAGCAGAAGATTTCAAGAAGTTCCGTGAATATGGGGCGCAGGAGCTCCAGATGACCAAGGAACTCGAAGGCAACGTGATCGACGCCAATATGGATTCCCCATTCTATGGCATCTATGTCGGCGATGCGCTGGCCGCTCGCATGTGTCTCTACCGCAGGGAGGATGAACATGCACCGATTTTCGACCCGCCGCATGACTACATGGTCATCTGGAAGCTTGAAGTGCTTGAGAAATACCGGGGACGCGGCTTCGGCAGCAAGCTGATCGACTATGCCAAAAGCTACGGCATCCCGATCAAGGCGATCAGCCGGCAGAACTCCCGCGGATTCTTCGAGATCCATGGCTTCGAGCCCTTGAAATACGACATCGAACGCGATATGTCGGAAGATCCACTGATCTGGTATCCGGAAGGCTATGTACTCAACTAGACCAATCATCCATAAAACAAAAAAAGTCGCTGGTGGACTCGTTCCACCAGCGACTTTTATGATCGCATCAATTAGTTTGCTGCGACATCTTCACCTTTATAGCTGCCGCATTCTTTACATACACGGTGGGAAAGTTTCATTTCTCCACAGTTTGGGCATTCCACCATACCAGGCACTGAAAGTTTCAGGTGCGTACGGCGTTTTCTTTTGCGTGTAATTGAGGTTCTTCTTTTTGGTACTGCCATGTCTATTCCTCCTTATTCTCACTGTCGTCTAGCAGCGATTTCAACTTTGCCAGTCTCGGATCCACGTCCTCTTCCTCCTGAGTCAACTCTTCTTCCGTCATGACGGACCATTCCTTGCCGCCGGTCAGCGCCTCATCACTCTTCGTGATGACGAATGGGATGTTGACCACAATCAGTTCACGGACAACAGGCTCCAGATCCAAAGTGTGGGTCACTGGATGAACATTTTCAGCCAGTTCGTCGTCTTCGCCCGCCTCTTCATCGAATATTTCTTTCGATTCGATGTGAAGGGGTACTTCTATATCTTCAGAAGTACGGCTATCGAGCATATTAACCACTGTATCTATCGTAAGATCGACCGAAATCTGCCGATTCCGGACATGGATTTCTCCCTCTACAGAAGTTTCCTCGATGGAGGTTACATCCTTGCGGTCTGTGATCTCTCCGAACTGGACCTTTTCATTTACAGCGATTGATTCCTGATTAAACTTTTTAAGCTGTGTTAATGACCATCTCATATAGTTTCACCTCTTATGAGCACAAAAAACATTGTACCTTCAACAAGGTTTTCTGTCAAGTTTTTTTCTTAACACCATGCATTATTCTGCAGGCGATTTCTGTTACAATATCATTGAATAGAAAGGAGCCGTTAATGATGATTATCACATCTTTGATAACCGAATACAATCCCTTCCACAACGGGCATATCCATCATATAGAAGCGTCACGGCGCCTGACGGGCGCCGATGTCGTCATCGCCATCATGTCCGGCAGCTTCACCCAGCGCGGGGAGATCGCCGTCACCGACAAGTTCACGCGGGCTGAAGCCGCAATCCGTCATGTGGACCTTGTGGTGGAACTCCCCCTCCTGAACGCCATCAGCTTCGCCGATGATTTCGCCATGGGCGGCGTGCACATCGCCGAACTGCTCGGCAGCGACCACATCGTCTTCGGCAGCGAATCCGGTGACATCAACGCCCTCAAGGAAGTCCATTCCAAGCTGAAGGACAGCGACATCAAATCCCGTATGGAAACCTATATGAAGAAGGGGTACAGCTACCCCCGCGCCATCAACGCCTCCATCCGTTCCGACCTCTTCGGTGGAGCGAACAATACACTCGGCTTGGCATACATCCGGGCAATCGAGGAACTTGGATCGGACATCGTACCCCTGACCATTCCGCGCCTCGGCAACAGGTACAGCGAAACGACGCTGTCACAGTCCCGCTTCTCCAGTGCCACCAGCCTGAGGGAAGCCCTCAGGGAAGGCAGGGTGGAAGAGGCATCACAGTACATGCCGCGTGAGCTCGCCGGAATCATAAATGCAGCAGGGCCGCTTTCCAACGAAGACCTGTTCGCCACGCTGAAGCTCCTGATCCAGCGCAGTTCGGCGGAAGACCTCCGCCGCATATACATGATGACCGAAGGCATCGAACACAGGCTGCTCGCCAAGATCAGGGAGCACCATTCCTACAGTGCATTCATCGGGAGCGTCAAGACGAAGCGCTATACGTGGACGCGCCTGAACCGCCTCATGCTCTATATACTGCTCGGCATCACCCAGTCGCGCATGGAGAGCCATGTCATGAAGGATGCCGTCAGGGTGCTGGCGATGAACCGGACCGGCCAGTCCTTCCTGAAGACATTGCCGGAAGATCTTCCCGTCATCACCAACGTCAAAAGTACGAACCGGCATCATGTCGAGGATGAGATCATGGCGACCGACATCCACAACATCTTCAGCCGTTCACAGCGTAATGACTATAATACGCCGGTCATCATAGCAGATTGAATTTACGCTTCAGCGCCTCTTCAACAAGCGGCGGCACAACATCCTCTATTTTGCCGCCGTACTTTGCAACCTCTTTTACGATCGAGGAAGAGATGAATGAATAGTTGTTGTTCGTCATCATATATATCGTCTCTATCGAACTGTTCAGCTTGCGGTTCATGGATGTGAGCTGCATTTCATATTCGAAGTCGCTGACGGCCCGCAGCCCCCTGACGATGGCCTCTGCGCCGACCTCTTCACAGAAGTCGATCAGAAGACCATTGAAGCTCCTCACCTCCACGTTCGGATAGCGTTCCGTCACCTGCCTGATGAGTTCAACCCGTTCTTCCGGGGTGAACAGCCCTTCCTTTGAAGAGTTCTTCAGGACCGAGACATAGACCGTATCGAATATTTTACTCGTGCGCTCAATGATATCAAGGTGTCCATATGTGATCGGGTCGAAACTTCCCGGACATACTGCAATTCTACCCATCATATTCCCCTCCTCCTTTCGTCAATACATTTACACGGATGGTCCCATATGCCACATCCCTGATGCTCACGTGACTATGTATCGGATATTTCTCATCTTTGTGGGTCTCCACGACAATCCGGCCGCCGTCTTCAAGTATATCCAAGTCCTCTATCATCTTCAGGGCTTCTCCGGCCATGCCTTTATGGTAGGGGGGATCCAGGAAGATCAGGCTGAACCTTTTTTTGCGTTTTGCCATGGCCTTCAGTGCGCGCCGGTAGTCATTGCGAAAGATCTCCACGGGCTCATCGAGACCCTCGGTGTTCTCCCTGATGATGGCTATGGCGTCTTTTGCACCATCTATAAACATAGCATGAGTCGCCCCCCGACTCAATGCTTCGATGCCAAGTCCCCCGCTTCCTGCAAAAAGGTCGAGGACGCCGCCCTCCACATCGCCCAGAATATTGAATATGTTCTCCCTGACCTTGTCGGTAGTCGGGCGGGTGTCGTTGGACTTCAGTGCTGCAAGTTTCTTCGATTTGTATTTTCCACTGATTATTCTCATGGCAGACCCACTTTCTTTCCTTTCACTGTTGGTTTAAAATGATGGATGGGAGTTGATAAGCATGCAAAAATTCATCACGCTCGGAGAAGGGCACGGCGACCTGTTCGAACTGGAGGCGCTGATCGGACACAACGCTTCAAGGATAGACAGGGGCATATTCCTGCATACAACCGACGGGCCATCCACCTTTATACTGATCATGTCACCGGTACGCGGCAATTTTCAGGCCATCTATACCATATACCGGGGTGTCGCCTATAAGGAGGGCACCGGACGGAAATACACCCTGATCCAGGAATGGTGCAAAGCCGCAGATATACCTGTAGTCGAATTCTCCACACGCGATCCGGAGGATTTCTACGAAAGGGAGCAGTTCTACCAGTACATAACGGGCGTGCTGCGCCTGAACCACCTCATACCGCCGATGACCTGAAGTCAGATGACGCGGTAGTCCTTCGGCTCGAAATTCTCGGTGCCGTACTCCCTCTTGATGTTCGGATATTCCGAAACGAGCACATCATTGACATACTTCAGCGCATTCAGCGCTTCGATGGTTTGAGGGAGGTCCGATTCGTATATATATAGTAATAAGTACTTCTTTTCCTTATTGACGTATATGAGGTGGCCGTAGCGTTTCAATTGTCGTATGAATTTATTTTGTTTAAAATAAATGTATATGCCAATGCGTTTCTCAAGCATATTAACCCACCTTATATAATTTTATAGAGTTATGATACCATGGAAATGGGAAGTTTTAAATGAAACTATAATTGGAGGCAGACTAACTATGAAAAAGTGTACTAAAACCCTTTTGACCGCAATCGGTGTCACAGGCGGACTGATCGGCGGACTGTGGGTCGGCACGAAGGTCACATCAGAGCCAGCGATCAGGGACATCAAGCCCTACTTCAGACACCGCTCCCCGTATATCTTCGCCCATCGCGGCGGCATGGGGCTCGCCCCGGAGCATACGGCAGCGGCATTCGATAAGGCCGGCAAGTTCGATGTGGACGGATTCGAAATCGACATCCGCATGACGAAGGATGAGGAGATCGTGGTATTCCATGATGCCTATGTCGACCGCACTTCAAACGGTGCCGGCCGCGTCAGCGACATGACCCTTGCTGAACTCAGGGAGCTCGATTTCGGCTACCACTTCCGGGACGCGGAAGGCAGTCATCCTTACAGGGGATCGGAAGATGCTAAGATCATGACGCTCAGGGAGCTTCTCGAGAAGTACCCGGACAAGCTCATCAACATCGATATAAAGGATGACCCGAATTCATATGAGGGCAGCCTCATTCCAAGTCTCCTCTATCGTCTGATTGATGAACTCGGTGTGGAGGACCGTGTCCTCGTCACAAGCTTCTATGATTCACAGATCGACCGCTTCCACCTCTACTCCGGAGAGGATATCGCACTTGGGGCAGGAGAGGATCAGGTCAGGAATGCCTACATCGCATACGCATCCGGGTTCAAGCACATGTTCAGCCCGAAAGCAGACACTTTCCAGATTCCGCCGCAATACAACAATATCCCACTCGACAAGGAAGGCTTCATCGATTATCTGCAGAGCCTGAACGTGGCAGTCGGATATTGGGTAATCAACGAAATGGATGAGATGGATGAACTGATCCAAAAAGGTGCACATACGATCGTCACCGATTATCCTGACATCAGCCATCACCTGATGAAGGAACGCTATTAGAAATATAGAAAAGGTTCCCGCCCCATAATATAATGGAGCGGGAACCTTTTTTTCAGCCTGCGGACTGACAGCCGCAGCTGCCGCCGGTAGCACAGCCGCCGGAATCCGAGGATACCGAGAAGAACGGATTGCTGCTGACGACGTTGACATGGCTGCTGACGCTGATGCTGACATGGTAGAGCACCTCATCCAGCATCTCCTGCAGCTGGTATTCGGCCCTCCTGTATTCCATGATGACGGGATGCATATCGAGCTTCTTCTTGAACTGATTGATCTCCCGCCGCTTGGTGCTGAAATCGGGGTGATATTTCCCGAAACGCTGCACCTCTTCAAAATCCATCTTCAGCCGTGTGAATTGATCTATGAGTCCAGCCACTTCCTCATCCTGTTCAAGGAGTGTCCTGTATTTGCAATAATGCCTGTAGGCTTCAGTCTGCCTTATCTTTTCATTTAAGGCATCGATCTGATCTAGAATTTCCAATTCTGTTTCTGTCACCATATACAACACCTCTCATTTCATAGTATCACAAGCATGTGCATTTCATCCACCGGCATTTTCTGTTCTCAAATACTATTTGCAACTGTGGAAGGAATAGATTAAAATTAAAGTAATGGAAAAATGCTTAGGGAGGAAATTTCATGGTTTTCGAAAACTCTACTCTTGAGACGATGCTCGTTTCTCAGGATATACTGCAAGATGTAATGAACAAGAACGGACTGGTCCTCGGCGGTGCATGGGACTATGAGCGGATGACCTTCGACTTTAAATATGAAATACCTGAAGGCGTCTACTACCTGCGTGTGCCGGGCTACGCTGTCGAAGGTGACGTGGGTGCAAAAAATGCCATCATCCAGCTGATGGACCCCTACATGGGCAAGCACTACTATCCGACAGGCATCGAGTATGGAAGCGATGAACACTTCCCTGAACGTATAGTCGATCACGCTGTAAAGAAAATCAGGGCAGTTGCCCAGGATCTGCAGGCTCTGACCAGCTAGATGACCAATGAAAAAGGAGCGGCTCAATTGAGCCACTCCTTTTTTTATGTTCCTATCCCTGCAGGATCGCTTTGATCAACGATGTGGTTTCTCCACCCGGGTAAAGGATATAGAGAAGGACATAGACCATGACGCCGGTGATTGCCGTAGCAAACCATATCGTCGATGCCCATGGCGCTATCTTCCTGTGCCTGGCAAGCTTCTCCTTCAGCCCCAGGTAGACCTGGACGCCACCGAGGATGCCGCCGGTCGTCGCCAATATGATATGGAAGATCAGAAATACTGTATAATATGGCACCAGTGCATCTGGACCACCGAAGGCCGTGTTGCCGATGAACACTGTCCTGGAAGCATAGATGACGAAGAATATCAGGGCACTGAGTGCCGCAAGCATCATCATCTTCCGATGGGCTTCAACCTGGCCATTCTTCACTTTGGCAATTCCGATTGCCATGAATATTGCACTGATTACGATGAACAGTGTACTGAGGGTCGGTAAAATATGCACAGTGGAATTCTCCTAACTACATTATCTGTATTGATTGAAAAGTTCTTTCTGCAGACGCGCTTTCTCTACTGAACGGCGTGTCACTTCATCTTCATCCTTGCGTTCATTGCGGTACCAGTTGAAGAAGATGTAGCCGAGCATGAAGCCGAAGAAGACTTCCTGGAGCACTTTCATGATGATGCCGCCCGTCTGCTGGTCCATGATCGGGGTCGTATTCGTGAAGTATTCAGGCCCCGAGATGAGCCCCTGCCCTGTCAGTCCATCCAGGACGCCGGAAGGCACACAGAGTTCCATGGCCGCAAGCCATGCATCTCCATCCGTATATGTCCGGTACAACGGTTGCTCTGCAAAGATGATCAGCCCGCACGCGGGTGTCAACAGCGCCCCGATGCCAAAGATGTACAGAAGCTTAAAGAGTCCGCCCATATGGCGCTCTTGCGGCTCCACCTTATTGAATATCGGATAGAACATCAGCAGAGCCAGCGCAAACAGCATGACATTGAATGCAGAGTGCAGCATGCCGCTCTGCTTCAGAAAGTCCAATACGACGGGCAGATGGTAGATCGAGAATATGCCATTGAAAAGAATCAGTGGAATCAGCGGTTTTTTAGCAATCGCAAAGAACTGCTTGACCACCGGCAGGCCCACGAAATGCTTCCACAGATATTCCGGAATGGCGAAATACATGAGCGGCGCAATCAGCAGGAAGACGACTGCCATCTGCAGCATATGGAAGCTGAAAAGTATATGGCTCAGAATATCCACTGGAGAGCCGTACATTGCATAAAGCAGTATCATGCTGGTCAGGAAGATCATGGCTTCCTTGTTCCTCAGCGGCCGGCCGCCCTCGAAATTGTCATACCACTTCTTGGTGATGAGGAAATAAGCGACCGTCAGGAAGACGGTGAAGGCCAGAAAGTATGGACTCCAGTTTGCGATGAATCCGAATATTGATATAGATGACAAGTTTTCCATTTAGAATCATCCCTTTATAAAATCACTTAGTTCAAGTATAGAATCCACGGGGGTATCAGGCAAGGGCTGACCTTGACAATATGATGACAAAACAAAGGCCGGCACAGAAATGTGCCGGCCTTTATGAGGACCTAGATCGGTGAACCGATCCAGACGATATACATGAACGTGACAACGAATGCCAGTGCGAAGAACATGCCCGTCATCATGAACAGCTTCGCGAACTCATGCCCCTTATCCTTCATGTGCATGAAGTAGAAGAACTGCAGGACGACCTGGATGAATGCCAGACCGATGACTACCGGAATGACAAAGCTTGCGTCGAGGTCCATCGCCACCATCCCAAATGCGATGAAGGTGAAGAAGATCATGAGTCCGAAGGAAATGACCTGTTGGCGCATCTCCTTCGTGCGCTCACGGCGTACATACTCAAGTTTCTTTTTTGACATTGGTTCCTGTTTTATTTCTGCCATTTTACAACACTCCCAGCAAGTAAACTATTGTGAAGATGAACACCCACACAACGTCGATGAAGTGCCAGTACAGGGCTGCAGTGTTTACTTTCGCAGCAGTGTATACGGAAAGTCCGCGTTTTGCATTACGGATGATGAGCAGTGTAATCCAGATGAGTCCGATTACAACGTGGAACCCGTGGGTTCCAAGCAGGAAGTAGAATGCACTTCCGAATGCACTGGATCTGAACGTATGGCCAAGGTGGGCATACTCGATGAACTCATAGATCTCAAGCGCCAGGAAGCCGAGGCCGAGAAGGACTGTAATTCCCAGCCAGAGCTGCATTTTAGCGAAGTTGTTGTTCCTCATATGGTAGACTGCGTAGACGCTTGTCAGTGATGAAGTCAAAAGGAACATCGTCATGACGAACGCGAGAGGCAGGGCGAAAAGATCGGCTGCCAGCATGTGGTCATCTGATGGTACCGAATCCTTCAGTGCAAGATATGTTGCAAAGAGGGAGGCGAAGAGTGCAGTCTCACCTGCAAGGAAGATCCAGAAGCCGACAAACTTGTTCTTCCCTTCCATCGTTGCGGTTTCGGGATGTGCCGGCCATCTTTCACTTGGTACGTTATACTCCATGTGAGCCATTAGTTCTCCCTCCTTTGTTCTTCTTCAAGGTCTCTCAGTACTTCTTCTTTAGTTACATAGTATCCGAGGTCATCCTTGAGTGAACGTGTGATCATTGCACCGAATGTGATCGCAAGACCAAGGATGAGTACCCATAGTGCCCAAGGGTGCTGCGGCAGGTCGGCTACTGCATCGATCGCCCACTCTTTGCCGGATGCGAAGTACAGTGCACCGAAGGCTGCTACGAACAGGCCGAAGGACATTACGAATGGAATGAATGAGTTGTTCGGCATGTGGAAATCTTCCAGTGATTCAGCCGGCATCATCCTGCCATTGTTCGCCTTCTTCTCGATCCAGTAGGCATCCAGGCCACGTACAAGTGGTGTCTGTGCGAAGTTGTAGTAAGGTACCGGAATCGGCAGGGACCATTCAAGCGTACGTCCGTCGCCCCATGGATCGCGGCCCACTTTCTGGTTCTTCGCAATCGTCATGATGATGTTGACGACAAGTATGATTACCGCGATGGCCATCAGCAGTGCACCGATCGAAGATATCATATTTGAGGTGTTATAGCCCTGCCCATCGAGGTACGTGAATACACGTCTCGGCATTCCCCAAAGTCCGAGGAAGTGCTGGATCAGGAATGTCGTATGGAAACCGATTACGAATAGGACGAATGTAATCTTTCCGAGCTTCTCGCTGAGCATCGTTCCAAACATCAGTGGCCAGTAGTAGTGCAGGCCTGCCAGGAGGGCGAAAACGACCCCGCCGACGATGACGTAGTGGAAGTGTGCAACGATGAAGTATGAATCATGGTACTGGTAGTCGGCTGGCGCAGCGGCCTGCATGACACCTGTAACCCCGCCCATCGTGAACGATGGGATGAAGGCGAGTGCGTAGAGCATCGGTGTTGTGAACTCGATGCTTCCGCCCCACACGGTGAGTACCCAGTTGAATATCTTGATACCCGTTGGAACGGCGATCGCCATTGTCGCTACTGCGAAGATTGCGTTTGCTGTCGGTCCAAGACCAACTGTAAACATGTGGTGTGCCCATACCATGAATCCGAAGAATCCGATCAGTACGGTCGCAAACACCATTGCTGAGTATCCGAAGAGACGCTTACGTGCAAATGTCGCAAAGATCTCAGAGAAGATACCGAACGCCGGAAGGATCAGGATGTACACTTCCGGGTGACCGAAGATCCAGAACAGGTGCTCCCAGATGATTGTATTACCACCGGTTTCAACCAGGAAGAAGCTGGAACCGAACATGCGGTCGAACATCAGCAGGAAGATGCCGATTGTAAGTGGCGGGAAGGCGAATACGATGAGTACTGATGCCACGAGCGTCGTCCATGTCATCAGCGGCATCCTCATGTATGTCATGCCCGGAGCTCTCATATTGATGATCGTCGTTACAAAGTTGATACCTGAAATCAGTGTACCTGCACCAGTGATCTGCAGGCCGAGTGCGTAAAAGTCGATGCCGTGTCCGGCAGATGCGATGGACAGTGAAGCATAGCTTGTCCACCCTGCGTCAGGTGCTCCACCCAGGAACCATGAGAGGTTCAGGAAGATACCACCGAAGATGAAGAGCCAGACACCCAGTGAGTTCAGGAATGGAAATGCAACGTCCCGTGCCCCGATCTGAAGTGGCACCGTCGCATTCATGAATGCAAACAGCAGCGGCATGGCTGCCAGGAATATCATCGTCGTACCGTGCATCGTGATTACTTCGTTGAACAGTCCTGCAGAGAGGAAGTCATTGTTTGGTACTGCGAGCTGGATCCTGATGAGCATCGCTTCAATACCACCAAGAACGAAGAAGAAACCACCAGCAATCAAGTACAGTATTGCTATCTTCTTATGGTCCACTGTAGTCAGGTATTCCCAGATTACAGAACCGACACCTTGCTTTTTGGCTGTGGATGCCATTACTAGTTACCTCCTTCTTCAGATTCTGAGGATTCCTCTTCAGAACCTTCAGCGCCTTCTTCAGCGCTTTCTCTTAACGTTTCTACATCGCCTGCGCCTTCTTCGACTTTAAGTTCCATCAGGTAGGCGGCGACAGCATTGATTTCCTCATCAGTGAGATCGTATTGGCCTGTCATCTTGTTGTCCGGCTTGTAGGATTCAGGGTCTTTGATCCAGTTGACGAGATTCTCTTCATTATGTTCCATGAAACCTGCAATCAGGTCACGGTCACCGAAGTTCGTGAGGTTCGGTCCCTGTGCTCCAGTACCGGTAGGTGTAACTGCGTGGCAGCCGATACATGAATTGTTGAAGATTTCCTGACCTTCTGCTGCATCATCTGCAGAGGCCTGTACAGGTTCTTCTATGTTCTTCATGTCTGCGAGCCATTGGTCATATTCCTCTTCCGGCAGTGCTTTGACCTTGAAGTCCATGAGGGCGTGGGAAGGTCCGCAGAGCTCTGCACACTTACCGTAGAACAGGCGGTTGGAATCCTGTGCCTTGTCTTCATCGAATGTAAGGTAGAAGCTGTTGATGCCATCGACGTTGGTGTCGAGCTTACCGCCGGCTGCCGGTACCCAGAAGGAGTGTTTTACATCTGCAGCCTTGAGGTTGAAGTATACCTTCTTGTCTGTTGGAACAACGAGCTCCTGGGAAGTGACGACCTCTTCATTTGGATATTCGAATTCCCACCAGTACTGATTGGCCGTAACGTTGATTACTGTTTCTTCGCTGTTCACCCCACCATCTTCGTTTTCCATTGCCTGTGTATCCGCCTGTTTGAATGTCAGGTAGATGGTAGGCACGGCAAGGATGATAAGTAAAAGAATCGGAATCGCAGTCCAGATTACTTCCAATGTATGGTTTCCGGCGACATCCTTGGGTTCGAACTCTTCACCCAGATTCTTTCTGCGGCTTTTGATCACTGCTATCGTAAATACAACGGAGACTACTGCAACCACCAGCAGCATTATGACGATGGAAAGCAGCATCAGGTTGAACTGTTCCTGCCCAACTTCACCTGCCGGCTTCAAAGTGCTGAGTTGATTCTTGCCACAGCCTGAAGCAAATACAGCCAGGAGGGTGATGAGTCCAAGCCACTTGGCATTCATCCAACGATTTTTCATTTAAATAGACCTCTCTTTCATTCTTAAGCTTTAGAAATTCCCTAGTAAGCCAGCAACAATAATCATTACAAAGAATACAATAATGTAATTCAGCGAGAAGATGAACACCTTGCCGGCATGGCGGTTATCATCTTCGACCGGACGGAACCTGTTGAACGAAATGACGAGCCACATTATGTTAAGTGCAGTTGCCATGACTACAAACCACGTTCCAAGTTCCGTCATCATGATCGGGGTAAAGAGAAGCAGTGCCACCCAGAAGACGATCGATCTCCTCGTACGGTGATTTCCTTTTACGGAAGGAAGCATAGGCACTTCTGCCGCGCTGTATTCATCGCTCCTTCTGATCGCCAATGCATAGAAATGCGGCGGCTGCCAGAGGAACATTACAACGAACATCGCCCAGGCCAGAAGATGGAGATTCGGATCGATAACAGCCCAGCCGATCAGCGGCGGCATCGCCCCGGGAATTGCACCGATGATCGTATTCGACAGCAGATGGCGTTTCGCGAATATCGAGTAGACCACTGCATAGCCGAAAGCGGCAATCAGTCCCAATGTGCCGGCCGTCGGATTGATTGAAAACAGCAGTACTTCCCCGATGATCAGAAAAGTGTAGCCGATCAGCAGAATGTCACGTCCGGAAAAAGTGCCATCCACACTTGGTCTGGACTGCTTCGATGCCATGACGGAGTCGATATCGCGGTCATAGTAGTTGTTCAGTGCTGCAACGCCGCCTATGACGAGCCCTGTGGCCACAACCATCATCAGCAGAAGTGGAACATTGGAGAAGAAGGATTGGTTGTGGTACATTACAGCAAGAAAACCTGCGGCAAAAGCCGGAATCAGGTTTGACTTGATGATACCATCCTTGACCAGTGTCTTCACTGCCTTGAAGGTGATTCCCTTACTGTCATGATGCACATCATTCCCATATACATCACTTTGCATCCATACGCCTCCTTTCACCACAAACACATTTACAGATAATAATAAATTAAAAATGACACATTTACTATACATTTCTGAAATAAAATCGTTACATTTTATATTGTTCAAAAATTGTTCATTAATGTGCCACAATCTCATTCCCCATGTGTTCTATACTGGGAATAGTTGTTTGTTGTACATTTAGATTTTACCATATATTCAGGAATTGTTAAGGGTAATCCGGCATATTGATGATTGCCTGCACCTATCCTTTCCTATATATTGGTATTCTGTGGCTACATACAGTATAAGAACTATAGAGGTGTTACCATTGTATAAAAACTTAAAGATACTGGCCGTCATCACCACACTCATGATGATTTTCGTACAGATCGGTGGCGCCCTGGTAACCAAAACAGGTTCAGCCGATGGCTGTGGACAGTCATGGCCGTTATGCCATGGCCAGATCATCCCAAGCTCATGGCCGATAGAAACGATCATCGAACTCGCCCACCGCGGTGTCTCAGGGCTCGCCATCATACTTGTAGGCCTGGTCAGCTGGCTTGCACTCAAGCTGCTCTCCCATAAGAGGGAAACGCTCTTTCTCGTCGCAACCAGCATCGGCTTCATACTCGCACAGGCACTTATCGGTGCGGCAGCAGTCATGTGGGGACAGAACGATTTCATTCTCGCGGCGCATTTCGGCATTTCGCTGATCAGTTTCGCTGCCGTCTTCCTTCTTACACTGCTCATCTTCGAAGTCGACCAGAAGTTTGAGGCACAGGAGCTCGTAATCGGATCCTACCTGAGATACCATACGATATTCCTGACCATCTACATCTATCTCGTGGTGTACAGTGGCGCCCTCGTCAGACATACCGACTCCTCCCTTGCCTGCCTCGGCTGGCCGCATTGCGGACCGGGCCAGTTGTGGGCGGGGAACTTCTATCAATGGGTGCAGATGAGCCACCGGGTGCTTGCAGGAATCATCGTAATATGGATCTTCATCATCCTGATCCATGTCCTGAAAAATTACAGCCAATACAGAATACTCAAATACGGCTGGATGATCGCCTTCATCCTGGTGGTGCTGCAGGCATTGACAGGAATGCTGAGCGTCCTCACACTCGTCAACATCTTCATCGCCCTGCTCCACGCCCTGTTCATCACATTGCTTTTCGGACTGCTGTGCTATTTCATCCTGCTGCTGTCCAGAGCCAAATAAATAAACCCACACCAAAGTGTGGGTTTATTTTTTATGCTTTTTCTATGGTCATCATGAGATCCATCGATTGGACTTTGTCACCGGCATCCACAAACACTTCGGATACCTTTCCATCAAATGGTGCCTTGACCGAATTCTCCATTTTCATGGCTTCGGTTATGATGATGACCTCACCTTTCTTGAAGCTCTCACCCGCTTTGTACTTCACAGTGCTCACCGTACCCGGCATCTGTGCACCGATATCTCCGATGGCAGTCGGGTCCGCTTTCTTCAGCCGCGCTGTTGCGGACTCGACGCTCTCGTCGTTGATGTAGACCTTCCTCGGGAAACCGTTCAGTTCGAAGTACATCCAACGGAATCCATCCTCATGGACATGGCCGATGGAGAGGAGATTGACGATCAGTGTCTTGCCTTTGTCTATCTCGATCTCAAGCACTTCATTCTTCCTCATGCCGAATAGGAATGTCGGCGTATCCAGCACTTCAACGTTGCCGAATCTGTTGTTCGTGGAGATGAAGTCCTTGAACACTTTCGGATAGAGTGCATAGGACAGTACATCCTTATCGGTGATGTTGTCACAGAATGCAGACATCTCCTCTTTGAGCGCATCGAAATCGATCGGCTCGAGCACCTTGCCCGCACGTTCCTTCAGCGGTTCGGCGCCTTTTAGGACGACCTTCTGCAATTCTGTATTGAAGCCGTTGGCCGGCTTGCCGATCTCACCCTTGAAGAAGCTGACGACGGAGTCCGGGAAGTCCAGGTGTTCACCGCGTTTGATGACACTCTCTTCATCAAGGTCGTTCTGCACCATGAACAGGGCCATATCCCCGACAACTTTTGAGGACGGTGTCACTTTTACGATGTCTCCGAACAGCATGTTCACCTTCTGGTACATCCTCTTCACTTCACCATAACGGTCTCCAAGGCCCAGTGATTTGGCCTGGCTGAACAGGTTGGAATACTGTCCACCCGGCATTTCATGCCTGTAGATTTCGGTGTTCGGACTCTTGATGTCACTTTCGAAGTCAGTGTAGTACTTCCTGACATCTTCCCAGTATTCGCTGAGACGCTCGAGGCCGTTTATGTCGGCACGGAGCTGGCGCTTCTGGCCGCTCTGCGCATAGTAGAGGCTGTTGGCGCTTGGCTGGGATGTCAAGCCGCTCATTGCGCCGAGTGCGGTATCCACCACATCGACGCCTGCTTCGATGGCCTTATGGTACATCAGAACGCCGTTTCCACTCGTGTCATGTGTGTGGAGGTGGATCGGGATGTCCACTGTGGCTTTCAGCTCGCCGATCAGTTCATATGCTGCCTGCGGCTTGAGGAGTCCCGCCATATCCTTTATCGCAAGGATGTGGACACCTTCCGCCTCAAGTGCCTTCGCCATCTTCTTGTAGTATTCGATTGTGTAGACGTCAGAGCGTTTCGGGTCGAGGACATCCCCGGTGTAGCAGATGGCACCTTCCGCCACCTTGCCGGTCTTCAGTACCGCTTCGATCGGCTGTTTCATCGCTTCCATCCAGTTGAGGGAATCGAATATCCTGAATACATCGATGCCTGAGTCCGCACTTTCCTGCACGAACTTCTCGACGACATTGTCTGGATAGTTCTTGTAGCCCACGGCATTGGATGCACGGAGCAGCATCTGGAAGAGTACATTCGGGATCTCCCTGCGCAGAGTCTCGAGTCTTCTCCAAGGATCCTCCTTCAGGAAGTTGTAGGCCACATCGAACGTCGCCCCGCCCCACATTTCAAGGGAAAAGGCATCTTTTAGGTCATGCGCCGTATATGGTGCAATCTTCTTCATGTCGTACGTACGGACACGTGTCGTCAGCAGGGACTGGTGCGCATCGCGCATCGTCGTATCCGTAATCAGTGCGTCATCCTGGGCCTTCAGCCATTTCGCCAGACCTTCCGGTCCTTCACGGTCCAGTATCTGCTTCGTGCCGTCTTCTATGACTGGTTCATAGTCGGGCATTCTTGGCGGATCGAAGTGCGGCTTCTGGCGCTTTTCGACACCCGGGAATCCATTTACGGTAATCGTAGAGATGTATTCCAGCGTCTTCGTCCCCCTGTCCTTCGGCTTTTCGAATTCGAAGAGGGATGGCGTCGTATCGATGAACTTCGTCGAATAGTCGCCTTTCTGGAAGTCCTCGTTGCTGATGACATTCGTCAGGAACTGCAGGTTCGTCTTGATTCCGCGGATCCGCATTTCCTTCAGGCTGCGGATCATCTTCTCATTCGCATCCTTATAGGTCAGACCGTGGGTCGACAGTTTCACAAGCAGGGAATCGTAATATGGCGAGATGACCGCGCCCTGGAAACCGTCTCCGGCATCCAGACGGACGCCGAAGCCGCCGCTTGAACGGTAGGCCATGATTTCACCCGTGTCAGGCATGAAGTCGTTCAAAGGATCCTCGGTCGTGATGCGGCACTGTACCGCAAATCCCATCAGAGGCACATCCTCCTGCTTCGGAAGGTTGATGACTTCGCCGAAGAGTGTGTTGCCGTCAGCAATCTGGATCTGTGTCTTGACGATATCCACACCAGTGACCATTTCGGTGATCGTGTGCTCGACCTGTACGCGCGGATTGACTTCGATGAAGTAGTATTCGCCATCTGCCACGAGGAACTCGACTGTTCCCGCATTGACATAGCCGACCTGCTGGGCCATATCCTTGGCCGCTTCACAGATTTCCAGACGCAGTTCATCGGTGAGGCCTACTGAAGGTGCCACCTCGACCACTTTCTGGTGGCGTCTCTGCACTGAACAGTCACGCTCATACAGGTGAAGGATGTTGCCTTCCGTATCTCCAAGTACCTGGACTTCTATATGCTTCGGGCGGTCGATGAACTTCTCGAGATAGACCTCGCTGTTGCCGAAGGACTTCGATGCCTCACTTTTTGCACGATCGTAGCTGTCCCTGACATCATCGTCTTCATCCACGATGCGCATGCCTTTGCCGCCACCGCCGGAAATGGCTTTGATGATGATCGGGAAGCCGTGCTTTTCAATGAATGCTTCAACTTCCTCGAAGGACTGCACCGCCCCATCCGTACCAGGAATGACCGGGAGGCCTGTAGAGAGTGCCGTCTCGCGTGCCTTGACCTTGTCACCGAACATATCCAGGTGACGCAGTTCAGGGCCTACGAAAATGATGCCTTCCTCTGCACAGCGTCTTGCGAATTCCTTATTTTCACTCAGGAAACCATAGCCCGGGTGGATTGCATCCACACCGGCATTCTTTGCGACCTTGATGACCGCTTCTATATTAAGATAGCTTTCCGTCGGTGAAAGGTCTTCCCCGACAAGATAGGCTTCATCTGCTTTATATCTATGTAAAGCGCCTTTATCTTCATTACTATAGATCGCCACAGTGGTAATATCGAGCTCTGTACACGCCCGGAAAATGCGGATTGCTATTTCTCCTCTATTGGCGACAAGCAACTTGTTGATCTTATTCATAGTGTTCCTCCTTTGCTATAATTATCAATTATAATAAATATTCAAAAAATATACAATAATATTAATAGTTAAAATGAGCATTCCTACATTAAACAGCAATATGAAAGCGATTTCCGTATGTTATGACGGGTGAAAAATAAATGATAAGATAGAAAAAACCGGGTATCACAGATACCCGGTCACGTATGTCCCAATGCTTTTGATTTTTTGACATGCTTGGCTGCGATGATCAGCAGTCCGATGGCAATCGATATGCTCAGGAAAGAGGACCCGCCATAGCTGAGCAGCGGCAGCGGCACCCCTGTGAGCGGAATCAGCTTAGAAATGCCGCCCAGATTTATGAAGAGCTGGAAGGATATATATATTGCTACACCAATGCAGATCAGGCGGTAGAACATATCCTGTGAAACGGCTGCATACCTGAGTGCCTTGATGACGATGATGAGGTACAGGCACAGTATAAAGATCACACCGATCAGCCCCAGCTCTTCAGCAACGACGGCAAATATGAAGTCGGTGTGCGGCTCAGGCAGATAGCCGAGCTTCATCACCCCGTCCCCGAGGCCGTTTCCAAATATGCCCCCGTGCGAAATCGAGACCAGCGCATTGGTCAGCTGGTACCCTGTCCCGGTCGGATCATTGAAGGGGTGCAGGAACGTATCGATACGGGCCTGCTGGTAAGGCGAAAGGATGCTCCCCTTGATCAGGTAGATGATGACGCCCACTGCACCGGCAGCGACTGCGAGCGCCCCCCCGACCTTGGCGAGGAAGCGGATCGAGATGCCGGAATAGATGAATATGCCGGCGATGATGCCTGTGATGACCAGGCCGGTGCCGAAGTCATTGGAAATGACGATCATCGTACAGAACCCGATGAAGGCGAGCGGGACGAGATGCCCCCCTTCAAGCTGCTTCAGACGATCCTTTTTACGGTCGTATATATACGCCAGATAAAGGATGGTCACAATCTTGAAGAACTCGGAAGTCTGGAAGTTGAATCCCGCCAGACGGATCCAGTTCCGCTCGCCGTTCACCTGGTACCCGAAGAAAGCCGTAAAGACGAGAAGGACGAAGATGCCCCCCGTCGCAGCAATCTGGAAGTACTTGTTTCTCAGAAACTCACCCGACATGAAATACGCCATGATGAACACGATGGTGAAACCAAGGAATATGAAGGCCAGCTGCCGTATGTAGAAATGCTCGGGATTCCCACCGGTGATCCCGGGTGTTCTTGATGCCATCACCATGCTGGCGCTGTAGATCATGACGAGTCCGATCAGACTGAGCAGTACATATGTAATGACTATGGTGAAATCGACATACCTTGAGTATGTCCTTACGTAATTAAAGAAATCTTTTATGAATGACAAAGAACCGCCTCATTTAAAAAAAGCCTAAAGATCACATTTCTTTAGACTCGAATTTTTCATCTTCCATATATGCATCGTGTACTTTGGATACTTCCTTCTCCAGTTTCTCCAGAAGTGCACGCCCATCTTCCGGGTCGATCAGGCCGAGCCTGGCAGCAAAATGAACTTCTTTAGAAAGCCCAAACATCTGTGTGTCCAATACTTCTTCATAGACTGGGCATTGGGGCATCGTCAAATTGTCCATCTGCACTTCGATCAGCTGGACAATCTTTTCTGCATCTTTCTCCAGCTGTTCATAAGCCTGTTTACTCAATTCATCTAATGTGGACACGAAATAACCCCTTTCTATAAACTCTCTATAAAATTTTATATCACAGACCGTAAAAAAGCAAGCAAAGACGAGTGCGTGAAAACGGCAAAGAGGATTTATTTATAACATGAAAGTCTGTTATAATTACGGGGTAAGGAGAGAATGAATATGATTATACAGATTATGGGCAATGTACGTTTTCAAATCACACTCGATCCATCCACCTGGATCTTCGATGACCGCAAGGAGGAACTCGACAAAGTCCTCGCCAACGATGCGGACCAGGAGCAGATCGAGTTTTCCGATTCCAGGGAGTGGAGCCGGCAGATCATAGAGGGTACGACGAAGCCGCCTACGCTGAAGTCGGAAAAGAAATTCAAGAAGCAGGAGCTGCTCGATGGCACTTTCGTCATATGCCTCAAGCCATTCCTCGAATATACGGAACCTGAGCGGGGGGAAGATGCGATGATCACCTTCACCCATGACGACAGCACGACGATCCTTCCATACAACCAGCGCCATAAGTTCCATGCACACTTCAGCAAGGACGGAAAGCGGCTGTATGATGATGGATTCATCGATATACTCGTCATCGATGGTGGGAAAATAGAAAACCGTCTCGAGCATGTCACCGGCATATCATTTGAATAGTCGAAGCTCAAAAAATAAGCTGCTCATCCATATGGATGAGCAGCTTATTTTCTATTTTTCGGAAGTCTTTATATTGCCGGCCTTGCGCTCCTGATGCAGTCTGAACCGATACAGCGCCAGGATGATGGCGGCAACGACGAGGCTTTCTGCCACAGGCAGGAACGCCCCGAAGAATGTCAGCATCACACAGCCGAAAAACATGACGATGTAAATGATCACGTTCTGCCATACCTTGATTTTGCGGGCAAAACCCAGGTTGTAGACGATGATGGAAAGGATATAGATGGTCAGGAACAGATACCACATCCCCGCCTGGGGATTGCTGTCCAGACCGAACACCCTGCCAAAGAAGGTCAGGCGTTCCGTAACATTTACACTCATCAGATCAGGGAGAAACAATTAGACTCACTCCGCTTCAAGTTTAAACTTTTCTTTCTTCTGTGACTTTTCCCTTTCACTCTTGCCGAGGATCTTCTTCCTCAGGCGTACGGTTTCAGGTGTCACTTCCACCAGCTCATCTTCATTGATGAATTCAAGTGCCTCTTCAAGTGTCAATACACGCGGTTTTTTCATCGTAGTGGTCTGTTCCTTCGTTGCAGAACGGATGTTGTTTGCCGCTTTCACCTTGGTGATGTTGACTGTGAGGTCATTGTCCCTGGAGTTCTCTCCGACGATCATGCCCTCGTAGACTTCTGTACCGGGCTCCATGAAGTTCGTACCACGGCCTTCAAGCTGCAGTATTGAATAGGTCGATGCCGCCCCCTTGTCGATGGAGACGAGTACACCATTGCGTCTGCCGCCGATGCGTTCCCGGATGACAGGTCTGTAGTCCTCGAATGTATGGTTCAGTATACCATATCCCCTTGTCATTGACATGAACTCTGTACGGTAGCCGATCAGACCACGTGCCGGCACATGGAAGATGATGCGTGTTTGACCATTGCCGGTATTCGACATGTCGACCATTTCACCTTTCCTCTGGCCGAGGGATTCAATGATGCTGCCTGTATGCTCTTCAGGCACATCGATCTGAACGCGCTCGAATGGTTCACATTTCACGCCGTCGACTTCCTTGACGATGACTTCAGGTTTCGATACCTGGAGCTCGAATCCTTCACGCCTCAAGTTTTCGATCAGTATGGAAAGGTGGAGTTCACCCCTTCCCGAAACTTTCCAGGCATCCGGCTGATCCGTAGGATCGACTTTCAGTGAAACATCCGTCTCGAGCTGCTGGTCGAGACGCTCTTCTATTTTGCGTGCAGTGACATATTTGCCTTCCTTGCCCGCAAACGGTGAATTGTTCACAGAGAAGGTCATCTGCAGCGTCGGCTCATCGATGTGGAGGATCGGCAGGGCTTCCGGTGTATCCACCGGTGTGACCGTCTCGCCTACGTTGATGTCCTCCATACCGCTCAATGCGATGAGGTCGCCTGCTTTGGCATAGTCGATTTCGACACGGTTGAGGCCGAAATAGCCGAACATCTTCGTTACCCTGAAGTTCTTGATTGTGCCGTCCGTCTTGATCAGGGAAACCTGGTCCCCCACTCTCATCTCACCCCTGAAGACACGGCCGATGCCGATCCGTCCGACATAGTCATTGTAGTCGAGGAGCGCCACCTGGAACTGGAGCGGTTCACTGCTGTTGTCGACTGGTGCCGGTACATGGTCGATGACCATTTCGAAGATGGACTCCATGTTCTCATCCTGCTGGTCCATTTCAAGGCTAGCTGTACCATTGATGGCAGAAGCGTATGCAACCGGGAATTCCAGCTGTTCGTCATTGGCATCAAGTTCGATGAAGAGTTCCAGCACTTCGTCGATGACCGCTTCCGGACGTGCTGTATCCTTGTCGATCTTATTGACGACGACAAGCGGCTTCAAGTCCTGTTCCAACGCCTTCTTCAATACGAAGCGCGTCTGCGGCATCGTCCCCTCATATGCATCAACGACGAGGATGACACCATCCACCATCTTCATGATGCGCTCGACTTCACCACCGAAGTCGGCATGTCCTGGAGTGTCCAGGATGTTGATTCTTGTATCTTTATAGGCAAGTGCTGTATTTTTTGCGAGGATTGTAATCCCGCGTTCACGTTCAATATCGTTCGAGTCCATTGCACGTTCTGCAACCTGTTCATTCTCCCTGAACATGCCGGATTGCTTGAGCAGCTCATCCACCAATGTGGTTTTCCCGTGGTCGACGTGCGCAATGATTGCGATATTACGGATATCATTTCTTAAATTCATCAAGACTTTCCCTTCGTTTTTAGAATCGCTATTTCACAACTAGTTTATTATAGCATGAAACCCGTGTGTTTTTCCACTATGTATTGCAGGGGCAGGATGTAATGGCACACGGTTTATGATATAATGGCCCAAACATGACTTTGGAAAGGATCGTAGCCCATGGAACCAAGAAAATCTAAAGCCATATTTGCTGTACTTGCAGTGCTTGCGGTAATGATGATGATTGCATTTTCCGTCTTCATCGCTGAAGCGATGCCTCTGATGGCAGTGGCCTCCGTCCTGATATTCATCGCAATATTCGGGACCGGCTTCACCCTGAAGAAGAAATACCGGGAAAATGGCTGGCTATAGGACGACAGATTTTGAGTTTCCGTCCAACCAAAGCAGGATGAATGGGAATCGGCCCTCCGATTCCGCCATTTATCCTGTTTTTTTATGCCATTTTAAGGTTTCGGCACTTTGACCTTCAGCTTCCGATGCCAGACAATGAAGCCATCAAAGCAAAGGGAGATGTGCCATGAGACAGAAACCCGACCGATTGAAAGTATATGAGTTCCTCTATAACAGACTGCCTTTTTCGGACAATGAAACAAAAGAATATGAAGCGATGCAGAGGATGGAGAAGCTGGAAGAGAAATTCGAGCACCACCTGATGAAGATAAATACTACTAACATGCGCATCCACTGGCATGCTGAGGTTCTGATCGACAGGCAGGCGGAAATAGTGAACGTACTGATCGTGACCGATTACTGCTACTACCTGTTCATACTCCAGGACCTTGAAGGCGAGCACTACATCAATCCGTTCAATATTTTGTGCAGCAGCACCCACGAAGCGGTCCTCGACCTGAACCGCAGCAGACGGATATTCGAGATGTTCCGTGACCAGCTGATAGATGCCGGTACATATCAACGGCCCGTCATACTGAAGTATGTGCTGATGAACGATGCCTTCCAATTGAAGGGGAAGCGCTCGGACATCTTCCTTGAGGAGCAGAACCTCCCCTACTATCTGAAGGCCATCGAACATTCCGCTGTGATCAGAAAAAAGAACCATCGCCCCGCCTCGACCTGATTCTCGGGGCGCGGGTGCCGCTTCCTATCAGTACCGGCAACTTCCGCCGGGGCATAAAATGCAGGAGATGCCACGCCTTCGGATGGGAGGCCATCGGCGGGAAAATAGGGAAATGCTGCATGTGCGGCCAGGTCGAATCAGTACAGGTCATCGCCAGGGACTATTTCACGCAGTTCGACCGCCTGTTTCCCCATGAGACCTACAAGCGCCGGGACATCATCGACCATCTACGCATATCGGTTTCGGAATACACCCTGCAGAAAATAATACGGTCCAACTTCAGGAAGCTGGACCATAAGGAAAGAATCTATTATTTTTCGCCATGTGTGCGTCTATGGGATTCGATGAATGATGCATCGGAGTCGAAATAGCCTACAAGCTCTCCGTGGATCGCGTGGTTGCCTGCCAATATGCTGTCTTTCTTCAGGACATCTATCTCTTCACCAAGCAGATTCGTCGTCCTGCCCCCAACCTCCGAAATGATGATCATTCCGGCAGAATAGTCCCAGGGGTGCAGTCGGTAGAACAATGTTGCACTTACTATCCCTGTTGCGGTGAATGCCATATCAAGTGCAGCAGAGCCGTATGAGCGCGTACTGCGCGCTTCCCTGACCACTTTTGTGAAAGCCTGGCCGATGCCTTCCCTGACCACCCAGTTCGAATTCAGGCTGACGAGCGAATGCGCAAGGTCGGTATCTTCCAGCGGCGCCAGACGGATGTCATCCTTGAACGCCCCTTCCCCCGCCTTCGCATGATAGAGGTGGTCATTCATCACATCAAGTATCATCCCGCAATGCGGTCTGCCGTCGACATACACACCGATCGAAACCGCAAAATTCTGAAGCTGGTGCACAAAATTTAATGTGCCGTCAATCGGGTCCACTATCCAGAGGACCCCTTCAGTATCTTCAATATCGGTGCCATGACCCTCTTCACCGATGATCCGGTGGTCGGGATACCTTTCAAGTATGCGGTCGTATATATATGTTTCAGTCTCGCGATCCACATCGGTCACGAGATCATTCGGATTCAATTTAGCATCGATACGGAAGTCCTTTTTCATACGCAGCCGGATGAAATCCCCGGCCTCTCTTATCAAGCGTTGTCCAAACTCGTATATTTCCATTGCATCCACCCCAAATAATTGATTGACATCATTACTTATTCTATCATATAAGTAGTGATTTGAAAGGAGTAGTAAAATGTCCAAATACCATTTTACCAAAGATGATTTCAAAGTTTTCGAAATCGATGGCCTCGAGCCGCGGATGGATGCGCTCAAGACCACCATACGTCCAAAGCTCGAAAACCTGGGTGAATACTTCAGCGAATATCTGACAGAGATCACCGGCGATGAGCATTTCGCACATGTCGCCAAGCATGCAAGACGCAAAGTCAATCCACCCGATGACACCTGGGTGAGCTTCAGCACCAACCCGAGAGGCTATAAGATGATGCCGCATTTTCAGATCGGCCTCTTCGGAGACCATGCCTTCTGCATGTATGGCACCATCTACGAATCCCCCGAGAAGGCGGCAACCGCAGAAAGGTTGCTCGACCAGATCGATATCATCCGCTCCATACCTGAAGATTACGTCGTCTCCCTCAATCATATGAGACCGGAAAAGACGGCCCTCAGGGACATGAGCGAGGAAGATCTGGAATCGGCACTTGTAAGGCTCCGGGACGTCAAGAAGGGTGAGTTCCTCGTCGGCAAGAAATATCTCCCTTCAAACAGCGTTCTCAGCCACGATGATATCTTCATCAAGGAGCTCGAAACCGTCCTCCAGGAACTTGTCCGTCTGTACTAGAATGGAACAGAACATTACATCGGCACGAAACAACCCGTCATCTGGATAGATGACGGGTTGTTTCGTTGATCCCAGGTGTGGCTACAATACCACGGTGTTACGGGACCGTTCGGGCTTCAACTGATTTGCGAGCGACTGGACATCACCAATCTTGCCGATGTCGAAGTTGCCGCCGCTGACGATTACTCCACAATGTCTGGAATCTATCTGATCATTATGTGACAATAATCCCGCCAATGCAGCTGCACCAGCGCCTTCGACCAATGTCTTGCCGCGTTGGAGCATAGTCACCATGGCGTTTGCAATTTCGGCTTCGCTCACTGTAATCACATCATCCACATAATGCCGGATGAGCGGAACCGTCTTTTCGCCTGGCTGTTTTACGGCTATGCCCTCTGCGATGGTGGAGACTTTATCCAACTTTTCCACGACGCCCTTGTGGTAGGCGGTGTACATCGCTGCAGCGGATGCTGCCTGGACACCGATCACCTTGATATCCGGATTTACGGATTTGGCTGCGACAGCGATGCCGCTGATCAGTCCGCCACCGCCGATCGGTACGATGATCGTATCGATCCTGCTTTCCTGCTCGAGCATCTCGAGGGCGACCGTTCCCTGTCCGGCCATGATGTCATAATCGTCGAAAGGATGGACGAAGGTCGCACCGCACTTCTTCTGATGCTCAAGTGCTGCTTCATAGGCCTCCTGGAAACTTTCTCCCGTGAGTACGACTTGGGCGCCATACCCTCTTGTCGCCTCGACTTTCGCTTCAGGTGTCGCCTCAGCCATGTAGATCGTCGCCTTCACTCCAAGTTTGTGGGCGGCCAAAGCCAGGCCCTGTGCATGGTTGCCTGCAGACGCGGTGATTACCCCGCATGCCAGCTCTTCCTCGGTAAGGCGCATGAGCTTATAGCTTGCCCCCCTGAATTTGAAAGCTCCGGTCTTCTGCTGATTCTCCATTTTGAAATAGACATTTTTCTCTGTGCGCTGATTCGTTGTAGCTGACGTACGTAACGGTGTGTGATGGACAACATGATCCAAACGCTTCCAGGCGTCATGGACTAATCCACCAGTTAGGAAATCCCCATGTGGTCACACTCCTTGAATGATTTATTTGGATATAATCTATGTTTTTGATTAATCCCTGTTCTAGTGAGGAGTCAGGCTTTCGCAGCCTGCTTCTCCTCGTATTCCCTGATCTTGTCGTCGAGCAATAATGTCAGTGCGATGTCGTCCCAGCCGTTCAGGAGTTTCTCTTTATGGTAGGACGGAATATCGAACGGGATCTGCTTCGTTCCGTCCGAAATGGTCTGCTCTTCAAGGTCGACATTAAGATGGAACGTGCCTTCCTTCGCCTGCTCCATCCATTCATCCACCTGGCTTTCATCCGCCTTGATGAGGATGATGCCGTTCTTGAATGCATTGTTGTAGAATATATCCGCAAAACTTGGTGCAATGATGACCTTGAATCCGAAATCGAGCAGGGCCCAGGGTGCGTGCTCCCTTGAAGAGCCGCATCCGAAGTTCTCTCCAGCTATGAGGACGGATGCATCCTTATAGCGTGGGCTGTCCAATTCGAAATCCGGTTTCGGATTTCCATCATCATCAAACCGCCAGTTGTGGAAGACGAACTGGCCGAAACCTGTCCGTTCCACACGCTTCAGGAATTGTTTGGGTATGATCTGGTCCGTATCCACATTGCTGCGGTTGAGCGGAAAGACCTTCCCTTCATGTTCTTTGATCGCTTCCATCTGTTCCCCTCCTAACTCGGCACTCCAGCCTGGAATTTTCTTACATCTGTAAAGTTGCCTTCGATTGCAGCTACGGCTGCCATCTCCGGACTGACGAGGTGTGTGCGTGCACCGCTGCCCTGCCGTCCCTCGAAGTTCCGGTTGGAAGTGGAGGCACAGCGTCCGCCGGCAGGTACGACATCATCATTCATTGCAAGACACATGCTGCATCCTGATTCACGCCATTCGAAACCGGCTTCCTTGAATATTTCATCGATGCCAAGTTCCTCCGCCTGCAGTTTGACACTAAAGGAGCCTGGGACGACAATCGCCCTGACACCATCCTTCACTTTGTGCCCTTTGACGATGTTTGCAGCATTCACCAGATCCGGAAGTCTTGAGTTTGTGCAGGAACCGATGAATACGTGATCGACTTCGATGGAAGTGATCGGCTGGTTCTCCTCGAGTCCCATGTACTCCAGTGCACGGCTGACTTCATCCTTGTTATCGACTGCATCGACCGAAGGGGTCATCCCACTGATCGGAACGACCATGCTCGGGTTAGTGCCCCATGAAACTTGCGGTTCAACTTCCCGTGCGTCGATTTCAAGCGTTTTATCGTATACTGCGTCTTCGTCTGAAGCAAGTTCGAGCCACTCAGCCGCCTTGCGGTCGAATGCTTCGCCTTCCGGCACATATTCCCGGCCACGCAGATATTCCACGGTCGTTTCATCCGGGCTGATCAGCCCTGCACGTGCACCGCCTTCAATCGACATGTTGCAGACCGTCATCCGGCCTTCCATCGACAGGTTGCGGATTGCATCTCCAGTATATTCGATGACGTGGCCCGTACCGAATTTGACGCCGAATTTTGCTATGATGGCAAGGATGAGGTCCTTTGCCGTCACGCCGGCCGGCAGGTCACCATTGACTTTGACGTTCATCGTCTTTGGACGGCTCTGCATCAAAGTCTGGGTAGCCAATACATGTTCCACTTCACTTGTACCGATGCCGAAGGCAAGGGCACCGAAGGCACCGTGGGTGGATGTATGGCTGTCCCCGCAGACGATCGTCTTGCCCGGCTGGGTCAGGCCAAGCTGAGGCCCGATGACATGCACGATGCCCTGGTCCGGGTGGAACATATCGGCAAGCTTGATGCCGAACTCCTCACAGTTCCTCCTCAAAGTTTCCATCTGGGTCTTGGAGATTTCATCTTTGACGGTTTCCCTGTTCTTTGTCGGAACATTATGGTCCATCGTGGCATATGTCAGATCCGGACGACGCACTTTCCTGTTTTTGAGCCTGAGTCCTTCAAACGCCTGCGGAGAAGTCACTTCATGCACCAGATGCTGATCGATATAGATCAGGTCCGGCTTCTCCTCCTGGCTGTGGACAACATGAGTTTCCCAGATTTTTTCAATTACTGTTTTTCCTTTTCCCATATCCGACACACCTTTTCCTTACATATAAGAACTGCAGATTGCATTAGAAATACTTTTCGTGGATAGATTCTCGACGATCCGCTTGATCATTTCATCTGTACCGACGACCTTGCCGCCCTGCACATCCAGATCGCGTGTATGATATCCGTCTTCGAGGCATTCCTTGACAGCCCGCTCTATCTCCGCCGCTTCCTCTTCCATGCCGAATGAATACTTGAGCATCATTGCAGTGGAGAGAATCATGCCAAGTGGATTGACGACCCCTTCACCGGCAATGTCCGGCGCTGATCCATGGACCGGTTCGTAGAGGCCGACACCATCTGTCCGCAGGCTCGCTGAAGGGAGCATTCCAAGGGAACCGGTGAGTACGGAAGCCTCATCGCTGAGTATGTCGCCAAAGAGGTTTTCCGTGACGATGACATCAAACTGCTTCGGGTTCGTAATCAGTTTCATCGCTGCAGAATCGACGAGCTGGTGTTCCACCGTCACATCCGGGTAGTCCTTCGCCTTCTCCTCAACGACCTCCCTCCACATCCGGCTCGACTCGAGCACATTCGCCTTGTCGACGGATGTCAGTTTGCCGCTCCTCATTTGCGCCGCTTCGAAACCTTTCTCTACAATCCGTTCGATCTCCTTGCGGGTGTAGCGGAGTGTATCGACCACTTCTTCACCGTCAGCGCTGCGTCCGCTCGGCTTCCCGAAATAGAGGCCGCCGGTCAGTTCACGGACGATGAGTATATCGCAGCCATCGACAAGCTCCGTTTTGAGTGGAGAGGCATGGACAAGTGGTCCGAATCCTTGCACCGGACGCAGGTTTGCGAAAAGTCCAAGGGACTTGCGGATGCCGAGCAGACCTTTTTCAGGCCGTTTGCCGGCAGGCATGCCGTCCCACTTCGGACCGCCCACAGCCCCAAGGAGTATCGCGTCGGCATTTTCGCATGCTTTCACCGTCTGTTCCGGTAAAGGCGTATCATATCGATCGATGGCATCTCCACCGATTGCATGCTCATGGACAATGAACTCATGGTTGTATTCGCCTGCTATGGTATTCAGTACTGCTTTTGCACCTTCCATGATTTCCCGACCGACTCCGTCACCCGGCAATAGGATCACTTGTTTTCTCATTTTAAACCCCTCCATCTCGCTTTATCTGTTGACTACTTCCTCTTTCTCCACCTGCATCTTCAGGATATACCTGTTGACTGCGTTGATGTATGCATTTGCCGATGCTTCAATGACATCCTGTGCCGTACCGCGTCCGTTGACCGTCTCCCCTTCAACAGCCAACTGTACATGTGATTCCGCAAGGGCATCCTTCCCGCCGCCGACCGAATTGATCTGATAGTCAAGCAGCTTCTGATCGTAGTCGATCAGTTCGGAAATCGTGCGGTACAGAGCTTCGACACTGCCATTCCCTGTAGCAGCGGTCTGGACCGTCTCCCCTTCCGGAGTGTTGAGCGCCACTGTCGCAGTCGTGATGTTCTGTGTTCCATAATTGACCTGGAATGTCTCGAGCGTATACTTGTTCATCGCGGACTGGTCGGTCTTGACTTCCATGATCAGCGTATAGATATCGTCATCCGTCACTTCCCGTTTGTGGTCGGTAAGCATCTTGAAGTTCTTGAAGGCCGCCTTGATTTCATCATCCGTCATTTCTACGCCAAAGGCCTTGACCTTATCCTTGAAGGCGTGACGTCCGGAGTGTTTGCCCATGAACAGTGTATTGGATGAAACACCCACGAGTTCCGGCGTGATGATTTCATATGTCTCCGCATTCTTCAGGACCCCATCCTGATGGATCCCGGATTCATGTGCGTATGCATTGCGGCCGACGATCGCCTTGTTCGCCTGCACGTACATACCGGTCAGTTTCGCCACAAGATCGCTGGAACGTTTGATCTCATTGAGTTTGAGTCCAGTTTCGTAACTGTAGCGGTCACTGCGTATCTTCAATGCGATGGCCACTTCCTCAAGCGCCACGTTGCCTGCACGTTCGCCGATGCCGTTGATCGTGCCTTCAACCTGGGTCGCACCATTTTCAATGGCTGCGATCGTATTGGCTGCCGCCATCCCTAGGTCGTTGTGGCAGTGGCATGAGAGGTCGACACGATCGATGTTCGGAACATTTTCCTTCATATACTTGAACATGTTTCCATATTCATCAGGCGTCGTATAGCCGACCGTATCCGGAAGGTTCACGACCGTTGCTCCAGCTTCGATGACCTGTTCGATCACCTGGGCCAGGAAAGGCCACTCGGAACGTGTCGCATCTTCTGCGGACCATTCCACTTCCTCGAACTTTTCCTTGGCGTACTTCACCATATCCACCGACTGCTGGATCACCTGTTCCGGTGTCATCTTCAGCTTGTATGTCATGTGGATCGGGGAGGTTGCCAGGAATATATGGATTCTTGGGTGCGGTGTATTCTTCAAAGCCTCATAGGCACGATCGATATCCTCTACTCTCGTCCGGGCAAGTGCTGTAACTGAAACATCCTTGATAGTGTCCGCAATCAGCTTGACTGCCTGGAAGTCACCTTCGGAGGCGGCTGGAAATCCTGCCTCCATGACATCCACGCCAAGACGTTCAAGCTGCTTTGCGATTTCAAGTTTCTCCATCTTATTCAGATTCACGCCTGGGGACTGCTCCCCATCCCGAAGGGTCGTATCAAATATCCTAATTCGTGACATGGACTTTCCCTTCTTTCTTTTTATCATTGACAGGCTGCTTGACGAATGGCATCAGATCACGCAGGTCCTGTCCGACTTTTGTAATCGGGTGGTTGTATTCGTTGTTGTTGATTGCATTGAATTGTGGACGTCCAGCCTGGTTTTCAAGGATCCATCCTTTGGCGAACTGTCCATTCTGGATTTCAGTCAGTACATCTTTCATGCGTGCTTTCGTTTCATCATTTACAACGCGTGGTCCGGATACGAAGTCACCCCACTGTGCAGTGTCGGAGATGGAATATCTCATGTTCTCCATGCCGCCTTCATACATGAGGTCTACGATGAGCTTCATTTCATGCAGGCACTCGAAGTATGCCACTTCCGGCTGATAGCCTGCTTCAGTCAATGTTTCGAATCCTGCTTTCACAAGGCTTGTCAGTCCGCCGCACAATACAGCCTGCTCTCCGAAGAGGTCCGTTTCCGTCTCTTCCTGGAATGAAGTCTCAAGTACGCCTGCCCTTGCAGCACCGATGCCTGCAGCATATGCCATCGCCACATCCGTCGCTTTCCCGGTGACATCCTGGAAGATTCCGTATAGTGCAGGTACGCCGGCTTCCTCTTCGTATGTTCTCCTTACGAGGTGGCCAGGTCCTTTTGGAGCGACGAGGAATACATCGATGTCTTCTCTTGGCACCACCTGGTTGAAGTGGATGTTGAATCCGTGGGCGAAAGCGAGGGCACTGTTCGGCTTCATGTTGTCCTTGATGCTTTCTTCATATACTTTCGGCTGGTTCTCATCCGGCAGCAGTACCATCGTGACATCCGCTTCTGCAACTGCATCGGCAACTGCCTTCACTTCGAAGCCATCCTCTTTGGCCTTGTCCTGGGATTTGCCTGGTCTGAGTCCGACTACGACCTCGTATCCACTGTCGCGCAGGTTCTGGGCATGTGCGTGGCCTTGGGAACCATAGCCGACGATTGCGATTTTCTTTCCTTGGAGCGCCTCTTTGTTGATGTCTTTGTCATAGAATACTTTAGTCATTATAATCTTCCTCTCATTTGTGTGAATTGATTTTTTTGGTTTTTGGTTTTTAATGCTAAACGCTCAGTGTAAACTCCTGAATCTGCCTGGGCTGCTTTCCTCTTGGGAAAGCAGTCACCCCTGTCCGTGTCATGTCTTTGATGCCGTAGGGCTGGAGCAGATCGATGAGTGCCTCGATCTTATCCGGCTTCCCTGTCACTTCTATTACCAGGCTGTCCCTCGATACATCGAGGACCCGGGCCCTGAAGGGCTCGATGACCCCCTGGATTTCCGCCCGGGAAGCGCTTGTACTGCCCACTTTGATCAGTGCAAGCTCCCTCTGGACGATCGCCTTTTCGGTGATGTCGTTCACCTTCAGCACATCGATCTGCTTGTTCAGCTGTTTTGTCAGCTGTTCGATCTTGTTCTCATCAGGTATCTCCACTACGAATGTCATTTTGGATATGCCTTCTATTTCAGTTGTACCGACTGTGATGCTTTCTATATTGAAAGCCCGTTTCGAGAGCATGCCGGTGATTCTGTTCAGCACGCCGCTCGAATTCTGTACGGTGGCTGTAATTATTCTTCGCATTGTTTCACCCCTATCATTTCATGGTTTCCCTTGCCCGGAGCAACCATCGGGTATACTTTGTCGAGCTTCTGTACTCTGGCATCCACAAGCACCGGGCCGTCATGCTGGAAGACTTCCTTGATTACGGAAGGTACATCGGTCTCCTTTGAAACCCGGATGCCCTTGACTCCAAAGCCTTCAGCAAGCTTGATGAAGTCCGGATTCTCGGTCATCAGGGAGGCGGAGTAGCGTTCCTCATAGAAACTTTCCTGCCACTGCCTCACCATGCCGAGCGCTTCGTTGTTGACGATGATGACTTTGATCGGCAGGTTGTGCTGCTTGATGACCGCCATCTCCTGCATTGTCATCTGGAAGCCGCCGTCTCCGACGATGGCCACCACCGTCTCTTCCGGACGGCCGAGCTGGGCTCCGATGGCTGCCGGAAGGCCGAAGCCCATCGTGCCGAGTCCACCGGATGTCACCCATTTATGCGGTGAATTGAACTGGTAGAACTGTGCTGCCCACATCTGGTGCTGGCCGACGTCCGTAGCAACGATCGCATGGCCGTCCGTTTCACGGTGGACCGATTCGATCAGCCACTGGGGTGAGATCAGGTCATCGGAACGTTCGAACCAGAATGGGTATTCCTTCTTATTGTTCATCGTCTCCTCGCTCCAGCGGGAGTGATCGGTGCATTCGATGTCGATATCGAGCAGTGCATTCAACGCTTCCTTTGCATCCCCGACGACCGGAATTTTCGTTTCGATGTTCTTTCCGATTTCAGCCGGATCGATATCGATGTGTGCGACTGTCGCTTCAGGCGCAAAATGCTGGATGGCACCCGTCAGCCGATCATCGAACCGTGCACCGATGTTGATCAGAAGGTCCGCTTCGTAGAGGGCCATGTTCGCACTGTAGGAACCATGCATCCCGGCCATTCCAAGTGCCTGTTCATGATTGCCCGGGAAGCTGCCGAGTCCAAGCAGGGTCGTTGTGACCGGAAGCTCGAACCTTTCCGCGAAAGCCTTGAGCTCAACTGAAGCATCTGCAAAATGGACACCAGCGCCGGCAAGAAGTACCGGTTTCTTCGCCTGTGCAAGTGCTTCAGCAAGCCTTCTGATCTGCAGCGGGTTCGGCTTGATCGTCGGCTGGTACCCTGGGAGATGGAAGGATGTATCGAATGTCTTATCCGTGATCTCCTGGGCGATGTTCTTCGGAATGTCGACGACCACCGGCCCCGGACGGCCCGTCGTAGCGATGTGGAACGCTTCCTTCGTTATCCTTGGAAGATCCTTGATGTCCGTAACCTGATAATTATGCTTTGTTATCGGAGTTGTCAGGCCGATTACATCCGCTTCCTGGAAAGCATCGGAACCGATGACTGCTGTGGATACCTGGCCGGTGAAGATGACGACCGGCAGTGAATCCATCATTGCATCAGTGATGCCCGTAATCAGGTTGGTTGCACCCGGTCCTGAAGTGGCAATGACGACACCCGGTTTGCCCGTCACCCTTGCGTAGCCTTCCGCAGCATGGATGAGACCCTGTTCGTGTCTGCATAGTATATGCTGAAACGGTGCTTCCGCCCGGTATAGTGCATCGTAGATCGGCAGCACGGCACCGCCAGGGTAGCCGAATACTGTTTCAACATTCTCTTCAACAAGTGACTGGACGAAAAGGTCAGCCCCAGTTCGCAGTTTCTGTTCAACTGGTTGTGTGTGCGTTTCAGTTTGTGTTTTCATTACCACTTACCTCCTTATGGATCTTGAGCAAGATACACTTCATTTACTTTTTGTTATAAAAAAATAGCCCTTTCTTCCCACGTTCTGCTCCCAGTCGGACTGCGAGCATGTCATGGGGCGAAAAGAGCTATTTCACGGTACCACCCAGTTTTACATCCTTCTCACGAAGAATGCCTTATGGACTTGTAGAAAGTCCGTTTTGGTAACGGGTGGCATGCACCCGGCCGAGCCTACTCAACTTTTCAGTCCGGCACTCAGGGTCGAGATAGAAGAAAGTGTCGATCCCGGTTTCCAGCACCCCGGGTCTCTGGTAATCGACTTGCCTTTCCTCTACGTTCCCATCGTCGTTTTTCATGGATTTATATTTATCTGACATTTCTGATATGTGATATTGAAAGTAATCTTATAACGTTTGGAGGAAGAAATCAACCACCTGTCGGGAAATAATTTTAAATTATCAAACATTTCAGAAAATGTAACCGTTTACAATGCCTACATGACAGTATTCCACGAATTTAAATATTTTTTCTGATTTTTTGTATTTCAGCATTCATATCAGTTCCGAATAAAAAAATGCACGGCATGGATATGCCGTGCATGTCTACTCTATTTGGTCAGGTAATCCGTCACTGCACCTTCGGAGGAGCATGTGACATTATGTGCATATTTGCCGAGCACACCTTTTCTGTAGAGCGGTGGCGCTTCCCACTCGCTGCGGCGTCTGTCCATCTCTTCCTCCGATACTTCACAGGAAATCTCCTTCTTGGTGGAATCGATCGTCACCATGTCACCCTCCTTGAGGAAAGCGATTGGCCCCCCGCTTTGTGCTTCGGGCGAGATATGTCCGACGACAAGTCCATGCGTTCCGCCTGAGAAACGGCCATCCGTGAGCAGTGCAACCTTCTCACCGAGGCCCTTGCCGACAAGAAGGCTCGAAATGGAGAGCATTTCCGGCATACCCGGTCCGCCCTTCGGTCCGACATAGCGGATCACGAGGACATCCCCCTCATTGATCTCGTTGGCCAGTACGGCATCGGATGCTTCCTTCTCATTGTCGAATACTCTGGCTGGTCCCACGTGACGGGCGACCTTCACACCTGAAACTTTCGCCACTGCGCCTGTCGGTGACAGGTTTCCTTTCAGGACGATGAGTGGACCATCTGCACGTTTCGGGTTGTCGAATGGCATGATCACATCCTGACCTTCCACAAGGTCATCCACTTCTTCAAGGTTTTCTGCTACCGTCTTGCCCGTCACCGTCATGCAGTCTCCATGCAGGTAACCTTCCCTGTGCAGCATCTTCATGACACCCTGGACACCGCCGGCTTTATAGAGGTCCTGCATGACATAGCGCCCGCTTGGCTTAAGGTCGGCCAGATGCGGCACCTTCTCCTGGATGCGGTTGAAGTCGTCGATGGTGAGATCCACTTCAGCCGCGTGCGCGATGGCAAGGAGGTGCAGGATGGCGTTCGTCGATCCGCCCAGCGCCATGACGACAGTGATCGCATTTTCAAATGCCTTCTCCGTCATAATGTCCTTCGGATAGATGCCCTCCTCGAGCAGTTTGTAGACAGCTTCGCCTGCAGCTTTGACGTCTTCCGCCTTCTCCTTCGATTCAGCCGGGTTGGATGCACTGCCGGGCAGGCTCAGTCCGAGCGCCTCCATCGCCGATGCCATGGTGTTCGCAGTATACATGCCGCCGCATGCTCCTGCGCCAGGACATGCATTGCATTCGATCTGATTCAGTTCCTTCTCATCGATCTCTCCGGCATTCAGTTTGCCGACGCCTTCAAACACGCTGACAAGGTCGATGTCACGACCTCTGTGCTGTCCGGGTGCAATGGTGCCGCCATAGACGAATACTGCCGGAACTTCTGCATTCGCAATTGCGATGGCACAGCCCGGGATGTTCTTGTCACATGCACCGATCGCTACAAGTCCATCCAGGTTCTCGGCCCCTACGACCGTTTCGATGGAGTCTGCGATGAGGTCGCGTGACGGCAGGGAATAGCGCATGCCCTGTGTACCCATGGAGATCCCGTCGGATACTGTGATCGTATTGAACTGGAGCGGCACGCCGCCCGCTTCCCTCGCTCCAGCCTTCGCTTCCAGAGCAAGGTCGTTCAGGTGGATGTTGCATGGCGTCACCTCAGCCCAAGTGCTGGCGATGCCGATCTGCGGCTTTGTGAAACTTTCATCCGTCAGTCCGACCGCACGGAGCATTGCCCTGTTCGGTGCCTTTACATCACTTTCCGTATATACTTTACTCTTGATCCTTAAATCTTTTTCAGTTTTTCCTTCTGTTGACATTTAAAAACCACCCTTCATGATTATGACCCATTATACACGTACTTCTTCATTTTTGACCGTTTCCGCTTCTTTTTCGTTTCCCCGATATTTGCTCATCCACGTAGCAGCCATGGATCCGGAAATATTATGCCATACGCTGAAGAGTGCAGCAGGCACGGCTGAGAGCGGAGAAAAGTGCGCTGCAGACAATGCTGCTGCAAGCCCTGAATTCTGCATTCCGACTTCGATTGATACCGTCTTCTGGTCGGCAAGGTCGAACTTGAGCACTTTGGCCAGACCGAACCCGACGAGGTAACCGAGCACATTGTGCAGTATGACCACACCGAATATCAGCAGGCCGGACTGCATGATCGCTTCCGTATTGTTTGAGACGACCGCTGCGACAACGCCGACGATGCCCACTACTGAGATGAGCGGCAGTATGGAGATGCCTTTCTCAACATGGTCACCGAGCAGCATGCGCACAGCCAGACCAAGCGCAATCGGAACCAGGACGATCTGTATGATCGAGATGAAGAGGTCCATGAAAGAGACCGGCAGCCACGCACTTGCAAGCAGCAGGGTAAGCGCAGGCGTCAGAATTGGAGCCAGGACCGTCGAAACCGCTGTTGCGGTTACGGACAGTGCCGTATTACCTTTTGCCAGGAAAGTCATGACGTTTGATGACGTCCCTCCTGGTGTGCACCCGACCAGGATGACACCGACCGCAATTTCAGGCGGCAGCTGGAACAGTACGACCAGCCCGAGTGCCAGAAGCGGCATGATGGTGTACTGTGACAGCACTACGATGAATACCGTCTTCGGTGCTTTCAGTACCCTTTTGAAGTCCGTAAGCTTGAGCGTCAGGCCCATGCCGAACATGATGATGCCGAGGAGCAGGTTTATGTATGGTGCAATCCATGTAAATCCTCCCGGGAGTACAAATGACAGGATCGCAAAAATGATGACCCATATGCCGAACGTACTTCCGATGAATTGACTCAGCCTTGCCAAAGCATTCATTGAATATTCCCTCCTTATTGGATAAAGCTTGAAACTATAGAAAGTATCTTAACAGATAAAGATGTAATATCCTAGAGGTTTTATTAAAATTTTTAGAATCTTTGAAATTATATTTTTACCTTATAATGCTGCATCCATTGATGCATTTGAATGAAAACGATTACACTTTTTGACACGAAACAGCCCCCGGCTTTTTGAGCCGGGGGCATATATTCTTCATTCAATTACAGGGTGTCATTGTTGCGGCGGTTGACATTGTCCCTGCGTTCCCTTGTTGCGCCGTAATCATAATCCTCTCCACGACGGTCAGCGAGATCGCCGCCTCGTGTGTTACTGTCGACATCGTCCCTTTCGGCTCCGATGCCGCCACGGCGCGCATACTCTTCTTCTGTGACCGGTTCAGTCGTCTCCTGGGAATCGATGTTGTGGTCGACGTAACGGTCGTCCTCCCGTCCAACATACTCGCCTTTACTGTCTGACTGCGAGTCGCTGGCGACGACACCGGAACGGCCGTCCCTGCCATAATCATCGAGGCTTCGGAATGTACGTGTCTGTTCAAGATCATCATCACCGGTACGCTCCCGCTCATCTATTTCGTCTGCGTAGCGCTGTTTTTGACGATCATCTTCATACCTTCTGACGGGATCGTCTCCACGGCGGTTCACCTGATTGTCTTCCAGGTCCCTCTCCATGTCGCGGCGTCGATCATATGCTCCATCGTCATCTGATGCCCTGCGCCTGTCATCCTGCACTCCGTCTTTTCTACGCGCATCTGTATCCCTTCTGCCTTCAAGTGGTTCCATATCGTCATCATGGGTGATGACACGATCTTTTCTGACGAACAGAAGGATCGCTGCAATGACGAAGAACAGTGGAATCAGTCCAGTAATGACAAATGCGATCATCGGAGCAGTCAGGATTCCTGCAATGAGCAGAAGGAATCCGGCGAGTATTCTGCGGCGCATCGTCAGCAGGCCAAAGAGGCCGAGGATCAATGGAATGGCGAGGTAAAGCGCCACAATCCAGACGTTATTCAGCCACCCGACGACCATGTTCGCAACTTCTCCAGGTGCTGCCCCAAGATCCTGACCCTGCTGGGCGATATTCTGGAATTCCGTCTCGAGCTGCTGCCTTACATTATCTACAAATGCAGCGTCATTCATGGTGACGAGTGAAAAGAATAGAATTAGTGCAGTAATCGCGAGCAGGCCGAGCCAGGCCAGCCATCCGAAAATCTTTTCAGCAATCCGGCTGACAGGTTCTACTGTTTGTGTGTAATTTTTTCTAGCCATGTTAACCTCCCAGATATTATGTCTTCATTTTGAATAATACCCTACCGTCGATATTTTAATCAACTCTGAGCGGTATATATGCCTAATGGATCATGTCACCCGAACGCTTCGGACACCTTCCGGATGACCATGACATTTTCAGACCGTTGCCGTTTTATCCTGTTACATTGGAAAAGAAAAAGCCTGTCCCCAATCGGGAACAGGCCTCGTGGGTGGATTTATATTCTGATGACATCGTCCTCGTCTGCATCTTTGAGCAGCTTGACCGCTGCATATGATTCAAGACCGCTGTTTGATTTGAACTCCTTGAAAACCGTCTTTTCCTCGGCCTTCCCTGGAACGACCGACTTGAACTTCCGGTACTTTTCATCAAGTTCCGCAGCAGTAACTCCTTCATCGTGAGCTTTTTCAACTGCTTCGAAAAATGCGACGACATCGATGATTTCATCTGTAGTCCACTCGACATCTATCGGGTAGCTGTATTCTTCCATATTCAGACTCCTATCTGCCAATATAATAAAAAAGGGCGCCCGGATGGGCACCCATGATCAGTCCTATTACATAGTGTGGATCGGTTTGCCGAGCACAACGTCTGCCGCTTCCATTGGAATTTCTCCAAGTGTCGGGTGGGCGTGGATTGTGAGGGCGATGTCTTCCGCAGTCATGCCGGTCTCCACTGCAAGACCAAGTTCAGCGATGATGTCGGAAGCTCCGGTACCTGCAACCTGGGCACCAAGAAGCAGACCGTCTTCTTTACGCGAAACCAGCTTGACGAAACCATCTGTTTCATTAAGACCCAGTGCACGGCCGTTGGCTGCGAATGGGAATTTTCCTGTCTTCACTTCGAATCCGGCTTCTTTGGCACTTGCTTCATTGTGGCCGACAGTAGCAAGCTCAGGCTCCGTGAAGCATACAGCCGGCATGCCGAGGTAGTCGACTTCGGACTTCTCTCCGGAGATGGCTTCCGCCGCAACTTTGGCTTCGTAGCTTGCTTTGTGCGCAAGTGGAAGACCTGGGACGATGTCGCCGATCGCAAAGATGTTCTTGATGGAAGTCCTGGACTGCTTGTCCACTTCAACGATGCCTTTATCCGTCATTTTGATTCCGAGCTCTTCAAGACCGAGTTCATCTGTGTTTGGACGGCGGCCGACTGTGACGAGCACGTAGTCCGCTTCGATCTCCTTCGTCTCGCCTTTGACTTCATAAGTCACCTTGACACCGTTCTCGGTCTCTTCGGCTTCTTTGGCCATCGCCTCAGTTTCGATCTTCACGCCTTTTTTCTTGAGGTTCTTCTTGACGAGCTGCGTCATCTGCTTTTCGAATCCGCCGAGGATGTCTTTTGCACCTTCAAGAATCGTCACTTCAGTACCGAAGTTCGCATAGGCTGTACCAAGCTCGGAACCGATGTAGCCGCCGCCGATTACGACGAGCTTTTCAGGTTTCTCCTCAAGTGCAAGCGCACCTGTGGAATCCAGTACACGCTCACCGAATTTGAAGCCTGGAATTTCGATTGGACGGGAACCTGTAGCGATGATCGCATTTTTGAACTCGTAGGTCTGGGACTGCTTTTCGTCCATGACTTTCATTTTGTTTTCATCGACGAAGTATGCTTCGCCTTTGACGATTTCAACCTTGTTACCTTTAAGCAGGCCTTCTACACCGCCGGTCAGCTTTTTGACTACGCTTTCCTTGAAGGATTGCACTTTTGAGAAATCAAGTTTGACATCTTCGGTGATGACACCCATATCTTCGGAATGCTGGGCCTGGTGGAAACGGTGTGAAGAAGAGATCAGAGCCTTGGAAGGAATACATCCAACGTTCAGACATACACCACCAAGAACATTCTTCTCGACGATCGTCACTTTCTGGCCGAGCTGTGCTGCGCGGATTGCTGCAACATAGCCTCCTGGGCCTGCGCCAACTACAATTGTGTCAGTTTCAATAGGAAAATCTCCAACTACCATCTGTAATTATCCCTCCATTAATAGTAATTCTGGATTGTTAAGCAAACGTTTAACATGGTTCAGGGCATTCTGTGCTGTCATACCATCAATCTGTCTGTGATCATAGCTGAGTGAAAGTGCAAGCACTGGTGCTGCAACGATTTCTCCATCTCTTACAATGGCCTTCTGTTCGATGCGGCCAATGCCGAGAATTGCAACTTCCGGCTGGTTGATGACAGGAGTGAACCACTGTCCACCTGCTGAACCAAGGTTTGAGATCGTCATGGATCCGCCCTTCATCTCTTCACCGGACAGCTTGCCATCACGTGCCTTCACAGCAAGATTGTTGATTTCATCGGAGATTTCAAACATGGATTTCTTGTCTGCATGCTTAACGACAGGCACGACAAGTCCGCGTTCCGTATCCGCAGCAATACCAACATTATAATAATGTTTCTGGATAACTTCAAATGTTTCATTATCGATTGAAGTGTTGAACTCAGGATATTTCTTGAGCATGGACACGAGTGCCTTCACGACATATGGGAGGAATGTGAGCTTGACGCCCTGCTCCTCTGCCACACCTTTGAATTTCTTCCTGTGGTCCCATAGGGCCTGTACTTCAATTTCATCGAGGTGCGTCACGTGAGGGGATGTCTGCTTGGAGTTCACCATTGCCTTCGCAATCGCTTTTCTCATGCCGCTCATCTTCTCGCGCGTCTCAGGGAACTCGCCTTCAGGCGCAGCCTGTTTCTCCTGCTTGCCTTCAGCCTGCTCTTCCTGTGCTTCGGATGCTTCCGCTTCCTCTTCGGAATCCGCGGATGTCTGGTCACCGTTCATGAATGCTTCTACATCCTCTTTCAGAACCCGGCCGTTTTTGCCGCTGCCTGATACTTCAGTGATGTCGACATCATTGTCGCGTGCGAACTTGCGTACGGATGGCATCGCGATGACGCGTCCACCGGATTTCTCTTCGCCGGAATCCTTGTCGTCCGTTTCCTCTTCAGAGGATTCCTCTTTTGTCTCTTCTTCTTTTTCTTCTTTTTTATCGGAAGATTCCTTTTTCTCTTCTTTCTTGTCCTCTTCCTTCTCTTCTTTCTCCTCTTTTTCCGGTTCTTCTTCACCGGAATCTTCGGAGCCGTCGTCGATCGTCACGATCGTCTCGCCGACGGTCGTTACTGTACCCTCTTCAACATGCAGTTTCTTGATTGTGCCGTCCACTGGGGATGGGATCTCAACAACCGCCTTGTCGTTCTGAACTTCCGCGAGTACATCGTCTTCCTTGATTTCATCGCCTTCTCCTATGAACCACTTGACGATTTCACCTTCATGGATACCTTCACCGATATCCGGCAGTTTGAATTCAAATGCCACAGTATTTCCTCCTCTGCTGATTAAAAGTCCAAGACTTGTTTTGCACGCTCGACGATGTCTTCCTTATTCGGGAGCCATACGCCTTCTGCCTGTGTGAATGGATACACTGTATCCGGTGCCGTTACACGCATGATCGGTGCTTCCAGGCTCAGTATCGCACGCTCGGAAAGTTCTGCAGCGACATTTGCTGCAACACCCGCCTGGCGCTGTGCTTCCTGGATCACCACCGCACGGTTCGTCTTCTCTACGGATTCGACAAGTGTTTCGTAGTCGATCGGGGAGACTGTACGCAGGTCGACGACTTCTGCAGAGATGTCTTCTTCTGCAAGTGTATCCGCAGCCTTGATCGCCTCCTGCACCATTGCACCGTAGGCGATCAGTGTGATGTCATCACCCTCGCGCTTCACATCAGCTTTGCCGATTTCCACCGTATAGTCCTCTTCAGGCACTTCTTCGCGGAATGAACGGTAGAGCTTCATGTGCTCGAGGAAGATGACCGGATCGTTCGAACGGATCGCCTGGATGAGCAGCCCCTTCGCGTCCACCGGATTGGAAGGGATGACCACTTTCAGACCCGGTGTCTGGGCCATCAGGCCTTCGAGGGAGTCAGCGTGGAGTTCCGGCGTGTGTACGCCGCCGCCGAATGGCGCGCGGATAACGACCGGCATTTCCTTGCTCGCCCCTGAACGGTGCCTGTGGCGCGCAATCTGGCCGGCGATACCGTCCATCGCCTCGAATACGAAGCCGAAAAATTGGATTTCGACAACTGGACGGAATCCTTCAAGTGTGAGGCCGAGCCCCATTGAAGCAAGTCCACTTTCGGCAAGGGGCGTATCGAAGACGCGCGCTTCGCCAAATTCTTTCTGCAGGCCTTCTGTTGCCCGGAATACCCCACCGTTTACGCCGACGTCTTCACCGAAGACGAGAACGTTCTCATCATTTCTGAGTTCAGTGGCCATCGCATCAGTGATTGCCTGGATCATTGTCATCTGTGCCATTGATTATTTCGACTCCTTTTCTTTGTAGACTTCATACTGCTCTTCCAGATTGGATGGCATTTCGTCGTACATGAGTTCCATCAGTTGTGTAACTGTCTGCTTTTCAGTATTGTCTGCTTCTTTTATCGCTTTCTTGACATCTTCCTTGGCCTGCTCCATCACTTCGTTCTCCTTCTCTTCGTTCCAGAGGTCCTTCTCTTCAAGGAACTTGCGGAAACGTACGAGGGGATCCTTCTTCTCCCAGTCGGAATCCTCATCGGAAGTCCTGTAACGGGTCGGGTCGTCCCCGGCCATCGTGTGCGGTCCGAAGCGGTAGCAGAGCATTTCGATGACTGTCGGTCCATCTCCTGCCACTGCACGGTCACGTGCATCCTTCGTCACCTTATATACTGCGAGCGGATCCATGCCGTCCACGAGCACACTCGGTACGCCTGAAGCTACACCCTTTTGTGCAAGTGTCTTCGCAGCCGTCTGCAGTTCACGCGGCGTGGAAATCGCATAGTTGTTGTTCTGGATGACGAAGATTGCCGGCGCCTTGTAGGCACTTGCAAAGTTGATGCCTTCATAGAAGTCGCCCTGGGATGTACCACCGTCACCTGTGTATGTGATCGCTACAGCATCCTTGCCACGCTTCTTGATTCCGAGCGCCACACCGGCAGTCTGTACATACTGCGCGCCGATGATGATCTGAGGGCTGAGGGCGTTGACGCCTTCAGGGAACTGGTTCCCTTTGAAGTGTCCTCTTGAGAAGAGGAATGCCTGGGTCAGCGGAAGGCCGTGCCAGATCAGCTGGGGCACGTCACGGTAGCCCGGCAGGATGTAGTCCTCCCCTTCAAGTGCGTATTGGCTGCCAAGCTGGGAAGCTTCCTGCCCTGCCGTCGGCGCATAGAAGCCGAGGCGTCCCTGGCGGTTGAGGGAGATTGAACGCTGGTCGAGCACCCGTGTCCATACCATACGTTCCATGAGTTCCACCAGATCTTCATCCGAGAGGTCAGGCATGTAGTCTTCATTCACTATCTTGCCGTCCTGGTCCAAAATCTGAAACATTTCAAATTTGCTTTCGATCTCTTCAAGTGTCTTGACCGGATCGAAGCTCTTTTTCTTCGGTGCCATAAACAGTTCACCATACCTTTCAAATTTTCATTTATCATCAGTTATCTTACCATATGCTGTTATAATAGTAAATAAAACCGGACTGTAACAGAGGCTTCAAAACCCCTTTAAATCAACGTTCACTGTACTAAAACAGTAATATCTGTTATATAATACAGCGCTTCCATCACTTATGATTCGATCAGCGACTCGATCTCCTGTTTGATCTGGTTCACATTCTCGGTCTGCTCGCTGAACGTCTGTGCATCCTCCTGCACCTGCTGGTACTCTTCGTCCAGGTTGTTCAGCCTTTCGTCGACTTCATCCTGGGAAATGTCCTCGTCACCAAGATATTCGAATATATCCCTTTCACTTTCAAGGACCGTCTTGTAGCTGCCGATCATGTCTCCATGCTCATTGTATCTCTGGTCCATCGCGTCCACCAGCGACTGTGCCTTATCGCGGTTGGACTCATTCGATATCTCGCTGATGTACTGTTCCGATGCTTCCATGCGGCTCCGGCTTTCACCCATGATGGCTATTTCCTCATCGAGCTGGGCAATTCTGGCATCAGCATTTTCGACCAGCTGTCCGCTGATTTCAGTCAGCTCATCCCTGGTGGCGGATTCTAGGGACTGCTGGAGTTCCGCCTTTTCGGCTTCCAGCTCGTCAAACGTCGCTGTCACATCCTCTATCTCCTTTTCCACCTCGACGGTCTCTTGAAACGCATTATAAAAATCCAATAGCTCATCTTCGTCCGATGAGCATCCAGCAATCACTACTGAAAAAATCAGCAGGCTCCCTATCATTTTCTTCATTTCCCTACCTCCGATAATTTTTTTGAGTCTATATGTTTGAGAAATTCACGTTCCCCTGAGTATTATAGTATAATAAATAATAGTATAGATAAAACAGGAGGGTTTATTTTGTTGACAATGAAAGATATCGTACGGGACCCCGATCCGATGCTCCGGACGAAAGTCGCGGAAGTCGAAGATATAGATGAAGAGACGGTCTCGGAGCTCAAGGAGATGAGGGAATATCTCGTCAATTCACAGGATCCCGAAGCCTCTGAGAAGTACGGCCTCCGTCCCGGCGTCGGCCTTGCAGCACCACAGGTCGGCCTCAATAAGCGCATGCTCGCCATCTATATGGAAGGTGACGAAGGGGAGGTCCTCCATGATTACATGCTGATCAACCCGAAGGTGAAAAGCCATTCGGTGACCGAGACCTATCTCCCGGGCGGTGAAGGCTGCCTCAGCGTCGATGAGGAGATCCCGGGCCTCGTGCACCGCTACCAGAGGATAAGGGTCACTGCCACAGACATCCACGGCGAACCGGTGGAAGTGAAGGCGAAGGGCATGCTTGCAGTCGTGCTGCAGCATGAACTCGACCACCTCGATGGCATCATGTTCTATGACCGCATCGACGATGAACTGCCGATGGAGCCGAAGAATGGAGCTACTCCTGTAGAATAGAGATGAAGCGGCTCGATCGAGCCGCTTCTTTTTTCTGCAGTGGATGCGGTCAGATGAATTCATCCCGCCTCTCCCTGAATGGTACATTGTTTTCATACAGCTTGTCCTTAAGTCCCGCGAACGTTTCATGGTCCATGATCTCCGGGTCGTGGTCATGGCGCTTCTTGTGCACATCCTCGACCGTTTCATGCGCATCATAGATGTAGTTCATGACCACCATGTCCGGATGGATGTTGAACTCCACCATCGTCATATTCCTATCCTGGCGCTCCATCTCGAGGAGCACCCCTTCCAGTATACGCTTGTCCTTCATCTCTCTCCCCCCATTCCCCACCATTATAAAGTCTTTGCATGTCTTCCGTCTATAATGTAAAATAAACTTAAGCTGATAAGGGATGTGGTCTTATTGCTCAAACGGTTGAGAAAAAGGCTGAAGCAGAGGCTTGGACGCATTCTCGGTAGGAAAGGGTTGCTGAACAACGAATTCATGAAGAGGGACTGACCCACCCTCTTTCCTGTGCTGCTTCTTACAGCGCACATTTTTTTAATGGTTTGGAAATCATGCATATAAAAGCAAAAGGAGAATATATTAAATGGCAGTATTCAAAGTTTTTTTCCAGGAAGCACTGGATAGCCGCATCATCCGTGAGGACACCCTCACACGCTATTACGAAGCGGAATCCGAAACGGAAGTCCGCAGCATTTTAAGCGATTCATCATACAATATCGAATTCGTACAGGAATTGAGTCCCTCACACCTGGAATACGAAAAAGAGCATAACGAAGATTTCAAGGTTGAAAACGCCTGATGGGACTTGAAAACGGAGAAGTAGGCGTTTTTGCCCTCGGGGGACTCGGGGAAATCGGCAAGAACACCTATTGTATCGAATATAAAGACGAGATCATTATGATTGACGCAGGCATCAAATTTCCGGATGATGAACAGCTTGGCATCGACTATGTCATTCCGGACTACACCTATCTCAAGGAGAACAAGGAACGGATCAGCGCACTGATCATCACCCACGGCCACGAGGACCACATCGGCGGCATTCCTTTCCTGCTCAAGGAAATCAATGTTCCAATCTATTCCGGTCCGCTTGCGCTCGGCCTGATCCGCAACAAGCTCGAGGAACACCACCTTCTGCGTACTGCAGAGCTCAACCCGATCAAGGAGGACACGGTGCTCAAGTTCAAGCATATGTCCGTCGAGTTCTACCTCACCACCCACTCCATCCCGGAGGCATATGGTGTGATCGTACGGACGCCGGAAGGCAACATCGTCCACACGGGCGACTTCAAATTCGACTTCACACCGGTCGGAGAACCTGCAAACATCGCCAAGATGGCAGCACTCGGGGAAGAAGGCGTACTCTGCCTCCTGTCCGATTCGACGAACGCGACTGTACCGAACTTCACGATCAGTGAAAAGGAAGTCGGCCAGAATGTCGAGGACATATTCAGGAAATGCAGCGGCCGCATCATCTTCGCCACATTCGCTTCCAACATCTATCGTGTGCAGCAGGCGATCGACGCTGCGATAAAATTCGACCGCAAGATCTGCATATTCGGACGCAGCATGGAAAACAACATCAAGATCGGCCTTGAACTCGGCTACATCAAAGCACCGCCTGAGACATTCATCGAACCGAAGATGATCAACAGCATCGAAAAGCACAAGGTCATGATGCTGTGTACGGGATCCCAGGGCGAGCCGATGGCAGCCCTCTCGCGGATTGCCAACGGTACACACCGTCAGATCAGCATCATCCCGGACGACACCGTCGTCTTCAGTTCATCTCCGATTCCGGGCAACACGCTCAGCATCAACCGTACGATCAATGCATTGTACAAGGCCGGCGCAGATGTGATACACGGCAAACTGTCGAACATCCACACATCCGGCCACGGTTCCCAGGAAGAGCAGAAACTGATGCTCCGCCTGATGCGTCCGAAGTACTTCATGCCGATCCACGGCGAGTACCGTATGCTGCACCTCCACAAGGAGCTTGCAGTGAACACCGGGATGGATCCAGACAACATCTTCCTCATGGAGATCGGTGATGTGCTGGCACTGAAGCGTGACAGCGCAAGGCACAGCCATAGAGTGCCTGCCGGCACCGTCTTCGTCGACGGCATCGGCATCGGCGATATCGGCAACATCGTCCTCCGGGACAGGAAGGACCTCTCCGAGGAAGGTCTTGCGATCGTCGTCGTTTCCATCGACTTCGAGACGAAGACGCTGCTCAGCGGTCCTGACATCATATCGCGCGGGTTCGTATACATGCGTGAATCCTACGGTCTCATCCGCAGTGCAGAGAAGAAGATCAAGGGAGATGTCATCAACCTCCTGAATACGAAGGAAAATGTAGAATGGTACCACGTAAAACAGCTCATCATCGAAGAGCTGAGCAACCATCTATACCGCAAGACACACAGGAAACCAATGATCCTACCGACGATCATGAGAGTCGATCAGCAGAAATAAAAAAGAACATCCGGCGCTGCCGGATGTTCTTTTTTTATCGGGTCAATGACTTTTCAAAGCGTGTCAGATCATCATCGTTGCCGATCATGATGAGTATATCCTCCTTCTGGATATTGACCGTCGGATCGGGGCTGACGATGATGTCCTCACCCCGTTTGATCGCAATGACGCTGACTCCGTACTCTGCCCGTATATCGAGGTCGAGCAGCGACTGGTCCGAGAGCTTCTCCTCGGCCATGATCTCGACGATCGAATGTTCATCGGACAGTTCCAGATAATCAAGCACCGAACTCGAGGCGAGCTTATGGGCGACCCTGCGTCCCATATCCCGCTCCGGATGGATGACGACATCGGCGCCGATCTTCTCAAGCACGCGTGCATGGTAGTCATTCTGGGCCTTTACGCTTACCTTCTTGACACCAAGGTCCTTGAGCAGCAGTGTCGTCAGTATGCTCGACTGGATGTTGTCGCCGATCGCCACGATGACATTGTCGAAGTTGCCGAGGCCGAGGTCCTTCAGCACCGTTTCGTCAGTCGTATCGCCGATGACGGCCTGGGTTGCGATGTCTATGAACTCATTGACGCGGTTCTCATCCACGTCGACCGCCAGAACATCCATTTCAAGCACCCTGAGTTCACGGACGATGCTCCCCCCGAACCGGCCGAGCCCGATGACTGCATAATCTTTATTCATCTTATCACCTGTCCATCCTCAATGTTAGTACTTGCTGTTGTCCTTTCCCTGTACATACTCCTTGTCGAACAGGAACAGTCTCATGAGAAGGACAAGACTTGGCACCAATAATAGTAAACCTAAAATGAAGACGACTGTCAAACTGAAAGCCATGCTCTCATTGACGACGGCCGTATTGATGTCCACATACGGATACAGGATGTAGGGCAGCTTGCTGATGCCGTATCCGTAGAAGGCAAAGGCAAACTGAAGCATGATCATGATGAATGCAAGTCCGAATGCGCGCTTCCTCCAAATCAGGAAGACTGCAATGCCCATTGAAGCGAGGCTCAGCCCGAACAGGTACCAGTAATCCTGGGCACGGATGAAGTGTTCATAGTTGTGTTCCCGGAGCCCCAGGAAGACGAACTGCGAAATGAACAGCATCGGCAGCGTCCATATGAGGAACCATCTGCGCACAAGGTGCAGTGCCTGCGAATCCTTGGCCCGCGCCGCATAGAATGTCAGGAAGCCGCTGGAGACATAGAGGACGGTGATGATGGCCAGGAATACGACCGACCATCCATAGGTGCTGAACAGCAGTTCCTCGAGCTGCAGCTGGATGCCATCCCCCTCCTCGATGATATAGCCTCCCTCCGATATGACAAGGGCTATGGAAAGCGAGGCTGGTATCAGCAGGCCTGTGCCTCCGTAGAGGAATGTCCAGGACAGTTTCGGCTCCTTGTTGTAGGAGTTGAAGGCATAGTAGCTGCCGCGTATCGCAAGCAGTATCAGCGCGATGCTTCCGGGAATCAGCAGTGTCGTCCCATAGTAGTATGCCGTATCCGGATAGAAACCGACGATGCCGACGAAGAAGAAGACGAAGAAGACGTTCGTCACTTCCCATACTGGACTCAAATAGCGTTGGATGATCGGGCTGATGACGTTATCGTCCCCTGTGAGCTTCGAGTAGAAGTTGAAGAAGCCGGCACCGAAGTCGATCGATGCCACGATGATATATCCGTAAAGGAATGTCCACAGCACGGTCACCCCGATGATTTCATAGTTCATGGCAGCCGACCTCCTTTGTAGTCCTCCCCGTACATCTTAAGGCGTTCCGTATCGGCACTTTTGCCCTGGAACATCCTGAGCAGTACGTAGATGCATGTGACGCCGAGCACTGCATAGAGCAGTACGAATGCAATCAGGGTCAGACCGAGGCCGTCGGCGTTGGTCACAGCCTCAGACACCCGCATATAGCCGCGCAGGATCCACGGCTGGCGGCCCATTTCTGCCAGGAACCAGCCGGATTCTATTGCCGCCATCGATAACGGACCGGTCAGTACATAGGCATAGAGGAGCGCCGGATGGTGTTCATCGAACTTCGAGAACTTCGCCAGGAAGTAGATGAGGGCCACGGTCAGCCCGTACATCCCGAAGAACACCATCATGTCGAAGAAGTAGTGGATGATCAGCGGCGGCTGTTCATCCTCCGGTATGTCGTTCAGGCCGGTCACCTCGGTATCGAAGGAATTGCCGGCGAGGAAACTGAGCACACTCGGTATCTTGAGCGCGTAGCTGACCTCCTGGGTCTCCTCATCGAGGACCCCGAAAAGGATCAGATCCGCATTGTCTTCGGTCTCAAAGTGCCACTCCATCGCCGCCAGCTTTTCAGGCTGATGCTCATGCAGGAATTTTGCCGAAAAGTCTCCGGCGAGCACTGTCAGGGAAGCCATGACCAGGCCGAGCACCATCATGACTTTGAGCCCCTTCTTATGATATTCCCTGTCCTCCTTGAACTTGGAACGGAGCAGCTTGAAGGCACCTATCGAAGCGATGATGAATACCGCCGTCATGTATGCCGTGACTACGACGTGGAATATCCTTACCCAGCTGGAGGGGTTGAACATAGCTGCAAGCGGATCCACATTGACCAGAGCGCCATCCACAAGATCGAACCCTGCCGGCGTGTTCATGAACGAGTTGACTGTCGTGATGAACACGGCGGACAAAGTCGAACCGATGACGATCGGTATGTTGAGCAGCCAGTGGTGCCATGGGTTTTTGAAGCGGTCCCATGTATACAGGAAGATGCCGAGGAATATCGCCTCGAAGAAGAAGGCGAATGTTTCCATGAACAGCGGCAGCGCGATGATCTGTCCGCCGAGCCGCATGAAGTCCGGCCATATCAGGGAGAGCTGGAGACCGATGATGGTCCCGGTCACGACGCCGACGGCGACAGTCACCGTATATCCTTTCGCTATCCTTCTTGCCATGGTCAAGTACATGGCATCCTTATTCTGCAGTCCCAGAAATTCCAGAACCATGAAGACAATCGGTATGCCGACACCGATCGTCGCAAAAATTATATGAAATCCCAAAGTGGATGCAGTCAGTACACGACCAATGATTACCTCATCCATTCGATCACCTCTCAATTAATGTATCCTGAATATAAGACGGATTGTCCCTCTATGGCATTCAAGATCATGATGAATTCATGACAATTTTGTGAAATAATTATCATTCTCATTTTATTATTCTACCGTATCATGCCCTGAATTACAATTATTTAAACTGGTGATCCGTCCTCCTTGACCCTAAGGTGGAACAGTATCCCGATCACAATCATGACGATGAGGCTCGTGATCGCCATGCGGGATGCCAGCACTCCATAATCCGCCAGTATCAGTGTGATCGAACCATATATGAAGGGACCTATGACAGCACTCATTTTTGCGCTGAAGGCGAACAGACCGAAGAACTGCCCTTCTTTTCCTTCTGGGGAAAGTTCTATGATCATCGTCCGGCTCACCACCCAAGTCGATCCCATCGCAACGCCGAAGAGCGAAGCCGCGATCCAGAAAGTCCACATCGGCAGCGGTATGGCCGCTATCGCCACCGCGACCGCCAGCAGCACGGCGATGATTACGAAAGTGCGCTTCGAACCGAATCCCCTATTGATGAAGCTGAATACGATCGCCCCGATGATGCTGAACAGTGTCGCCACCATGAAGATGATGAGGAAGGTACCCGGCTCGAACCCGACGACCGTCGTGGCATAGGGCTGCATCATCGCGATTGCAGTAGCCAGGGCGTCGTTGACGAAGAAATAAGCGATCATGAAATAGAATATGGATGGATACTCCCGTGCTTCGACGAATGTCCTATAGATGTCCCGGTACCCTTTCAGAAAAGCCTGCTTCGGCTTCTGTGCTCTTGGCGGGTCCCTATTGATGAGGAACAGCGGCAGCGCAAAGATGAGGAAGAGCAGCCCGGACAGCCAGAATGTATGATGCACCGCCCCGTCCCCGATGATCAGGAGAACCGAGAAGATGCCGAACAGGGTGCCCATATACCCCAGCGCAACCCCATAGCCCGAAATGAGGGGAATCTCCTTTTTATTGCCTAAACTCGAGAGCATGGCATCATAGAAGACATTGCCCGAGTTGAAGGCGAACTTTGCGGCGACGAAGAACAGTATGGTCAATACAAGTCCGTTCGGCAGTCCGAACCACCTTGCTGTGTCCATGCCGCCGAACATCCCCATGCCTACAGAGACGGTGACACACAGCAGTGTAAATAGGATGACATACCGCCTGCGCCTGCCGGTCCGGTCCATCGTCACCCCATAGAGGGGAGCGAATGCGATCAGCAGTATCGCCGCCACGGCATTCGCATAGGCGATGATGGTGGATGCTATCTGTTCGAGCCGCGGGTTGGTCCCCACCATCTCGGTAATATACTGGGGGAAGAACAGGGTGACGATGTTGGCGCTGAATATGGTGTTGGCAAAATCATAGAGTGCGAAAGCAAGAATCGGCAGCGTAAGATAGAGTTCCATCGGACGGCGCACAGTTTCCTTCATCATCTGATCCTCCTCAGCCCTTTTCTGCAATCATGACGGCAAAAAACACGCACGGATGCATCCGTGCGTGTGATGTTTCTATATCCTGCCTGTATATTCCTCAACCAGTGCAAGCACTTCTTCCGAATCCTTGCATTCGATTGCGGATGCGGCCAGACGTTCCATATCCGTCTTCTTGAGTTGGGAAATCTGCTTGCGTGCCTTCAATACTGAAGATGCGCTCATGGAGAACTCATCGAGTCCGAGCCCAAGAAGCAGTGGCACAGCCTGTTCATCGCCGGCCATCTCTCCGCACATACCGGCCCATTTGCCTTCCTTGTGAGCTGCATCAATGACCATCTTGATGAGTCTGAGAAGTGCAGGATGGTGCGGCTGGTACAGATAGCTTACGGACTCGTTCATCCGGTCTGCAGCCATCGTGTACTGGATCAGGTCATTCGTTCCGATGGAGAAGAAGTCCACCACTTTCGCAAACTGGTCTGCGAGGATTGCCGCTGAAGGGATTTCGACCATGATACCGACTTCGATATCCTCTTTGATCTTCTCACCTTCATCGACGAGCTTGTCCTTCTCTTCGATCAGCAGTGCTTTCGCACGGTTGAATTCATCTATCGTCGCAATCATCGGGAACATGATCTTCAGGTTGCCATGCTGGCTCGCACGGAGCAGTGCACGCAGCTGTGTCCTGAACAGATCCGGGTTATCTAGCGTCATGCGCACGGCGCGGTGGCCGAGGAAAGGATTCATTTCCTTCGGCAGATCCAGGTAAGGCAGTTCCTTGTCTCCGCCGACATCCAGTGTACGTACGACGACCGGCTTGTCATCCATATCCTTAAGCACCTTCTTGTAGGCTTCGTACTGTTCCTCTTCAGTCGGCAGCTCATTCCTGCCCATATAGAGGAACTCGGTACGGTAGAGGCCGATGCCTTCGGCGCCGTTCGATTTCACGCCGTCCAGGTCGTCCGGCGTACCGATGTTCGCAGCGAGCTCCACAGCGATGCCGTCCATCGTTTCGGATGGTTCATCTACAAGCTTCTGCAGTTCCGCCTTCTCTTCTTGTACACGTGCTTCCTTGTCCTTATAGACCAGGACTTCCTCTTCAGTCGGATTGACGATGACTTCCCCTGCGCTGCCATCCACGATGATATCATCGCCGACTTTCGCAACAGCCGTTATCTCCTTCGTTCCGACGACAGCCGGTATCTCGAGGGAACGGGACATGATTGCAGAGTGGGACGTACGTCCGCCCACATTCGTCACAAAACCTTTGACGAAATTCTTATCCAGCTGGGCTGTGTCCGAAGGCGTCAGATCTTCTGCAACAATCACAACAGGTGTATCGATCTTACTCGGGTCAGGCAGTTCCTTTCCGAGCATATGGGCGAGGACGCGCTTGGATACATCTTTGATATCCGCCGCCCGTTCCTTCATGTATTCATTCTCCATATTCTCGAAGATTGCAACGAACTGGTCACGCGTTTCCAGAAGTGCCTGAGGCGCACTCTTCTGGTCGTTGCGGATATGGGCTTCAATCGGTCCGAGGAACTCCGGATCATCGAGCACAAGCAGGTGTGCGTCGAATATCGCGGCATGCTCCGGGCCGACAGCCTCTTCCGCATGATTCCTGATTTTGGTGATTTCCACTTTGGATTGGTTGAAAGCAGCCTTGAAACGTTCAACCTCGGCATTTTCCTGGCCGGGTTCAATCTGTTTGCCGTCAAATGACAAATCAGGCTCTTCCAGGGAGTATACAGGTGCAATCGCTACACCGTCACTCGCACCAATTCCTTTCAGCATGTTTGACATCAGTCGGTCAGTCCTTCTTTGGAGAGAGTTTCAGTAATCGCTTCGATTGCCTCAGTTTCATCTTTGCCTTCCGCGTAGACTGTCACTTCGGAATCCTTGCCTACACCAAGTGACATGACGCCCATGATGGATTTGAGATTCACTTTCTTGCTGTTGTATTCAAGCTGGATGTCGGAATCGAATTTGGATGCTGTCTGTACCAGAATTGTAGCTGGCCTTGCGTGAATTCCTGTTTCGTCTGTAATGAGATAAGATTTTTGTTCCATTGCGTTAGTCTCCTTTAGAATGCGTTATAAGTTTACATGATAGACATACATGGTTAGCTTCATTGTACCACGTATAATTGCGATATTCTAATATACCACCATCGTTGCAGGCATAAACTTTTCACTTTTTGTCCCACATGGGTCAAAAATTATATTCCTACTCCAGGCCAGGCCCACATTTAAAAAAACCTCTTCGGGAAGTTTCCCCGAAGAAGGAGCATAAATCTGTCAGACCGTCTGGCTTTTGGCCACTTCGACACATTTGTCGACGTAGTCGTTGCCAAGTTTCTGCATCACTTTATAGCTTACTGCAGCACCGATGACCCTGCTGAGGAGCGGGATGATCCCAAACTTAGTGAGCTTGGAATTCTTGGACCCCCTCTTCAGCAGCATCTTGGTCGTCTGGCTGCCTATGAATTCGCTCCCGATGCTGGTCGCCATCACGGCCGCACGGTTCATCAGGTCGTCGGAAATGTCATTCACCTGATTGTGGTCGAAGCCGAAGATCTCTTCGGCCTCCTGTTTGATATCCTTCATCAGCTTCATATCCGTACCGACATCGAGCAATGGTATCGGCAGGGCGGCTGCGATGGAAGAGTATAGGGATTTCTGATGGACCATTTCACGGGCTTTCTGTTCTTTTTCCTCTATCTGCTGTTCGGTGAGCGGTTGGGCGCACATATTCAAAACTCCTTTGCACATTATTTTGATCATTGTCGCTTTGAATATACCCATTTTGCTCCACTGATAACCAACCTACTTGTTGATCTGAACTGTAACCACCTTGAGGTACTTGCCGTTCTTGTATCCCTTCACTGTCGGATAGTCCTTGGGCAGTCCCTTGACATCTACAAGCGTATAGGAATATCCGGCATTGGTCAGCGTCTTGTCGATCTGACGCTTGAACTGATTCAATGTAAAGGACTCCAGGTTCTGGCTGAGTATCAGATGGCCCCCTGGCTTCAGCACTTTAAGCGCCTCCCCGATGAGCTTCGGGAAATCCCGCTCCACTTTGAACACCTTTTTGCCGAAGCGTGAGAAGCTCGGCGGGTCGATCAGTATCGCATCGAAGCGCTGCCGGTTCCGCTCCGCATATTTCAAGAACTCGAAAGCTTCCATTATATAGATGCTCTGGCCCTCAAGCGACATATTGTTGGCATTGAAGTTTTCTGTAATCAGTTCCCTGCTCCGCTTCGCCAGGTCGACGCTTGTCGTCATCATTCCACCCTCTCTCGCTGCGATTGAAAATGTCCCGCTGTAGCTGAAGAGGTTGAGGAAGGATTTCGCATTGGATGGGTTGTGCATCAGCGTCTTGCGTGTTTCGCGCTGATCCAGGAACAGCCGAGTCATCGGTCCTTCATCGAGATGGACACTGTAGATCATCCCGGATTCCTTTACAGTAATGGGAAATTCGACATTCCCCATGATGCGTCGGTTTATCGTCTCCATCTTCCCCTGATTGCTGAAACGCGTCTGCTCCGTAATGGAGTCCGGTTTCAGCTCCACCATCAAAGTCTTGATGATCAGGTCGCGGATCTTGTAGATGCCCCGGGAATAGAAGGTGATGAGGAGATGGTTGTCATAGTTGTCGACGGTGAAGCCGCCGATGCCGTCCCCGATTTCATTGAAGAGGCGGAATGCCGTCGTATCCTCCTGATTGTATAGGGGCGCGCGCTTCTCCAGTGCTTCCCTGATCCGCCGGCCAATGAAGGCATCGTCTATCGCCTCCTGCTCATCCCGCGTCAGCACCCAGCCCTGGGCCTTCTGCTCAAAACTGATCATGGCGATGCCGATCAGCCTGCCATAGGTATCTTCTAGCTTGACGATTTCGCCATCCTTCAGGAATGTGTCGTCGCTCAAGTCTTCTCTATCTATGTTCAGCTGCCCATTCATATAGGCACGTTCGTGTCCTCTTTTCAGCTGTATCGTATTCATCAAAACGTCTCCCTTTCTGTCATGAAGGTGTGGAATAGACTTGCGGCCAGACTGCTTGTCCGGTCATCGGTATCAAGGGCCGGGGCCACTTCACTGATGTCGAAGCTTACAAGATTGGAAAGCTTGGCAAGTTGTGCCACCATACCATGAATTTCCTGCGCCGTATAGCCGTTCTGGGCAGGCATGCTCGTGCCGGGTGCCACACTCTGCTGCACCGAATCCATGCAGAGCGTCCCGAACACAGCATCATATTCCGACAGCTTGGAGAGGGTGCGTGCGTATACGTCTGTGGACCGCACTTCATCCATCATTGCATAGTGCACGCCCAATGCATCCGCCGTATCGAACAATGTCCTGGTATTTCCGGAAGACTGGATTCCGAGGACATGATAGTCGATGTTCCGATCTTCGGATAGGATCTGGTGGAACATCGTACCGGAAGACGGCCTTTCATCCCGCAGGTCGAAATGGGCATCGAAGTTCACCACCGCAATCCGCTTGTCCGGATAGGCATTCCGCACACCGAGGTAATGGCCGTAGAGCGTCTCATGACCGCCGCCGATGATGAGCGGGAACTGGTCGCAGGCGAGCACCTCCCTCACACATTCACCGAGGGCCTCCTGGGAAGCTTCCAGATCCTCATCTCCCACGACACTGCCGTAGTCGTATACAGGTTCCGTATAAGGCAGTGATGCCATCTTCTGCCGGACTTTCACCGGCCCATCGAATGCACCGGTGCGCCCCTTGTTGCGCCGCACCCCTTCATCAGAGCGGAAACCGATGAATACCGGTACGCTGGCAGGCGTCTCTTCACTCCACTGGCTGATGACCTGATGCACACGTTCCTTCACATCCGGATTGTCTGTTCTCCCTGTAAAAGTATGATGTTCAATATGCTTCATCTGTTATCTCCCCTTTTCATGAAATTCCTTGAATATGCTTATGATGAGCAGCGGTGTCGTCAATAGGACGAGCAGGATGTTGAATGGCAGTATGAACAGCGACAGTTCCACGTCCCTGAAGAGGGTGATGAAAAGGCTGACCGTCACTTTCAGCCACAGGGCGGTGATGACGATCATCTGACGGTGGTAGTACTTGTTCTGCGTCATGTTGAAGAATGTCGTGAACAGGTAAGCCACTGCCAGGGCGAGGGCGATGAACAGGTTGACCCATTCATATATATACTGCATGTCGGATATTCTGAAATACCCTTCTGTGAAGACCCCATGCCGATTATTGAATTCAATCAGGACGAAGATCAGCACAAGCGTCCCGAGCAGCAGTTCCATATAATTCGGCCTGAGCCAGGATGGAAACTCGATTTCCATGAATGTCTTCACCCTGTGCAGCAGCCCATTGCGCATGTCATACAGCTGTTTTGAAAATCCCAGATATTCATCCGGGTGCAGCCTGCGCTTCCTGTTCTTCCGGGATAATGTCGCCTGGTCCCCCTTCTTCGGCTTCTTGAGGAGGTTCTTCGACTTCGACAGGAAGACCCCCACCCAGAGTGCCATGAGCGACAGCACCCAGAGGATGCCGAAGAACATGTTGATCGATAAAACATCCGTCGGGGACAGCGTCCTATCGATATTCGAATAGACGGCAGTCTGTGTAAAGAAATAGGCCAATCCATAAAAGGCCAATATGACCATGTAGTGCTCCTTGCGGTGCCTCGGATCCAGCTGCTCATTGAAGATGTTGTAGAGCATATGTACGATGAATGCCAGCAGGAACAGGAGTGCAAACCATCCGTACACCTGGAACATCAGCAATGTCGTCAGCAGGAACAGGAAGAACGAGAGACCGATGAAGAAGAATGACAGCTCCGTATCATATTCCGTTGTTTTCCGTATGAGCTGGGCGACCTTGAACATCCCAAGACCGAAGAGTATCGACAGGATGCCCGCGATGATCGGAAACCCGCCGATGACCATGCCCAATATGTTCAGGACCTCGACAAAAAAAGCATCGAACAGATCAAAGAACGTATCTATCTGCGGCGTCTCCACGGCATCTCCATTGCCTCTGATTCTGCCTGTATTGAACAGTATGAACAATCCCAGAATGACAAAGAACACCCCCAGGAGGACGCTGATTATCACTTCACTTTGTTGCTTCAACCACTTCATTTGATTTCACCTCAATATCCCTTCCCATTATAGATGAATTCCTTCCCGAATGCATGGAATGACCCATCACCGGAAAAAGAAATATCAAAAGTTTGTTTAGGAAATCCCAGCCATGGGTATACCTCAACTAACAGCAGATAAGTAATTAATATATATGATATCAACCCAAACTAAGTATCCCTAGGAGTGATTTCAATGGACTTTAAAGATAGAGATAAGAAATCCGAAATCGAAGATGCAGCACAGGAAGCCCGCACCAAGGAAAATCCATCGGAAGAGATGGATACCGAAGCGGACAGAAAAGTGGACAAAGGGAAAGATCTTGAGCGGGACGAATCCGGTTCTGAAAAGACTGAGGATGAAATCCAGGATTCATTCGAATAGCAAAAAGGCGTTGCCATTACACGGACGGTGTTCTGGCGACGCCTTTTTTGTGGATTTTTATTTTTGAATGGCCCAACTGTCACTCGTTGTCTTCACCAATGACAATTGGAGGCCCAACTGTCACTCGTTGTCTTCACCAGTGACAATTGGAGGCCCAACTGTCACTCGTTGTCTTCACCAATGACAATTGGAGACCCAACTGTCACTCGTCAAATGCATCTATGGAGATAGATGCTGATCATTCCCGGTTCAATGCCCTTTTGGCGATATCCCTTCTCAGGAAAAGGGCCCCCTCGTCAAATTTCACTTTGTCCACATTGGAATAGGCCGCTTCTACAGCCGCTTCGATCGAGTCGCCTTCGCCGGTGACGAGGAGCACACGGCCGCCGCTTGAGTGCCATGCATCTTCCGCCTGCTCAAGACCGCTTACATAGCACGCATCGCGTACCGCATCAAAATCGATGGTATGCCCTTTTTCATATGCCATCGGGTAGCCCGCACTTGCGAGCATGACTCCCACCTGATATGCAGGCGAAAATGTCAGCTCAAATGGCTCCTTTTGCTCCACCTTTTCAAGCACATCAATGAAATCATCCTCCATCAGTGAAAGCAGGATCTGCGCTTCGGGGTCGCCGAAGCGCGCATTGAATTCAATGACTTTGACGCCATCCTCCGTCACGATGGCACCGAGGTAGAGGACACCGAAGTAGTCGAGTCCTTCCGCCACCATCGCACGCGCCATCGGTTCGACGATCTGTTCGACTGCGGCCCGCCTCACCGGCTCTTTTATATGCTCGACCGGGGCATAGGCACCCATGCCGCCGGTATTCGGTCCTTCGTCACCATCGAATGCACGCTTATGGTCCTGGGCGATGATTTCAAAGGAATGCGTGTACTCGCCGTTGACGAGCACCATCAGGGAGAACTCCTCCCCTTCCAGGAACTCTTCTATGACGACCGGCGCATCCGTATCTTCCATCAGTGCATCCAGACCCGCCAGCGCCTCATCCATATCCGTAGCGACGACGACGCCTTTGCCTGCGGCAAGCCCATCCTTTTTCAGCACAATCGGCGCCCCCACCGATTCTATGTATCGATAGGCAGCATCATAGTCAGTGAAGGATTCATACTTCGCCGTCGGAATCCCGTGACGCTCCATGATGTCCTTGGCGAATGCCTTGGAGGACTCGACCTTGGATTCTTCCTTCCTGGGTCCGAACACTTTGATGCCCTTCCCTTCCAGAAAATCCGCCACGCCGCCGCTTAGCGGTGCTTCCGGACCGACGATCACCCACTCCACCGCATTACTTGTGCAAAGATCCGCCATCGCTTCGAAATCGGTCTCTCCGATTTCCGGATGCACTTCTGCAACATCCCGCATGCCGTCGTTCCCGGGCATGACGAAGACCTTATCCACACGCTCCGAATCGGAGAGCTTCCTTGCGAGTGCGTGTTCCCTGCCCCCGCCACCGATTACAGCAACATTCATAAAAACGCTCCTTCCGATATTAAAACAGCCGGACGCATCCGGCTGATATCCATTATTAGTGTTTGAAATGCCTCATGCCTGTGAAGACCATCGCCATGTCATTCGCGTTGCAGAAATCGATGGATTCCTGATCGCGCTTCGAACCGCCCGGCTGGATGACCGACCGGATGCCATGCGCATGGGCGAGCTCGACGGTATCCGGCATAGGGAAGAAGCCGTCACTTGCCATCACGACATTGTCGCCGAGCTCAAGTGCACGGTCGATGGCGATCTTTAGCGCCCCGACACGGTTCATCTGCCCGGCACCGATGCCGACGGTCTGCTTCTCATTCGCAAGGACGATCGCATTGCTTTTGACATGCTTGGACACTTCCCAAGCCAGTGCCATCGCCGTCATCTGTTCACGCGTCGGTTTATTCTCCGTAACGACCTTGATCTCGTTCTCCTGGAGTGCGCCGGTGTCCTGAGACTGGACGAGATAGCCGCCGGATACGCTGACGAACTCCTCAGCATGCTCATCCTCACGGAAGTCCGCTTCGAGCAGTCTGACATTCTTCTTCTGCGTCAGCACTTCGAGTGCCGCTTCATCAAAACTCGGCGCAATGATGACTTCAAGGAAGATGGAATGGAGCTGTTCGGCCGTTTCGCGGTCGACCGTCTTGTTGAGCGCGACGATGCCGCCGAAGATGGATTGGCTGTCCGCTTCATGGGCGTTCCTGAAGGCTTCGGCAATCGTCTCACCGGTGCCTACACCGCAAGGGTTCATATGCTTGACGGCGACTGCCACCGGCATCGTGAACTTCTTGGCGAGCTGGAATGCGGCATCGGCATCACGCAGGTTGTTGTAGGACAGGGCCTTCCCGTGCAGCATATCCGCATTCAGGATCGTATTGCGGTCCTCCGTGGTCCGGACGAGCCGTGCCGACTGGTGTGGATTCTCGCCGTAGCGGAGCGTCTCTTCAGCCTGGCTGAAGTGGTTGACGATCGCCTGGTCGTAGTCGTTCGTATGGCGGAACACTTTGATCATGAGGGAGCGGCGGTATGTCTCATCGAGCGTATCCGATTCTATGCGCTGGATGACTTCACCATAGTCTTCCGGCGAGACGATCGTCGTGACATGCTTGAAGTTCTTCGCAGCCGCACGCAGCATGGTCGGTCCACCGATGTCGATGTTCTCGACCGCATCATGCTCCGTCACATCCTCCTGCGCCACCGTCTCCTTGAATGGATAGAGGTTCACTGCCACCAGGTCGATCGGCTCAATGCCCTGGGATTCGAGCGCAGCCATGTGTGCTTCGTTGCTGCGATCCGCCAGGATGCCGCCATGGACGGCAGGGTGGAGCGTCTTTACACGCCCGTCCAGTATTTCTTCGAACCCTGTCAGTGTGCTGACATTCTCTACCGGGACCCCGAAGGATTCAATCGCCTTCAGCGTGCCTCCTGTGGAATAGATTTCATAGTCATTGCGTGCAAGACCGCGCACGAATGGTTCAAGTCCTCTCTTATCAGAAACGCTAATGAGTGCTTTCTTCATCATCTCTCTCCTTTAGAACTTTTTTGATGGCTTTTGGATAGAGTGCATACTCCGTCTCATGTATTTTGTGTGCGACCGCTTCAAGCGTGTCCCCTGCTTCTATCATCACGGGCATCTGGTCGATGATTTCCCCGGTGTCGATGCCGGCATCGACGAAATGGACGGTCACGCCGGTCACCTTCACCCCGTACTCATAGGCATCACGTATGCCGTCCCTGCCCTTGAAGCTCGGCAGCAGGGAGGGATGCACATTGATGATGCTGCGTTCGAAACTTTCGATGAAGCCGGCCGACAGGATCCGCATGTACCCGGCGAGCAGCACATATGAGATGTCATATGTCCGGAGTGTTTCGATGATCGCCGATTCATGCGCCGATTTCGACGAATGCTCCCCCCGTGGATGGACCACATATGGAATGCCGAGCCGTTCTGCACGGTTGATGGCAAAGGCATCTGCGCTGTCGGTGACCAGTACGGCGATTTCGATGCCGATGTCCCCGGCCCGATGCGCCAGATTTTCAAAATTAGTCCCCCCGCCGGAAGCGAGGACGGCGACTCTAGTAGCCATGGATCGTCAGACCGCTTCCATCGGTCACTTCCCCGATCACAAGCGGTGATTCTCCGGCTTCTTCCAGGATTCCGAGTGTGCGGTCCACATCGTCCTGAGCGACACAGAGTATGAATCCAATCCCCATGTTGAATACATTATACGCTTCTTTACGGTCCATTTCCCCCAAGGAGATGAGCCAGTCGATGATTTTCGGCACTGCAATTTTAGACACATCGATGTCGATCCCTGTGTCTTCACGGAATGCACGCGGGATGTTCTCAAGGAATCCGCCGCCTGTAATATGGCTCATCGCCTTTACATCGACCTCTTCCAGGACGGAAAGTACACTCTTTACATATATGCGTGTGGGTTCGAGCAGCAGGTCCATGATCGGTGTGCCCTCCAGTGTATCGTCTACATCCACCGAATAGTCAGTGAGCCATTTCCTGACGAGGCTGTAGCCGTTGGAATGGATGCCGCTTGAAGGGAGGCCGATGATCCGGTCGCCCGGCTCTGCATTCGAGCCGTCGATGTATTTCGTCTTCTCCACCGCGCCGACGCTGAATCCGGCGATGTCATATTCGCCTTCTCCATACATGTCCCCCATCTCGGCAGTTTCGCCGCCGATGAGCGCACAGCCCGCCATCTGGCAGCCTGCTGAAACGCCTTCGACGATCTGTTCGATATGTGTCGGGACCACCTTATTGACCGCGATGTAGTCGAGGAAATAGAGCGGCTCTGCGCCTGTCGTCAGGATGTCGTTGACGCACATCGCCACGGCGTCGATGCCGATGGTGTTATGGCGGTCATGATCGATCGCAAGCTTGAGTTTCGTGCCGACCCCGTCCGTTCCGGAAACGAGGACTGGGGATTTCATATTCAGGCTGGACAGGTCGAAAGCCGCACCGAAGCCGCCGAGTCCGCCGATGACCTCCTTGCGCATCGTCCGTTTGACATGTGATTTGATCTGGTTGACTGCCTGGTATCCGGCCGTGATGTCCACGCCGGCATCTCTATACTGTTCTGACATGTCAGACCCCTTTCGTTTTCAGATCCTTCTCCTGTGGCAGGAGGCGATCGATGATTTCAATAGGATAATTGCCTGTGAAGCAGGCGTCACACTGGCCTTTGGAGCCATAGGAATAGTATACATCATGCATCGCATCAACCGACAGGTACGTCAGCGAATCGGCACCGATTTCATCCCGGATCTCCTCCGTGGATTTCTGGGATGCGATGATTTCTGCATGCGTCGAGACATCGATGCCGTAGAAGCAAGGATTCTTGAGCGGCGGGGAGGATACACCCATATGCACTTCCTTCGCGCCGGCCTTCTTCAGTGCCTTGACGATGAAGCGGCTTGTCGTACCCCGTACGATGGAGTCGTCGATGACGATGATGCTTTTTCCCTCGACGACATCCCTTACAGGAGAAAGCTTCATGCGCACTGCACGTTCGCGTGCTTCCTGCCCTTTCGAAATGAACGTCCGGCCGACGTAGCGGTTTTTGAGGAGCCCCTGCTCCTGCGGGATGCCGGATGCTTCCGAGAATCCTTTTGCCGCTGCCAGGCTCGAGTCGGGTACACCGACGACGATGTCCGCATCGACATCCATTTCCCGGGCAAGCTCACGCCCGAGCGATTTGCGGATGGTATATGTCGAAGTATTGCGGAATTCGGAATCTGCACGTGCAAAATAGATGTATTCCATCGAGCACATGTTGGGATGGCGGGAATCCGTGTAGTAGTCATACTCGATGCCCTTGTCACTCAGTGTGATCAGCTCTCCCGGTTCGATATCCCGGATATACTCTGCACCGATGGCCGTGAAGGCACATGTTTCACTCGCCACGCAGTAGGCCCCGTCCACCATGCCGAGCATGAGCGGACGCACACCGTGGTCATCCAGCGCGATCGTCAGTGAATCCTCATCCAGGATGACGAACGCGAACGCACCTTTAAGCTGGCGCAGCGCCGTCTTGATGCGCTGCTTCCTGTCCGGGCTCTTATTTTTGCGGATCAGGTGCGCCAGCACTTCGGAATCGGAGGACGTCTGGAAGATCGCCCCGTCGTCCTCGAGCGCCTCACGTACACTGATGGCGTTCACAAGGTTGCCGTTGTGGGCAAGTCCGAGGTCGCCCTTGTGGCTTTTGAACAGGAATGGCTGGACATTCGATATCTCACTGCCGCCCGTCGTGGCATAGCGGACATGTCCGATGGCATGCGGAAACGTTTCAAGAGACATCAGCTGCTCCCTCGACAGTGCTTCCGTCAGAAGTCCCATGCCGCGGGCACCGAAAAGGTATTCCCCGTTCGAACAGACGATGCCTGCACCCTCCTGCCCCCGATGCTGCAGGCTGTGGAGTGCCATATACGTCAGTTCGCTGGCCTGCGGATGGTTGAATACGCCGAATACGCCGCATTCTTCATTCAGTCCGTGGATGTCATACATTGCGGGATTGCCCCCTCCCAAGTATTTGAAATCGCGTCTATGCTCCGGTCGATGGTCAGGTCGTGTGTACCGATATGGAATCCTTCGTCCGTCAGTCTGCCGATTTCTTTGCCGTCCCTGATGTCCAGGCCGGCGGGTGCAATCACAATGTAGCGGGAAGCATTCTCTGCGAAAAGGTCCTCCCCGTCAAGGTCGATCTCCACTTTCATGCCGAGATGGTGGAATGCTGAAAGCTGGGCCAGTTTGATGGCGATGCCGCCGCGGCCGACCGGTGCTATTTTCTTCACTTCACCATTGATGAGGCGTCCGCGGAGATCCATGCCGCGTGCATACTCGAGTTCCAGATCGATGTCGCGTGTCTGCTTCCTGATGTCATTGTCGATCAGTTTTTCGATCTGGCTGCCGGCAAATGATTTGGTCGTCTCACCGACGAGGTAGACTGCATCACCAGCTGAAATTTCTATGCCGGCCATGAAGTTGACATCTTCGATCAGCCCGACCATACCGATGACCGGTGTCGGGAGGATGGTGCCCTTGGATTCGTTGTACAGGCTGACGTTGCCGGATACGACAGGCGTCGACAGCATTTCGCATGCTTCCGCCATACCGCGCGTGGAAGCTTCAAGCTGGTGGTAGATCTCAGGTTTTTCCGGGCTGCCGTAGTTCAGGCAGTCCGTCATCGCAAGCGGCAGTGCACCAGTCGAAATGATGCTGCGGAATGTCTGTGCCACCGCTTCCTTGCCGCCGTTCAACGGATCGGCATAGACATAGCGGCTCTTGCCGTCGATTGCCATGGCGATCGCCTTATCCGTGCCCTCCACTCTGACGACGCCTGCGCCGAAGCCGGATTTCTGGACGGTGTTCGCTCCAACCTGGTTGTCGTACTGTTCATATATATAGCGTTTCGAACCGTGCGTCGGATGGCCGATGAGCGCATCGAACACTTTGTTCAGATCCTGATCGCTGTAGCTGTATGTTGTTTCATCCTGCGCCGGCGCCTCGCCTTCGAGGATGTAGACCGGTGCTTCATCGGACAATGGCTGGACCGGAATATCCGCATATTTTTCATCATGGAAGAAAAGTTCCAGATGGTCGGTATCCGTCACTTCACCGATGACAGCAGCATCGAGCTCGTAACCTTCGAACATGTCGAGGAACTTGTCCTCGGATCCCGCTTCGACGACGAGCAGCATGCGCTCCTGCGTCTCCGACAGCATCATTTCATACGGTGTGATGCCTTCTTCCCTGACCGGCACCTGATCGAGGTGGAGCGCAATGCCGGACTCGCCCTTAGCGGCCATTTCAGCGCTTGATGAAGTGAGTCCTGCCGCACCCATATCCTGGATGCCGACGAGTTCCGGCTGCCTGATGGCATCAAGTGTCGCCTCCATCAGCTTCTTGCCGGTGAATGGGTCGCCGATCTGGACCGACGGGCGCTTCGATTCGGATTCATCCGTCAGTTCCTCTGAGGCGAATGTCGCCCCATGGATGCCGTCGCGGCCTGTCTTGAGCCCGACGTAGATGACCTTATTGCCGATGCCTTTGGCTGTGCCCTTCTGGATCTTGTCATGGTCGATCGTACCGACGCACATCGCGTTGACGAGCGGGTTGCCGTCATAGGAAGGGTCGAATTCCACTTCGCCCGAGACCGTCGGGATGCCGATGCAGTTGCCGTAGCCGCCGATGCCTGCAACGACACCGCGCAGCAGCCGGCGGTTGTTCGATTCTGAGAGTTCGCCGAAACGCAGGGAGTTCAGGAGGCCGATCGGGCGCGCACCGATGGAGACGATGTCGCGGATGATGCCGCCGACTCCCGTGGCTGCGCCCTGATAAGGTTCTACAGCCGATGGGTGGTTATGGGATTCCACTTTGAATACGACTGCCTGGTTGTCGCCGATGTCGACGACGCCGGCACCTTCGCCCGGCCCCATCAGTACACGGTCGCCCGTCGTCGGGAACTGCTTCAGGAATGGCTTCGAATGCTTGTAGGAGCAGTGCTCGCTCCACATGACCGAGAAGATGCCCGTTTCCGTGTAGTTCGGCTGTCTGCCGAGGATCTCGACGACCTTGTCGTACTCGGAATCGGTCAGCCCCATATCGGCGTAAAGTTTTTCATTCAGTATATCCTGTTCAGTCGGTTCAGTGAATGTGATCATGATTAGCCTCCCAAGCGTTCATTTTTTCAAAAAGCCTCAATCCATCGTCGCTGCCGAGCAGCGTTTCGAGCGCACGTTCAGGATGCGGCATCAGGCCGAATACATTGCCCGCTTCGTTGACGATGCCGGCGATGTCCGCCCTGGAGCCGTTTGGATTGTCATTATATGTGAGTACGATCCTGTCGTTTTCGACAAGGGTGTCGTATGTCTCGTCATCGCAGTAGTAGTGCCCTTCGCCATGTGCAACCGGGAAGGTGACGGCCTCTCCCTTTTCGTAACCGCTGGTGAATGCCGTTTCATTGTTCGTGATTGTAAGCACTTCGTTGCGGGAGATGAACGTATGCGTATCGTTGAAGATGAGTGCTCCCGGCAGCAGGCCGATTTCGGTCAGTATCTGGAATCCGTTGCAGACGCCGAGCACCGGCTTGCCTGCTGCCGCCGCCTCTTTTATGGCCCGGGTGATCGGTGACACACTCGCCATCGCGCCGCTCCTCAAATAGTCGCCGAATGAGAAGCCGCCCGGGATCAGTACGCCATCATATGCTTCGAGGGAAGTCTCACGGTAGTCGACATACTCCGCCTCGCCGCCTGCCTTGATGGCCGCGTTCAGCATGTCCCTGTCACAGTTCGACCCTGGAAATTTCACGACTGCAAATTTCATTATTGGGACACCTCGTCAAGGATCCTGTAAGTGTACGTTTCGATGACCGTATTGGTGAACAGCTTCTCGGACAGCTGGCGCACACTGTCGTCGATCTTTGCATCATCCGTTTCATCTATGTCGAAATAAAGGACCTTGCCGACGCGGATGTTGTTGATTTCATCATGGTCGAGCTCGTGCACCGCGCGGTTCAGTGCCTCTCCTTGCGTGTCCAGTACCTGTGGTTTCAGTGTGACGATCAGTTCTACCTTTTTCATTATCTAATGGCCTCCATCTTGTTATAGAATGCGGTGTACGTATCGAGCAGTGAGCCTGTGCTGTTGCGGTATACATCCTTGTCGAAGTTCTCCTTCGTCTCCATGTCGACGATGCGGCATGTATCCGGTGAAATCTCATCTGCAAGGACGATGTTTCCATCCTGGTCCTTGCCGAACTCTATCTTGAAGTCGATGAGGGAGAGGGACATCTCTGCCATCATGCGACTGAGCACGCTGTTTATCTTCAGTGCAGCTGCCTTCAGGGCTCTGATCTCCTCAGTTGTCGCAAGCCCGAGCATCAGCACGTGGTCGTCCGTCAGGATCGGGTCGCCGAGGTCGTCATTCTTGTAGAAGAACTCGACGAGGGGCGGATCGAGCGGCTGGTGGGATTCCAGTCCAAGGCGCTTGACGATGCTGCCTGCAGCAAAATTTCTGACCACAACTTCGAGCGGGATGATGTCGACGGCGCGGACGAGCTGTTCCGTCTCGCTGATGCGTTCCACAAAGTGTGAATCGACGCCGTTTGATGCCATGTATTCGAAGATGTCGGCGGAAATCAGATTGTTGAGGCGGCCCTTCCCTTCAAGGAAATCATGCTTCTCACCGTTGCCTGCCGTCACTTCGTCCTTGTATTCGATGCGGTAGACGCCATCCGTCTCCGTCCTGAAGACCCGTTTCGCTTTTCCTTCATATAAGAGCATTATGCTTCGACTCCCCTGATAAATTTTTGTTCCAGATGATCGAGTGTCGTGTCGACATCATCCGTAAGCAGTGTCACATGGCCCATCTTGCGGGCAGGTTTGCGGCCCGTCTTGCCATATACATGTACGTGCCAATCCGGCTGGCTGAACAGTGTATCCTCCAGACGATTGAGATCGTCGCCGAGCAGGTTCATCATGATGGCCTGCTGATGCTGGCGGACTTCCGGCATCGGGTGGTCGAGCAGCGCCAGGATATGGGCATCGAACTGGCTGATGCTGCAGGACTCGATCGTGTGGTGGGCCGAGTTGTGCGGCCTCGGCGCAATTTCATTGACATACAGCCGGCCGTCCCGGTCGATGAAGAATTCCACTGTGAACACGCCGACGAAATGCATCGCTTCCATGATCTGCTGCACGGCGCGCTTCGCCTCTTCTGTGTAGTCGATGCGTGAAGGGGCAATCGTACGGTAGAGGATCTGGTCCTTGTGGAGATTCTCCTGCAGCGGGAAATGGGTGACCTGGCCGCTTGTGCTGCGTGCCGTCGTCAGGGAAACTTCACGTTCCAGTCGGAGATATTTCTCCACCACCCATTCCGCTTCGTCGAATGGGATGGATGCTTCTGCAAGGTCCGCTTCCGTTTCAATCACCATCTGGCCCTTGCCGTCGTAGCCGCCCGTCGTCGTCTTGACGATGACCGGCAGGCCGTGTGCATCGATGAAGCTGTCCAGTACGTCCTTATCCTCAACTTTCTGATAAGGTACGATGTCGGCGCCCGCCGCCTGTATCGCCGTCTTCTCGAGATCGCGGTTCTGGAGGGTGAGCACCGTTTCCGCACCCTGCGGCACGTTATAGTCATGGACGAGCGTCCGGAGAATATGCGCATCGATGTTTTCGAATTCATAAGTGACGACGTCGGATAGTTCACACAGTTGCTTCAATGACTCGAAATCACTGAAGGGCGCGTGGATGAACGTATGGCACGTCGCTCTTGCCGGTGCATCCTCCGATGGATCGAGTATGGCCACCCTGTATCCCATCCTGAGCGCACTTTGGGCGAGCATCTTGCCGAGCTGGCCGCCCCCGATGATTCCGATTGTACCTCCGAGACTAATTGAGCTCATCCTGCATCGCCTCCACTTTCTCTTCCAATGATTTCGTGTATGCCTCGAGTTTGTTATAGATTTCCGGTTCTCCCACTGCAAGCATCCTCGCCGCCAGTATACCGGCATTCATGCTGCCTGCCTTGCCGATCGCCGTCGTCGCCACCGGGATGCCACCCGGCATCTGGACGATGGACAGCAGGGAATCCAGACCTTGCATTGCCTTCGATTCGATCGGTACGCCAATGACTGGGATGTTCGTCATCGAAGCCACCATGCCCGGGAGGTGTGCAGCCCCGCCAGCGCCCGCTATGATCACTTTGATGCCGCGCGATTTCGCACTCTTAGCATATTCCATCATCATTTCAGGTGTACGATGGGCACTTACCACTTTCTTTTCGTACGGTATTGAAAAAGTATCCAGCATGTCACCTGCATGCTTCATCGTCGGCCAGTCCGAAGAACTGCCCATAATTATTCCAACTGTCATGAATAAATACCCTCTCTATATCCAAATGTTTTTTTCTCAAGTTCAGCTTAACAATATGGGTGCCGATAATCAACATAAAACGAACATTTATATATATGTTTATTTAATAGTTTGTGTTTAGTTATATTAAAGCTTGTGTGTACAAATGATTATACGGTATTTGCACTTAATGGGAGGACCCTGATTAAAATGTGATAAAATAAGCAATTTCATTAAATTGATATGGAAATCTTCAATAAACTCATGGATAATGGAGTAGGAAAATCTTTTAGGAGGCGTTTCTAGATGACAGCAGAACTTTTGAACGGCAGGGAAATCGCGAAGGAATACCGCGCCGGCCTTGCCGAAGAAGTTGAGAGATTAAAAAGTAAAGGCATCACCCCGAACCTGACGGTTGTGATCGTCGGCAATGATGGTGCCTCTTTGAGCTATGTCCGCTCAAAAAATAAAGCAGCCGAGAAGATCGGCATGACATCAGATATCGTCCACCTTGATGAGGACACATCTGAAGAAGAGGTGCTCAGCACCATCGACCGCCTGAACAATGACGATGCAGTAAACGGCATCCTCGTCCAGGTCCCGCTGCCGAAGCAGGTCAGCGAGGAGAAAGTCTTGGAAGCGATTGCACCGCACAAGGACGTCGACGGCTTCCATCCGGTGAATATCGGCCGGCTCTATACAGGCCAGCGCACCTTCGTACCATGTACGCCGCTCGGCATCATGGAACTGCTCAAGCATACCGGCTCCCTCGAAGGGAAGGACGTGGCAGTGATCGGCCGCTCCCACATCGTCGGCCAGCCTGTGGCCAAGCTTCTCACCAATGAGAATGCCACTGTCACACTCATGCATTCCCGTACAAAGGACATGACGGCAAGACTCAAGGATTATGATGTCATCGTAAGCGCCGTCGGTGCACCAGGCCTCGTGACTGGCGAACACCTCAAAGAAGGCGCCATCGTCATCGATGTCGGCAATACAGTCGTCGATGAGAAGCTCGTTGGAGACGTCGATTTCGACTCCGCCAAGGAAGTCGCCAGCTACATCACGCCAGTACCAGGCGGCGTCGGTCCCCTGACCATCACAATGGTACTCAACAACACACTGCTCGCTGCAAAATGGAACAACGACATCGAGTAGCTTCATTTTATGTATGAATAAAGCCCGGACGGCATGAGCTGTCCGGGCTTCTGTGTGTGGAATCATATGACAATTAGACCTCCAATTGTCATTGGCGGAAATCACGAGTGACAATTAGATCCTTTTATTCCTGATTCCAGTCCTTATACCTGAAGTTCATCCCTCCAAACAGGTACTCCATTACTTCACCCGGATTTACATATGCAGCATGCCTGCCACGCGCCGCCACCCTGAAATATTTGATCAGGATCGAACGGATGTACCGCTCCCCCACCGTGCCACCCAGGAAATGATGGATGTCCGCCACACGCAGCATACAGTCATTGCGGATGACGCCATATTCGCAGATCGACCGCAGCACCGCCTTCTCCTTCGCCTCCCGATATCCGCAGCCAAGACATCTGAAATGATAACGCATCATTTCATGCTCAAACTCCCCACAACGATGGCAGCGCACCCCCTTATCCACCTTCAAATAAAGGGATGCGTCACATCGAGGTGGTGGATACGGACAATCGATGAAGAATGCTTCGATCTCCCTGCACAACACATCAATCGGCATGCGTAGCCGCGGCTGCGCGCCATCCATCTCCAATATATGCTTCTTCAGCACATGGCGCATCACCACCCTGTCCTGGACCGCACCTTCTGCCTCAAACGAAAGATGTTCGTTGATGAAGACGATCCTCCCTTCAGCCGGCACTGACGGATCGATTTCCCCGAGCATAAACGTCACCTTTTCCATCGACCGCTTCAACTGGACGAATATGTCCTTGATGAGCGGCCGCCCGTTCACCGACCAATTTCCACCACTATACGCATACTCCCCAGAATAATTCTTTACATCAAAAATGAAGATCCCAGCCTCACTCACGGTCATCGTATCAATTTGTGTCGGTCCGCCGGCATCAATCCACACATCACGATATACCCGCCACCTTTCATCACCGAATTCCTCAATCCAACCGTCGAATTCACACTCCCCCGCATGACCAATATCAAGTGCACCAAGGCGCCGCCTGCCCGATTCGTCCAACCCATTCCTTTCCGCCATGACCCTCAGCCACTGATGTTCCTTCGTCTGCTTTCTTTTCTCCATAATAAAAACCCCCTTACCCTATATATGGAGGAAAGGAGGCATTCTCATTTTTTTTATCTGCAAATATTTTATTTAATCCAAGTTAATAAATTGACTCTCACTTACACCTCAGACTTCCCTAGTTCCTGATGATGATGTAGACCAGATATGTGATGTAGGCAAGAAGCAGGACTGCACCTTCCCTCCGGCCGATCTTGAAGTGTGTACGTGAGAAGATGAGCAGCAGGACGGTCAGTCCCACCATCACCCAGCCATCGAAGAACAGCTTCGATTCTGCAGCAATCGGTGCCACAGTGGACGCTGTACCCGTAACGAAGAAGATGTTGAAGATATTGCTGCCGACGACGTTGCCGATGGCCATGTCGCCCTTGCCCTTGAGGGCTGCTGTGACCGATGTCATGATTTCAGGAAGTGAAGTACCGATCGCAACGATCGTCAGACCGACGAGTGCTTCGCTCATGCCGAGTGACAGCGCAATCTCGGTTGCACTGCTGACGACCATCTCACCACCGATGATGATCGCGATGAGACCGCCGATGGTGAAGAGTATATTCTTCAGCCAGGATTCGCCTGTGTCCACATCGACCTTCTCCACTGTACTGGAACGGTTCTTCATGGCCATTTCGAATACATAATACAGGAAGACCGAGAAGAACAGCAGGATGATGATCCCGTCACCGCGGTTGATGATGTTCGCACCGGCCCCCTGCAGTGCCACGTCGGCCATAAGTATCATCAGGACGATGGCTGCAAGCATCGCAAATGGAATCTCCTTGCGGACGGTTTCACTCTGGACGGTCAGCGGTGCAATCAGGGCCGTCAGACCGATGACTACCGTGATGTTCACGATGTTGCTGCCGATGACGTTACCGAGTACGACACCCGGGCTGCCCTCAAGGGCCGCAAGGATCGCCACTGTCGCTTCAGGGGAACTCGTACCAAGTGCAACGATGGTCAGCCCGACCAGGAGCGGTGATACATTGAGCTTCACTGCGATGTTCGAGGCGCCCTCGACGAAATAGTCCGCCCCTTTGATCAGCAGCACAAAGCCGATTACCAGAAGTATATATTCCAAAGACGTCATCTCTCTTTCTCTCTATATTTTATTTAATACATTCCCTCTGAATCAAAACAAAACACAAAAACTTTTCTTTATAAGAGGAGAATCCTCCTCCACCCGTCATTCCTTTTCCACAAGGAAAGTGATGATGAGGAAGAGCAGGAAGGCGATGAGCAGGATGCTGCCGCCGACGATGAAATAGATCATGTTGAATGTTTCGTTGAAGTTGAACGGGTTGAGCATATAGAAGTACATGCCGCTTGTAAGTGTCACTGCACCGACCATCCCCGTGATGCCGTGGATATGTACAAGCAGCTTATTTTTAATGGTGTAGACGCTGTAGAATATTCCCCATGCAAACATGGACAGCCATCCGACAAGCAGCACATGCGTATGGATTGGACGGATGCTGTAGTCCATCTCCCCGGCCATCTGCGACCCGATGAATACACCGAGCAGGCCGAATACCGATGCCACCCGTATAAAGTTGATACCCCATTTTCTTTCCATTATGAAGCCTCCTGAATTTTTAAAAGTCGTCTGGAAGATTTTCCTTCTTCCATCCATCATTATAATATAAACCATTTTTGGACAAAAAACACACCCATCCGAATCTGGAACGGATGGGTGCATTCTATATATGAAAAATCGTTGGACACATATTAAACTTTCTGCATGCTCATCTTCGGACCGAACGGCTCGAAGTGGATGCGCGAATTATCGATGCCCATGCCATTGAGCTCGGCAATCATCGGGTTCATGAAGCGCATGGAGCCGCAGAGGTAGATTTCACGGTCGTCACTGCCTGCAAAATTGCTGCTGTTCAGGTAACCCTCAGTATCACTGTACTTCACTTGGATATCTGCACCTGCCGCCTGCAGTTTCTCGAACTGGTCCTTGAACGGCAGATGGTCCTCGTTGAATGTGCTGTATACGAATTTGACATCTTTGCCTTTGGAGACCGCCTCTTCAGCCATGGCCATGACCGGTGTCGCACCGACACCTCCTGCGATGAAGAGCAGTTTGTCGTGGTCTTCCTCAACCTTGAAGTCGCCTGCCGGTGCAGAAAGGAAGAGTGCGTCGCCTTCTTCGATGCCGTCGTGGAGATAGTTGGATACTACACCCTTATTATCATCGACGACTTCACGTTTGACTGCGAATGTGATGCCATCCTCTGCATCATTTGAACAGATGGAATAGTGGCGCAGTGCCTCATAAGGATAACCGGAAGGCTTCACCTTCACCGTAATGTACTGTCCCGCTGTGAATGCCTTGTCCACATCACCGGAATCCACTGTGAACCTGACGATATCAGGCGTCATGACTTCCTTCTTCCTGACGATGAATGGTTTGAAGCCATCCCAAGCAGCAGCCTGGTACATGTCAGCCTCCACATCGATGAATACTTGGGCGATTTGATTGTAGTAGTCTCCCCATGCATCGATGATTTCAGGTGTCGCCTGGTCGCCAAGCACTTCCTGGATGCCTTCAAGCAGATGTTTCCCGACAATCGGATAGTGTTCCGGTCTGATCTCAAGGGCACGGTGTTTGTGCGCAATGCCGACGACGTGAGGAACGATCGCATCAAGATTGTCGATGTGCTTAGCTGCAGCCAATACCGTCATCGCAAGTGCCTTCGGCTGGTCGCCGATCTTCTGATTCGTCTGGTTGAAGATGTTGAGCAGTTCAGGATGGGCCTTGAACATATTCTGATAGAATGTGGAAGTGATTTCGGTGCCGTGTGCTTCCAATACTGGAATCGTCGCTTTGATGACCTCTTTTTTCTCTTCAGTAATCATATTAATAAAACCCCTTCGGTCATAAGATATATTTTCAATACATCTTTATAATACGTTAATATGAAATGGTTTTCAAGTGGTTGTGCTCTATTTCACAATTTGTTCACAGAATAGTTCCGTTTCGGTGAGCTTTATTTATATAGGGAATGAATGCGTGTATAATTATATGAAGGAGATGATTACAGTGAAACTGACATTGTATACGGACTACTCTTTGCGTGTACTGATGTACCTCGGCATGCGTGATGAGGAGAAGATCCAGATAGATGAGATCGCGGGCTACTATAATATTTCGAGGAACCATCTGACGAAAGTGGTGCACCACCTGGCAAAGCTGGGCTACATCAAAACTGTCCGTGGCCGTGGCGGGGGGATTATGCTAAACTATAGACCAGAAGCGGTCAATATAGGGGAAGTCGTCCGTCAGACGGAAGATAATTTCCATATGGCCGAATGCTTCTCGGAAGGCAACGAATGCGTCCTGACACCCGTGTGCGGGCTGCGTTTCGTGCTGAATGATGCCCTCAAGGCATATCTTGAAGTACTCGATAAATATACATTGCAGGATATTATTCCAAAAGCAATCCCGAGGTGACCATAATGAACTCAAGTACAATAATAAAATTCATGGCCGGCCTGCTGCCGGTAGCCCCCATCACAGGGGAACTGCTGGATGAAGAACTTCAGCAGGCCGAAGTTTCCGAAACAAAGACGGAATCGGAAGACCAGACTGATTCCAAGTACGCCGACTATGAGGGTCCGACGATGGAAGAGGAAATTGCAGCCCACAGCGGCAATGTGCCAGCCATCAAAGGTACCGGAGGGTATAACGTTCAAGTCGGGGACGATTTCGACCCGCTTGCCGGCGTCTATGCGGTCGACAATACGGACGGGAACATCACCGGAAACATCGAAGTGACATCCAACAATGTCAACACCAATCAGCCGGGCACCTATAACGTCTCATACCGTGTTGAAAACAGCCGGGGGGCCTATTACGAGTATACGCGTGTGATTGAAGTATCGAATGCTGCCAGTGATCCGGTGCCGATGATTCCACCGACCGAAGCACAACTTTCAGGTGACACCGGGAAAACTGAATCAGCTGAGGATGACGTCTCCAGCAGTTCGGCCATCACATTCCTCGGGCTCGAAGATGTTACCATTCCGCAAGGATCCGAATTCAATCCCAAGGAAGATGTCGCAATCATCGATGTGGACGGCAGTGACATCACCCACCGCACCCATATCTCAGGCGAAGTCGACACCGATACACCGGGCGAATATACGATCGCCTATGCGGTGTTCGATCATTTCGGCGACCCTCACGCTAAGGCACGGACGATTACAGTCGAATAGATGGAATTGCAACGCTCCTGGGCTCAGGAGCGTTTTTTGGTGCCATGATCCCCCAGCATCGTCCGAAAATAAAAAAATCCAACCCGGGAAAGGGCTGGATGAATTTACTGCTTCATGATTTCAAATCTTTTTTTGTGGACACTCAGTCCGATCAGCCGAGCTGGGCTGAAATTTCGCGGTTAAAGTCTTCCAGGTCATCCGGTTTGCGGCTCGTGACCATGTTATGGCAGACCACAACGGATTTGTCATGCACCTTGGCACCTGCGTTCTCAAGATCCTTCCTTACAGAGATGAAGGAAGTGATGTTGCGGTCCTTCAGCATGTCGGTATCTATGAGTACTTGAGGACCGTGGCAGATGGCGAATGTCGGCTTGTCTTCCTGCAGGAAGTGTTTTGCGAATTTGCCGAAGCGGCCCTGCTCGTCACTGCGCAGCAGGTCCGGGGAGAATCCGCCTGGTATCAGAATCGCATCATAGTCTTCAGGCTTTACATCTGCAATGCCTTTATCCGCCTTGAACTTGCCGCCCTGCTTACCTTCTATTTCTCCGGCTTCCGGTGCAATGACTTCCACCTCATGGCCTTCATTCTGAAGCGCCTCGACCGGGCTTGTAAATTCTACATCTTCTACCATGTCAGTCATGATTACTGCGACTTTCTTTGCCAAAATCAATCACTCCTTAATAGAATGTGGTTACAATATATAGTGTTCCACATTTCAAGGGTCTTTAAACATAAATCCATGGCATCTACATATAAATTTATGATATTGACAAATAGAACAGATGTTCCTATACTGGTCTGGCAGGAGTGATCATATGCAATATTCATACGATAAGGATTTGGAATATAAGATCCTATATAATGTAAAGAATCATCTTTTCGAATATCCCAACACGAGCATGGCGGAATATGACATCCGCACCGTCGACTTCCAAATGAAGCTGATGGAGCAGAAAGGCCTGCTCATACTGACACCATTCGAATACGACTTCTACTACAGCAACATAGAGCTGACGGATGAAGGTGAAGCGATGCTCGGTGAGAAAGCCCGTTAGCCCCACCCCTCCCGATTACGGGAGGGGTTTTCTCATATGGAAAGGTTGAAGGCCTTGAGGAGTGCCTTCTCCATTTCACCATCAAGCACAATGACCGGATCATCCGAATCGAACCTCCCGACCATCTTCCCATCCTCCACCGAATCCACGATGGCCAGCCATTCGACACGGAATATATACTCCTCTTTTCCGAAATGCAGGTTGATCCGCTGGATCTCCTTGAAAGGATAGGCATCCTGCTCAACCAGCAGGCCGCCCTGGTGCATCCTGAAATCCTGGAAAGGTACGGCAGAATCGACCACCCTCCCCACACCGAGCCAACCCTGGCGTGTACTGTACAGTGCAAACAGGTCCCCTTTTCCGGGGCCCATGATACTTCTTTTGTAGCGTGTCGTCGTCACACTTACAATACCGAGCCTCCGGTAAGTCTCGAAATCCCGGAATGTGCTGTTGAACTTTCCATTTATTCCATACATATAATCACCTCACCCCACTCTACCCAAAAGGGTAATGTTTCACTCCGATTCGCAGGGGGTACTGAGTAAAAAAGGAAAGGAGTACTGGTATCATGGCCAAAAAGGATAAGAGCGACAGAATGTTCGAAGAATCATCCGAAGATAAGCTTGGACGACGTGATTCCAAAGATGACTCCATGGAGGATGTCCTTTCCGATATAAATAAAAAGCGCAAGGAATTCTATGTGGATGAAGAGACGGACAAGAGCGTGTTCCACGACAATCGTTACGATTCCGGGAACCGATAGAGGTTTAACTTTTCAGTGAACCGGGAATGGACTTGTGGAAAGTAAAACAACAATAATCAAGAAGAGGTGTTCTATTCATGGCTGACGATACAAGCAAAAAAGACAAGCTGATGGGCAAGGCAAAGAAAGCTGCAGGCGACTTGATGAATGATGAGAAGACGAAAGAAGAAGGCAAACGTCAGGAAACGGAAGGCAAAGTGAAAGATGCTGCCAACGACGTCAAAGATAAAGCCACCGATGCCTTCAACGACAGAAAATAGCATCCCCCAGCACCGTCCATTGGACGGTGTTTTTTCTATGGATTTGTAGAATCATGTTTAGCCTCCTGTATATATAGGTAGAGTCATTATGTAAAGATAACAACAAAGGAGATGTTAATGATGGCTGAAGAGAAAAAAGGATTATTTGATAAGGCAAAAGATCTTGTTAATAAGGCGAAGGATGAAGATACTCGCAGAAATGTATCCGAGAATTGGGACAACGTAAAGGAACAGGGCGATAAATACTCAGATAAAGTCGGTGCCGGCGACAAATGGGATAAAGTAAGTGAAACAGGTGACAAGGTCGTCGACAAATACGGCATTGATGGAGATCCGGGTGAAGGCGAAAAAGATAAGACAACCCGCGCCGGCGACAATGCCAATGATAAGGGCAACGATGGCAAATAACAGTGTATTAACAAAAAGGTGGATTCTATATAGAATCCACCTTTTTTATATGCTATTCATCGGCAACAACGAGTTCGTCATCCGTGCTGCCTGTATCCACCTTCAGGCTTTCAAGCTGGTTGAGTGAGCGCGATGCACTAGAGAGGTACTTTCTGCTGTTCTTCAGATGAATATCGAGCATCTCTTCATTCATGGCGTGCTCTTCTTTCTGGTTCATCAGCTTGAATTCGATCAGTGCAAGCGTACGGTTTGAAATCGCCAGATACAGGTCGGCCTTCACCCGTTCAAACAGTTCTTCATGCTCAGGCACCAGAAATGACGGCGCCTCAAGGCCATCCACCTGCATCTCAAGATCCTCATAGGATTCGTGCATCGCTTCCAGATTCGCTGCCAGCGTCTTTTTGTCGAGCTCATGCCACAGGAACTGATTGTACATCGGCGTGAAAGTCTCGGCCCATACAGTGGAGATTTCATCCTGTATCTCTTCTGCGTCCTGGGTCATGTCCTTTATATGCACCGCTTCTTTTTTGGAATAGTCGACATCGACTGCGAGCATGTCCTTGCTGCTTACGGCATCCGCAGCGTGTTCCTCGTAATCATCCAGGTTCATCTTAGTTGTCCGGTCTGTATATTTTATGGAGTCATCCAACTGGATGCTCTTATGTGTAATCATGTTCACCATCGGTCTTTCAGATTTGAAATCCTCGAAGTCGACATTTTGTTCCGCATCAGCACCACATGCTGTCAGCAGCCCTACTGCGAATAATAGGAATATCGGTCTCAATTTGGTCGTCTCCTTCATCTTTCTGATGCTTCCCCTATATACCGAACCTATTGTAACATAACTGTAATATTAGCAAAAGCCCGATAAAAGCACTCTGATTTTACAGGAATATGAAAGGCTCCCGGACAAGCGTCCGGGAGCCTGGATGAAGTGATTTGGGTCAGTGCTGTTTGGGGAGGCGCGTCATCGTCACATAGATGGATGCCGGCTCCGTACCATCATTTTCGAAACTGATCTTTTCTTCAGAACCAATATGGATGACATCCCCTTCAGCAACGCCACTGGTCTCGTCGTCCACTGTAAACCGCCCTGTGCCGCGGGCCACATGCAAATAGAGTTCGTGGCCGGGATGATTGTGTTCAGGCAGCTTCTGCCCCGGCATAAAGTTCAGGACGAACATCGTACTGTTGTCTTTTTTGAAGACATTCACCTTTGTGAATCTCTCTTCATTGAATTCCTGTGCAGTGACAGCAGATTTTTTCTCCATATATTCCAACCTCCTTCGATTCGACTGTTCTCCTCTGCAGTATGACGGCTGGAACCATTGCAGGCAAGTCTGACACCTTTCTCTTCCACCGGCCCGGTACTATTCATCCTTGTTCAGGATGAGATAGTCCAGCTCCTCTTTCGTCAGGGCCCTAAGCTTCTTCAGCTGGAACAGGAAGAAGATGGCGCCGAGTGCGACCCAGGCACCGAGCGCGATATAGGACGGCGCGCTGAGTGACGCGGGTGATCCCGGATACAGCAGCAGTATAAGGAAGGTCAGAGAAATCAGCGCACCCAATACACCAAAGATGATATAGAGGATGTTGTAGTTCTCCTTTCTGCTGAAGAACTTGACCGCTACCAGGCTTGTGATCAGAAATGCAACCGACACGCCGGTCGATGACATGTCGACGATCCAACTGAGCGCTGTACGGCCGAGCCAAGGCGCTGCGAGACACACGGTCATGATGAAGAGCACTGAGACATAAGGTGTTTTATTTTTGCTGAGCTTCATGAACACAGGCGGGATGAAACGCGCCCGCCCGAGGGCGAACAGCAGCCGGGAAGAAGACAGATAGAAGCCGTTCAATCCCGTAAATACCCCGAATGAGATCGCAAGTGCGAGCAGTGTCATTCCAAGACCGCCCATTCCAGACTGGACGACGGATCCCGTCACCCACAGTGCCCCATCGATCGACTGCTCGTCCGGGTACACCCAGGAAGTGATGAGGATCATCAGCACGTAGGTGATGATGGAGGCGATGATACCGAAGACGATGAGCTTGAACGTCTTATCCGGACTGAAGTTGAATTCTTCAGCCGCCTGCGGGATGTTGTCGAAACCGACATACATCCAGGGAGCGATGGCAACGATCAGGATGATCGAAGTCCATACACCATTCTGATCATTAAACAGCGGCTCAGCATTCGACAACGCAAACTCTCCCGAGAAGAATGACCATCCGAAGAGGACAGACACTACAAGCGCCATGAATATGCAGAAAAGGAACTGGAGATTCCCAGACAGGCCACTTCCCTTGATCGATATGAATGCAAATAGGATGAGTACGAGGGAAGACAGGATGACTTCCATGATATAGACATCCCAGCCTGCAATCGTATATAAATGGCCGATTTCAAGAAATTCAGGTAGAATGAACTTGAACAGCAGACTGAAGGCGCTGGCATTCAGTGCGACCACACATATGTATCCGAGTGCCAGAAACCAAGATGCGATGAAGCTGACGTATTTACCGAAACCGACATAGCTGAAGGCGAACTCACCACCCGAGACCGGAAAGCGCGTCGTCAGACCGCCATACGCCACAGCGATGATCAGCATCAAAATGCCGCCGATGGTGATGCCGAGGGTCGACCCTAGCGTACCCGAAGAAGCCAGCCAATCCCCCGGGAGTATGAAGGCGCCCCATCCGATGCTTGAACCATAGGCAATGGCCCAGATGAAACGTTTGGACATGGTATTGTCGAGCTCTGTCCGCTCGACGTTGGATATTTTTGTTTCCATACTTTTAATCTCCTCTGTTTGTTTTCTGAAATATAGCCTAACAGAGCAGCCGGCAAACGTAAAATGTACATATTGCACAATTATAATGACAGGAGGAAGAAATATGACATTACTGCGCTTGATGAAATACTCGATATTATCAGGAACACTACTCATTGCAGCATGTGGAAACGCTGAAGATCAGTCCGCTGAAGAAACGACGGAGGAACCGACCGAAGAGGCAACTGGGGAGGTCGCGGAGGAGACTTCCGAGGAATCTGGCGATATGCAGGCTTTCGGTGCAGAGGAATGGACTCAGTACCGCTTCAACCCTGAAAAGAATGCCGTCATCGATTCCGGGCATGAACCGCTCGAGAATATGAAGTTCAAGACGGAGGATGAAGTCCGGGCGACACCAGTAGTCGCCGATGGCAAACTGTTCATCGGCAACCACAACTCCGGCGACATCCTTGCCTTCGACCTGGAATCCGGCGACAGGATATGGGAGGAGACGGCACCGAACTGGATCCACTCGGAAACCATCTATCACGAGGGCACAGTATATGTCGGATATGGCAACCGCCACTTCCAGGATGATGGCGTACGCGGCACCGGGGAAAATGGTGTGATGGCACTTGATGCGGAAAGTGGCGAAATCCTCTGGCAGTTCGAAACAGACGGGGAAGTCATGCCGACACCTGCCATACATGGCGATCATCTCTACATCACGACCGGAGACCGCCACCTCTACAAGCTGACACTTGATGAGGGGGAGCTTGCACATCAGCATGAACTCGGCTCCACCATCAGCATGTCCTCACCGAACATACATGAAGACACGCTCTATGTCGGCGGCAGCGGCCCGATGCCATATACTTTCTATGCATATGACCTCGAGCAGGATGAGTTGAAATGGCAGACCGAGTTCGATGAAGTCGTAATGGGACTCGATGATGTTCCCCCTGCCGTAAGTGGAGGCACTGTCGTCACCACTGCCCTCGTCGAAAATGAAGAGGGAGAATCCGAGCATGAAATCTATGCGATGGACATCGAATCCGGAGAAATCCTTTGGGAAGACAACTGGGGAACCGGCCAGCCCGTCCAGAACAACAAATCCGGTGCGCCTATGATATATGAGGGCACCGTATATGTTGCCAGCCCAAAAACGAAGACTTACTATGCATATGACCTGGAGACGGGTGAGCAGCTGTGGGCGTATGAAGATGAGGCAGCCAAGGCACCGCCGGTGGCGAAGAACGGCATCGTCTACTTCTCCAACGTTGAAGGGCGGGTTGTCGGCATGGATGCCGAGACCGGTGAGCCGGTTAAAGAAAAAGTGCTCGGCGGCACCCTTGCTCCGTCAGGCCCGATCATCGTCAACGATACCCTCTTCGTCGGCAGCCAGGACAGCTACGTCTATGTCGTCCCGTTGAGTGACTTTGCAGACGCCAAAGAATAGGATGATGTAGACTGAAGGGTCATATACAGACCTTAATTGTCATTCACCCGGATGCTCAGTGACAGTTGCCGTCCCATTAATCATAAGAACCAAAAAAGTGGCCCCCTCGTAATGAGGCGGGCCATTTTTCATCTGTTATCCACTATAGTTCAACAGGTCGATGCCGAAAATGAAAGGCATCAGCAAGTATACGAATGTTACGATCAGGACGACTCCGACGATGTTCAGGGCAAAGCCTGTCTTGGCCATCTCCTGGATGCTGATCTTCTGTGTACCGAAGACGATCGCGTTTGGCGGTGTCCCCACCGGCAGCATGAATGCACAGTTTGCAGCCATGGCGGCCGGCACCATCAATGTCAGCGGGTGCACTTCCAGTGCAATCGTCAGACCGGCGAGTACCGGCAGGATCATCGTTGCTGTTGCGGTATTGGATGTGATTTCCGTCAGGAACAGGATACCAAGTGCGACAATGAAGATGATGATGACGATATGAATGCCTTCGACAGCCGTCAGAAGTTCACCGAGCCATTGGTCGACCCCCGTCTCCACAATCGCTGCTGCCAGTGCGAGACCGCCACCGAAGAGCAGCAGTACGCCCCATGGCAGGTCACGGGCAACAGACCAGTCGAGTATGCGTTTCGACTTCCTTTTTGTCGGCAGCAGGAACAGGATGACCGACGCCATCATTGCAATCGCGCCGTCCGTAAGCATCTCCGTCACAGACCAGTTCGACCAGATGAACCCACGGGTGATCCACATGAATGCTGCGAACAGGAAGACGATGAGGACAAGAATCTCTTCCCGTGTGATTTTTCCGAGTTTATCGAGCTCACTGGTGATGATCTCACGTCCGCCCGGCAGATGGTCCATGCCATGCTTGAATGAGAAGAAATGCATGTAGGCCCATGCCAGGAGCAGGAAGATGATGACGATCGGAACACCGAATAGCATCCACTGTGCAAAACTCATCTCGATGCCGAAGAGCTCCTGGAGCTGGCCGGACATAATGATGAGCGGCGGCGTACCGATCAATGTGCCTAGGCCGCCGATCGTTCCAGCATAACCGATGCCGAGCACCAGTGATTTTTCAAACTTGCGCAGGTTCTCGTCAAGATCATTCTTCGACAGCGAGTGTGCTTCGCTGATGATCGCCATACCAATCGGGATCATGATCATGACTGCTGCGGTGTTGCTGACGAACATGGACAATATGCCCGTTGCGATCATGAAGCCGAGCAGGATGGTCGCAGTCGTCGTACCGATTGCCTTGATGATCGTCAGTGCAATCCGCGTATGCAGATTCCACCTCTCCATGGCAAGTGCGAGCAGGAACCCTCCAAGGAAGAGGAAGATGATGTCGTTGCCGTATGCGCTTGTCGTCGTCCCGCTGTCCATGACCCCGCCCAACGGGAAGAGGAACAATGGCAGAAGTGATGTTGCCGGGATCGGAATGGCCTCCGTAATCCACCATGTCGCAATCCATAATGTGGAAGCCACGACGAATACCCCGGCTGAATCGAGCCCCTCGGTATTCAGGAAAAGGAGCGTGAGTATGAACAGCAGCGGCCCGAGGATCAGCCCCACCAACTGCATGCGTCCATAGGAGTGCTCCGGTCCTTCATTTACAGGGCCACGGTTGCCCTGTTCAGCGTGCTTCTTGGCTTCATCCACACTGAAGAATTTGAGCAGTGACTTCGTCCTTTTGGACTCCCGCCACATATTCTGATATGTATTCTTAAACTTTGACAATTTCTCTACCTCCCAGAAAACGCTTTCTATTGACACTAGATGAAGATATCATATTTTTTAGAATATTACCATATGAATTTTACACCATATGGAAAACCGGCATCGTAAAATCGATGCCGGCGCTTCCGCCTATAGCGGTCCCCAGTTGATCCAGACGCCGATGGCAAGTACAGACATTGCAATGACCGACCAGATGAGGAACAGCGGCAGCAGCCACTTTGCCCACTTGATCCATGGCACGCCTGCGACTGCGAGACTCGCCATCAGTGGCCCGGAAGTCGGGAAGATGCTGTTGGAGAATCCGTCGCCGAACTGGAACGACTGGACGGCCACCTGTCGTGTGACCCCGATCATGTCTGCAAGCGGTGTCTGGATCGGCATGATGATCGCTGCCTGACCACTCCCCGAAGGAACAAAGAAGTTGAACACGGTGTTTGCGATGAACATGCCGATTGCTGCCAGCACAGGTGTCAGGGCACCGAGAGGCACGGACAGGGCATTGACGATGGTATCCAGAATGTTTGCCTGTTCCATCACGACAAGCACCGCACGGGCCACCCCGATGATCAGTGCGCCGTAGACCAGATTCTTGCACCCTTCAAGAAACGTCAGTGTGAGCTTGTTATAGTTCATGCCGGCAATGATACCTGCTACAAGACCAATGATGATGAAGAACGCTGCCATATGGTTCGTCGTCCATTGGAACTGGATGACCGCGAATACGAAGAAGGCCAGTGCTGTCGCCACCCAGGCCAGTATGAGTTTATGGCGCAGGGTGAACGGCGCATCCTTCATTTCCACCACGTCCCCTTCATCTTCAAGGATGCCCATCAGGCTGCGTGACGGATCACGCATGATGCGTTTGGCATAGACCCACGTGTACCAGATGGTCACACCGACCAGCAGTATGAATGCAATGACCCTGAAAAGCATGCCGGAGAAAAGCGGCAGCTCTGCAATCGCATGCGCGATGCCGACCGTATATGGGTTCAGGAACCCAGCTGCAAAACCGATGAATGTCGCGCCAAACGTGATGGAGACCGCAACAATCGCATCGAGCTTCAGGGCACGTGCCAGCATGACGCCGATGGCGACGAATGGAATGACTGAGTTCGCCACGGCCCCGGTTGCACCGCCCAGTGCAAACAGGATGGAGATGACAGCAATGAGCAGGAATTCCCTGCCGCGCATCTTATCCACCGCACTCATGATGCCTCCGGTTATCGCCCCGGAACGTTCAACCACTTCGAACATGCCTCCGGCAAACAGCACAAGGAATATGAGTCCAGCCGATTCGACCATCCCGGTCTGCAGGGCCATGAATACATCCATGAAGCCGACCGGATCCTGTGCAGTACTCTCGTATGTGCCTGAAACCACACGCTCGACACCGTCCACCTGTTCCCTCTCAAATGCCCCGGCAGGTACGAAATATGTTGCGATCGCCGTTGCCACAAGTACAAGGAACAGGATGACATATGTATCCGGCATCTCAAGACGCCTTTTATTTGGATGCTTCTGCTGTTTCACAATCCGCAACCTCCAATCCATCCATATGATGCAGCACTGCAAGGATGAAGACTTTACCGATTTCAATCATGGCACGTTCATCCACATCGAATTTGGGATGGTGGTGTGGATGGACTGCATCAATCTCCGGGTTGCGTGCCCCCACGAAGAAGAAGGAGCCCGGTACATGTTCAAGATAGTAGGCAAAATCCTCAGAAGTCATCATCGGCGTCTTCTCCTCCACCGTCATATCCGGCAGATGCTGTTCCGTAAGCACTTTGAGCTGCTCCGTCTCCGCTTCACTATTGATCAGCGGTACACAGCCGTACGTAAAGTCAACCTTTGCCGTCGCGCCATTCTGTGCGGCCGTCGATTCACTCATCATTCGGATCCACTGCTCCATGACATCCTTCGATTCCGCATCGAATGTACGCGTCGTCCCAGAAATCGTTGCCGTATCCGGGATGACGTTCGTCGCTTCCCCGCTATGGAATTTCCCGATTGTGACGACATTCGCCGTGTTCGGGTCCATCTTGCGGCTGACGATCTGCTGCAGGTTCACCACAAGCTGACTCATCGTCACAAGCGGATCTACTGTAGTGTGGGGAATGGCGCCGTGTCCGCCCTTCCCCTGGATGGTGATTTCAAAATTATCCCCGCCTGCCATCGCCGGTCCCGGTATGAAGCCGATTGTTCCATAGTCGTCATCTGCCCATACGTGGGCGCCATATATGTAGTCCACACCTTCCAGACAGCCATCGGCAATCATCAGCTGGGCACCACCCGGTGGCAGCTCCTCTGCAAATTGATGGATGAACACCACAGTGCCCGCCAGTTCCTCTTTCACACCTGCAAGCACAGTCTCAACCGCCATCAATGCAGCTGTATGCACATCATGTCCGCATGCATGGCTCACGCCGTCAATCGTCGATTTATACGGAACATCCTTCTCGTCCTGGATCGGAAGGGCATCAAAATCCGCACGCAGCGCCACCGTCGGTCCCGGCTTCCCCCCATGCAGGGTGCCGACTACACCGTTGCCGCCGACATGGGTCCTGCATTCAATCCCGAGTGATTCCAGGTGCTGCCTGACATACTCCGGCGTAAACTGCTCCTTGAAGGATAGTTCCGGGTACATATGCAGATGCCTGCGCGCCTTCACCATCTCGGGGTATAGATTCTCCAGCTGCTCAAATAGTGCGTTCTTCATTACAATCACTCCAATTTTATTATAATACGTATTATTACATAATTATTCATAAATATAAATATGTTTTTGGGTTTATATATAATAAAAACACCTCAATAGATGAGGTGCCCCTTTGGATATATGGTCGAACAATAAAAAAAGGCATCTCAAATGGCTTCTTTCTCTTCTACATTTGGGATGCATATATCTCCTGATTCAATAATTCATTTGTGGTGTGGATGAGACCACAGTAGATGTTACGGACGGAGAATAATCCTATACTGATCCTCTTAGCCTATCTATATCTTCTACTCAGTTCATTTTTTTCTTACACAAAGTATTCCCTCTAAATTGCCCTTATACCAGCTGTTAAACCATTAAGGCCCCCGACCAAGGAACAACTGGCCTGTAATATACAGTAACGATTATAATGAAGAATTCATGAGGCAATTTTCGCTCCAATGCACTTGCGTCAGTGTATAGATATGTGATTTTAAACTATTTATTATTATAATAAAGTTTCATACACCCTTCCCTATCCTCCTTCCCCTCGGTTTGAAACTTTATAAATAATTAAATAACGAAGTAAAGTTTCATGTATTACAATGTATGTCGTCACATTCCGATGCAATCATTAATCTGATATCATTATATACCAAGGGGCGTACCTTTTCAATACAAATTATACAAATATTCTGAATCATTGAAATATTTACAAATGATCACTTTGATTTTATTAAGATGATATGAAATTATATGTCTAATGCAGAAGTATTATGTACTGCCCCTTTTTATGTTTAAAGGAGAATTATGCACATTTTATGAGAAATAATGTATATAGATGTGTACCATGCGGTTCACTATTATAGAGGTACTATCTTTGAAAGTTTTTTCATCAAAAAATTCAGTATATTCATTACATAATTTGGATATGCTGTTACACCTACCAACTTACTAATGATTACAAGGTTTTATTTTTGTAAATTATTTTAAATTAGAAGTTTCATGGAAGATTATTAAGTTTTTCCCTGATTTGTCTCCTTAATTTAAAGTGTCGTTAAATTTTCTGAAAATTATGTACCTCCGACTCTCTCCTTCCTTCCGACCGTGGTAAAATAGAGATAACACTATAAAGGGGATGGTTCAAATGTCAGAACGGCAAGCGAAGCAGACAGTCTATGTCGACCAGTTCACCAATGGAATCCTCGATCCAGGCGATGAGATGCGGTATACCGTCAAAGATGGCGGTCATATCGTCGCCAACACGGCCCCCGGCTGCTGGGGCCCGATGATCACTCCTGAACTTAAAGGCGGTCATGAAGTGACGAAACCGGTATTCGTCGAGGGCGCAGAAGTCGGTGATGCCATAGCAATCCACATTAACTCCATACGTGTAACTTCGATGGCTACGGCTTCCGGCAACGATAAGCCTATGGAAGGGAGATTCACAGGTGATCCATTCGTCGCCGGCATCTGCCCGAACTGTGGTGCTAAGAACCCTCGCTCAAGGATCGAAGGCATCGGCCAGGGGGCAGTCAGGTGTGTGGAATGCGGGGAAGACGTCACCCCCTTCACCTTCACCAATGCGTATACGATGGCTTTCGATGAAAAACGGACGCTCGGCCTGACATTGGGCCAGGAAGGGGCGGAAAAGATTGCGCATGAAGCGAAACGCTACATGTCGACGCCGGAAAACTCCATACAGAATCCAGTCGTCACCTTTGCGCCCCACGATATCGTCGGCGCCCTGGCACGTGTCGTTCCATTCCTGGGGCAGTTGGGTACAACTCCTGCGAGGCCTTTCCCGGATTCCCACAACGCCGGGGACTTCGGCCAGTTCCTGATTGATGCGCCCCATGAATACGGCATTACGGAAGATCAGCTGGTCGACCGCACCGATGGCCATATGGACATCAACCGGGTCCGTGAAGGTGTGACGGTCATCTGCCCCGTCAAAGTTCAGGGGGGCGGCGTCTATCTCGGAGATATGCACGCCATGCAGGGGAACGGTGAAATTGCAGGCCACACGACGGATGTATCAGGCATCGTCGACTTGAAGGTCGAGGTCATAAAGAACCTCGTCATTGAAGGCCCCATCATCCTTCCTCTTGAGGAGGACCTGCCTGTACTCGCTAAACCATTTACCGCGAAGGAGATCGAGAGGGCGCAGGCTCTGGCAGCAGAGTGGCATATTGAAGAAATCGAGGAGACGTACCCGGTTTCTTTCGTCGGTACAGGCGCCGACCTGAATGGAGCGACGCTCAATGGCATGGAACGCGCAGCCGCCCTCTTCAAGATTGATGTGCCGGAAGTCATGAACCGTGCGACCATTACAGGCTCCATCGATATCGGACGGAATCCTGGTGTCGTCACCGTCACGTTCCTCGCCCCGATGGACTATCTGAGTAAGGCAGGCATTCTGGATCAGGTTGAAGAAATGTACAGGTAGCACACAGAAAAAACGCCTTCCCTCGTGGAAGGCGTTTTGCTATTTCAGTACCGCTTCAGCGATGAGCCGGTCAAATTTGCGTATATCCACTTTCTTGCCGAGGTTGATTTTGATGTGTCCCACCTTCGTCCACAGTTCCACTTCTGCATTCACATCGAACATGCCTGCCGCATTCTCCGTCGACCACATGTCGATGGAACTGTACGGGAGGGAATACATTTCCACCTTCTTGCCCGTCATGCCCTGGGCATCACGGATGATCATACGTTTGTCGGTGAAGATTGCTGCGTCCCTCAACGTCTTATATGCAGCAATCGGACGTTCGTCCCCTATCAGAATATCATCGATGTCATTTGGGATATCCGTCTCGAACTGTAGCGTCCATGCAAGTATATTTGCCGTCTCCATAATCCGCCTCCATTCATATTGTATATTTCCAGTATAATACAAATACTTGATGCTTGTCTCGTTCCAGCAGAGCAGTTAGACCTCCAATTGTCATTGGTGGAAACTACGAGTGACAATTAGCCCTCCAACTGTCATTGGCGGAAACCACGAGTGACAATTAGCCCTCCAACTGTCATTGGCGGAAACCACGAGTGACAGTTAGCCCTCCAATTGTCATTGGCGGAAACCACGAGTGACAATTAGCCCTCCAATTGTCATTGGCGGAAACTACGAGTGACAATTAGCCCACTTCCCTCTCTTTTCCATCATAAAAGCCCGCCCCTCATCGGGAGCGGGCCTTCTAATTCTACATCTATGCATTCCTCTTTAAATGGAGCCATCCTCTTGTATACGAGAAGATGATGATGGCAATGCTCAAGGCGATTGTGATCACCGTGAACAGCCAATGCTGGCCGTTCAAAATGAAGAGCGGCGCGAAAGTGATCAGCGCAATTTCAACAGGTGCGATCGGGATATAGGCAAGCCCGTAATCTTCGAGTGTGCCACTTTCGAGCTTCGGATCGACGATGCGGAGCAGGGCGATGCCCATTGCGACGGCGCCTGTAATCCAGCCGAATGTGAATATCCCTTTTTCAAACCATTGCTCCTGAAAATAATACTGGGAGACGAACCGGTAGAAAGTGTATGTGAACAGGATGCCGAACGCCATCAATATGAGGAACGGCACCAGGTTCTGGGCGACGACCGTCAAGTTGATGGAGGCGATGCCGAATGCCACGAGGACATCGGTCGCACTGCCGCTCACCTTAGCCATCACACTCTTATCGATGTATTTGTCCATGTCGGCTGCCTGCAGCAGCAGGCTCAAGGCCAATCCGACGAGGAAAGCGAGGGAGAATGCAGGTATGGCGAGCCCTTCATATAGAGATTCTCCGAACTGGCTCAAGTAGTAGCCGATCATCGTGACGAAGACGACGAGTGCCATATGGAAGACGAGCGGATCGATGGAGATCGCGGATACTGTATCCTTTCCGCCCCACTCACGTTTGTTTTCCGGGATGAGGCCGGTCCTCAGTTCCTCCGGCAACTCATCGAATCTTGAAATGTAGTTCGCATAGCCTTCGTTCGCACTCTTCCTGATCAGGGCCAGACCGACCCCGATGGCCAGTATGGCACCGAGCGTTGCAGATGTCATCGCAAGGGAAGTGGCTTCTTCCCAGCCCTGCTGGGCAAATGCATCCCCGAGTGCAGCGGCGGTGCCATGTCCGCCGACGAATCCGGCGGCAAGGATGAGGCCGAAGCCTGTGTGCACATCAAATGCCGGTACGAGTAACACCAGTGCAAACAGCAGTCCGAGCCCCCACATCAGGAGCATCGCAATCTGTGAATAGGACCACAGTCCGCCGACCTTATTGATCATCTTCCTGATGTTGAAACGTCCCGTAGTGAGCGGAATCGCAGCGAACACGATTGCAATCAGGACACCGGGATAATCTCCGATGAACGCTGAAAACGGCAGCCAGCCGAGCATGTTCGGCCCAAGAATCAGACCGAGTATGCCGGCGATGATGCTTGCCGGCATGAATGAACGCTGCAGCAGGCCGATGCGCGCACGCAGGAACATCCCGACGAGCAGCAGCATCGCAATGAGACCGAGATCGGTCACAAGATTCCATATTGTAAATTCCATGATGCAACACCTCTTTCTAAAGTCAACTAAGCTAATATAGCATAAAGATCGTTGACGATGAAAGCGATTAAGAGAGGCACTTTTACAATATCATATCAGGGCTGCTGCAGATAAATTCCGGCAAGCCGTTCGAATGAACGCTGCTTCTCCTTCCAGTCGTGGAGATTGCACAGGATGAGCCAATCGTCGCATCCATAAAGCTCCCGGTAGTGGTCGAGCTCCCTTTTGACTGTCTCCGGCCCGCCGATGATCATGCGCCGGCGGTTCTCCGCCACTTTTTCACCTTCCTTGCCACTCAGCGTTTCATACTTCTTCTGTGCCGCCTCCGGCGTCGGAACCTGACTGTCGAGCCCCTTCTCCACGTTCAGGAGCCAGATGTCCTGTTCCTTTGCGAGCGTCTCTGCATGGGCATCATCCTCACCGCACACTACGAAGACACATGCACGGGCGACAGGCTTTTCCATGAACCCCGGTTCGAATGCGTCATGGTAGGCCCGGAATGCCTCCACGCCGCGGTCCGGGCGGATGAAGTGGCCGAATACATAGCCGATGCCGAGTATGCCTGCAAGTACAGCACTGTTCTCTCCAAGGCCGAGCGAAAAGAGCTTCGGGCGTCCAGTGGTACGTGGCGCGGCCCGAACCTTCGCACTGCCGTCCAGGTGCTGGATCAGATCCTTCAATTTATCCGGATATTCGGCCATCTGGTTCGGCTTGCCGTCAGCCAGCAGCCTGCGGAGGAACTCCCCGCCGCCGGGCGAACGCCCGACACCCGCTTCAATGCGGCCGGGAAAGAGCGACTCGAGCTGTGTGACCTGTGAAGCGACCTTGAACGGGCTGTACTGCGGCAGCAGGATGCCCCCGCTGCCCACTTTGAGCCTGCTGGTCCGGGAAGCCACTGCCGCCATCATAATCTCCGGCGCGCTCGATACCATGCCGCGCGTAGCATGGTGCTCTGCAAACCAGTAGCGTTCATATCCAAGGTCCTCCGCCTTCTGTGCCATTTCAATCGTATGTGATGCCGTCTCTTCAGCCGTCTTGCCCTTCGGCTGCGGCATTTGATCCAGGATGCCCAATTTCATCTTCTTCTATCCTTTCTTTCTCCGTGTACTTTATTCTAGAACCATACGGTATAGATGATCAGTGTGGAAATCACCATCGTCATCAATGACAGCGGGGCGCCCACTTTGATGTAGTCTGTAAACTTGTACCCGCCCGGCCCATAGACGATCAGGTTCGTCTGGTAGCCGATTGGTGTGATGAAGCTTGCGGAAGCCGCGATGGCGATGGTGACCGTTAGGCCCATGTAGTCCATGTCCATCTGTGTGGCCATCTCCATCGCAATCGGGAACATCAGTACGGCTGCACCGGTGTTGGTGATCAGTTCAGTGAAGATGTTCGTCATGATGTAGAGGATCGCGATGACGCCGATGACACCGAGCGGCCTTGCGATCATCAGCATATTTTCAGCAAGGAACTGGGCGAGGCCCGATTCCATCATCGCCGCCCCCACGCCGAATGCACTGGCGATGAGCAGGATGACGTTGAACTGGATGTAGCTCAGCATCTCGTCGGCATCTATGAATTTGAAGAGCATGAGTAGGATGACCGCTATCAGCATCGCTTCGAACATCGACAGGAATCCGAGTGTGACCGATGAAATCATGACGAGCAGCAGCGCGAGTCCTGCCCAGCCTTTGGCGCTGCTCTGATTCAGCGGTTCCGGCGGCGACAGCGAAGTGACGACATAGAAGTCGATGGAATGCATATGCATCTCCATGAAGTCATTGCCGGCGAGCAGCAGTATCGTATCCCCCGGCTTGAGCATGATTTCGCCGACGCGGCCCTTGATCCGTTCATTATTGCGGTGCACAGCAATGACGCCGGCGTTGTACTTGGAACGGAAATGAGCCGATTTCACCGACTTCCCCACCAGGCCGGACTGGTGGGAGATGACTGCCTCGATCAGCTCGAACTTGTCATCCTTCAGACTGTCGAGTGTCTGGTCAGTACCTGTCTTCAGGGTGATGCCCTTCTGCTTCTGCACGGATGCGATCGTATTGAGCGTTCCCGAGAACAGCAGGTGGTCACCTTCTTCTATGATGGTGTTCGGTGTCACGGGGAAGATGCGGGTGTCGTTGCGGATGATCTCGATGATGTATATGCCCTTCAATGAGTTGTTCACCGCATCGACGATCCTGCCATTGATGTGTTCATAACCCTTTTCGATCACCGCCTCCGCCAGAAACTCCTTCACTTCTTTGCGTATCTGCTCCTTGGCGCCGAGCGTGTCCGGCAGCAGGCGGTAGCCAAGGGTGAAAATATAGATCAGGCCGGCGACCGCAATCGGCAGACCGACGACTGAAAGCTGGAAGAAGCCGAAGCCTTCCCGCCCGGACTGGATCAACAACCCGTGCACCACCAGGTTCGTCGATGTGCCGATCAGTGTGATGGTGCCCCCGAGAATCGTCACATAGGACAGCGGGATCAGGAATTTCGATGGTGCGATCCCATTCTGCTGGCACCAGTTCTTCAGGATCGGTGTGAGCGTCACTACAATCGGCGTATTATTGAGGAAACCGGAAAATAGTGAAATCGGGGCGAGGAGCTTGATCATCGACCGCTTCGTCCCCCTATGGTCACTGAGCAGACGGTCGATGTAGTTTTCTATGATTCCATGCTTCTGTATGGCACCCGCAACGATGAAGAGCAGCAGGACGGTGAGCATCCCTTCATTGGAGAAGCCGCTCAATGCCTGTTCCGTTGAAATGATGCCTGTCAGCAGGAAAACCACGAGAAAGAAGAATACGATCAGGTCGGCCCGGGCGGCTTCAAACAGCAGACCAAGCAGCATCAGCACTATCATCAGGGCAACAAAAATCATTTCAGCTGTCATCGGCAATCCCCCATTTCATACGGATGAGTAGTTAGAATATATCATAGCATAATCACATGTCCCGATAAGATGGATTTGTTTGAATATAACAGACAGGCAGCTGTTTTTTTATAATATGAAAACGTTTTAATTGTAAAAGTTCACTTCAGGATGATTAACTGTTCCAAAAACGGATATGTAACACTATCAATGCATTGAAGAAAATTCATGGGATACTCATACAAAGAGGAGGAAAGGACAATGGAAAAGTACGCAAGTGAGCAGATTAAAGACATGCTTGCGGAAAAGCAGAGTAAAGGCGATCTGAAGCGCAGCGAGGATTGCATGCACAAAGATATCGTCAAATGTTTCCTTGAGGGGAAGGCACATAAATACGTATGCATGGAATGCGGCTTTGCCGACAGCAGCAGGGCAGCCTTCTTCTCCTATCCGCAATCAGACCAGGAAATGGGATAATCTCAGATCGCGAGCCGAATCAATGGAGCTCGCGGCCGGGATTACATATAATATAGATATCATCCCATAAAGGAGCAATCGTATGAGTATCTATGATATAGAAGTCAAGAAGGCGAACGGAGAAACCTATTCACTCGACAAGTACAAAGGACGGCCCATGCTGATCGCGAACACGGCAAGCCAGTGCGGACTGCGCGGACAGTACGATGACTTGGAAGCCCTCCATCAGGAATATAAGAATCAGGATCTCGTGGTCCTCGGCTTCCCATCCAACCAGTTCAACAACCAGGAGCCGGGATCGGGGCAGGATGCAGAAGAGGCATGCCGCATCAACCACGGCGTCACCTTCGACATCCATGACATCATCGACGTCAACGGAGAAAACGCCCACCCACTTTTCAAGCATTTGAGAAAAGAGGCGGATGGCCTGATGGGCGACAAGATCAAATGGAACTTCACAAAATTCCTTGTCGACCGTGACGGCAACGTCATCTCCCGTGTAGCACCGACGACATCCCCGCTCAAAATGAAGAAAGACATCGAAAAGGTACTCTGACATGATAGTGAGCACGGATCATCACATCCGTGCCCACTCTTTTTATGTCTACATATGAAAGGAAGACTCCCATGTCCCAAGGCGAACGCACCCTCCAGTCACGATACGGCACGAAAAGACGTGCCGATGCATTCTACACGAACCAGATGATCGATCACCTGAATCCTGATATGGCGCAGTTCATTTCAGACCAGGAAATGGTCTTCATCTCGACGGCCGATGCCAAAGGCAACTGCGACAATTCACTCCGAGCCGGCGACCCTGGGTTTATGAGGGTACTCGATGCATACACCCTCCTCTACCCCGAATACCGCGGCAACGGCGTCATGGCAAGTCTCGGCAACATCTCCGAGAACCCCCACATCGGACTGATGTTCATCGACTTCTTCACCCACCATATCGGTCTGCACGTAAACGGCAGTGCCGCAATCATCGAAAATGAAGACCTCCCCGCCATCGGGCTCGATGCCGACGAAATCAAGCAGATGCATGCAGAAGAGCATGGGCGTGCCGAGCGCTGGGTGAAGATCAGTGTGGACGAAGCCTACATCCATTGCTCCAAGCATATCCCCCGCCTGGTGAAGAAATCCGATGTCACCGACTGGGGCACTGATGACGAGAAGAAGAAGGGCGGCGACTTCTTCAATGTGAAAGGCCGGAAATAGAAGCTTTCCCAGAGTGTCCAACTGTCACTGAGCATCCCACTCAACAACCATTAACCTACAAAACCACAAAAAGCGTATTCCCGCGGGGAATACGCTTTTCTTCATATCATCATGTGCCGCAAAATGTCATATGGACCTTGTCGTCATCATCCGGCGGCATCTTGTATTCTTTATCATGCCCATCATCGAACGGATTCGACAGCACTTCGATGAGCTTGGACGCCTTGCTGTAGTCGCCCTGTTCCACGGCGAGGTCGAGTGCCTCCTCCACCAGGTGGTTACGGGGGATGACCGCCGGATTCACACTCCGCATGAGTATGTGGGCGGCCTCGAGTGTCGCGTCCTGCACCTCAAGACGGGCCGTCCATCTGCTGTGCCAGTCCTTGAAGCGCTCACTGCCACTGAACTCTACATCCTCCGGGGCATCGAGCGCCAGCATTCTGAATGTCTGTGTATAGTCCGCCTTATGATGTGCCATGAGGTCGAGCAGCTCCATCGCAAGGTCGTCATCCGCCTTTTCTCCGCTGATCAGCCCAAGCTTATCACGCATCCCGGCCTGCCAGTATTCATTATAGAGCTGGCCGAATGCACTCAGTGATTGCTGGGCGATCTCCACCGCTTTTTCCTTATCCGGGTCGAGGAGCGGCAGCAATGTTTCTGCAAACCGGGCAAGGTTCCACTGGGCGATGCCCGGCTGGTTGCGGTAACGATAGCGCTTATTGATGTCGATCGAACTGAAGGATGCCTCCGGGTCGTAGGTGTCGATGAAGGCACACGGCCCATAGTCGATCGTCTCGCCGCTGATCGTCATATTGTCCGTATTCATCACACCATGCACGAATCCCGCCAGCTGCCATTTGCTGATGAGCGATGCCTGGCGGTCGATGACAGCATCCAGGAATTTTTTATATTTATCCTCATCCGCTTGATCAGCAATCTCCGGGTAATGCCGTCTGATGGCATAGTCGGCAAGCACTTTGACATTTCCTTCATCTTCCGTACGTGCCGCATATTCGAACGTACCCACCCTCAGGTGGCTCTCCGCCACACGGGTCAGCACCGCACCAGGCAGCATCTTCGAACGGCTTACCGCCTCCCCTGTCGTCACCAGGGCGAGGGCACGGGTCGAGGGGATGCCGAGTGCGTGCATCGCCTCGCTGATGATATATTCCCTGAGCATCGGTCCAAGCGGTGCCCGGCCGTCACCCATCCTGGAGAATGCCGTGCGTCCAGCCCCCTTCAACTGGATGTCGAACCGTTTCCCGTCCGGCGTCACCTGTTCCCCGAGGAGGATCGCCCGGCCGTCGCCAAGCATCGTGAAGCTGCCGAACTGGTGACCGGCGTAGGCCTGTGCAATCGGCAGACCGCCTTCCGGAATCGTATTGCCGGAAAAGACCTCACTTGAAGTCAGCTGCAGACTTCTTGAATCAAGACCGAGCGTTTCAGCCAGGTTCCAGTTGAACAGTACAAGCTCGGGAAACTCGGCACGCTCCGGCTGTGTTTCTTTATAGAATATCTCAGGCAGACTGGCATAACTGTGTTCCAAGTGCCATCCACTTTCTGTCATATGATCCCTTCCCTTTTTAAAAAACATGTTATTCACCTATATCTTAACAAAATATGAGCCAGAACCATAATTTTGCCGATTTGCCGCTTCAATAGTGCCTTGACAGTGGATACAATATTAAATATTCTGAATTATAAGAAATATGAAGCAGGGGGATGATTATATTGCAGGAGAAACTTTTTGAACGGCTCGAAGCACTCTACCCGGACATGGTCGAATTCCGGCGGGATCTGCATATGTATCCGGAGCTTTCCTTCCACGAAGTCGATACACCGAAGAAGGTCGCCACCTTCCTGAAGGCGCTCGGACTTGAAGTGCAGACGGAAGTCGGGGAACGCGGCGTGGTCGCCACCCTCCACGGCGGTAAACCAGGGAAGACCGTCGCGCTCCGTGCCGACTTCGATGCGCTCCCGATCCATGAGGAAAATGAAGTGCCCTACCGTTCGAAGGTGGACGGAGTCATGCATGCATGCGGCCACGATGTCCACACATCCGGCCTGCTCCATGTCGCGAAAGTATTGAGCGAGTTCAGTGAGGAACTGACGGGGAACGTCGTCTTCATCCACCAGTTCGCTGAGGAGCTTGTGCCAGGGGGTGCCAAATTCATGGTGGAGGACGGCTGCATGGAAGGCGTCGATGCGGTATTCGGGGCCCATGTGAATTCCAAGGAGCCGCTTGGTCGGGTCGGCCACTGCGCCGGCCCGTCAATGGCGAATGGGGACAATTTCGAAATCACCATACACGGGGCCGGCGGACACGCCGGCATGCCGCACCTGACCGTCGATCCCGTGGCCATCGGGGGCCAGCTGATGGCATCACTCCAGCAGATCGTCAGCCGCCAGACGGATCCCCTCGAAGCGGCTGTCGTGACCGTCGCCACCTTCCAGGCCGGCGACAGCTTCAATGTCATTCCCGATACAGCCTTCCTCAAAGGGACCGCCCGGACTTTCAAGCCGGAGGTGCGTGAAAACGTCGAGGCATCCATCCGCTCGGTGGCCAGATCGACATGTGAAGGCCTCGGGGCTTCGGCCACCGTGAACTACATCAAAGGCTATCCGGCGGTCGTCAATGACGAAGCCGAGACGGCACGCATCGCCCGCGTCGCCAATTCCCTGTTCGGGGACGAGCTGGTGTACGAAATGACGCCGATGATGGGCATGGAGGACTTTTCCTACTATCTCCATAAAGCCCCGGGGGCGTTCGTCTGGGTCGGCGGTGCCATGCCGGATCCGTCCGACATATACCCGCACCACCATCCGAAGTTCAACGTCAACGAGGAGTCGATGCTGTACATCGGCAAGCTCTTCATCGGCACCGTCCTCGACTATCTCGGGGAAGAGGCGTCATAGGAAGTACCATAAACAAAGGGAGATTCATCAATGGGAGATATTCTACAGATCGCAAATAGTACCGCATTCTGGATTTTCGCATTCATCATCGTCGCCATCGTGGCTTTTCAGGCCATCATATTCCTGTGGATCGCAGCACGTTCCGCACCTGAAGCGGACTTGACGAAAAAGGAGGTCAAGACGGCCATCCGCGCAGGATTCATCAGCTCCATCGGCCCGTCGTTCGGCATCGCCATCGTGCTCATATCATTGATTGCCCTGATCGGCTCGCCGATCACACTCATGCGGATCGGCATCATCGGATCGGCCGCGACGGAATCCAGCGCAGCATCAATCGGGGCATCGGCATTCGGCGTTGAGCTCGGGGCCGAGAACTTCCCAATCGAGGCGCTCGCCGCCGTCATGTGGACGATGTTCCTCGGCGGTACAGGATGGCTCGTCTTTACGATGGTGTTCACGAAATCGATGGGTAAGACACAGGAGAAGATCCAAAAGCGCAATCCGAAGATCATGGCCAGCGTTGCACTTGCAGCAATGCTCGGGGCATTCGCCTACCTGGCCAGCCAACAGATGGTCAACGGACCGAACCACACGGTGGCAGGCGTCGTGGCGCTTACCGCCATGGTCGCCATGATGAAATATGCCGATCACCGCGACATCAGCTGGCTTAAGGAATGGGCCCTCGGCTTCGCCCTGCTCATCGGCATGACCACCGGCTATCTGACCACGTTCATCATGTAGAATAAAGAACAAAGGGGTTTTTATATGAACAATGCAGCAGATCAGACAGCAAATGTTGCCGCTGATCCACGGATCAGCGGAACTGAAGCTTCATCCATGGAGATGTTCTACAGACGCTCCCACTTCTGGGGCCGGCTGACGCTTCTCGTCATCATCATCATGTCACTCATTCCGCCACTTTATATTTCATTCGTTCTGGATGCCCATCCGGGCTGGGGCGTCATCGCAACCGGCCTCGTCGGCTATGCATCATTCATCGGCATCATGTGGGTGCTCGAACCAATCACCTACTACCCGACACTCGGCGTTGCCGGCACATACCTTGCCTTCCTGACAGGCAATATCGCCAACATGTGCCTGCCCTGCTCGTCTGCAGCGCAGAAGTCGGTCGACGCAGCGCCCGGTTCCCAGAAGGCGGAAGTCGCCGGTGTATTCGGCATCGCAGTCGCGTCACTCACCAACATCATCCTGCTCGTCATCATGATCATCGGTGGTACATACCTGATTTCCATGTTCCCGCCATTCGTGGAAGGCATGTTCGGCTTCGTCCTGCCGTCCATCTTCGGGGCCGTGCTTGGACAGTTCGCATATCGCACACCGAAATACGGCGTCATCGCACTCATCATCGGTATGGCGGTGCTCTTTTCACCCATCTTCAGCCTGATCAAGATTGCACTCTGTGTGGCACTCACCATCGCAGTCGTGCTCTTCATGGAGAAGAAGAAAGGAAATCTAGAATAGATGAATAATACGACGCACACAATCAATGCATCACGGCTATCGGAACGCATACATGCACTCGCAGAAATCGGAAAGATCGAGGAGACCGGCGTCAACCGCCTGGCCCTCTCCAAAAAATATAAGGAAGGCATGGACCTCGTCCGGAAATGGATGGATGAGGCCGGCCTCAAGACACGCTACGACAACTTCGGCAACCTGATCGGACGGATCGAGGGCAAAAATGAAAATGCTCCAGCCGTCATGCTCGGCTCCCACATCGATTCACAGCCATATGGCGGCCGCTTCGACGGCACCATCGGTGTGCTCGGCGGCCTTGAAGCGGTACAGACGATGATGGAGCAGGGCATCGACCCCGACGTTCCAGTCGAAGTCATGTCCTTCTGCGATGAGGAGGGCCATCGCTTCGGCGTCGGCCTGTTCGGCTCCCGTGGCATCCTCGGCAAGCTCGAACAGGGAGAGCTTGAACGGACGGACGCTGAAGGTGTGACCCGGCGGCAGGCACTGATCGAATTCGGTGCCGACCCCGGTAAGCTCGAGGAATCGGAATACAATCCCGATGACCTCAAGGCCTATGTGGAGATGCACATCGAACAGGGCCCGAATCTGGAAGCGGCGGATGTACCCGTCGGCATCGTCAGCGGCATCGCCGGACCCAGATGGCTCACCGTCGAACTGACAGGCGACTCCGGCCATGCCGGCACAGTACCCATGGAGAAACGCCGTGATCCGCTCGTCGGCGCCTCCTACATCATCGCCGCCTTCAACAGCCTCGTCCAGTCCGAAAAGGACGCGCCGTCCGTCGGCACAGTCGGCGACCTCGAAGTGTTCCCGGGCGGGCGTTCCATCATCCCTGAGCGCGTCACCTTCACCATCGATCTCCGGGACAGTGACCTCGAACGCAGGAACACCTATGAAGAAGCACTCATGAACATCATCGAAAGGACCGCATCCGAACACGGACTCGAATACACCATCCATGATGACGGCGGCACCACACCGAAGGATGCCAGTCCTGAAATCATGGATATCATGAAGTCGGAGAGTTCTGAAATGGGCATCGAGCCTCCCGTGCTCATGAGCGGTGCCTTCCATGACGCCAGCAACATGGCGGATGCATGCGACATGGGCATGATTTTCGTCAGATGCAAAGACGGCATCAGCCATAACCCTGCAGAGTACTCCACAGACGCCGACATCGCCGTCGGCACCGAGCTGCTTTACCGTACCATGCTGCGCCTCGTGAAGGAATAAAGATCGTGAAACTCCAGTCCGTCCCCTTTTTGGGATGTGCTGGAGCTTTTTATATGGGCAGGTCTTGTTCGCCAATTGTCATTCGTCACTTCCGCCAGTGACAGTTGGACCGCCAATTGTCATTCGTCATGCCCGCCAGTGACAGTTAGGCCCCCAATTGTCATTCGTCACATCAACGAATGACAATTAAGCACTGCCCTCCCCAAACATCAGTCCTAGGCCGTATTTTTATTCCCACCTGTCCAAATCCGGACGGATTATTTCTCATTTCATCCATTTCATTACATAATGAAAGTAACAACCTGACATATGAAAGGACGACTTCAATGGAACAGTACCGCATCAACAAGGACAACGGCCTGGAATTCGGGCTCTACACACTGGGGGACCACCTCCCGAATCCACAAACCGGAACGAGGATCTCCGCCCAGCAGCGCATCAATGAAATCATCGAAATCGCGAAGCTCGCAGAAGAAGCTGGCATCGACTTCTTCAGTGTCGGCGAGAGCCACCAGGACTATTTTGCAACACAGGCGCATACCGTAGTGCTCTCCGCCATCGCCCAGGCGACCGAAAAAATAAAGATCTCAAGCTCATCGACCATCATCAGTACATTGGATCCTGTAAGAGTTTATGAGGATTTCGCCACCATCGACCTCATCTCGGGCGGCCGTGCTGAAATCATCGCCGGCCGTGCTTCCCGCGTCGGCCTCTTCGACCTGCTCGGGTACGACCTCAGCGATTACGAGGCACTGTACGAAGAGAAATTCGACCTGCTTCTGAAGATCAACGAGAATGAAACGCTCAATTGGGAGGGAGAGTTCCGCTCCGCACTCAAAGATGCACGGGTCCTCCCCCGTCCGCTTGATGGCACGCTGCCGATATGGCGGGCTGTCGGCGGTCATCCTGCGAGTGCCGTAAAAGCCGGTGCCGCGGGTGTACCGATGCAGATCGCGATGCTCGCCGGACCGACCCAGAACTTCAAGGAAACGATCGGCACGTACCGGGATACGGCACGGCAATATGGCCATGATCCGGAGCAGCTCCCCGTCGCCACGGCCGGCTTCTTCCATGTCGCCGAAACGACGCAGCAGGCACAGCGGGAGGTTTACCCGCACATAAATGAAGGTATGAAATTAACAAATGGTGCCGGATTCCCGAAACGCGGCTTCGCCATGGGCGCCGACAAACGCAACGTGCTGAACGTCGGCAGCCCGCAGGAAGTCATAGAAAAAATCCTCTACCAGCATGAACAGTTCGACCATCAGCGCTACATCGGGCAGATGGACTTCGGCGGCGTACCATTCGACCAGCTCATGCGCAACATCGAATGGATCGGTGAAGAAGTCCTTCCTGCCATCAGAAAATACACCAAAAAGGAGACTGACCAATGAAAATCGTAGGACTCTCCGGCTCGAACGTCGGCTCCAAAACACGCACGACCATGAAATATGTTTCCGAAAAATTGACCAGCCAGTACCCGCATGTCGACTGGACGTTCATCGACCTCGCCGACTACACCATGCAGTTCAGCGACGGCCGCAACTACCTCGACTACGAAGGGGATACGGCATATATCACAAAAACCATCATGGAAGCGGACGCTATCATCATCGGCACACCGATCTTCCAGGCTTCCATCCCGGCGACACTGAAGAACGTCTTCGACCTGCTGCCGATCAATGCACTGCAAGACAAGATCGTGAGCTTCTTCGTCACCGCCGGCACATCCAAGCATTTCCTCATCCCGGAAACCCAGCTCAAACCGATTCTGAGCTACATGAAGGCACAGACTGTGAGCACATATGTATTCATTGAAGAGAAGGATTTCATGAATAAGGAGATCATCAATGACGACATCATCTTCCGGCTCAATGCACTGGTCGAGGATACTGTCATGCTGACAGATACGTACAAGCGCATACGCGAAGAGAAGGAATCGATGTATGATTTCTGAAACAAAAAAGGCGCTATAAGCGCCTTTTTAAATTAAAGAAAATTCAAATGTAGTTTTTCTTTCGTACTTCCGTTTATCCAATATTCTTTCTGGACTTATCTTTAATCCATCAAGTATGGGAGGTTCTTGAGCCTCAAAACATACCCCAGCATGTTTCCCATTTATATTTTTATTGAATTGCTTGCTTTCCATTGCATTACCGGTATAGAAAACCATACCAGGGAAAGTTGTAGTCATTGTCATTCTTCGTCCGCTATTTGGTTCTGTAAGAACAGCTTTTTTATTTTCGAGATAAAAATAATGATCAAATCCGCTTGATGCAATCTTTATTTGTAAGTGATCATCATTATAAATATTCTCAAGTGCAGTTGGTGAACTGAGATCGAAAATTCCTTCAGTATGCTTTTTTCCTAAAGGTAACAATTGTTCGTTTAATGGATGAAACGATTTACTTCCAAAATTCACAATATGATCCTCTGTTCCATCGTTTCCCGAAAGATTGAAATAAGTATGGTTTGTAGGAGAAATGATTGTATCACTGTCGACTGTAATCTTATAGTCAATGTTCAGTCTGTTTTCATTATCGAGAGTGTATATGATGTTCATTAGAGGATGACCAGGGTGCCCGTCGACATAACAGGACATCTTAATCGAGCATACCTTTCCGACGACCACATCCTCTATATTCCAGTAATCATTATGAACCCCATATTCACCGCTGTGCAGCATCGTCTGCCCTTCATTTCCACGAAACTGATATACTTCATCTCTTATTTTTAACTTCGCATCCGTTACCCTGCCAGCCAATGGCCCGATAACAGCACCTAGATAATCGGGATTTTCAATGTAATCTTCTATATCCTTATATGCAACAACTACATTATCGATTCCGCCCTTTTTATCCGGCACATGAATCCCAGTAATAGCAGCACCTATATTTATTACACTTACAGACATACCAACATCATTTTTCAGTGTATACTCCTTGATGCCTTCAGCTAATATGCTTTCAGTAATATTCATCGCATACCCTCTCCCACTTACTTATTTTGGGATGGCGCTTCTTGCCAATGTCCTTCTATTTTTTTATTGCTGAAACGATTATCGAGGTACAGTTCAATCTCTTCAAGTGTCTTTCCATTCGTTTCATAAAGTACATATTTTGCAAAAAGGAAACCGATTGCGCAAATAGCTGCAAAGAGGAAGAAGATGCTGCTCAAACCAATACTACTCATAAGAATAGGGAAGAAAAGCGCCACTACAATGTTCCCAAGCCAGTTGACCATCGATGCAATCCCTGTTGCCATCCCTCTCACATTACTAGGGAACAGCTCTCCGACTACTATCCATGTAACTGCTGCCCATGAGTATGCGTAAAAGATGACGTATAGACAGATGAATACGAAAACAAGAGTGATGGCCCACGTATATCCGCTTTGTGTGTAGGGATAGATCAATCCTACAAGAAGGAGACAAGTCCCCATCCCCAGCGATCCCGTCATGAACAGGGTTCTTCGTTTAAACCTATCTACAACTAATAGTGTGATGATTGTAGCGACTACAAATACAACACCGACCCCTACTGTTGAGATTACACCACTAATGGTGGAGCCGAATACATCTCCCAATATTTGAGAAGAGTAGTAAAAGATTGTATTTGCCCCTTGGATCTGTTGAAGGAAGGTTACCGAACAACCTACCATCAGAGAAAAACCGATTGCTTTGGTCCATTTGAACTTCTGGTCGGTATTCAATACCTGCTCATGCATTGTGATGATTTCATCATATTCCTTTTTGGCTTCTTTAGAGGTACGCAACCTTTGCAGGTTTTTCAACGCTAAATCCTTAAAGCCTTTTTTCACAAGATATCTAGGAGATTCAGGAAGAAGGAAAGCGCCTACAAAAAGTACTATAGCAGGGACCACTGCCCCTCCAAGCATCCATCTCCATCCTTCGAAAACACCAATGAAAGCATAGTTGACTCCATATGATACAAGCATACCGATAGTGATCATCAACTGGTTCAACCCTGAAATCTGACCCCTTAATGCAGGAGGGGAGATTTCTCCCATATACATTGGCACAAGGGCGGATGCCGCTCCAACGGATATTCCGAGTATGAAGCGTGAAACAACCAATAATTCTGGAGTTCCAGAAAAAGCACATGCCAGTGATCCCAGTGCAAATATGATCGCCGTAATCATAATCATCATTTTTCTGCCAAATTTATCTGCCAAAGGCGCCATGGAGACTGCGCCTGCCATAGCTCCAAGGAAGAGGATTGAAGTTATCGTCCCTTCCATAAGAGGCGTTATGTCCCAAGTATCCTTTATACTGGGAAGTGCTCCATTGATGATGCCAATATCGTAACCAAACAGGAATCCACCAAATGCACCAAATGTATATATCATCTTTGTCGATGGTTTTTTATTCATGAATCTATCCCCTTTTAGAATCAGTAATGGTGAAACAAAGTGATCTACTCAATGATGGTATAGTCGAGCCCCATCATTTCTGCCAACATTTTCATATGCTCAACATTTAAACTAAGAGAAAGTACCGTATGATGGCCTCCTCCTGCCTGAATCCATTTTTCTATCCCTTCTTTGAAATTAGGTTTTGTTTCCCAAATAACTCTTGCAACAGGCAAGTGTGGTGCTTCCTCAGTCGGTGTAGAGGCGCTGACCTTATTTATGATCATTTTAAAGCTTTCACCCATATCGGAAATACTGCTCACGACACCGTCTCCACTTTTTCCATCAAAAACCATTCTAGCCGGATCATCTTTGCCACCGATTCCCAGTGGATGCACAACAATTTTAGGTTTTGATGCTGAAAATGTTGGATCAACTTCGAGCATATGTGACCCAAGTGTCTGCTCATGCCCTTTCCGCATATCATAGGTATAATCTTCCATAAACCCGGTACTTTCATTGTCGGACATGATTTTAAGCAAACGATCAAGTGCTGCAGTTTTCCAGTCCCCTTCTCCCGCAAAACCATATCCTTTCCCGTTCAGTCTTTGAACAGCAAGACCCGGAAGCTGTTTCATATTGTGAAGATCCTCGAAATTAGTCGTGAAGGCTGTATAACCTCCCCTGTCCAGGAACTTTTGTATCGCAATTTCATATTTGATTTGCTCTTTAACGGAAGCATCAAATGCTTCTTCATCATTATCTCCATACTCCAGGTCATATAAGTTCTGATATTCCTTATACATTTCAGAAACTTCATGACTACTGACCTTCTCTATTTCTTCGACTAGATCACCTATGCCAAAATAATCCACTGTCCAGCCAAGCTTAATCTGCGCTTCAATCTTATCTCCTTCAGTCACAGCAACATTCCTCATGTTATCTCCAAAACGTGCAACTTTTATATTGAAGCTTTCATTAAATGAATGGGCAACTTTCATCCAATCAGATATTTGCTTTTGAGTATCTTGATCTTTCCAAAACCCAACCACAATTTGATTATTCTTCTGTAGACGTTTGTTGATGTATCCATATTCACGATCACCATGAGCCGACTGATAAAGATTCATGTAGTCCATATCAATAGTTTCCCAAGGAATACCTTCATAGTATTGGGTGGCCAAATGCAGTAGCGGCTTCTGCAATAACGCAGTCCCTCTGATCCATAGCTTGGCAGGAGAGAAGGTATGCATCCAAGTGATTACACCTTGAATGTCATCCCTGTAGTTGACGGTCTTCATAATATTTGTAATTATATCTGAATTTATAGCCAGTTCATCATGGAGTTCGACCGGATATGGAAGGTTACCGGACTCATTAAGTGTTTTGACCATGTTTTCTGCATTTTCCTTCACTTTAATCAGTGCCTCTTCCCCATATAATTCCTGGGATCCGACTACGAACCAAAACTTCTTCTTTTCTGTCATCTTTATAACTCCTCTATCTATTTTTTTGACCGTAATAAGCATTTTCACCATGTTTTCTTTCGAAGTGCTTATCAAGGATAAAGTCTGGTAAAACATGCGCATTGGGATTAAGAGCTTGAGTATAATAGTTCATCTTACATACTTCCTCTAGCACGACGGCATTCATTACAGCTTTCTTAGCATCTGAACCCCAAGTGAAAGGCGCGTGACCGTGCAGTAGGACGCCCGGAACAGACACTGGATCTATACCGCGCTCATGAAATGTTTCCACAATGACATTTCCTGTTTCTTTTTCATACTCAGTATTGACTTCTTCTTCACTTAAATATCTGGCACATGGAATAGTTCCATAAAATGTATCAGCGTGAGTAGTACCTAACGCATCTACGTCTTTGCCTGCCTGTGCCCATATGGTTGCCCATGGGGAATGGGTGTGGACAATGCTGCCTAATCCTTTGAAGCTCTGATACAATACTGCATGTGTAGGCATATCAGATGAAGGGTTCAGATCTCCTTCGACAACTCGGCCATCCAAATCACAAATAACTATATCGTCCGGTGTCATGCTCTCATAATCGACACCACTTGGCTTGATGGCAAAGTAGCCTGTCTCTTCGTCAAAAGCACTTACATTTCCCCAGGTATACTTTATAAGTCCACGTTTCGGCAGTTCCAAATTAGCATCGAACACTTCTTTTTTTAATGATTCAAGCATATTCCATTCCTCCCTAACAAAACTGTGCAGCTTGCCGTTGAATAGGCAGTGATTGCTTATAGAGTTCTATATATTTTCGATACCTTTCCACTTCCTCTGGTTCTGCTTCCAAGGTATAACTTCCCACACTTCCAAATACTTCATCATTTAAATAATCCTCAAGGGTCATGCCTGTATCATTCATAAGAAATTTAGCCAGGACTGCCATTCCCCATGCGCCCCCCTCATTTGCAGTATCCATAACTGTTACTGGGCTATCAGTGGCAGCAGCAAGAACGGCCTGTGCGACATCTTTTGTTTTTAGAATGCCCCCATGGGCCACTAGGGAAGCAATTTCGATGTTCTCATTTTCCTTCAACAGATCCAGTCCGATGGTCATGGTGCTGAAGGCGCTATAAAGATGAGTCTTCATGAAATTCGCCAAGTTAAGGTTACTGTCAGGCTGTCTTAAGAAAAGAGGCCGTCCGTTTTCTACATCAGTAATATTTTCTCCTGAGACATATCCATATGAGAGCAAATTGCCTAAATCATTGTCGCTGGTGTTTATGCTCTTGAATATTTGTCCGTACAACTCTTCTTGTGAAAATTCCACTCCCATTGTGCTCAGAACCTCACTGAACAGTCCCATCCATGCGTTGATATCGGAAGTACAGTTATTTGTATGGATCATCGCGACATCATTGCCATCGGGAGTGGTTACAGTATCAATCTCTCTAAAAATATTTTTGAGAGGGGTTTCCAGCACAACCATCATAAATGCACTTGTTCCGGCAGATATATTCCCTGTTTTTTTGGCTACACTGTTTGTGGCGACCATTCCTGTGCCTGCATCCCCTTCTGGCGGACAAAGTGGTGCCCCAGCCTGTAGGGCTCCGGTAGAATCAAGGAGCCTTGCACCTTCTTCACTTAAATTTCCTGCAGTCTCCCCAGCGAGCTTAATACTAGGCAAAATTTCTTTAATCCTGTATTTAATACCATTCTTCTCAAGGAGTCCATCCATATCTTCCAATAGGTCGTACCTATAATCTCTCGTCGAGGTATCCACCGGGAACATCCCTGAAGCATCCCCGATGCCAATTACTTTCTTCCCTGTAAGGTACCAGTGCACATATCCTGCTAACGTCGTCACATATTTCACTTTGCTGATGTGCGCTTCCTGATCGATTACTGCTTGATAGAAATGGGCTATACTCCAGCGTTCCGGGATATTCACATTAAATATATCGGTCAGTTCTTTTGCCGCTTCTTTTGTATTATTATTTCTCCAAGTCCTGAATGGCAACAACAAGTCATCCTTGTCATCAAAGGCCAGGTAACCATGCATCATCGCACTTACACCCATGGCACTTATTTTTCTTAAAGGAACTCCATATCTCTCCATCATATCTTCTGTCATATCCGTATAACTTTTCTGTAGGCCGACCCATATATCATTTAACGAGTAGGTCCAATAGCCATTTTCTAGACGGTTCTCCCATTCGAAATATCCTGATGCAACAGTCTGATACGATGAATCGATAGCTACGGTTTTTATTCTTGTCGAGCCCAATTCTATCCCAACAGTGATTTCACCATTTTCGATTTCGTCTACAACTTTTTTCTCGCTCAATTATCTACACTCCCCTGCAATCGCTTACAAAAAGAATATTAGATTATTTATACGTACATGTCAAACTATTTTAAAAATTAATACGTACAAATTTATATAAAAGAAATCCAAGTATGTTCAAGCACACATACTTGGATTTCTTTTATGCTTAATTTAAAGCCTTCACACTATTTCTTTCTATAATAGAAGTGTCCAAAATTATTGAATCACCCTCTACGCCATCCTGAATTGCCTTTACAATCCAGTTTGCCGCCTTCATACCAAGATCCTCCTGGGGATGGGAAGTCGTTGTTAACAAAGTATCTTCCAGGCGACTCAATATGGAATTATCTTCTCCTATGAGTGATATGTCCTCCGGTATCTTATAATCAATATTTCTAAGCTTTTTATTCAAGTCATATGCTATTTCATCGTTATAACACACTATGGCAGTAACATCCAATGTCCCCATTTCTATATGCTCCACCACCTGATTCACTACTGCATTACGGCTCTCTGTAGAAAATGTATATATGTATTCTCCCTTAAAGACCGTATCATGTTCTTCAAATGCCTTGATATATCCTTTCATTCTCAGCTTTCCCTGAAGATCATCAATTTTAGTAATGAGAGCAATATCCTGGTGACCGTGCTCAAGAAGATATTCAGTGGCTATAAACCCTGATTTTGTATCGTCTATGCTTATGAAAGGAATATTGAGTTCCTCATATCTTGCATTTATCATCAGCGTAGGGATTTTTTTCTTCTTGAGTAGGGAGTAATATGATAAATTCGGATTAAATGTATTACTTTTTGTCGGCTCAATAATCAACCCCTGCACTTCTTGGTCCAGCATCATCTCCAAGCAGCGCCGTTCCTCTTCGTGATTATTATTCGTACTTGCAAGAATAAGCGAATATCCATTCTCCCTTAGGACCGTTTCTATTCCCCGTATAATGCTTGGAAATATATAGTCTGAAAGATAAGTAACTATAACCCCTATTTTTTTCACTTGCTTTTGGCTGCTCTTGCTTAGAAAGGCATTACTTACATATGAACCTGCACCTTTCCTTTTCACTGCGAATCCATCATTCACAAGGATTTCCATGGCTTGCCTTATTGTGTGTCTGCTGACATCGTATTGGACTTGCAGCTGTTTCTCAGTAGGCAGCAGTGTGCCAGCCCTGTACTCTCCATCAATTATTTTATCTTTAATGGCTATGGCTATCTTCTGATATTTTGGTATTTGCATTGGTCGATCCCCTACTTCTGTATGCATATTATTAAAATTTCAACTTTATATATTAAGACGAGTATATCATAAAAATTTTTTAGATTGCTTCAAGAATAAGCCTATCTGCTTCTAGTGTATGTTACATTGAAACCAGTAGACCTATCACATATCACTCTTTTTAAAATGCAGACTGGAGGGATTATTTGATCTTTGTACTTAGACTTATTTTTGCTGCAGCAACAGCTGGACTGGCCCTCTATAGCCTGTTCACTGACAACTATGGATTGATGCCATGGATGCTCCTTTCCATGTCTTTCCTCCTTCTGACTATGGGGATCGACGAGTACCTCAAGGGGCGTAAAGTATTTGGCGTCTTTTCCCTCCTTGCTTTTGTACTTTACGTCTCACTGGACGGATTCATTCTATCCTAAATTTCAGGTGTGGGAGTTCTTGATGCCATTTTTGATTTCAAACCGGTCCCTGGTACCGGTTTTTTTCTCACCATATAATATCTCCACAAAGCAGAAGTCGTCCTGCGGGAATGCTATAATGGGGAAATGAATACATATAGGAGGAATCATATGCCAATCGACTATAATCGAAGAAAGCAGACGCTCTTGGAGCGGCTCGAAAAGGAGACGCTCGATATTGCTCTCATCACCGACCCGACAAACATCTTCTACCTCACCGGCTTCTACGCCGATCCCCATGAACGCTACATGTCACTCGTCATCGACGCTGGAAACAGGAAGTCAGCACTGTTCCTCCCCGCCCTCGATGAAGAACTGGCAAAGGCGTCCGCAGAAGTGGATGCCATCCATCCGATATCTGATGAAATGGATCCTTTTGATGTCGTCAAAGGGGTGATGCAGGAAGACATCTCAAAAATCGGCATCGAAATGGATGTGATGACGGTCAGCCACCAGAATGGCCTCAAATCCATCTGTCCCAATGCGGAATACATGGACATCACCCCTGAACTCAACCACATGCGCACGTTCAAGACCCCATCGGAAGTCGAGGGCCTCAGACAGGCGGTGGCCATCATTGAGACAGTTCTTGAGGAAGGGCTTGCGACCATCCACGAAGGGATGACAGAAGCGGCGCTCACAGCCGAATTCGAGTATCTGATGAAGCGGCACGGTGCAGCAGGCCCTTCATTTTCCACCATGGTGCTCTCAGGTGAGAAATCCGCCATGCCCCATGGCAAGCCGGGGGAACGCAGACTCCAGGAAGGGGATTTCCTGCTGATTGATTTCGGTGTCATTACAAATGAGCGGTACTGTTCCGACATCACACGCACTTTCGTCATCGGTGAGCCGACCGCGAAACAGAGGGAAATCTATGAAACGGTGCAGAAGTCGACACAGGCAGGCGTCGATGCCGTCAGATCCGGCATACCGCTGAAATCATTCGATATCGCCGCCAGGGAGGTCATCGAATCCGCCGGATACGGTGAATACTTCAACAACCGGGTGGGACATGGCCTCGGAATAGAAGTGCATGAAGCCCCTTCCATCCACCATGAAAACGAACAGCTCGCAGCCCCGGGCATGGTCTTCACGATAGAACCTGGCATCTACATCCCTGGGTTCGGCGGCGTCCGGATCGAGGAAGAAGTGTACATCAATGAAGATGGTGAGCCGGAAGTGCTGACCTCCTTTCCACGGAATCTCAGAAGCATAGAACTCAAATAAGAAGATAAAAATAAGCCTCCGACGGTGTCGGGGGCTTATTCTTTAGTCTATGTGTAGTGCCTTCTGATCTTCTTCTCCCATGTCTTGGAGAAGCATTCTTCACCGTTGTTGTAGGCGACTAGCTCATTCACGAGATAGTAGTAGTCTGCGTCACATGACATGACACTCTTCGTCTTCATCTCCGTATCGATGTCATCATCCTTCACGATCACGTTCCAGTCGCATTCCACTCTGGCTGAAATGGGGTCGTTTTCCTTGATGATATAGGCATTGCGGTTTTCAGTACCATAAGTGATGTTGAGGCCTGGCAGTGTCCGCAGACCTTCGTCTGAATAGTCTTCCAGCACCCATTCATCCTCCGTCAGCCGCTTGATGACTTCACGCGTCCTGGATCCTTCACGATGGATCTCCTTCTCAAGCGGTGCTGCCGTTTCCGCCTGCTCATGCTTCAGCGAAACCGCTTCGAAATCATTGACGACCGGCAGTTCGAGCCTTGAAGCTTCAAGATTTACAGTGAGCCCTGCGATTTCCTTCGCCGGCCAGATCTGCGGCCAGTATGTCGGCGACAGGGAGACCTCGATCGAATGGCCCACCGGTACTTGATAACCGATGACATCGAGTGTGAATGCGACATCAATATATTCATCGACCGGCAGGTCTTCAGGGAATTCATGACTCCTGTAATGGTTGAGGTTCATCTGTCCCCTTGTGATGAGCGTCTTCTCGCCATCCGGATGCACATCTGAAATCCTTGCATGGACATTCGCTTCCTTGACATCGGATTTCACCTTCAATCTTGCCACTGGCTGACCGACGATGTTCACCGCTTCCTTCTGCGGCTCCAACATGATGGAAGTAGCCAGCGCGTTCTCGATCGTCTGGTCATCCGGCAGGTCGCCATCCTGTCCGAATGGGCAGTATACTCCTGAATAGAGGCCATGGTGCTGGATGTTCTTCAGACGCTGTTCCCCGGTCTGGCCATCGAACAGGTCGTGTATTTCCTGGTCCTCCTTGAACAGGTCGAGCCACCTGCCTTCACGATACTCATAGGAAGTTGCAGGTTTTACGCTGTCCTGGAGGTAGACGAGGAATTCATCAGTATGATCGACATCTCCATCAGCATCCATCCATTTATCCAGCCATTCCACCACTTCCTGCAGGTAGCCGATCTGAGGGCCTGGAATGGCCATATCAGGGAATTCGTGTGCCCACGGTCCGACAATGCCCTTTTTCGGCACGTCGAGATTATACATCAGGCGGAAGAGCGCATCCGGATAACCGTCCGCCCAGCCGCTCATCGTGAGGACCGGTATCTTGATGTCACTGTAGTTTTCAGCCACAGAGCCGTGCTTCCAGTACGCATCCCGCGTCTGATGGGATACCCATTCCTCTACGAATGGCGGTGTATTCTCCATCCTATCGAGCCACATGTCATACCAGCGGTCTCCGACGAATTTCGGGAAAGGCGGCCGTGCATTATAGGCGAACATCGTCGATGCCCACCAGAGCATGTCGGAGGCCATCATTGTGCCGCCCCTATAATGGACATCATCCGCATAACGATCATCTGTCGAGCATAAGGAGATGATCGTCTTCAGTGCCTTGGGCTGATGGGCCGCGACCTGAAGGCCGTTGAAGCCGCCCCAGGATTTGCCGATCATGGCAACCGCGCCGTTCGACCATTCCTGATTCTCGATCCAGCTGATGATCGCGAGTGCGTCATCCTGTTCCTGCTGCGGATACTCATCTTCTATGATGCCTTCGGAATCCCCGGTGCCGCGTATATCGACCCGGATGGATGTATAGCCGAATCCGGCAAAATACTTGTGCCGGATTTCATCTCTGAGTGCCGTGAATTCATCTTTCCTGTACGGAAGGAACTCGAGGACGGTTCCTTTCGTCGTACCCTTGATATCTTTCGGCTTCCAGAGCTTGGCAGACAATCTGATGCCGTCAGGCATCTCTATCCAAGTATGGTGTGTGACTTCCACTTCATACGGAAAATCTGTACGTTCATGTATCTTATTATAATCGACATCGAAAACGCCCAATCTATTTGTCCTCCTCATAAATATGTTCATCATTCTTCAGCCATTTCATCAATGAAATGACGAGCAGTGCATATATGATGACGACAGGCACTGCCACGACTACAGCCGATGTCTGGACGACACTGAGTCCGCCTATGAGCAGCAGTGAAATGGACAGAAACGCCATAATCAATCCCCACAGGATGGTATGCCATACCGGCGGTTCAATGCCGTCCCCTACTTTAATTGAAGCGGTGGATGCAAGGATATAGGACGCTGAATCCAGTGAAGTCGCGAGGAATATGAATCCCAGTACGACAAAGAATAGGATCGCAATATAGCTGAATGGCAATGTTTCCAGCACGTTGATGATGGTGGATGCATCGCCGAATTCAGCCATGCTGCCGAGCACATCCAGTTCACCCGTCTGTTGCAGGTTCATCGTATATCCTCCGAAGATGCCGAAGTACAGCCAGCTGCCGAGGGAACCCCAACCAAGGATGTGGAGTATCAGGCTCTTCAATGTGCGTCCCTTTGAAATACGTGCAATGAACAGTCCCATGAACAGGGCTGTTGCAGCGAACCATGCCCAGTAGAATACCGTCCAGGCCTGCGGGAATCCGCCGCCGCCAATCGGATCCGTATAGAAGCTCATCCTCAGGAAGTTTTGGGACATGATGCCGAAGCTGTCTGTGAAATATGTCAGTATGAATCCCGTCGGTCCTACAAGGATGACGAAGATTGCGAGTGCAAGTGCTAGATAGACGTTGAGGTTACTCAACCTGCGTATCCCCTTATCCAATCCAAGGGATGCACTTGTGATGTAGATGACAGCCCAGATGATCATGATGATGATGCTGAGTGTAACGGACTGCTCCACTCCAAGAAGATGACCGATGCCGGCAGAAACCATCGGAACTCCGAGGCCGAGTGATGTACCCAGTCCGCCGACAAGACTCCAGATCACAAGGATGTCTATGATCTTGCCGAGGATGCCGTCGGAATATTTGCCGAGGGCACCTTTTACTGATTGGCTGACCTTCAAGGATTTGTTCTTTTTATTGAAAAATGAATATGCAATGACGATCGTCGGGAAAGCATAGATGCACCATGCGGAAATGCCCCAATGGAACATCCCGTATGCTACAGACCATTCAGCTGCACTTTGGCTTTCCGGTTCAAAGCCGAACGGCGGTCCCTGAAGATAGTACATCGGTTCTATGATGGACCAGAACATGATGCTCGTCCCCATGCCCGCACAGAACAGCATGGCACCATAGCTGAAGTTGTTGAACTGGGGCGGTCCTTCCCCGAGTTTGACCCTGCCGTATTTGCCGAATGCAATCCACAGCAGCAGGACGAACAGTCCGAAGGTCATGAACTGGAAGATCCAGTCCATCCGTGTATTGATTGCCGTAAGCATCCCGTTGAGCATCGTTTCTGCTGAAGACTGGAACACGACCAGCAGTATGGTCAGCGACAGCAGCACGACGATGGACGGCCAAAAAATGAATGAATCCAATTTTGCCTTTTCTTTCATCAAAAACCTCCTGATAATTTAATTGTTGACTTAAAAATATGTAATATTACGTTTGATATTCTGTCCCAACCTAACAAATTTATAAGGCCCAATCAACACTATTGTGAAAAATAAACAAATTTAAAATGTTGAGAGTATACTAATAATTTAACCATTAAGCTATTATATTACTTTTTACAACAAAGATAAAGACTTTAATAAAAAGAATTGAGAAAAACAAAAAAAGACACCAGACTTTTGGTCTGGTGCCTGCACTATCCACTACATTACTGGGCTGTGTAGCCGCCGTCCACAAGAAGTGTGGTGCCTGTAGTGAATTCATTTTCCGCCAGGAATACGACCGCATGTGCGATTTCTTCCGGTTCACCAAGTCTGCCGATTGGGTGCTTGTCTACGAGAGTTTCGTAATAATCTCCCAATGCTTCCCTGTTCACCATACCGGACTCGACGTAGCCGGGAGCAACTGCGCTGACTCGGATGTTGTCCTTGGCATATTGTAAAGCGACGGATTTCGTCATCAGATTCACGGCGCCTTTGGACGCATTGTACGCGAATGCTGTCGGCTCGCCGACACTGCCGAGGATGGAGGCTGTATTGATGATTGCACCGCCGCCCACCTTCTGCATTTCAGGGATTGCGTATTTTGAACCGAAGAATACGCTGTCCTGATTGACTTTGATTACTTTGTTGTAGTCTTCGTAGGAAAGCTTGTGCGTCTCGCCCTGGACACCGATTCCGGCATTGTTGAACATGACATCCAGTCGTCCAAACTTTTCAACGGCGAGAGCAACGACGTTTTTGACATCCTCTTCAACGGAGACATCCACTTTCTCAAACAGGATATCCCCATATTGTTTGAGGCTCTCTTCTGCTTTCTTACCAGACTCTTCATTGTAATCAGCCACAATGACTTTCGCGCCTTTATCCAGGAACGCCTTCGCTGTAGCTAAACCAATACCTGATCCGCCACCTGTTACAATCGCAACTTTATCCTTAAGTTCCAAAATCATTTCCCCTTTCGATGACTCCATCTGACTCACTATACATATACCTCAGCCAGAGATGACTGAAACACGATAAGTGTGTCTGAATTAAGGCAGTTGGACCTTTCAATTGTAATTCACTCGGACACTCAGTGACAATTAGCCCTCCAACCGCCCCCATCTAGAACAGCTGCATGGACAGATAGATGACGAATGTCACGGTGATGCTGCTGAGTACCGTGGAATAAAGGACCACCTGGGCATGGAGTTCCGGTTCGACATCATATTCGAGTGCGAGGGTCGCAGTATTCCTCGAGGTCGGGAACGCGCTCGCAATGAAGAGCGATTGGGCGATGACGCCTTCGATGCCGAGCATGAATATGATGGCCAGGGCGACTGCGGGTCCGATGACCAGCCGGCCGAGTGCGCTCCAGGCGATCACCCTGTGGAAGGAACGGATCTCGATCTGTGCAAGCTGCATCCCGAGGAGGAGCAGCGCGAGCGCGGCGAACCCACCGGCGAGCTGCTCGACAGGCACGCTGATGAAACTCGGCAGTTCGACGTCAATTGCCTGCAGGATGAACGCGGCCGCCAGTGCATAGATGATCGGCAGCCGGAGCAGTTCCCGGAAGAGTTCCACGACGGATTTCGCATTGGACCGCAGATTGTACAGGCCATATGTGAACGTCAGCAGATTCTGGACGACGAGCACGATGATCTGCACAGATACACCCACCGGGTTGGCACTGAATACGAGATGGCTGACGGGCAGCCCGTAGTTGCCGGAGTTCATCAGAGAGACACTGTTCTTGAGCGCGGTCCGCTCCCCTCCGCGAAGGCCGAGCCCCCGGGCGAGCAGTTCACCGACCACCATCATTGCAGTAATGAACAGTACCAGATACAATGCGAGCTGTCCCAGCAGTTCAAAGTCGATGTCCGCTTCATATATGTTCAGGAATACCGCGGCCGGCAGGAAACAGTAGGTGACGAGATTCGCAATCGGACGCAGACGGAATTCGAACTTCTTCTGGAGGATGACACCGACGCCGAGCAGAATCAGGATCGGCAGTATGACATCCAGAAATACAAGGGAGATATATGCCATATCCTCCCTCCTTTCTACTCTCACCCCTATATTCTACCACTTTGCGCGGGGCCCGCTCCAAAGCACTGCCTCTTCAAGCGCTTCCACTTCAGAATATACATCCCGGGGCTGATTCCCATACCGCTTTACACGCCAGGCCCCAATCCACTATCATGGTAACTGTAATGAAAAACTGCATACCGATGCACTGGGGGCGCCTTAGGCTGAGACGGAGATACCGGACCCTTACCACCCGATCTGGATAACACCAGCGTGGGGAAGTGCAGCCTTGTATGTCCGCACCACTCCATACATCTGCTGCATTCCCTCGGGAGTGCAGCTTTTTCATTTTCAATAAAATCATTGGAGGCATGATTATGGTACAGGAATGCGGAACAGAACGGATTGCGGGCTGCCAGTTCAACTTGAGTGTGATGAGCGATGATTTCGCGGAAGTGATCCTCGGCGCACTGGATCGGGTCGACACATCGAAGGTGTGGAAAGAGACGGATGACGTCTCGACGTGTGTGCGTGGACGGATCGAGCATGTATTCGATGTCGTCCAGGGAATCTACCTTGAGGCGGCCAAGACGGGGAAACATGTCGAGATGAGCGGAACGTTCTCCATCGGCTGTCCGGGTGATTCTTCCGGGGATGCCTACATGGATGCATCCCCGGATCGGTTGAATGCACCTTCAAAAGACGTCCAGCAGAAGGCAGGATGCAAGTTCGCCCTCTATCCGATGAATACGACCGACTATATGGATGTCATCTACGAACAGATCGACTTGTCGAAGGAGGCCGGCGTCACGGTGAGCCCATCCCATTACGCCACGCGGCTCGACGGGACGGTGCCGGACATCTTCAGCGCCATGGAGTCATCCTTTACGAAAGTACAGGAAGCGGTAAGCCACACGACGATGACATTCACGATTTCAGCAAACAGCCCGTCGAACAGCTAGGACGATATGAAGAGGGGAGCCCGGCCGGGCTCCCCTCTTTCTGTATCAGATGATCAGCATGTCATTATCGTCGAATTCCCAGTCCGCGCCATATGCCACTTCCCAGTAGTGGCCGTCCGGATCTGTGAAGTAGCCGCTATAGCCGCCCCAGTCCGTCGGGGCCGCCTCCTTCACGACCATCCCTCCGATTCTGCCGGCAGTCTTCAGAACCTGGTCCACTTCCGATTCGGACTTCGCATTATAGGCGAGCGTCACGCCATTGAATCCACCATCAGGTACCGGCTGTCCGGTCTCCTCCGCCAGTTTTTCCAGCGGATAGAGGGAGAGCTTTGAACCCTTCATCCTGAAAAATACGATTTCCAGCGCTTCTTCACTGCCGACCAGTGATGCTTCAAATCCAAGCTTGCGGTAAAAGTCGACTGCAGTCGACATATCTTTTACACCGAGCGTAATCAGATTGATCCTGTCCATGGCAATTCCCCTTTGCGAATAGGATGCGTAAATCCGGAGCATTTTCACACTTCCAATATACCATAAAATAGAAATGCGTGTGGGGCCGGCCGGCCCCCGCTGCATGATGTTTCACGCACCGCCCAACCGGGAAAGAACGACAATGGATAACCAGTAATGATACAAGGAGGCAATCACATTGGCACTTAAACTTGAGACACCACTGACAGTGAATGCATATATAAATGGCGAAATAGTCGAAGCACAGGATCACGCCCCCCGTGAAAATCCGGCAAAACCGGAGGAAACGGCAGGCTATTGGCCGAAAAATACAGTCGAAGAGGCGAAGCAGGCGATCGACGCTGCAGATGAAGCCTTCAAATCCTGGAAACATTCAGAGATGAAGGATCGCATAGAACGCATGCAGAAAGGGATACAGAAGATAAAGGACAACCAGGATGATCTCGCCAAACTGCTTTCCAAAGAGCACGGCAAGCCGATCTATGATGCACAAGGTGAATTGACGGTTTCCCTCATGTTCATGGAGTATGCAGTGGAGAACGCAGAACGCGTATACAAGGAAGAAGTCAACGAAGACGAGCGCGGCAAGAACATCCTGCGCCATGACCCGATCGGGGTGGTATCCGCCATCAGTCCATGGAATTATCCATTGGCACTCTCCACCGAGAAGATTGCACCGGCGCTGCTTGCCGGCAATACGATGGTGATGAAGCCGAGCCCGATGGCGCCGCTTACTGTGACGCTTGTGACACAGATGGTCGCAGAAGAATTCCCTGAAGGCGTGCTGAACATCGTCAATGGGGATGCAGACATCGGTATTGAGCTTACTTCAAACGACAAGGTACGCAAAATCGCCTTCACCGGCGGTACGAATACAGGCCGCCACATCATGAAGGCGGCAGCAGACACGATCAAGAACGTCACGCTCGAACTCGGCGGCAACGACCCTGCCATCTTCCTCGACGACTTCGATGTGAATGATGAAGCAGCCATGCGCCGTGTCGTCATTTCGAACTTCCTCACAGGTGGCCAGATCTGCATGATCGCAAAACGCATGTATGTGCATGAATCCATCTACGACCAGTTCGTCGAGAAGTATATGGAAGCCGCAGAAAAATGGCTGCGCATCGGCGATCCGACGCTCGAAGAGACGACGGTCGGCCCGGTCAACAACAAGGCCCAGCTCGAATTCGTCCAGGAGCTCATCGAAGACTCCAGACAGAACGGCTACGACATCAGGGAAGTCGGCAACGTTGCAGATGAGGAATTCTTCAACAACGGCTACTTCATGTATCCGACGGTCGTACTCGGCGCCGACTACGATGCACGCATCGTGGCAGAAGAACAGTTCGGCCCGGCAGTGCCGATCCTGAAATTCAAGGATGACGACCATGCGGTCGAACTCGCAAACGACAGTGAACTTGGACTGACAAGTTCCGTCTGGGGCGAGGAAGCGCACGCAATCGAAATCGCGAAGCGCATCGAAGCCGGTGTGACGATGGTCAACACCGCAGCGATCCAGGGACTCGACATCCGCTATCCATTCGGCGGCGTCAAGCAGTCCGGCATCGGCCGCGAATACGGTGAAGAAGGCATGCTCGAATATGTGGACTCCCATTCCATCAACATTCCGAAGACGAAGGACCTTCCGCATATTCCACAATAAATCCAGCATATCCAGGTGACCACTCCAGGTTGCCTGGATTTTTTATTTTATTCTACATAAAAAAATCCCCTGTGAACGGGGGACAATCCGTTCACAGGGGCAGACAACGCATCTGGGTGCATTGAAACCAGTTGATATTTATAAGGGATCTTGGGGGGCATCAGATATCCGGAGGTGGCTCTGATGCTGATTCCATGATATCAACGGAATGTTGATATCCTTTTAAGGGAAAGTAAAGATTCTGTTTAGATGAATGCCCTCTACTTCACGACCCCCATCAGGAAGCCGTCATAGCCCTTCTGTCCAACGGTCTGTATGGCGGTCGATTCGATGCGTCCATCATGCTCCAGCATATCGAACATCTGACGGATATAGGGGATTGCCTTCTCTTCAGTATCATCGATGATGCGTCCCTGCCGGACCACATTGTCGACGATGATGACACTGCCCTTGTGGGAGAACTTGAGCGCCCATTTGAGGTACTCCACATTGTTCTCCTTGTCCGCATCGATGAAGATGAGATCGAAACGCGAATATCCCCGCTCCATCAGCTTCGGCAGCCGATCCAGCGCCTGCCCTTCAATGACATCCACCGGTGCCGCAAGCGCCGCTGAAGCGATGTTCCGCCGCGCCACTTCCGCATGATTCGGATCCGCTTCAATCGTCGCCATGCGCCCGTCCTCCGGCAGCGCACGGGCAAGCCATACGGTACTGAAGCCGCCGAGGGTTCCGATTTCAAGGATGGATTTGGCATCGATCATCTTCGCCATCAGATACAGCATCTTGCCATGTGCCTTCGACACTTCGATCTGCCGCATGCCGGCATCATCCGTCTCCTTCAGTATATGCGCCATCGTGTCGTCCGTCGTCTTGAGCTTCTCTTCGAAATATTCATCCACTGCTTTCCATGTCTCTTCCATTTTCCGAGCCTCCATCATTTTATTTTTCCTCGTTTACCCGCACAGACAGGGGTGGAAAACTCGAAATTCTCTGCGCTGATCAATATTTTTCCGGGTGCATGAGATAGAGTGCCGGTATGAGGCCGAGTGCGAGCACACCGCCTGAAATCGACAGGAAGCCGAACCCGGCGCCCGCAGCCACGATGCCGGATAATGCTCCGCCTGCTGCACCGGAGAGCGCAATCAGCACATCCACCGTCCCCTGCGTCTTCGCCCGGGAATCGGGGACTGTCGCATCAACCAGGATCGTCGTCCCACTGATCAGGCCGAGGTTCCATCCGGCACCAAGCAGTGTCAGGGAAACGGCCATCATGGCAAACGACCCCCCTGGTGCGGCCGCTGCAATGATGCCTGCCATAAGCAGGATGATCGCCGCCGCAATCGTCATCGCCACGCGCCCGATCTTGTCGATCAGTATCCCGGTGAAGAGCGACGGCAGATACATGCCGGCGATATGGAAACCGATGACCATGCCGATGGCCCCAAGGTCGTGGCCGTGGTGGCCCATATGTACAGGCGTCATCGTCATCACCGCAACCATGACGATCTGTGTCACGACCATGATGAGGGCGGCAAGCATGATGCCGCGCTGGTCGTTCTCTGTCCGCTCCGTCGCGTCGAATGTACCAGCCCTTTGCCGTTCCGCTTCAATCACCTGGGCCACTTCGAATGGGTCCGGACGCAGGAAGAAGGTCAGGATGAGCCCCGCCGTGATGCCTGCAGCCAGTCCCGCGCCGCCGAAGATCTGTGAGATGACGACGATCAGGAGCGTCCGCCGGTACAGTCCTGCCTTTCTGTTTGGATCACCTATGTATACCTCGAGCCCTTGATTTCTAGCCATATCTCCCACCGCTTTCATAAAATAAAGGAAGCGTCTGCTACGCTTCCCCGTCCGTCTACCATTTCAAGTATTCCTCCGATTTCCCCTTCGGTATGCTCAGCGATTGCCAGTCGTCGCCTTTGATCTGCTTGCCGATGAACATCATCTGTCCGATATGCGTCGCATAGTGTGAATGTTGGCGCTCCAGCGCTTCCAGGATCGTATGGTCCTCCCCCCGGATCTTCTGGGTGCGTAGCAGGTCATCCACAGTGAAGCTGTTCAGTGCATTGAAGAATATCTGCCAGCCATCCTCCCAGGCGGCGATCACATCCGCTTTTGAATTGAGGTCATCCTCGAATTCATCATCCCGGCCGCGATCCGCCTTCTCCCCGTCCGACGTGAATACGTCCGTCCAGCGGGAATACATGTTGCCCCTGAGATGCTTCGCCAGCACCGCAATCGTATTCGATGCCTCATTGTACCGCCAGTGCATATCTTCATCCGACAGCTGATCCAGCGTCCGGTCACCGAGCCGTTTGATCTCCTTGAACCGTGCCCGGATGACATTCAGGAACTCCTGTTCAAATTTCATGGCGCTCTCCCCTTTGTTTTTGGAAAATTACTACTTTCACTATAGCTGAAATGGAAGCCGTTGCCAATGGTTTGGAAGGATGGGAGGGGGGAGGCTTAATTGTCACTCGTCACTTCCGCGAATGTCAGTTGGAGGTCTAATTGTCACTCGTCATACCCGCGAATGACAGTTGGAGGCCTAATTGTCACTCGTCACACCCACGAATGACAGTTGGAGGCCCAATTGTCACTCGTCACTCCCGCGAATGACAGTTGGAGGCCCAATTGTCACTGGCCGCACCCACGAACGACAATAAACCTTCCCACCTATCAAAATATCCTGCAAACCGATAAAATGAAGTTAATATGAAAGGGGACGATATACATGAAAAGACTGCTCGACTGCACCGCTTCCGACTTCCTCAATATGACAGGCCAGGATCTGAAGCAATCGATCAAGGCAAGTGAGGGCCGGACTATGCTGGCCGAGACAATGGCGACCGTACCGCCGCTCTATCCGGATGTGACGAATGCGGAACTCACGGCATCATTCGGCGCCGACCTGCTGCTCTTCAACGTATTCGATGTCTTCAATCCTGAAGTCAGGGGCTTCACCCCATCAAACCCGGAAGAGGTCATCCATGAAATAAAAAGACTCACCGGCAGACCGGTCGGCCTCAACCTGGAACCGGTGGACCTCAATGCCGAACAGATTGAAACCTTGGACGCCATTGACCGAGGCCGCATCGCTTCAGAGGAGGCACTTGCACAGGCGAAATCGCTCGGCTTCGATTTCATCTGCCTCACCGGCAACCCGAAAACCGGTGTGACGAACGTCGAGATCACGAACGCCATCCAGCGTGCACGCAGAACCTTCGGAAGTGACGCGCTCATCATCGCCGGCAAGATGCATGGTGCCGGTGTGACGAGTGAGACCGGCAGCGGCATCATTTCGGAATCCGCACTCGATGCCTTCATCGATGCCGGTGCAGACGTCATCCTGATGCCGTCACCCGGTACTGTGCCGGGCATCACAACTGAAGATGCACAGAAATATGTTTCATACGTCCATTCAAAAAGCGCACTCGCCATGCTCACCATCGGGACCAGCCAGGAAGGCGCGGATGAATCGACCATCCGGCAGATTGCCCTCGCCGCCAAGATGGCCGGTGCAGACATCCATCATATCGGTGATGCAGGATTCTACGGCATCGCGGTACCTGAGAACATCATGGCTTATTCCATCACCATCCGGGGGCGCCGCCATACTTATGTACGCATGGCCCGCTCCATCCACCGCTAGAATCTCTGGGAGTTGAATGTTTATACTTCTTCTTCCCGGGTACTTGTATACTAAAAGTAATATATATTTTACATTTAGAAATTTATTTATTACATTTGAATTGAAAGAGGTGATTTCTTGGCGAAGAATCTGAAGATGAAGAGCGCACGTGCCAGCCGGGATCTCACCCAGAAAGCACTGGCCGAACAGGTGGAGGTCAGCCGCCAGACAATCAATCTGATCGAAAAGGGGGAGTACAACCCTTCATTGGCATTATGCATTAAAATCTGCAAGGCACTTGGATGCACATTGGATGACCTCTTCTGGGATGAATATTAATAAGTTAAAGGATGGAGATTTTCATGGAACATCTGCTCAATCGGTTCATAGGGGATGAACGTGCAAGAAAATCAGCTGGCAAGGCCGCCATCACCACCCTGCTGCTCATGTGGGCTTATATGATTACCCGCATGCTGCTTGTGGCGATGGGGGTATGGGAAACCGACATGGTGATGAACGATCTATACTTTTTCATGCTGTCATTCATCATATTTACCACTATATCCGTACGTGATGAATCCGATGCGTTGATATATTCTCCAATAGTGAAAAAGGAACTTCCCTATAAGAAAGGCCGTTTCTTTGGCCGTTTTGGCATCTACTTTATGGAATCCATCATCGGTGCCATCTTTATGACACTTGTTGAACTGCTCGTAAAGAGCCTGATTGCAAGCAGTTTCAGATTTGACCTTTTGATGTTCATCAGCAGCATCATTGCCTTCACCATTATCCTAATATTTGTTAACATCGTGTTAGGAGAAACAAGAGTAAGACGCTACCGCAAAATGGAAGAGGAATAAGGAGGCAACGTCTATCAGCAAGGTTCGACCGCTACAGATTATGGGCTATGGTCTTATCGGATTTGCGCTCATCATGGACCAGTTTCCGCAACTCCCCTTTGCCACATGGCAGACGCAGCTGATTAATGCATTATGTATTATTGCGCTGATTTATATGGTCACAAAGCTCAATGATGGAGACTCGGAGGAAGAGAAGACAGATTCATGGATGGAGGAACTGAACTATTATTTGTGCATATTCGGCTTCATCACCTTCCTGAATCTGATCGGCGGTGAGTCTTCGATCGGTCTGGACTTCGCCAGTGAAGGGTTCTGGTTTGCAGCCATTGGGGCATTCATAAAAATCTACGGGACATACGAGGCCGGTAACCGCTCCAAAAGACAGCTGAACTAGCATCGCATACTACTTAACAAAGGGGGGGGTGAGGACATCACGATTCAGAAGATACTTTCAGCATTTGTAGTCATCATTTTTTCAGTCGCCATCATTCTCGATCAGTTTCGCACACTGCCCTACTCGAACATGCCTGTAATTCTCACCCTGTTTGGCGTCATCATCATTCTGGCAATCATCGGCAGCTTATTCGGTCATATTGACCGGAAGAAGACAGGGAGGAAACAGGAGGAATCATGGCATAATGTACTGATTTTCGAATTATACTTCATATCACTCATACTTATACTGACCCAGCTCGGCGGGGAATCCCGATTCGGCCTCAACCCGGATTCCGGCCCTTTCTGGATACTTCTGTTCTCAACCACACTCAGCGTCTTCTTTTCCTATATTCGTGAAAAGAAGATGGCAGAACAATAGAAAGCACAACCGGATTCGGTTGTGCTTTCTTTTTTCTAGCGTATGAACAGGTGTTTAATGAACGTGCCTACCATCCAGAGCCCAAATTCGATGAAGCCCTCAGGGTGCCTCTGGATTTCAAGCCTTGAAGGCACATAATCATTGTGCGCATGCGTCCCAACGTAGCCATCCGGTCCATTATAGTTCCGGTGCATCCTCATACCCCCTTTGATTCATTATACCCTTTCCTCCGCCATCCAAAAAACATTTCTGAATATTATGTAAAATATAGAAGGAAATCACCATACATGAAAGGACACCCCATGAACAATAAATTATTCGATGACAAGAAAGTCCTTCTCGGTTTTGCGCTCTCCTTCCTCCTCAGCATCACCGCCATAATACTTGCTGCAAATGACATCGGCTACTGGATCGTCTGTGTCCTCCTGGCATTCATCCTGCTGTTCGCAAGCACAACCAGGGTCCAAAAAAGACAATGAACACAAAGAATCCCGGGAGATTGCTCCCGGGGTTCCCCATGCCTCTTATATTGCTTTTCTGACACGTTCGAACAGCTCATGATTCTCAAGATGCACGTGATCGAATGTGTCCTTTTCAAGTTTCTCTAGCCGTGCATATACAAGCTTGTACGTGCCACAAGCATTCGCATGCGGCGTAAAGTCGCTTGTTATGTCACGGATCTCCTTCAGGATATCTCCCACTGCTTCATGCTCCCCTTCGAGTTCACTGACATGCGGACGCACTTTTTCGGCCAGTTCAGGTGTCGGATTCTCCATGAATTCGATGATCATCGGGAACACATTGTGATCCTCATCCTCCGTATGTTCGATCATTTCATTCTTGAGCGTCTTATACAGTTCCTGGATCCTCACGAGATGCGGTTCGTTCGGTCCATGTTTGCGAGCAAGCTTCGTCACGTATGGTGTAAGGGCGGCGAACTCGTCCATAAGTTCCTGGTGGTACCTGTTCTGGATGAACTTCACGATCCCCTTCTCATCCAGATATTTCGGCTGGATGCCAGCCTCTTCATGCTGCTCGATACTGTTGATCTCTTCAATCATGCCTTCGAGGTCGAGTCCACGTTCCTCCACTGCCTGGGAAATCGGCATCTTGCCGCCACAACAGTAGTCTATTCTATTTTTCCTGAATATATCTGCACTCTTCGGGATGTCTTTGACGATTTCACTGACCCACATTTCACGGTTTACTGTAGTCATATTAACCCTCCTGGTTTAAACATACATTTTAAATACATGTTTAATATACCATATCATAATATGTTATGAAGTCCTTTCCAATGTGAAGTCTTGAACATTTAGTGACAGCGTTTCCCATGGAAATGAACTTCCCACTTCATGCAGTTCGGGTTTAATCACATGTCTTCAGGGTACATTTCTATAAAAAGTCCAAAGGAGTATTTTTAGATGAATATAAAACCATATAGAGTACCGCAAGATGAAAAAGTGAACCTTTCTGATTATCCGACAACAGAGGGTAAAAAGAAGGAAAATGAAACCATCAGGGATGAAGTCGTCCCGCCTCTCGTAGAAAAACTTAAAACTCTGCATGAGAAGCTGAATGCAGAAGAGAAGCACGGCATTCTCGTGGTTCTTCAGGCATTGGATGGCGCCGGGAAGGATGAGTCCATCAGCTACATCTTCTCCAACCTGCATGCTCAGGGCGTGAAGACCACCAATCTCAGCAAGCCATCTGAAGAAGAGCAGAAGCACGACTTCCTATGGCGTCTGCAGCCGGCAATCCCAAAGCGCGGAGAAATCGGGATACTGAACCGTTCCCATTATGAGGATGTCATCGCACCGCGTATCCATGACCAGTTGGATGACGAGGACATTCCCGAAGGCCACGACAAGGATTCGATCTGGGAGCTCCGCTACCGCCAGATCAACGAATTCGAGAAGTATCTCAGGGAAAACAATATACACGTGGCCAAATTCTTCTTCAACATGTCTAAGGATGAGCAGAAGGAACGCCTTCTTGACCGTATGAAGAATCCCGACAGACAGCACGAGTTCTCCTTCTCCGACTATGAGGAACGTCAATATTGGGATGACTATCAGAAGGTCTTCCAGGATATGCTCGACAACACATCCACAGACTATGCCCCATGGCATGTCCTGCCCGCTGATGACGAATGGCATACCCGCCGCCTCGTGAATGAGATCATGATCGGTCTGCTTGAAGAGATCGATCCAAAGTTCCCGGAAATGACCGGCGAAGAGAAAGAGAAGCTTGAAGAATATATAGATAAACTTGAAAATGAATAGTGGAGAATATGTTGATGCTCTCACCACCAAAGCCCTGCTTTGGTGGTTTTTCATTAAAGCTTGATTCCCATCCCTGTATACCTGCTTTCCATAAAAATAAAAATCCCGCCTCCACTTGGAGACGGGGTCGAACAATCATTTCCCTCTTCCCTTCCACATCTTTTTTAAACTGGCATCATCCCTCTGCATTGCCGATCGGTGCCCTGCACCTTCCCATCGATGCGTCTGCTTGATTGAGCAGCCTTTTCAGGTTCACGACGGCATTGCCCCTGTATACCTGCGCCATGATTTCCTTCACCCGGTCCTCCTCTCCTGCACCGGCGTCCTCTCCGGTGCGGAGGCTTTCGAACCAGTTCCTTATTTCCAGCGGGGCCACATTCCCTGCAATGGAGGACAGGCGGTCGTATCCGTAGGCAGTCTTCTCCCGGAGATCCTCTTCCCCGCCGGCATAGAAATAAAGTTTTGCTCCATTCACATCTTCTTGAACCTGTTCGATCTTCTTCCTGTCCCCAGCATCCTTTATACCGATCACAGCATCCTGCCGGGCAAGTTCGATGATGCTTTCCGCCGACAGGTCGAAGCCTGTGCGTCCATGGTTATTGTATAGGATGACAGGCTTCCCGGCCAGTTCGATGATGCGCTTCGAATAGGTCAGCGCTTCCGCCTGTGACGGTCGTATATAAGGCGGATACCCGAGCATGACGCCTGCTATTTTCGTCTCCCCCACTGCCTTGGCCAATTGCTCCGCCTCCTTCTGGCGTATGGATGCGACACCGAATATGATCTCCATATCATCGACGAGTGTGCCCTCAGATTCCAGCGCCTCGACCATCTCCAATTTTTCCTGGAGGTTCAGGCTGTGCTGCTCCCCGGTCGTTCCAGAAACAAGCACCGATTTGACGCCCTGCCCCTTCAGATTCCTGATATGGTCCATCGTCCCCTTGATATCGAGGGATTCATCTTCGAAAAAGGCGGTCGGTACCGCAACATGAAAATGTTCTTTCAGCATTTTAATTTCTCCTTCATCATTTAGTCAGCATGAATGGATGCCTTCGTGAAGCGCTTCAACAGCTAAAGTGTAACACTCCATCAGATTTTTTCTACAATATGAGGCGTTTTGCGATGATTAGGATGCATACAACCTGGCTATTTATATAATACAGGTGGTTTATGGGATAAAACCCACATCCTACATATAAGGGGGATTCATATATGGTTGAACTCAATACATTTTCCATCACGGCACGGTGTGCCAGGACAGGCCAGCTCGGGGTCGCGGTTTCGACGAAGCTGCCCGCGGTCGGCATGCTGTGCCCGTTCGGCAGGGCCGACACCGGTGCCATTGCGACCCAGTCATTCGTCAATCCATACATCGGCATCCAGGGCATCAAGTACCTCTCCCGCGGGATGACCGCGGAAGAGGCGATGGAGAAGATCATCGCATCAGAGCAGGACCTTGAACTCAGACAGTTTGCGATCGTCGACCGGCACGGCGGCACCGCTGCATTTTCGGGTGACCGTTGTGTCGGCTACTATAACCATTTTGAAGGGGACGGCTTCGTCGTCGCCGGCAACATGCTGGTAAATGAAAAGACGCTGACGGATATGAAGCGCACATTCGAAATCCATTCCGATCTGGAGCTCTCCGAGCGTCTGCTGCGTGCGCTCCAGGCCGGTCAGAAGGCAGGGGGTGACAAACGTGGAAAGCAATCTGCGGCACTGAAGGTATATGGCGTGGAAGACTACCCGCTCGTCGACCTCCGTGTCGATGAACATGAAGATCCGGTAACAGAACTCGCCCGTATCTACGATGTCGCCAGAAAAGAGCTCTTCCCATTGTTCCCGCAGATGCCGACCAAGCAGAATCCGGGAGGCAGCTTCGAACCGGATAAAATCTAGCCAGTACACAAGGGAAAGGAGGATAAGCCGACCGAAACGACAGGTGAAGAGGACATGGTGGAGTCGACTGACGAGCCAGATGCAGATTAACCGAGGCACTTCCGAAGCTTTAGGGGACGGGCATCCGGTCACATGCAACTCTGGGTGCAGTCCAGCAATGTCAAAATATAAAGGGGTATTTGATGAAGAATCTGCTGAGTCTGCCACTGATGACATTGATGTTGCTTATGCTTGCAGGATGCGGCGGTAATGAAGATGGGGCCGAAGACGCGATGCCCGATATTGAAGAGGAGACGACCGAGGAAGTCACCACTGAAGAAGCCGCAGCCGGCGGTACAGGCAATACCGAAGATAATGAAGCGTCAACAGAAGAATCCCAGGAGGAAACGACGGAAGAAAGTGCATCCGATTCAGGCACTTCTGAACCTTCCACGGAGGAAGGCGCGATGGGCGGTGCTTCTGCATCCGGCCCATATGAGCAGAACATGGTGCAGAACCCTGCGGGTGAGCAGTGCATCATGAACCGGCTCGCTGCGGAATATTGTGATGGCATCACCATGCAGGAGAAGTTCCTCGCCTATCATCACCTGACCTTCACCAACGAACTGCCGATACCGTCGAACATCGGCTGCCTCGAATGTATGGTCGATTATTCATTCGCAGTCATGGACGGCAACCAGGAACCCATCTCCAAAAATGAAGTCGATCAAAAAGGGGTGCCATTCAGTCCAGAACTTGAGACTTTCATGGAATCATATGCCTATGAACTCGCCAACTTCTTCAATGGCCACCCGAGTGCACTGCTCGAATATCTGGACCGGGATGGTCCGGCGATGTGGAACATTCACGACAACCGGCTCTCCGGCAACTACGCAGACCATACCACCCATTCGGTTGATGTTCAGAACATCGAAGATATGGGGGATGGCACGTATAAAGTCACCATGTACCGTGAGTATGAGCATGTCACCTCAAAAGGCATCGGAAGCGGTACTGTAGAATATACTGTCAATGAAACCCCGCATGCATTTGAGATCGTCACCTTCCAGGCAGTGGACACTGCTTCAGATGATGCTTCGACAGGTGGTTCCGGTGGCGCCGTCTCCGGTCCATATGAGCAGGATTTCGTACAGAACCCTGCCGCCGTCGACTGCATCCTCAGCCACCTGGCGACAGAGGAATGTGAAGGTTTCACGATGCAGGAGAAATTCCTCGCCTACCACCATCTGAACTTCACAAATGAACTGCCGATATCACCGAACATCGGCTGCCTCGAATGCATGGTCGATTATTCATTCGCAGTCATGGACGGCAGCCAGGAAGCGATCGGCATTGAGGAAATGGATGCGAAAGGGGCACCATTCACTCCGGATCTCGACACTTTCATGGAATCATATGCCTATGAACTCGCCAACTTCTTCAATGGCCATCAGAACCGCTTGATGGACTATATCGGCCAGGGCAGCCCGGCGATGTCATATCTCGACAACAACCGCGCTTCCGGCAACTTCGCAGACCACACGACCCATTCGGTTGATGTAAAGAACATCGAAGACATGGGAGATGGCTCTTACAAAGTCACCATGTACCGCGAGTATGAGCATGTCTCCTCCAATGGCGTCGGAAGCGGGACAGTCGAATATACAGTACGTGAAACCCCGCATGCTTTCAAAATTGTGGATTTCATGGCTGTCGGCAGCTGATACGCACAGCCGAACGGCAAAAGGCCACCATTTTAATGGTGGCCTTTTACACTTTTCTGAGACTTGAAAATTACACTTTGGAAAATCGAAAATTTCATCTTTGATGAAAATCGCGGTAAGCCTTGATGCCCCTTGCCCAGTGCACTTTCATAAAAACGCTTACAATTTCACAATTAAAACTATATTTCAGTTTATATAACACATAATTTCACCAAATATTTCTTCAAATCAATTTGACATCGCCACAACTGTTATGTTTATTATAGATAGTGTGAAATAACTTTCAAAAGAAGTATATAGTTTTTAATGCACCATCCCCCCTCTCTTACATATCGGGATGGATTTAAACTTGTGAAAATGGAGTGATTATTTGAGTAGTCAACAGGAACCACTCAAGATTGGATTCGCCTACGTCGGCGTCGTATTGGGTGCAGGGTTCTCCACTGGACAGGAAATGCTGCAGTTCTTCACCAACTACGGAACAATGAGTTATTGGGCAGTCATACTGTCCGGTCTGGTCATCATGTTCATCGGCCGCCAGGCATCAAAACTTGGAAATCGGCTGGAGGCGGAATCGCACCTCGAGCCGATCAACGAAATGTTCGGGGAAAGGCTTGGGAAGATCATCGACTACATACTGATCTTCTTCCTCTATGGCGTCATGGTCATCATGCTCGCCGGTGCAGGATCGGCCTTCTATGAAAGCTTCGGCATCCCTTCATGGCTCGGATCGCTGATTCTTGCGGTAGCGGTATTCATCACGCTGAACCTCAGCTTCAACAAGATCCTCGTTGCACTCGGTGCGGTGACACCGTTCCTGATCGCATTCGTCATGATCATTGCGGCATACAGCTTCCTGAACCCGAGCGTGCCGTTCAGTGAAGCAAATACCTATACTGATGTAGCCAAATCCCCATCCGGTGTATGGTGGTGGGACGCGCTGACATACAGCGGCATCGTCCTCGCAATGGCATTCAGCCTGCTGTCCATCATGGGCTCCCAGGCTTCAGGCATGAAGGCTGCACGCAAGGGCGGACTCTTCGGCGGCATCATGCTGCTCATCCTGCTTATACTGTTGAACGGCGGTCTGTTGGCACGCATCGATGTGACCAACGCAGCAGAAATACCGTCACTGATACTGGCTAGGGAGATCCACCCGATCCTCGGACTCGGACTCTCACTCGTCATGCTGCTGGTCATCTACAACACCGCAGTCGGAATGCTCTATCCATTCCTGACACGCTTCTCGGATCCATATACGAAACGCTACAGGATCCTGCTCGGCGGCGGTCTCGTCATCGGCTACTTCCTGAGCCTCGTCGGCTTCGTCGGCCTCGTGAACTTCTTCTATCCGATCCTTGGATATGTCGGACTTCTGCTCGGTGCCGCACTGACTGTCAGATGGCTGAGAAGCAAGTTTGCAGTAAAGCAGACGGCACAATAATATCAACGAATAAAGTGGACACCATCAGGTGCCCACTTTATTTTATTTCTGCTTCATGTTCACAAACACGCTCTTCACTTCGATATAATCGTTTGATTTTCCATAATCTGCACAAACTTTGCATTTTATAATGTTATATATATAAGCAAGAGGTGAAGAATATGAACAGGAAAATCATCGGAAGCATCCTCATCGCCATTTTATTGGGTGTGCTTGTCTTCGGGAGCATACTATTCAACCGCAGTCCTTTCCCTGGTATGGGCCCTGGTTCCAGCCAGAGTGAAGGTGGGGGTGGTCCTGAGAGTTCTGGAGTTCTCGATGAATCGGAGGGCACCAGCATACTCGATGTCAATGCACAGGACCCCGGTGACCGGCCGGTAAAATCCTTCGAACTGACAGCCCAGGAAACCGAATGGGATACAGGGGACGGCGTCGTATCGGCCTGGACCTACAACGGTACTGTGCCCGGTGAGATGCTCAGGGTGACAGAGGGCGACTTCGTCAGAATAGAATTGAAAAATGAATTGGAGGTTCCCGTCACCATCCATTGGCACGGCGTCATCCTGCCAAATCGGATGGACGGGGTCCCCGGGCTCACCCAGGACGCCGTACAACCTGGTGAAACATTCACATATGAATACATTGCCGAGGACGCAGGGACATACTGGTACCACTCCCATCAACACAGCTCCCTCCAGGTCGATAAGGGATTGTATGGAGCCCTCGTAGTCGAAGAGAAGGAAAAGGAATATGACCGTGATGCGTTCTTCCTTCTTGATGAGTGGGCTGTGGATGTCGAGGATCAGGACACAGCTAATATGCCTGGGATGATGATGGGCGGCATGACGGGCGATGGAGAAGCAGATACAAAACAGCTTTATGATACTTTTACAGTCAACGGAAGGACTGGTGACGCCATCGAACCATTGATGATGGAAAACGGCGAAACCATGCGTCTCCGTTTTGTGAATGCTGGCTATCAACAGCACCAGCTCGTCTTCCCGGAAGGATCCATGATGGTCATCGCCAATGATGGTGAACCGGTGGAAGACACTGGCAATTCGAATGTGCTTGAGGTCGCCCCGGGGGAACGCATCGATGTCGCCTTCACAAAAACTTCGGGGTCTTCACAGACGATTGCCCACCGGATGGATGTGGATCATGCAGAAGGCATGCGCATCCCGGTGGTTTCGGAATCAGACACGGAAGAGGAAGCAGAAGTGGCAGAGGCCGCTGATGTATCCGACGGGATTTCGCACGGCAGTGAAAATCTCCTGTTCGAAGCACCGCCAGAACCTGATGTGACCTATGATATGGACCTTGATATGGGGATGGGCGGAAACATGGGAGAAGGCATGAATATGCTTGAGGGGATGGAATTTCTCATCAATGGGGAGACGTTCCCTGACACCCCGCCCATTGAAGTCGAACCTGGGGATATAGTGAGAGTGAACATCACCAACAATGGCAGGATGAACCATCCGATGCACCTGCATGGCCACCGCTTCCAGGTACAGTCAAAAGATGGGGAACCATTCGATCAGCCGATCGTCAAGGACCTCATCCACGTCAAGCCGGGGGAATCCTATACCATCTACTTCGAAGCCGATAACTCAGGGGAATGGCTGTTCCATTGTCACGACAACAATCACGCCGGTCAGGGCATGATGACCATCGTCGATTATCAGAATACCCATTCACCTTTCGAACTTGGCGGTGAACACGAAAATAACCCATAATAATTATATTTTATTTCCAGTTCATTTCAGATACAAAAACCCCTTCAGGATGCTCCTTCCTACCGAGCACCCTGAAGGGGTTTTATTTTCACCTCTATTTCTGCTTCATGTTCACAAACACGCTCTTCACTTCGATATAGTTGGAGATGCCGTAGTCGCCGCCCATCTCACGGCCGACACCGGACTTCTTGTAGCCGCCGAACGGCATCGTTTCCCACTCGAGGCCGAAGTCGTTGATCCATACTGTGCCGCTCTCGAGCTTGCCTGAAATATAGTGGCCGGTACGGATATTTTCCGTCCAGACGCTGGCGGCGAGACCGTACTCGCTGGAGTTCGCACGTGCAATCACTTCATCGACGGTATCGAACGGCAGAATCGACATGACGGGGCCAAAGATCTCTTCTTTCGCAATCGTCATCTCATCCTCGACATCGGCGAATATCGTCGGTTCGACGAAGTAGCCTTTACTGCCAGTATGATTGCCGCCCGTGATAAGACGTGCCCCCTCTTCCTTACCCTTTTCGATATAGCCCATGACCGTATCGAGCTGTTTCTTCGAGACGAGCGGTCCCATATCAGTTGAGGATTCAATGCCGGGACCGAGTTTCACCGCTTCTGCCCTGCTCTTCATCTCCTCGATGACCTTCTCATATATCGGACGCTGGACGAACACACGTGTCGTCGCACTGCAGTTCTGTCCGTGGTTGTACATCGTGCCGTCGAAGATGCCATCGAGGGAGCTTTCAAGATCCGCATCCTCAAGTACGATGCTCGGGGACTTGCCGCCGAGTTCTAGTGTCACACCAGTGACATTGTCCGCTGCATTCCGCATGATTGTGCTGCCCGTCTTCGTCGAACCGGTGAATGCCAGCTTGTCGACTTTCGGGTGTACATTGAGTGCTGCTCCGGCCACGCTGCCCGAACCGGCGATGACGTTGACGACCCCTTTCGGGAAGCCGGCTTCATTGATCAGTTCGCCAATATAGAGCATCGACAGCGGGGTTTCGGAAGCCGGCTTGATGACGATGGTACATCCGGCTGCGAGTGCCGCACCCATCTTCCAGCCCGCCATCGCAAGCGGGAAGTTCCATGGGATGATCTGCCCTACGACGCCCACCGGCTCATGCAGTGTATAGGTGACATAGTCCGGTGAGACATTCGTCGTCTTGCCGAATATCTTCGTCGCCCAGCCGGCGTAATAGCGGAAATGCTGGACGGTGCCATCGATGTCATCCTCCAATGCCACATGATACGGTTTTCCGTTATCCAGTGCCTCGAGTTGTGCCAGCTCCTCGCGATGTGCTTCCAGAAGATCCGCAAACTTATAGATGATCCTTTCCCGTTCCGCCGCTTCCATCTGCGTCCATGGTCCTTCATCGAATGCCTTCCGTGCAGCCTCCACCGCACGGTCCACATCTTCCTCCTGCGCTTCACTCAGCGTCGCAATCACTTCCTCCGTTGCAGGATTCACCACATCAAACGTCTTGCCGCTCCCGCTTTTGACATACTCCCCGTCAATGAAGAATCCTTCCACCTGGTCGAGGAATGTCTTCACCTTCGGCTTCAGTTCTGTTGCCGGTTTGTAATCTGTCATTCTTAACCCTCCTATAAATTTATTATGAATCTTTCATACTTAAAATATACTGCTTGGCATAGAAATTTCTTGTTGTACATATAGACGTTCTGAAAAATACTCTGACAAGTTGTATAATTATAATCACAGTGCAAAGGGGAGATTCATATGCTTATACTGGAAAACCATGTTACCAATACTACTTCTCTATCCCTTAATCATTACCTTTATCACGGCATCAAGCTTTTTAAGGCGAGTAATTATGAGCTGACAATATACATACGCAAGGTGTGCAACGACAATCCACTCATGTATATGGACGAAGGGAAAATCCCATTGGAAGTCCTTTCCTACCATCATACAAGCAAGGCTGATTCCATCATGGATGAGCTGCTCATGCACTTCAATTGCTGTTTGTCCTCACCCGATAAGGAAATCATGCATACACTGCTCTACTCTCTAAATTCATCCGGATTTTTGGAAACGTTTCCAAAAGAGGTGTCAGAGCTTTTGTGGGTTCCTGTAAATAAGGTGAATGAAAATATCGACAGGCTGAAATCCTATGAAAACCTCGGTATTGGCTGTCTGGATGTAAAAGAATTTCTCGAATTCCAGCTGAGGCTGAAAGATGAATATGATGAAGTATGCTTCTCGCTCTTCTTCGAACACCTTGATGATATTCATCAGGGACAATATGGCTTCCTTGATGACACTCCCATGGATATCAATACTTTTGAGGATTATATGGAGGTCATTAAAAACTGCAGCCTTTCACCTCTCATGCCTGATACGAATGTTTTCATAGAGCCCGATGCCCATATAGAGACAACTGCCGACCGCACCCTGAAAATAAAGCTATCCGATTACCTGATGGATGATATCGTCTTCGAACCTATTCATCTCCGTACGGACGACCCTGCTTTCAATGAGACGATTACACGTTATAAACAGGAATATGAAGAGCTACTCTCCATCGTGAACGCCCGGACACTATATCTGAAGCAAATTCTCTCCGTCATAATCCACGTGCAGAAAGAATACCTTCTTCAAGAAAAGGATTACCTTAACCCCCTGAACCAGACGGAACTTGCTGATCAGACTGGGTTGAGCCCTGCTACAATCAGCCGTCTGATGACTGATAAATACATTTCCACCCCAAGGGGTGTCCTGCCGATCAGAGCATTGCTGTCGAAGAAGGTCACAGGCAACATTTCTGCAAGCTTTGTAAGATACATGATCAGTCATACCGAGAACTTCAGAACAATTTCCGACAGCAGGATAGCCGAACAGTTGAAACAATACGATATCCATATTTCACGACGTACAGTGAACAAATATAAAAATGAGTTGCTTTCCGGATTATAAGAGGTTTAACGCCTCTTTCTCTAGTCCAGCTTCTCCATATGCGACTTCAGCTGTTTTATTTCTTCATCTGACAAGCCAAGTCTCGGTTTTCTGGATGGTCCTCCGTGCAATCCTTTCAGATCCATCGCTTTTTTGACGATCTGCACGAATTTACCGGAGTTCTCGAGAAATTCACATAGTGGCAGCAAATCCTTATATATCTTCTTAGCTTCATTATAGTCTCCCGCTTCCACATGCTCAAGCATTTTGGAAGCGCTGTTCGGAGCGATATTGCCGGCGACTGACACCCAGCCGGTGGCACCATGCAGGAATGATTCGAGTGCCAGATCATCGGAACCGCAGAATATGGTCAGATCAGTGCTTCTCGCAACATCACGCAGTTTCCTGATGTCACCGCTAGATTCCTTGATGTAGCTCACATTTCCAAGCTGTTCATCCATTTTGACGAGTGTATCGAGTTCGATGTCGATTCCTGAAGTGAATGGATTGTTGTAGATCATCACTGGTGTCGAAACTTGATCATTCACATCCTTGAACTGATGATAGATTTCATCCATCGTCGGTCCGCCATAGTAGGAGTTGATCAGCAGGAGTCCATCAGCATGATGTTCTTCTGCATGGGCCGCAAATTTCAATGCCTTGTCCGTACGTTCATCGGATATGCCGACGAGCAGCTGTGTATCTGTATCTTTGACCATACTGCCCACCATTTCGACGATCTTCATCTTCTCTTCATCATCCAGTGATACGAACTCTCCTGTACTGCCGACAATGACGATGCCTGACACTTTCTGTTCCAGATAATGTTTTACGTTTTCCTTCATCCCATCGTAGTTCACGGAAAAGTCCTCATTCATCGGTGTAATCAGAACTGGGAATACCCCTTTAAGCTGTTTGTTCATTTATATTCTCCTTTTCTGTTTTAGTTTTTTCCTTGCCTAAAATGAATTTGCCTGTGTAGCCGTAGATCAGAGTGATGATCATGACGAGGAACCCATACCAGAAGAATGGAAGATACGCCAATGTGGATACACCCAGCGTAGCAGCCATGAACACGCCCCCATCAGACCACGGCACCATCGGTGTGGTCACTGTCCCTCCAGCTTCCGTGTTTCTCGATAGCAATGAGCGGTCAAGGTTGAGGCGGTCGTAGTTTTCTTCGGTGATCTTTGTACCTGTAAGCAATGAAACGTATGCTGCACCACCGAAAAAGACACCAAAGAAGGCGGCAAGCATCGTAGTCAGTGTTACATTTCCGGTATTTGTCGCCCAATTGGCGAAAATATTGCCGATGACCTCCAACGCGCCGATTGACTGCAGCAGTCCTCCGACGCCCAGTGCAAGGATGATCAGCAGGATGACTTCAAGCATGAAGGTAATCCCTCCACGGTTGAGCAGATTATCGATGAAGGCGATTCCGGTCGACAGGCTGCTGCCTGAATAGAGTGCCTGGATTGCTTCAATGAAGCCGTAGCCCTGGAACCAAGTCGCCCACAGGCTGCCAAGTAGTGCACCAAACAGGATGACCGGTACCGAAGGCATCCTCATGACAAGCAGTGCAATGACAATGGCTGCTGGAATCAGCATCACCCATGAGATGTTGAAGGTGCTTGCAAGTCCAGTCATCGTCTCTTCCGCAATTGTAAGGTCACCACTGCCGCTGTAAAGAACGGCCCCAACGATCCAATACAGGATTGCCGCAATCACAAACGCTGGGATTGATACATAGGACATTGACCTGATGTGACGGAACAGGTCCACTTTCGACAACGAGGCTGTCATCACTGTCGTATCCGAAAGCGGAGACATCTTGTCCCCCACATAGCACCCGGAAATTACTGCACCTGCAACAAGGTATATCGGCAGTCCAAAACTTTCACCGATTCCCATCATTGCGATGCCCGCTGTGCCTGCCGACCCGAAGGAAGTCCCCGTGGACAATGCTGTTATGGCACATATGATCATGGCAGCCATCAGGAAGATGCTTGGGCTGATGATGTTCAGGCCATAATAGATCAGCGTTGGAACAACACCGCCTGCAATCCAAGTTCCTATCAGCGCACCTACTGCGATAAGGATAAGTATCGCACCCATCCCCTCATAGATGCCTTTCAAGACCCCCTTTTCCATTTGGAAATATGAATTCCCCAGATAGAGCCCTACTGCCATGATCATGAACCAGATCGTGAGCAGCGCGAGTTGGATGGGCAGTTCCAGCAGCAGTATGAACGAGAACATGATGACGACGAACATCACGAGGATGAGTGCCAGTATCTTCCCGCTCGGAAGTTTTCTCTCCTTTGTCATAATAAAACCCCTTTGTATTATTTGATGATGAATCCCTTAGAATAGATATCCGTATCGTCAATATAGAACTGGGAATTGGAAATGAAGTAGAATGGATGATCATATTTCTTTCCGGAAGCATTGATGCCCACTTCCGCACCATTGATATGGGTGATGGATTCCCATCTTTTCAGCTCATGCAGCATTGACAGCACTTCATGCACAGGGTGTGGGACCACTCCTCCGTGCCGATCGATCACCATCAGGCTGCTTCCATTGAGGTAGACGGTGTAGTCCCATTCATTTTGTGCAGTGAGCCGCCTCTTGATCTCAGAGATGTTCTCTATTGCCAGGTACACATCGGTTTCAAGCACCCCGACCGTTGCGCCGCCGACTTTATACGTTCCCTCCAGCTGCACGGCATCTGAAAGGGCCGAGGCATCCAATTGGTCCCGATGCAAGATGAAGCTGTCCCCATCGTATATGACCTCATACGCATCACCTTCAGGCAGACCCCCCCGTTCAATCAAAGTGTGGACGAGCCCTTTGAGCATGACTCCGCTGTTGTGGACTTCCGAATGTGTTTTAATCGCTACATGAAGCCTCTCCTCTCTGAATTCATAGATTACAAGGTTCATATACTTACTTCCCCTCGGTTCGTTGAGCAGAAGTTCCTGTACATCGTAATCCCCTGTTGTATACCTGACTTCGTCCCCATGCACTACACGCATCAATTGACCATGGACATGCAAATCATAGCCATTCACAACTTTTCTTATCATACTTCCACCTCCGGCAGTTCAGGAATGAGCAGATAGCCCTGTCTGAGTGGATCATCTGCGTTCATATAGAAGTCGTGGCGTCCCATAAGCCATGCAGAGCCCGTGATCAGCACCCTCAGATGAACGGCTTTGCCAGAGGAGTCCTCTGATAGTATCTTTGCAGTAAATTGTGAACCGGTGATGCTCTCATGTATGAAATCTTCCCCAACTTCCATCATCCCCAGATGATGCAGGGTCGCCGCCTTCGCACACGTTCCTGTACCGCATGGCGAGCGGTCTATCCCGCCTGGAGGGACTATGACTGTATTTTTGATGGGGTCCCCATCTTCATAAAGTTCCATATGGGTCAATTTGTCGATGAAGGGATAGGAAGGATGTCTGACTTCATGCGCATCATTTATGATGTCCCTGATCTCCATCGCTTTCATCACGATTTCCTCGGATTGGTCCACTTCCAGTTCCAGGCCTATATCCGAGGCTTTGATGATCCCATAGAAGTTCCCGCCATATGCGATGTCACACCTTATATTCTCCACTCCACCATGGTCGACATGCACAGTTTTCAAATGGAAGGAATCAGTGCTGATGAAACTGACCGATTCAACTTTTCCTTCCGAAACTCTGCACTCTGCTTCAACAATTCCCGCTGGTGTATCCAGTACGACTTTGGTTACAGGTTCCTGTCGAGTCACATAGCCGAGTTCTACAAGTGCAGTACATGTACCGATCGTATCGTGTCCACACATTGGCAGATAACCGCCTGTCTCGATGAATATGGCACTGAAATCAGCTTTTGGATCCAATGGCGGGAGCAGGATGGTGCCGCTCATCACATCATGCCCCCTGGGCGGATTGACCAGAAACTTTCTTATATGATCATGGTTCGTCTTCATATCTGCCATCTTTTCCTGAATCGTTGCACCTTTCAGCGGGGGCATCCCTGCCATCACTGTCCGGGTGGGGTTGCCGCCGGTATGGGTGTCTATGGTGATGAACTGTCTGCTGTTTATCATGAGTATGCCCCCTCCTTGAACCGGTTGATGCTGAGTGGCGTCAGATCCTCACTCAAATCGTCCATCAGCATTTCAGCCATCCACTTTCCAGTGATTGCACAGAGGCCGATGCCGTCCCCTTCATGCCCGGCAGCCACGTAGAATCCTTTGATATGAGTTTCCGATATTATCGGCAGATGATCAGGTGTCCACGGCCTGAGTCCGGCATAACTTCGGATCAGGGACATGTCCTTCATTTCAGGAAAGAAATGGATGGCCCTTTTTGCGATCAGCTGTACTATCCGATGGTTCACCCTGGTATCGTAGCCGACGAATTCCCTGCTGCTGCCAAGGAGGAAGTTTTGACTTTCTGTCGCTTCATGAACCAGTGCGATGCCATAGGCGTTCATTTCTTCATCAGCCACCCTCTCCCTGCCGAACTTTGTCATAAGATATCCAAACTCCTGAATTTTCCTGGTGCCCATCAACTCCGTCCTTGATGAAACGAGGATGTGCCCCTTTCTTGGCTTGATTGGAATATCAACACCCACCTTCCGCCCGATCATTGGTGCAAAAATGCCGGCTGCATTGATGACCTTATCCGCTTTGAAGCACTTTTCATGGGAATGGACGATGAATCCGCCCTCCATCTCCTCAATATCGGTTACAGGTGTATGTTCATAGACTTCACATCCATAACGTTCTGCCTCGTGGGCAAAAGAGAATGTAAGCATATATGGATTAAGCGTCGCATCATTGATGCATTCTATTCCTCCGACAAGGTGATCTGAAAAATATTTGGAATCATTATTCAAATCTTCTTTCGTCAGTTTATTGAAGAGTGGTTTACCTCCATTTTCATGATTATGCCTATCGACCCACTGGTAGGCCTGTTCGAGTTCTGCATCATTTTCACATAGGAAGATGCTGCCTGGTCTTCGGTACTCGAATGGCATCTCCAGCATGTTGGGCAGATCATCAATCAATGCCTGGCTTTGGATGGCCATGCGGCTGTCGAATCCGGGCTCCTTGTCAATCAGCAGTACATTTCCATCACATTTTGATGATGTACCGGAAGCAAGCGTATCCCTCTCAAGCAATGCCACCTTCATCCCCTGCTTTGCTGCAAAATAGGCGATGCTCGTTCCAATGATCCCTCCCCCGGCAATCACCACATCATATACTGCATGGTTCATATACTTTCCTCCCTCCTTAACTGAGATAAAGAAATAAACATGCCAACCTAAAATCATCCGTTTCCTTTTTAAATTTGATTAATAGTGTAAAGAATCATATAATTAGTTAAAAATTCTGACATAGGGGTGCAGGCATTGTTTGAAAAATATCTGATTGAAGAGCTGATCAATTTCCACAATCATTCATTTACCATCATCGATAAGCATGAAAGGATACTCCATTTCAGCAGACGCGCCGAAGAAATCTTCGACCTTGAACAGAAGGATGTAATCGGGCGGCCCATTACAGAAGTGTTCCATAAGGATAAACTCATCATGTTGAAGTCACTGAGGGAGAACCGCACCATCGAAAAGAAGATGCATCTGGCGACACCGAATGTATACGTAAATATCAAATCCGTCCCACTCATCATCGACGGGAAAGTGGAGGGCGCAATCGTCTCTGAAGTGGATGTCACTGAAGAAGTAAAGCAGAAAGAGGAAATCAAGAAGCTTCAGGGACAAGTCCAGACACTGTCAACAAATGTGAAGCAGTTGAATAATGACGAAAGTTTCAGGGGAATAATCTATAAAAGTTCTGAAATTGAAAGCGTCAAAGCCCAGATTCAGAGGGCAGCAAGTACACAGGCAAATATTCTCATCACAGGGGAGACAGGAGTAGGAAAGGAATTATTTGCGCGCGCCATCCATAATTTGGGGAATAAGGAAAAGGAGTTCATACCAATCAATTGCGGCGCAATCCCCGGCCACCTTTTCGAATCAGAATTGTTCGGTTACGAGAAAGGGGCCTTTACAGGCGCAAATCGCCAGGGGAATAAGGGAAAGGTGGAGCTTGCTCAGGGAGGGACACTGTTCCTCGATGAAATCGGTGAAATGCCGATAGATATGCAGGTGAAGTTTCTGAGGGTGCTTCAGGAGAAGCAGTACTTCAAACTGGGGGGGACGAAAGAGATGAATGCAGACTTCAGACTCGTTTCTGCCACCAACAAGAAGATATCAGATCTGCTCAATGGTGATGATTTCAGATCAGACCTCCTCTATCGGATCAATGTCGTCAACATCCACATACCGCCATTGAGAAAGCGACCGGATGATGTGGAATCCCTTTTCTTCTACTACCTTTACAGCATTTCCGAGAAGTATGGCATCGAAATGAGGTATGCAGGCCAAGGGCTCCTTCAACAGCTTAAAACCTATCATTGGCCCGGCAACGTTAGGGAACTGATCAATGTAGTCGAAAGGCTGGTCATCTTCTCCAGCGACACGAAATTGAATGGTGAGATATTCACCCAATACCTTGAGGAGGTCGGTGAGGATTCTGCCGCCCTTTATCCACAGTTGCCTCAGGAAGATATCCAGCTGAGGGATTTTGTCGACCAGACTGAAGCGGATTATTTAAAGCATACTTTAGAGAAATATGACAACAACATCGAACAGGCATCAAAAGTCCTTGGCATAAGCCGTCCGACACTATATGCGAAAATAAAGAAATATGAACTGTAACTGGCATGTATCTTTCTTATATATTTTTAATATTAAGAAGGAGGACTGAAAATGAAGAACCAAGAAGATTTCATCATCTGTCGCTGTGAGAATATCCATATGTCTGAAATAGAAGAGATTCTTCAACAGGGTGCTGATAATGCGCGTGAATTGAAACTTAAATCCAGGGCGGGTATGGGTTTTTGTGCTTCCCGGACATGCGGTCCCTTCATAGAATCTCTGACCCAGGACCGCGACGAGACCCCCAGCTACATCAATCTGAAATCCCAACCTCCCATCCGTACAATTTCAATGGAGGATTTCATCAAGGAGGATTTCCATGACTAGACGCATCACCAACCATAAGATACTCGGCTCCTTCGAAGTGGACCTTGTCACATTCTATTGGAATGGACAGGAGCTTCACGGACACAGGGGGGAAAGCCTCACCGCCGCGCTCCTTGCAAACGACATCCGTACCCTCCGGTTACATGAAAAGGACGGCAGTCCAAGGGGATTATATTGCAACATCGGACATTGCTCGGAATGCCGAGTCACGATAGATGGCAAAAAGAATCAACGTGCATGCCTCAACACCGTAAAGGAAGGAATGAGGATAGAATCACAAAGCATGTTGCCGAATCTCACCAAGGGAGGAAGGAACAATGCTTGATACGATCATAATTGGGGCGGGTCCTGCAGGGCTTGCAGCGGCCAGCACCCTTAAAGGTCACCGGAGTGTAATGATCATCGATGAATACACACAGGCAGGCGGCCGACTGCTTGGACAGTTATATGAAGAAGACAGGGGGAAATGGTGGAACGGCCTGGAAATTGCAGAACGCATGTACAAGGACATCGAAGATGAAGTCCAAGTGAAACTTAATACTTCAGTCATCAATATTGAGAAAGATACCCACTTCACCATCCATACGACAGATGGCATTTTTACATCCAACCATCTGATCGTCGCCACTGGAGCACGTGAGAAGTCTACACCACTGCCTGGATGGGATCTGCCGGGCGTGATGACGGTCGGTGCTGCTCAAGTACTGACAAATTTTCAGCGTGTAAGTCCCGGGGAACAAGGGGTCATCATCGGAATCAATCCCCTCTCCATGGTCATTTCACTGGAATTGGGATATGCCGACATACCGGTCAAAAAGATATGTATGCCTGTTGCCAATGCCCTTAACCACCAGAAGCCCGGGGATGCTTTTGAAACACTCTTATCACTGGGGGGGCTGGCACCTTCGAGGATGATATCCTACGGCAGCCGGACATTAGAACAGTTACCTAAGGTACAGGAATTCTTGCTGAAAGCCTTTCCGAAACGTGGCATCAGAGCGATGGGGCTTCCCATCTCCATCAAAGAACAGGTTATACGCATCAATGGCACGGACAAAGTCGAATCTGTAACCGTACAGAAAACGAATGCAGATGGTGAACCGATCGAAGGCACTGAGAAGGAGATCACCTGTGACTTCGTCTGTCTATCCGACGGCTTGGCTCCTTTAAGTGAAATCTGTTCCCTTTTGAACATGAAGCACGTTTACATCAAATCACTCGGTGGATATGTACCGCTTCACAGCAGGCATATGGAGACGGAAATAGATGGCTTATATGTGGCTGGTAATATAACCGGCATCGAAAATGCCAAAATCGCCATCATGCAAGGCAGACTTGCAGCCTCTCAAATTTTGGGCGACACTGCTGCTGCCGAAGAATATTTGAAGAAAATAAATGATGAAAGACAGAACGCCAAAGTCAGATTTCATCCTGACCTTGTCAACGGAAAAGAGAAGCTTCAAAGCTCATGGATGGATTTCAGTCATTCCCTCAACTAGAGAATTCCCCGCTGCAATACAGGCAGCGGGGAATCTTTCTGATGTTCACGTTATATTCAACCCCTACTTCTGTGCCTTAATCCGCCCATTGACATCACGGCATTCCACTTTTGATTACATAGCTTTAATACTGTTGCTCCAAATCAAAAAACACAGCCCCTTAGGGCTGCGCCTGTTTCTATAATAGATTTATCACTACTGAGATGAGATAGCTGATGAGGCCGCCTCCGACCAGTACAGCTGTGTTGATCCAGTAGCCCCTTGAACTGTATTCGACTACACCCAGTTTACCAAGCATCAATGTGATCGACGCAAAGGCGAATGCGATCGCCCCGATGCCGAACATGATGAAGGAGACTGTGATGAAGAATCCTGCCAAATGAATCACCTGTTTCCGTATTATGCTATCTGTACTCTACCAGAGACCGCCCCGCCATTCCACAGGAAATTGAACGTCTTCAACAAACAGATGCTTACGGGGTGAATATGGTGTAAAATGAAAATAGAAAGGTTCGACATAAAATTTTTAGAATGGAGGATGATCTGTATGGTTGAAAGAAAAGACTTCATGGATGAGGAATACGACTACCCCGGCAAAAAGCGGACGAACCGGAGGTTTGGCCATAATGTTCGCGTTAATCATGGGCCCAGCCCCGGTAATGACGAAGAGCTCTCTACCGACTCGGTAAAAGGTAATGGGCAGGGTCCTCTGCCCCGTTCCATCTTCCTCAACGATGAGAAGTAGGGTCATAATCCGATTTGCTATTGGGATAGTTGATGAAGTAGATGATCATTTCCTTATCAAAATCCATCATATGTGAAGCTTCTGTTGGATCCAGTGTCTCGAAACGTTTCTTGAACTTGGCATAGTCGAGGTTGCTCTGTCCGTCGGGGTAGAGGATGAATCCATTCTCGCTGTATGAGTAGTACTTGAGATATCCTGATTCCACAAATGTGTGGTTGAAATCGAAGAATATGCACTGGATGTATCCACCCACCGCTGGTTTTCCATCATGTATGCGGTCCATGAAAGGTATATTCGAACGGTTCTTCTGTCCCGTCTTCTCAAGATGATCCTCAAGCATTCTGCGGCCATTTCTGATGACAAACGGATAGATCCAGAATGTCAGCAGGAGGGTAGTGCCAACTATAATAAGAAATCCGGCTATGCTCATGACTTCCAAGTTGAATGATTCCAAAAGCAGCAGGATGACAGCAATGTTGGTCAGAGAAAGTAGCCCGATCAACATTACCTTTTCATCTGTCTGATCTTTCGTATAGAACAGAATATTCCTTTTCACCAGAACAACATACGTGAAGAATCCCGGAAGCCCCAGTCCGATTATGGCAAAAACTGTTTCACCCATTAAACTCCCTCCTCTGTATGGTTGGATATGTCACCCACTGATCTATGGCGTTCAACCAATCCTTAACCTTATATTCCCCCTCCCATCAAAATAATGTATAATTTTACACTTAATTGTTTTGTTTCACCCACTTATCCTTTCATTCTTCATTCCATAAGTAAATGCCTCCATATAGGGTAAAATTATATGAATGCGATACGTATATAATTTATAGAGGATTGTGAGGTGAAAACGATGAAACGTCCATATGCTGCTGCATCCCATGCGGCATTGAAGGCAGGACTCCACGAGCGGGCACTTGAACTGTTCAAGAAGGGACTGAGCTACCAGATCGGGGCGGATGAACCGGTCATCAGGATATATTTGAGGTTCTCCCAACATGCATACCTGCACAGCCAGCTGGATCTGTTGGCGCTGGAGGAAGGATACAGAAGCTATCTCAGAAGTCTGGTCTTCCGCCACGAGAAGAACTATCAGGCAGCCTGGGAAGTGATCGAGTGGATTTCCGACGAGGCACTCATCCCGCTCAAGGTGGAGATTCTCTGTGATATGAAGAAGGTGGAGGAACTGATCGAACTTTCCGAGGCTGGTGTCGATGTGCTTTCGCACCTGAAGGTTGAACGGAAGGAAGCACTTATCCGGTATATGATCCGGAATCATGATAGCCTAAGGGCCAAACGGCTCATCGACAGTACAGAAGTCGACCAGAAACGGCTGCTCATCCTCTTCGAAACGGAAAACAGCCATCCGGTCGCCCGGTTCACGTGGGAGGCGTTCAGGGATACACACCTTGGAATGACGGAGGACCCTGTGCCCCAGGACTTCCCTGCACTGGTCACTACGATCAAAAATCTGGATGCCACCCTTCAGGATGCGGCCCATATCCACCTCATCAACCGCTTCTACGATAACCCGCAGTACCACCGGGCGCTCAATTTGAATTCGGTCCCCCATATGAAGGAAAAGGCCGACCTCATCCAATACATCATGATCGAGGCACTGTATACACTGAAATTCGATGCTTCACTTCTCGGCACACCGGCTGCACAGCTTGATATGCTGTTTGAATACTATCATAGCGGCAACCGCAGCACGGCCGTCATCCGGGCCATACACCAGCTGCTTCCGGATGCGAAGTTGACCGACAGCCACATACGCTCCATGCGGAAGATGATACTCTACGGTACTCTCGACCTCTATAACGAACGGCTGATCCAGATGTTCCGGGAAGATAAGAAGGCCTTTACTGTATTCCAGTATCCGGCCCTCTTCCTGAATACAAAGATAAACAGAACTGTCGACAATTTCGTGTACTACCACTTTACGGCCAAAGTGCGGGAGAAAATCTTCCGTCCCCTTGTGACGGAACTGGTCGAATCGACCGAGAAGACCACCCTCCCCCGCTACTTCGTCCACTACCTCGAACGGACGAGGCACAGAAGCTTTTCAAGCATGTGCATCCTCGTCAGGCACACATATCGGCGGGGCGACTACAAACAGGTCGAAAAGTACATCAATGAACTCATACCCGACAACCAGTTCAGGATGAGGCTCTACCTGGCGAAGTTCCTCTACGGTTTCGGCGAATTCGAGGAAGCACTGCATGAAGTCAAGGTAGCCGAGAAGCTTACCGATCAGCATGCCGAGCTCTATATGCACTTCATCAAAATCTACAGGCGCCTCGGGGACCCCGAGAACCTCCTGAAGTATATGGACAAAATGAAGGCACATTACCCGAAGGCGCTGTCGGACCGTGAATATGAAAAGGCGAAAGCCGCATATGAGAAAATGAACAAAAATTAAAATGAAGAAGCGGATACCATGATGGTATTCCGCTTCTTCCTGATTCTACGCTTTATAGTCACTCCGCACGATGGCGTAGAGTGCGCTGTCACAGATTCCCTGATTGTTGCGGTCCGCCTGCCGCTTCGTCCCTTCATACAGCAATCCGCACTTCTCCATCACCCTGCCGGAGCCGGGATTCCTCACATCATGCTGCGACTCGATCCGGTTGAGTCCTACATCTTTGAAGAAGAAAGAGATGAGACGTTCGAAGGCTTCCGTCGTATACCCCTTCCCCCACCATGCCCTGCCGATGCAGTAGCCGATGTGGACCATCCCGACAGAATCATCCGCATCCACCACACTGATCGTCCCGACCGGTTCACCCAAGTCCTTTGGCATGATCGCCCACTGATAGAAATCCTCTTTTTCGTACTCCTCCATCCAATGGCCGATCAGCTGTCTGGTCACTTCAACCGATTCATGCGGCGGCCAGGTCAGATACTCCGTCACTTCAGAATCCGATGCCCAGTTGTTATACATCGCTTCCGCATCATCCAAAGTGAGCTTTCGGAGCACGAGCCGCTCCGTCTCCAATGTCTGCGTACCAAGATGCTGCATATGTATCTCCCCCTGAATGTACAAATCGATGCTACTACTATGATTATACTAAAAAAGCAGGTCCATGACCTGCTAATCAAAATGCCTGATCTTATAATCCATCTCTTCTTCCGGTGACATCAGCCCTCTTGCCTTGCCGATGGTGCCATCCTGTTCATTCCAGATTGTATTATGTACCTGCACTGCGTTCGTGAAATCGCCTTCCATCCAGTCCTCGAGCGCTGCCATATAGAACTCCCGATATTCATAATTCGATTTCTTGGCCGTTTCGTACTTCTGTTCGATGCGCTCGTCAGTGATTTCAAGATGGCCCCATTTCTGCTGGGCTTTGACCTTCTGGTGTGTCATATGGTGGATGCTGTCTGCGAACTGCCGTTCACTCGGCAGGCCGTCACCAGTCTTCTCATCCGACACCTCGAACGCCTCCTTCGCCTCTTCAGATTCCTTCGAACCGGAATTCGCCAGTGCAGCAAGCTCCTCATCCTCTTCTGGCATCTCCGCTTCATCCGCCACAGAGCGATCGAGTGCATTGCCGATACTGTCCTTCACACCTGAGAAGTTGAAGGCGATGACTCCCCCAGCGATGATTGCTATCACTACAACTGTCGATAGCGTCCATAGAGCCACTTTCGTAAAACTGCTCATAAAACCGTCCTTTCATGATGTTGTGTTTCTTTGGCTTACTTGCCATAATATGGTTATATTCACTCTAACATTCCTTGGTAACAAAATGTAACCCTTTATGATAAAAGAGTAGACTTTTCTTTGAAAACAAAAAAGAGAGCCTTCTGGCCCTCCCTGTTACGCCGTCGTCCGCTTATGGCTCGTACGTATCTTCTGTTTTCTTACATCTTCATCTTCACCTGACCCATATGCCCACTTGAGATATTCCGGAACATAATTGTAGGTGATGATCTTCTCCAGACGCTTTCTGAACATGTAGTTCTGGTCATCTGTAATCCGATAGATCACGATGCTCATATTCCGCTTCTCCAGCACACCATTGAATGGCTTCAACTGCTTTTCCTTTTTCGACGGCTTCTTCTCGAATGGCTTGCTGAAGTGGCGCTTCAGGCGCCGGGCGATATTCGTGCTGTGTCCGACATAGAAGAGGTCCGAACCTTTATAGATCAGATAGACCCCGACAAGCGCCTCATCATCGGACAATTTGAACTGCTTCTGGATCTTTTCATCGAGATCCTTATGGTCGACTGCCCGTCGGCCATCACTCGTCTTGATGATTGAAGGTGAGATCTCCGCTGACTCGATGCCCTTCTTCCAGATCCTTTTCGATTCCTTACCGAAGTTCTTCATTAGCCTATCCAGCTGCTTATTCATGCTTCTCAGCTGTCTTGCCATAATTATCACCTCAGGGTACCTATTCCCCAGGAGCTGGAATCCACACATGAATGATAAATCAAATTGACAGACTTACTTTAGAAGTTAACGTTGATGTTATAAAGAAATGGCATGATCAGAAATAAGAATAGTACATACTACATAAAATTAACAGGCTGAAACTGCTTCAAAATATCTGAATGTCATATTCAGCCAAATAATATGTAAAGATATATTTACATAGATCAATCAGGATGATAATATAATAGTAAAGATATCTTTACTATTCTGGAGGCCCTAAGATGCCGGCAACCAATAAGATAAGAGAAATTCGTAAGGAAAAGAGGATTTCGCAAGTTAAAATGGCTGAAGATCTACAGGTCACGCGTCAGACAATCAATGCGATTGAAAAGCATAAATATAATCCCAGCCTTGAGCTGTCTCTTAAGATCATCAAATATTTTAATATGCCTATTGAAGCAGTGTTCACCTTAGAGGAGGATGACAGATGAAGGTACAGGAAACAAAATTCCAAAATCATAAAATGAAGACTTGGACGCCTTATTTCATAATTGCATGCGGTTTTATCGGAGCAACAATCGGTTCTTTTCTCGCCTACTTTATTCAGGGGGAGTTTCCATATAGTGTGATGATTGGTGCCGCAGTGGCATCTTTCATACTATGTGTCATTCAATTTATTAAGCAGACTAGTAAAAAAGATCGTTTACCTGAAGCTGATGAACGCACCATTAAAAATCTCAAGCGTTACTTTGCAGCAACTTCACATCTTACTGTGGGGGTTCTTTTCATCTCTTTGACTGCATTTACTCTTATTGGGTACGATTCTGTTCCCCTCCTTTACCTATGGATCTTATTCTTTTCTTATATATGGATCGGCGGGATTGGTGCCATCATCGTCAAAAGACGATAATCTTCATGAATGGCGGACAGAAGCCTCCATCCCTGGCATCACTAGGAATGGAGGCTTTCCTTACGATTAGCCGATAGATTTCAATCATATATCCCAAGGGTGAACTTGGCTGCATAAGTTGTAACACTAATCATCAAAGCTTATCATCTATCATGCTTTCATTGGATATATTGAATTTGGATTCTTTCATGGGTATTTCTTTACCTCCTGTTCCTCCCGGCACTTCTGATGAACGCAAGCTTCTCCCCGGAAATCCCCGCCTCATAGGATTTGAAACTTCTGATACCCGTACCGAAATGGAGACTCTCCGGTTTCAACTTCTCAACCATTTCAGTGACATTGTCTGTATTGAGCCCGCCACCCGGCATGATTGTAATATGAGTACCTTCTGTTTTCTTCATCAGTTTCTGCAACTTCCCGAAATTATCAGTGACACCACCGGGGCCGCCTGAAGTGAGGATGGTTTTCACCTCCGGATATTTGAGGAGCATCTTTAGGCCTTCAACTTGATCATCCAATGCATCGAATGCCTTGTGGAAGGTGATATCCATCTCCCCACAGATCGAAATGAAACTCTCCAAAGCGTTGGCGTCGATACGTCCATCTTCTGCCAGTGCTCCGATGACGATGCCGTTTGCACCATAGCTTCCCACTTCCCTTATCTGATCTTCCATCTGCATGACTTCCCGATCAGTATAACGGAATGATAGATCATGGGGCCGGATCATGACATTAATCGGAATACTGGAAGCTTCGACCGCTTCCTTCACCAGAGCCATTGCCGGGGTAAGTCCATCCTGTTCCATACCGCTACAGAGTTCAATCCTGTCTGCGCCGAACCGGTTCAGGTCATGCACATCCTGTATGTTGGTCGCGATGCCTTCTATAATCATACCGTCACCTCCATATATGACTTTTACACGGTGGAAATGCATCAATTTGATGATGAATGAAATGAAAACATCCCTTAAGTTTTAGAAAAATGTTTAGGACTTCTATAAATCAGTAAAGTTTTTGATTATGAAAGTATCATTCTCAGGCTGAAAGACCAGATCATATCCCGTAACAAATACATGAGTGCCCTCAAGATTATCATGTGTTCTTTCAGAAGAAACTTCCATATAGATCTGATTACCTTCTTCGCTGTACTCAGTCACTTCAACCGCCCATATTTGCATGTTCGGGAAATTCTGATTCTGAACATTGTTCCTCAACGTATTATATATGCCGCTTCCTGCTTCCAGATAATTTTCAACATACGAGAAATCGTCCTCTGTATATGCCAACTGCAAGTCATTCAAATATTCATTAATGAATGCTTCAGCTGCCGGACCGTGTTCACCATGACTTTCAGTTGAATTTGCCACTTCGGTTTCTTCTGGCTTCACGGTGGATGTTGATCCATCTCTATTGTATATGAACTCTTCATGCCCCTCTATATCCGCCAATCTTTTTCCCTCATATATATCTAGAAAGTCATTCAGATAAGGGTTCTCCCATGACTCTCCATTGAAACCTTCATAGCTGACGGCAATCGCTTTTAAGGTATGGATATTATCAATGTCAGAATCTATGCCGAAACCATAATCCCTTCCATGTACTTCACCAGGGGCAACGTTTATCGCTTCGCCAGTGCCCCCATGGAAGTATGAACCATCCGAGAAATCTATATCTCCCTTCAGGCGTACAGGTAGACCGTTCTTGTCCCATGCAACAAATCCATAAGTCATATTTTTTATATCTACATTTGAATTATTCCTGATGATCGCTGAAAGCATGTCAGGATAAAGATTTTTATATTCTGAATCCTGGATGATATAATCCACATCTTCTACAACCAGTTCCTGATTCATGAGTTCTTCTTCGAGCTTTTCTGCAGTCATATCCCCCGGAGAAGCGGTCTGCTTATTCTTTGCAGCAGATGTTTCCGTTTCTTCCTCAGGCTCCTCCTCTTCAACTGATTTATCCTGTCTTTTGCTCTCCTCAACTTTTTCTCTTTCTTCTTCTGTTGGCTCCTTGTCTTCCTCACTCTTTTCTTCTATGGCTTCTTCACTGGTCACTTGCTCTTTCGAGTCGGCAACTACTTCTTCCGACGGCTCTTCTGTCTGGTTTACGTAGATCATCCCAAGGAACACGAAAATGCCAAGGAGCAGGAAGACAATTAATCCAAGCATTACATTTTTCATCAGTTTCCGCCCTTTCTATTTTATACTTAATAGTATACTTATTATAATCTCAAAAGACGGAATTTGATATACAATATTTTACATAGAATCTAATTCAAAAAAGGAGGATACCATGCATACAATCAGGAATTCATTCCCGCACCTCGCCATCCATCATATTGAGAAACTGGATAAAGGCTGGTCGGACGACGACAAGTACATCCTCCATGTTGACGATGAAAAGTACCTGCTCCGCCTCAGCAATCTGGATCAAAAGAATTTCAAGATCCGCGAATATGAGCTGATCCGGAAATGCTATGAAGCCGGACTCCCTGTGCAGAAGCCGTTTGAACATGGGGAAGCAGACAGCTATTACTATCTCCTGCTCCAATGGGTTGAGGGTCAGGAGGCGACAATCAGATTGCCTGAACTGCCCGAACCGGAACAGTACAGGTTGGGTGTTGAAGCGGGGAGGAATCTATGGAAGCTTCATCAGCTGGACGTGCACCAGCCTGAAGAATCCTGGGAGTCGAAGATGAACAGGAAAATTGATCGGAAAATCAGTATGTACAAAGCGTGCGACTATAAATTTGAAAAAGGCCACCTGTTCCTTGAATATATAGAAGCACATCGTCATCTCCTCCACAATCGCATACAAGTGCTCCATCACGGAGACTACCATGTCGGCAACATGATCATCGATGCTGATTATAGTCTCCACATCATAGATTTCAACCGGCATGATGTCGGCGAGCCATGGGAGGAATTCAACCGGATCGTCTGGAGTGCCCAGGCAAGTCCAGCTTTCGCCTCGGGACAGATAAGTGGTTATTTCAGTGATGAAGTTCCCGAAGCTTTCTGGCGGCTGCTCCTCCTCTATATCAGTGCGAATATGCTGTCATCCCTGCCATGGGGCGTTCCATTCGGACAGACACAGATCGAAATATTCATGGAACAGGCTGATGAAATCTTGGACTGGTACGATGATTTGCGGACAGTCATCCCTTCCTGGTATCGCAGTTTTTCGTAACGCATCATTTCTGCGCAAAAAAGGCCATCCCCTTTTTGGGAATGGCCTATCGTCATCGTCTATGCTCTTTTGTTTCCGCCAAGCGCCTTCATGATGAAGGATACGATCAGAATCAGGATGATGGCACCTAACAGTCCACCAATGATGCTGACGCCGCCGAGTTCCGGACCAAAGCTCAGTCCAAGTGCATTTGCAATTGCAGCACCGACAAGTCCTGCAATGATGTTACCGATGATACCGAATGGTACATCTTTTCCGAGAATAAGACCGGCGAGCCATCCGATGATGCCGCCTACGATTAATGTAATAATCCAACCCATTAGTAAAACCTCCGTGAAATTTTTAATATTATAACTGAATACATGAATTAAATACCCCGCACATCCACTCCAAAACTAAAAAATCCACGATGTAAATACTTGTCATCAAACAGTAATCCCCATGTAATAAATCTGAAAATGTCGTGCAGACATAAAATAAGGGCAGGAGATTAAGTATCTCCCGCCCTTTCATTTATTCCTCAAACACCGCTTCCACGACCTTTTCTGATGCCCTGCCGTCATCCCAGCTGCAGAAGCGGTCGTAGAATGCGTCGTATCTTTCCTGATATTCTTCCTCGATCTCGCCGATGTTTTCTATCGCATCGACGACTGCGTCATTCGTCATCAGCAGCGGCCCAGGGAGCTCGGTCTCCATATCGATATAGAATCCGCGCAGCTGTTCTCCGTACTTTTCGATGTCATACGTAAAGAAGAGCACCGGACGCCTGAGGTTGGCATAGTCGAAGAAGACGGATGAATAGTCTGTGATGAGCATATCTGAGGCGAGATAGAGTTCGCTGACGTCATCGTATTTGGAGACATCATATGCGAAGCCTTCCAGGCCGGTGAGGTTCATCTTGGATGCAACGACATAGTGCATCCTGAGGAGGATGATATATTCGTCGCCGAACTTCTCCTTCAGCCGCTCCAGATCCAGCTGCATCGAGAACTTGTATTTGCCGACTTTGTAGTATTCATCATCCCGCCACGTCGGCGCATAGAGGATGACCTTCTTATCTTTCGGCAGGCCGAGCTTCTCCTTGATGTCCTGGATGATGACGGGGTTGTCGTCGGTCATCAGGATATCGTTCCTCGGATATCCGGTCTCGAGCATGGTGTTGGTGAACCAGAATGCCCGCTTGAATATGGCGGACGAGTACGCATTCGGTGCGATGAGGTAGTCCCACTTGTCGGTCTCCTTGCTGAAGTTCTTCTTATACTTTGCGGCATTCGTCCCGGGCATATGTACATCATCCATATCCCCTGCGAGCCGCTTGAGCGGCGTACCGTGCCACGTCTGGAGATATTTCTGCCCTTCCCTCTTGATGTAGCTGTTCGGCATCCTGACGTTGCTGACGATATACTTTGCACGCGCCATATAATAGTAGTATTTCAGCGAGAAGCGCTTCACGGTCACCGGATCGCCGGGGAGCTTCTGCTTCTTGTTCAGCACCCAGACATGATTGTAGCCACTCCGGCTCTTGAGCATCTGCTGGTATATATACTTCGGGCTGTCGGAATAGGATTTGCCCTGGAAACTCTCGAAGATGACGAGGTCATCCATCAGCGGCTTCTTCATATATGAATATTTATAGATGAATTCCTTGCGGCCGTTCCGTTTCGTGAAGCCCCTCTTAGCATCCCGGAGGATATCCCGGACCCGGCTCAGCCTCTTGAATGTCCGCCTGCTTCGCGACTGGATGGTCCGCACATCAAGCTGCAGCACCTTGTCCTTCGTCTTCAGCACAGATGGATTGACCTTCCGGATCGTCTCCTGCAGCCCTTCGAAATGCACATCGATCTCATCCTTATTCTTGAACTTCACGATCAGATGCTTCCGGTAGAAGTTCAGCAGCAGCGTATCAAGCAGTGTCTCCGCTTCGAAACTGAGGCGGGACTGCTTGAGGCGGTTGTAGATGGCGAACATGTCATGCATGCGCTGTTCGATGGGCATCTGGCGGAGTGACGGATGGGTGATCGGATCGTTCCTTCTCCTCCGAAAATAAAGTGCCTCATAGACGAACGGCACCACTTCGACCGCTTCAAGCATCGGGATGACGAACATCAGGTCGGAATATGTCTGCTCCGCCTCGGCGAACTCCAGGTCCAACCGGTCGATCAAGTCTTTTTTGATGAGGAAGTGGAGTGCCGAATGATTCCGCACCAGATTATATCTGTTCCGGTGAAAGATGGTGGTCCGCCGCTGTTCGGCCGCACTCTCGATCTCGCTCGAATCGAGCTCAGTCCTGCGCATCCTGCCGCGGACGACCGGATGCCCGTCCATATTTTCGATGAGCATCTGCAGCGCATCACTCGAGATGTAGTCATCGCTGTCCAGGAAATATACATATTCGCCAGCCACCGCTTCAAGTCCGATGTTGCGGGCGGCGCCTGCCGTAATGTCTTTCGGTGTTTCGATGAAGCGGAACCGCGCGTCTTCAATGAACTTCTGTCCGACTGCCCGCTTCAGTGCATCCGTATCCGAATGGAGGATCAGCGCTTCAAAATCCGCATATGTCTGATCCACCACCGATTCCAGTGCCCTGTCTATATAATTCTCGTTCTTTTCTGCAGGTATAATGATGGAAATCATCTATTCCTCTGCACCTCTACTTTCATCGTTCCCCAACAGGTGGTCCACCAGGGAGAACCATTTATTCTGATAGCTGTCGATGCCGAACTGCGTCCGCATCGTCCTGCCTGCGGCGATGCCCATCTCCCTTGTCTCTTCAGGATGCTGGAGCATATGGATCATCCTTTTGGCAAGTGCGTCCGTATCGCCTTTTCTGATCAGGTATCCGTTCTCCCCATCTTCGATCATATCCGACGGGCCGTAACGGATGTCATAGCTGACGACCGGCGTCTCATTGACCATGCTTTCCATGACGGAGAGCGAGAAGCCTTCCGCCTTCGACGTGACGACGGACAGCGCACCGGAACGGTAGACGTTCTCCGGCCGCTGGGTGTAGCCCTTCACCTTTACGCTGTCTTCAAGGCCGAGCTTTTTGATCAGGTCCTTGTACTCCTGCTTCTTATCGCCCTGCCCCCAGATTTCGAGGGTCGCCTCCGGCACGGCCGCCACCACTTCCTTGAATGCCTTGATGGTATGGTCGATGCTCTTGATGCTGGAGAAGCGGGAGACGATGACGACCTTCTTCATATCCCGTTCGATCTTCCGGGTGCGCTGCTGCAGATTGATGATGAAAGTGCGCATGCCGGTGATCTTCGGCGGGCTCGGATCATAGTAGTTCGGTACGACGAACACCTTCTCGGGATGCCCGAAGCGCTCGACGATGTCCTGGCGCTGCTTCTCCGTCAGGACGACGAGGCCGTCGACGTCCTTGACGCTCTCGACGGCATACTTGTTGCGGCGGTTGAGTTCCGATGCTGGATCATCCGGATTGCGCAGGTGGTTGCTGTGGGGGCGGATGAGGCCCTTCACCTTCTTGTCATCGAGCAGCACCACGAGTTCATCCGTCGGCCGTGTATCCGAGATGACCACTGTATCACGGTCCGATTCAGCGATGACCTGATCCAGCCAGTCCTTCCTGTACGGCGTCTGGTCCCCGTCGGTTTCGGAGAGCACCCTGTCGTCCTCCCCGAAATTCTTGACCTGGGTGATCTTGTCCGTCTCCGGGTCATGGCGCATAGTGAGGATCACCTTCCCCTCCCGGTTGTAGAAGATCTCCTCCGCCACCTTGTTCTCTTCGGGGGTGAAGTGCTGGAGCCGCGTCATCTGGCCGTAGTAGTCGTAGTACTCCCTTTTCTCGCGCCGTTCATGCGCATCAAAGTAGTCGATGAAATCAAGCGTGTCATCCTCCCTCAGGGAGATGTACTTCATATACGCGTCGTCCCTGTACAGCCTGTAGGCATTATGCTTCGGACGCTTCGACACCCTGTAGTCCTTTTCATATTCCGAGATGTCGACCTTGACGCGCTTCCGGCTTACCTTGTCCGTCGGCCTGTACAGTGCACGCTCATGGAACAGGTTCCGGATGTGCACATTTTTGCTGACCTTGCCCATGCGCACGAGCTTTTTGCAGATGACCGGGAACCGCGGGTCATATCTGAAAGTCAGCAGTTCGGTCTCATAACCGGCATCGGCGAAAGTGCTCGCCTGCCGCAAGGACGCGTGCGTGAGCCCGCCCCGGTTCACATCCACGGAATTGAGTAAAAACAAGATTCTCGGTTTCATAGGATCATCCTTTTCCCGGCACTTTATTTGAATACATGCAGTTTATATTAATCCAATTATATATCAAATGGAAAGAAATAAGAAAGTCATGGTGCCGATTCCCTGCCGCTCCCCTGTTTAACCGTTTCCGACAGGGGTAATGAACTACTAAGATTGGATGCTTTTGAAGGACACATATACTGGAGGCAGAATCCATGGGAAGAATTGAAACGTTCGACAATAACAGCGATCTGCTCGGCAGGATCGAACACCTCAAGCTGAATGGTGTCGATGAGGCCCGGATGCTGGTGATATCAAAGGAGAATCTTGATGAGACGCTGCTCAGGCACCTCGACGTCAGGCGCATCAGTACCGAAGTCGACACGTGGGACCGGATCGTCGCGTGGCTGGCAGACGAGATTCCTGGCGATGAGGTCATCGGCAGCATGCCGCTCACGCCGGCTGAACAGAAGCGGTATACGGAAGAGATTGAAGCGGGCAGACTTCTGCTCCATATTGAAGACAGTGGAAGGATAGGTGATCAGCCAATGAGTGAAAAGGAATCCAGAAGGGTTGAACGCAGACAGGGTGCATCAGTCGACGAATACGACTACAATACGACCCGCGGTGACATCAACAGGATGGAAGATTTCGATAAGGATGAGGACTTGGTTTCCCGTGCATCCGAGGGCAGGGTGGAAAGCCCGGACCGGGAAAGGCGCATGGATGATGAAGACGAGGAGCGGATGACACTCCGTGAGGAGCGCCTCAATGTCGACAAGGAAAATGTCCAGGTGGGCGAAGTCGGCGTCGACAAGCATGTGACGACACGGCTTGAAGAGTTCGACGTCCCAGTCGACCGCGAGGAAGTGACGGTGGAGCGCCGTCCGGTGGACGGCAATCCGACGCTCGATGTCTACAGCAGGGATGATGCGGGCGACGATGAGAATGTCATGCGCATCCCGCTCACGGAGGAACGCGTGAAAATCATCAAGGAGACGGTCGTCACTGAGGAGATCGTCATCCGCAAGAATATCGTCACGGACAACCAGCATATCGCTGAAGAACTCCGCAAGGAGGAAGTCGACATCTCGGAACACAACAATACGCGGGAAAACTTCGATGACCATAGGAGATAGACAAAAGGGACAAGGCCCCCCGGGGCCCTGTCCCTTTCTTATGCATGGCGCAGCTACTGGTCGATGACCTCCACACCTTCCGGCAGATCCAGCCGGAAGAGATCCATCGCCGGCTCGATGCCAACGACAAGTGTGCCGACCTCATACTCCATCCGCGTCTCCCCCTGGTCGAGGACCTCCTTCAGTGTCAGCCAATGTTCCGCGTCAATCCAGAGGTCCATCGTCGTCCCGCTCTCCCGGGCTTCTTCCTTCGGGGTGAAGACGAGATGGTGGCCTGTGCGGCCGTTGACCGCCTCCTTACCCACCAGTTTGGAATCATGAGACATCCTGTAGCTTGAGAGCCGCCCCTTCATCGCTTCCGATGGTGAGGGCAGGCTCGACCCTTTGACCAGATTGGCTGTCCGTATTGCGGTATCTTCACCCTCCGTATAGAGCATCGAATGCTCATCATTGCCCACAATGTACTGGATCGGCGCATCTGCCTGCTCCACCTCCTTGCGGAAATGAAGTTCCCCATCCTTCCAATAGAACCATTCGCGTGTCAGCGTTTCGTCGGTCCGGCCGTCCATGTACGTCGTCACCTTCGACTCAAGATAATAGTTTTCCAACTGCTGATCCACCTCCGATGCGTTCTCGATCACTGCCTCCTTGCTGATATCTTCCGACGCCTCAGCCTGATTTCCTGAAGCCGCCGTCGTCTCCGTCTTATCCTCGGTCTGCTGATCCATTGGAGCACCTGCTCTCTCTTCTGATGTGCAGGCCCCGAGCATCAGCAGCACTCCGATCAGTACTGCTGGAATGAACTTCCGGTTCATCCTCTCCCTCCTTATTCTATCTCCTTCTTATCTTGTCACAAATTTACTTTATAGAATAAAGTATACATTAAAACACCATATATTATTACAATTTTCTGAAAATATGGGTCTTGTTGATACAATTTTATTTATGCCGTAACTTAATACATGCATAAATCATCCTTTTGACTTATTTTATAGGAAAGAGTGCACGGTTGTTGATAATTGCTGACATCTGTCGAATAATGGAAAATAAGCAGGCGCCTACTGATGTCCACACACCTTTGAGCCTTTAGGATAAGAAATTCTGATCGAGGGAGAGAAATATGAAGCGGTTCATTAATAAGCTGAAGCGGCCCAAGCTCCGGGGCATGAAATGGAATAAACGTATCGGAAAACCCGGCTGGCTCTTTAAGAAGATCCGGCGGTCCGCAGCCGCTTTCATCCAGCGCAGGCGGCAACAGAAAAAATTTCGGGAGACGGCACTTCACCAGTACTATTGGCAGTTCACGAATGAACAGCTGCAGGAGATGCATGACCGGACCGATTCGATGCGGACCCAGGGAGCCATCAAGCGGCTGATGAAGCAGCGGGGCTACAAATACGACTTCGAAGTCGATCTGTTCGTTCCGAATGATGCCGCCAAAGTGGAGAAGAGCGGGAAGGTCCACCTGCTCGAGAACCGGAAGATCCGAAGCTATGAGGAGATCGAATCCCAGCTGCGGGCGCGGGAAGAGGAAAAGGGATAGACCAAAAAACCCAGGCAGAGATGCCTGGGTTGATTCATGATCAGCTGATGATTGCGTTGTTCACGACCGCTTCCGGCTTTGCACCGAGGATCAGCAGGAATATTTCCGGCGCATCCGTATGCCTGTTCCTGTTGAGCAGGTCGCAGAACACTTCAAATCCCGGTGTCTTCTGGAGTTTCTCCACTTCATCGATGAGGATGTTCAGTACGGACAGCTTGATGAAGGCCGGCTGCGGTTCACGCGTCCCTCCCGTAATGAGGTCCGCAAGGTATCTGTACTTCACCTGAAGCTGTCTGGCGAAGCTTGTGACATGCTCGATTCTTGCGTAGAGTTCCGGGTGGTCTGTACTGATTGTGCAGAGGTCCTTCTGTACCTGATTGATGGTTTCCTGATTTGCATACATATATGTCCGCCCCCTATAGATTCCATGGTTTTTCGATGCTGATGTTCGTCGTCAGCTCTTTGCTGTGGTTACGGCGCTCCCGGCGCATGGCCGTACGCTGTGCGTTGGATTCATAGAGATATTTCTCCTCATCGGTTTCAGGCACGATGCCCGGTACCGGAATCGGACGCTTCGTCTCCTCATCGAGTGCAACGAAAGTGAGGAAAGCCGTCGCCGCCACTTTCCTATCCTCCGTCACGAGGTCCTCGGTGATGACCTTGCAGAACACTTCCATGCTGTGGTTGCCGGTCGAAGTCACGAATGCCTCGATGCATACGGATTCTGCCTGTGTGATGGGATGCAGGAAGTCGATGGAGTCGATGGAAGCCGTCACGCATTCCTTCACCCTTGCATGCCTTCTTGCCGCGAGTGACGCGACATTATCTATGCGCTTCATCAATACGCCGCCGAACAGCGTATCGTAGTTGTTCAAATCATTCGCAAACACCTGGTCGATGCTGATCACTTTACTGTCTTTTGGATTTTTGAAATCTGCCATAATGTTTCTACCTCTCATTCATCTGATGGACCCATCCTACACCTTGAAAACCCTTTCCAGAAAATAGTGGTATTTCATGGGGTCCATAGATAAAAACTATGAAAGCGGTATTAGGTGCTATTCATAGTACTGCTGGAAGAACTTCAGCCATTCCTTCGTGATGAAGTTCATGTAGCGGTCGCGGTTCCATATGACGCCGAGCCGCCATTTCAGCACCGGCTCATGGATGTCCACCGTCACCGAGGAACTCTTGAGCAGTGCCGCAACGCTTTCAGGCAGGATGCAGACACCAAGCTCCGCATTGATCATCTCCTCGATGAAGTGCCACTGGGCGGTGTTCGAGACGACCTTCGGTGTAAACCCTGCATTCTTGCATGCGGAAGTGATGATTTCATTCAAATAGAAATCCTCGTTGAACATGATGAAATGCTCATTCTTGAGTACCTTCAGATCGATGGAATCCTCATCTGCAAGCGGATGATCCTTATGCACCACAAGCTTCATCGGTTCCGTCAGGAAATTGAAGGCATCGAAGTCCTCCCCCTCTGTCGGCAGCACCGTAATGCCGATGTCGATCGTGTCCTGCCTAAGCCGCGTCTCTATCGTGCCGCTGCCGCTCTCGATCAGCTGGAACGTGATCTCAGGGTATAGTTCATGGAAGTCCTTGACGATGCCCATCAGCCTGCCGACATCCATGATCGGTGGCAGCCCGATCTTTATTTCCCCCTGGCGCATGCCGACCATGTTCTTCAGATCATTCTTCAGCTCCGAATGCCGGCGCAGTATCTCCTCGCACTGGTCGTAGAACACCTTGCCCGCATCCGTCAGCACGAACTTCCTCCGGTTGCGGTCGAACAGCTGCATCCCGAGCTCCGTCTCCACATCGTGGATTGCCTTGCTGATCGTCGGCTGCGATATGTACAGCTGGTTGGACGCCTCCGTCATGCTGCCGTGTCGTACGATGGCGGCAAAATAGCGCATATGCTTGATGTCCATTTGAAACACTCCCCCTCACTCTCATTTTACAAAGACCTTTCATATTATATACCCTTTCATTCCCAAGTGAACAAAAAAATCCAGAGAGATATTCGCCCTTGATCCCATGCGCGACTGTCACTATAAATATTTCAAATGTTTAGATAATTTCAATTCGGAAATCTATTAGTAAATGGACTTATAGATGAAAGCTGCATCCAAATATAAGGAGGCGAAGCATATGAGCAGGAAAGAAAGAGTGTGGTATGAAGAGAGCGGCGACAGGCTCGATCCGGGCCTGATCGAACAGCTGCGCAAGGACCAGAGGAATGTCTACCAGGCAACGGGAACGAGTGAAATCCCGATCATCATAAAATGCAGACAGGGATGCCGCGACGAGGAGAAGGATGACCTTTTCCAGAAATGCAATGTCGATTCCCATAACCATCTGGACCAGGAAATGCGCATCATCAACAGCATGAAGGGGACGCTGACACCGGACAAGATCAGGCAGATCAAAGATCACGAGGCCATCGAACGGATATACTATGACCGCCCGGTCTCGGCATACCTGGATATTACGGATTCGCAGATCGGGTCCGCACAGGTCAGGACCGACCATAACCTCAGCGGTAAAGGGGTGACGATTGCCGTGCTCGATACCGGCATCCACCCCCATGATGACTTGACCACACCTGAAAACCGCATCATCGCCTTTCATGACGTCATCAATGGAGAGACGGAGCCTTATGATGATAACGGCCATGGCACCCACTGCGCCGGAGATGCAGCAGGGAACGGCACAATGTCGGATGGTGAATACAAGGGACCTGCACCGGAGGCCTCCATCGTCGGGGTAAAGGTGTTGAATGGTTCAGGCGGCGGCAACCTGTCCAACATCATCGAAGGCATCGAATGGTGCATGGAAAATAAAGAAGAATACGGTATACAGATCCTCTCCCTGTCACTCGGTTCGGAAGCCTACGAATCATTCAGGAGGGACCCTCTGTCACTGGCAGCACAGGAAGCATGGCAGGCCGGCATGATCGTATGTGCCGCAGCCGGCAACAGCGGTCCGGCACCGTCCACCATCGGCACCCCGGCCATCAATCCATTCATCATCACCGTCGGTGCAGCAGACGACCGGGATACAGTCGAACGTTCGGACGATGAAATTGCCGAATACTCCAGCCGCGGACCGACCATCGACCAGTTCGTCAAACCAGACATCTATGCGCCCGGCACAAACATCGTCTCACTGCTGTCACCCGATTCTACAGTAGCAGCCGAACGCGCCGAACAGATCGTCGATGAACATTATATCCAGATGTCCGGCACATCCATGGCCACACCGATATGTGCAGGCGTCATCGCCCTCATGCTTGAAGCAAATCCAGACTTGAGCCCGAATGATGTGAAGAGCATCCTCCAGATGACCGGCGACCCGGCATTCGGCAGCGGATGGGGCTACATCGATGCACAACTCGCTGTCGAAATGGCACTCCGCCAGGCAGAAGATCGCCAAGCCTCCGCTTCAGCAGACGGGCAGTGATGAATGAAAATGGGGTGTGGGGGTTTTATTCACAGTGGGAAGCGCTCCGACTGTGAGTTAAGTCTCCAACTCACCCTCGCAGGCAAAACGACGGCAAGTTAACGTCCCAACTCACCGTCGCAGGCAAAACGATGGCAAGTTAACCCTCCAACTCACCGTCGCAGGCAAAACGATGGCAAGTTAAGTCTCCAATTCACCGTCGCAGACGAAACGACGGCAAGTTAAGCCTCCAATTCACCGTCGCAGACAGAACGATGGCAAGTTAACGCCCCAATTCACCGTCGCAGACAGAACGATGGCAAGTTAACGCCCCAATTCACCGTCGCAGGCGAAACGATGGCAAGTTAACCATAAATAAGGCACCCTCTGCCATTATTCGGTAGAGGATGCCTTATTTTTATGAATAAAACCTCGTCTATACTTCAATCTCCATTCCTACTTCCGCCAATACAACATTCTCTCCTCCTGCTGACTTGGCAGACGCTAAAAGCTCATCGAGATTGCCGTAGTGCGGCAGGTGGGACAGCACAAGTTTGCCGACACCTGCTTTTGCAGCCAGCCCACCGACTTCCTCAGCATTCATGTGCCCCATCTTCTCACCGTCTTCACCGGCGTACAGACTGCATTCCGAAATCAATACGTCGGCCCCTTCCGCAAAACGCACGAGACTCTTTCGATAGCTCGTGTCGGCGGTATAGACGAGCACATGCCCATCATCATCAGTGATCCGCATGGCGTATGTCTCGACCGTATGGGCATTTTTATGGAATTCGATCGAGAACCGTCCGACTTTGAATGTGTTGTCTTTTCCATATGCATGGAAGGTGTTGTTCCGCACCTTGTTCACCTGAGCCTCGACGCCCTTATCACCCGGTCCGTAGAAGTTGAGCGTCTTATCCACCCGGCCGAGCTGCGTGCTGATCATCCGCCCGAACAGGAATGATCCGATATCGACGGAATGGTCGTAATGATAGTGGGTGAGGAAAATATGGTGCAGGTCATTCAGATCGATGTAGTTCTGCACATGAGCAGCCACTCCGCTCCCTGCATCGAGCAGGATCGAGAAGCCGTCCTTCTCGACGAGATAGCCCGAAGTCGGTCCATTCTGCTTCGGGAAGCCGCCCCACATGCCGACAACTGTACATTTCATGTTATCCACTCCCGTTCATCATAATTGAATAAAAACCCCTCGCCTACCCGATTCTGAAGTGCCTGTTCATGCGCTCCAGTGTGCCGAGGATGCTGATGGCGGCAAGGTAGCTCGTCTTCGGATTATCGGGCAGCGGCTGGTTCTCCACTTTGAATTCCGCCTTGCCGAACGCCCCTTCTACTTCGATATGATGGATGTTGCGGTCGACATTCGGATCTGCGATGAGCAGCACTTCCGTCTCCTCGATGCCCATGCCGGCCATGCCAAGGATGATCGCCACGTTCATATTCTGCGGATAGAGTGTGATGGCCTCCTTCGCCCTGCCGTCGAACACCACCCGTTCGGACTGCAGATCCTCATAGCTGAGTGCAGCCGCGGGTTTCCTCGTCGTCAGCTTGACACGCTCCAATTCCCCATGCGACTGCGCATTCTGGATGAGGTCCAGGCCGCCGATCGCACCGGATGGCAGATGGAGGGTGTGGTCATGATGCTTCGCAATCTGCATCAATTCGGCCACAAGTGCGCCGTCCGCAAGTGCACCGACGCTGATCAGCATCGCATCCTTATGCTTGAGCACTTCCGGCATATGTGACTTCACCACTTCCCCATTTGCCGCTTCCACTACAATGTCTATATCTGACGACAGGAATGCCTCAAGGTCTGTATACAGCGTGATTCCAAACTCCTCTTCGAGATGCTGATACTTTTCTTCATTCCTTACAAAGACGCTTTTGACCTTCAGATTTTCATGGCGGTCATGATTGATCCGCTCCATCATCACATTCGCAATTGCTCCTGCACCAATGATTCCGATATCCATGTTGATCCCCCTTCACATAATCATCTATTCCTACTCTACCCGAACATCGGCCGTAAATACATAAAGATGGAATGCCTCCCGCAATCAGAAACATGAGAACGACAGAATCGGGTAGAGGATAGGGACTAAATGATTGGAGGGAAACATCATGGCAGTATTATTACAGGTGGATTTTGAAATGGAAGGCCCTTTCGGCACTGAAATGGCGGAAGGATTCCAAGACCTTGCCGAAAGCATCAATGAAGAGCCGGGCTTCCTGTGGAAGATCTGGACAGAGAATGCTAATGAAAAGGAAGCGGGCGGCATCTATGTATTCGAAACGAAGGAGGATGCCGAGAACTACTTGAAGATGCATACGGAACGGCTCGCAGGTTTTGGCATTAAAGATGTGAACGGTAAGATATTCAATATCAATAGGCAGCTTTCAAAAACCAACAATGCACCGATAGAATAGAAAGAATGCAGGGCCCGAACGGGCTCTGCATTTTTATGTCATTCCTATACAAATAATAATCACTCTGTATTTTCCTGATTCAGATATTCTTCCAAATCGTTTTTAATATTGCTGACCTGTGGTCCATAGACAACTTGAATGCCATTTCCTTTTTTGACGATGCCGGTCGAACCAGTAGATTTTATTGCTTTTTCATCAACCTGGTCCATGTCATTCAAAGTCACCCTCAAACGTGTAGCACAGTTGTCGAGCTCACTGATGTTTTCAGCGCCGCCAAGACCTTTTGCCAACACCAGGGTACGCTCGCTGGCATTGACGACCTGCGTCATATCCTCTTCTTCCCTGCCCGGCGTCTTCAATTTCATTTTCTGTATCATGAAACGGAATGTAACATAATAGAGCAGGAACCAGACGATTCCAATTGGGATGACATAAAGGAAATTCGTCTTTTCATTCCCTTGCAGAACCCCGAATAGAATATAGTCGATGAACCCCCCACTAAACGTCTGCCCGATTGTGATGCTGAAGATATCAGCCATCATGAACGCCAGTCCATCATAGACTGCGTGGATCACATAAAGGATCGGGGCCACAAAAAGAAATGAAAATTCTATAGGTTCCGTAATCCCGGTGAAGAAGGAGGTGAGTCCAGCAGAAAGCATTAGGCCACCCACCACTTTCTTGTTCTCAGGCTTGGCAGTATGATAAATCGCAAGACATGCGCCAAGCAGCCCGAACATCATTGTGATGAACCTGCCGGACATGAAGCGGGAAGTACCTTCGTAGAACTTATCGACATCAGGGTCTGCAAGCTGCGCAAAGAATATATTCTGAGTGCCTTGTATCAACTGTCCACCAACTTCCATCGTACCTCCAAGACCTGTCTGCCAGAACGGCAGGTAGAATATATGGTGCAGGCCGAAGGGCCCGAGCAGCCTTAGGATCAATCCGAAGAGGAAAGTGCCAAGTGCACCCGTTCCCGTCACCAGATCCCCTGCACTGAAGATGAGCGACTGGATGGGCGGCCAGATGAAGTACATTGCAATCCCAAGGAACATTGCAGAGAACGAAGTGATGATCGGTACGAACCTCGATCCGCCGAAGAATCCAAGGAATTGGGGCAGCGTAATTTTGTAATATCTATTATGTAGGATGGACGTCAGAATACCAACGATGATCCCACCGAATACACCCGTCTCGAGACTCTGTATCCCTACAGTCGTTCCTTGTCCCACAGCTGCCAGATTGTCTTCTGCCAGGCTGCCGGTAATGCCAAGTATCGCATTGATCGTTGCATGCATTACGAAGTACCCGAGAACTGCCGCCAACCCTGCAGTGCCCTTATCGTTTCTGGCCAGTCCGATGGCTACCCCTACCGCAAAGATGATGGGGAGGTTGGCAAAGACGATGCTGCCGGCAGAAGCCATTATCGTAAAGAGACTTTGAAGCCAGGCTATGTCCAGAATCGGATATGCAGAAATGGTATTGGGGTTGGATAAGGCACCACCGATACCCAGGAGCAGACCTGCTGCTGGAAGTATCGCTATCGGCAGCATGAATGATTTACCGAATGATTGTGCTTTCGAGAATAGATTTTTCATAGGTTTCACCTCTCACAAATAGTTTTATTATCTTTTAATATAATTTGTCCGAAATATTTTCTGAGATATCCAACTTTGTTTCTTCTGCCATTTTGAAGTTCTTGATGGTAAGTCCAGTGCAGATCAGGTCGATGACGAACAATTGGGAGACTTTGGATGTGAGGGAACCGCTGTCCAGCGGGTTCTCCTTGGCTGCAGATTTGAGGATGCAGTCGGCATGCTTCGTCAAAGGGGATTTGCTGTAGTTGGTTATTGCCACCACGCTCGCACCCTTTTGCTTGGCTGCAGCTATACTGTCTACGGTGTCCTTTGTACTGCCTGTTATACTGATGGCCACTACAGCAGTTTCACTGTCCATCGAAGCCGTCCGCATAACTTGGGAATGCGGATCACCAAACACTTCGATATTCTTTCCGATTCTGAGCAGCCTGTTCTGCATGTCAAGTGTGGCAATGGATGAAGCGCCTACTCCAAAGGCGACTATGTGCTTTGCCCGATCTAATATCCCTATCGCCTTTTCGAGCTCATCTTTCTCTATCACATGGTATGAATTTTCTATCGCATTGACCATGTTCCGTTTAACCTTGAATACGTATGACTCCTCATTCTCTTCCTCATCTTCTTCGTCGACTTCTTTGGCAAGTGAGAACTTGAATTCCTGAAACCCCTTATAGCCGATTTTTCTGAAGAATCTCAGCACAGTGGCTTCTCCGACCTCACACGCTTCAGCCAGTTCCGTCAGGGAATGGTAGATGACCAGGTCGGTGTGTCCGACGATGTAATCGTAGATTTTCAACTCAGATTTCGTATAGCCATTCTTATATTGCTCCAACCGGATGGTCGCCTTCAGATTTTCTGTCATATATTCCACTCCTTTACCATCAGAAGTCTGCAGCCTGTGAAGGCTGTAATGCTTTTGCGAACTTCTCTGTAATAAGTTGGGGACGTGTGATTGCACTGCCAACTACAACGGCATGGGCACCGAGTTCAAGTGCTTTTGCCGCTTTTTCAGGCGTGTCCATGTTGCCTTCGGCTATCACGGGAACAGAGATCACTTCCATCATCTTCTGCAGTGTTTCGAGCGGGATGTCTTCATCTGAATGTTCGGTGTAGCCCACAAGTGTGGTCGCCACGATATCCACTCCCGCCTTTTCCGCCTCAATTCCTTCCTCAACGGTCGAGACATCGGCCATGAATAGCTGCTCAGGATATTTTCCCCTGACCTTTGCAAAAAAGTCTGCGAAATGGCTGCCATCAGGCCGCCTCAGCTTGGTTGCATCCAGCGCCACAATCTCCATTCCTTCCTCAACCAGTGCATCCACCTCTTCCATTGTAGGTGTGATGTAGACACCACTATCATCAAAGTCCTTTTTTATGATGCCAATGATCGGAAGATCCACCTCCTGCTTTATCGCTCCTATATCTGCTACAGTATTTGCTCTTATCCCTTTGGCTCCCCCCTGCCGGGCTGCCAATGCCATTTTGCTCATGATATATGGACTATGTAACGGTTCTTCCTCAAGAGCCTGGCAGGAAACGATCAATGCATCTTTCAAACTTTGCAAATCAAACATTTTTTATACCACCTTTACAGTAAACGCTTTCACTGAATATATCATTTTGATACTTAGTTGTCAATATAATTTTATTTTTGATAGTTAAAAATCATTTAAAGGATCTGGTACGATTCAATAATAAAAACCTCCCAACCATTCAGGTTGAGAGGTCCATCCAAACTATCAGACATTCGTCCATTTCATATTTTCAAACATTTTATAGGGGTTCCTCAATCATACGCCTTCTCCTGGTACTCCGGATGGTCTTCATCCGGTATCACAAGGCAGTTGGCCGGATAGTTCACGCCGCTTGAGAAGCCCTCTTCCTCCTTGTATACGAGCAGCAGGTCCGCTTCAGGAATCGTCTGTATGATCGTATAGACGACCCCTTTATATTCGATGGTCCGCATGCCATTCACCTCCTTTTTCAACAGGCGCCCCTTAAGGCACTTCCTACGCCCTTCCGTAGATCAGCTGGACGACGCCCGAGTCATATCTGTTCACCTTCTGGAGATCGAGGTCGAGCCGATCTTCAATATCCTTGAAAAGCGGCTTACCCCGGCCGAGGACGGCCGGGTGGACGGAGAGCCGGTATTCATCGACAAGCCCAAGGTTGACGCATTTGGTGATCAGCTCAGCACCGCCGTACAGCCAGAGGTCCTTTCCTCCCTGCGCCTTCAGCTTCTCCACCGTCCCTCCAATATCATCGGAGAATGTCACATCCCCCTCCGTCCCCCGCTTTGAGCGTGAAAAGACGACCTTCTCCTTATCTTCAATCATCTGCATCATCTCTTTGTCGAGGTCGGACACTTCCCCTTCCGGAACATAGGATTTCCACAAGTCATAGCTCTTCCTGCCGAAGAGTATAGTGTCCACCGATTCGAGGAAGGCCGTAAAGTCCATCTCCGGATCCATGATGCACCAGTCTATTTCCCCGTGCGCCCCTTCAATGAAACCATCCAATGTTACAGCAAGGTCCAGTACCACGCGTCGCGCCATGGCAATCCCCCTTCTCTTTTGCCCCCATCATATCATATAGCGCTGTCACGCGGGTGTAACGGCCATGTCATTTTCGTAACGGATTCTTAATACCCTTTCCAATTGAAATCCGCTCAAAAGGGGGTATATATTAGGTGGCAATGAAACCTGAAAAACCCCATGTGTGTACATGGGGAATGATGGGAGCGCATGACCATGTCACAGAAGAAACGCTTCACAGAGATTGATGCACTGAGGGGGATCGCCGCCATTGCGGTCATCCTCTTCCACTACACGACATACTATGACGACCGGTTCGGCCACTTGAAGGATGGATACATCGACTGGTTCTGGTTCGGTGAATACGGTGTGCAGCTGTTCTTCATCATCAGCGGATTCGTCATCTATATGTCCATCATGCGGGCACGGTCGTCCTCCGACTTCGCCATCAAGCGGTCCATTAGGCTGTATCCGTCATATATGTTCGCCGTGGTCCTCACGTTCATCATCGTGTCGATGTCGGTGATGGATGACCTCAAGGTCGGATTCGGCGAAGCCCTGATCAACATGACCATGCTCCAGGACTTCTTCACCGGCATCGACCGGGTCGACGGCGTCTACTGGACACTGCGCGTAGAGCTGACCTTCTACGTGCTGATGGGTGTACTGCTGCTGTTCGGGAAGGCGAAGCACATCATGCCCGTCACACTCGGCTGGTTTGCAGCATCCGTGCTGATCCAGGTCGTCCACCGCACGGTGGATACGGAACTGACCTCGATCATCCGCGAATACTCCATCGCAAGCTTCAGCCATATGTTCATCATCGGCATGATGTTCTATGCCATCTGGCAGCACGGCCACCGGTTCAAATACCACATGGTGATGGCGATGGCGGTCATCTACGACATCTTTTTCCAGAGTGTCGAGAACGCGATGTTCACACTGCTGTTCATCGCCGTATTCCACCTGATACTCGCCGGCAGGCTGAAGTTCCTGAGTTCGAAGGTCTTCGTCTTCTTCGGCACCATCTCGTATCCGGTCTACCTGGTCCACCAGAATATCGGATATGTCATGATTAATCGGATGGAATCCTTCGGCCTCGTTCATGAGATTTATCTGCTGATTCCAATCGGTGTCAGCATACTGCTGGCATACGCCATCCACCGCCTCATCGAGCAGCCGAGCCACAATGCGCTCTACAGGCTGTATAAGGAGAGACGCGACGCATATCCGGAAGGCGCCATGCTGAAGCGGTAACCATCCCTTCCACAAAAAGAGAGATGTCATAGGCCCAGTGCCCATGGCATCTCTCTTTTCATGTTTTATTCCTCATCATACAAAGCTACACTTCAGCACCGTTCGAAGCGATGACTTTCCTGTACCAGTCGAATGATGCCTTCCTGCTCCGCTTCATCGTACCATTTCCTTCATTGTCCCGGTCGACATGGATCATGCCGTACCGCTTCTTCATTTCACCCGTAGTGAATGAAACGATGTCCATGATTCCCCATGGTGTATATCCGATCAGTTCCACACCGTCATAGTTGACTGCTTTCTTCATTTCCCTGATATGGGCGCTCAAATATTCCATCCGTGCATCATCCTGGATTGTTCCGTCCTCCTCAACATGGTCGACGGCACCGAATCCGTTCTCCACGATGAACAATGGAATCTGATAGCGGTCATAAAGACGGTTCAATACATAGCGCAGCCCGACGGGGTCGATCGTCCAACCCCAGTCACTGGCGCCGATGTATGGATTGTCGACCTCCTGCGGCAGGCCGCCACTCACGATGGCGCCTTTATGTTCAGTGGTGGTCTGGCTGTCCACCGTGGCGGACATATAGTAGCTGAAGCCCAGATAATCGACCGTACCGTTACCCAGTATTTCCTCATCTCCTTCAAGGATCGGGATATCCAGCCCTTCCCGTTCAAATTCCTTGAGTGCATACCTCGGGTATTTCCCCCGCACATGCACATCCGGGAAGAAGAAGCGCTGCCTCATGTATTCCTCGGCAAGCATCACATCCTCCGGCCTTGAAGAGTATGGGTAGATCGGGATATGGGAGACCATGGCCCCGATCTGGAATTCCGGATTGATCTCCCTTCCCTTTGCCACAGCGAGTGCGCTGGCGAGGAGCTCGTGGTGGCCCGCCGTATACATGACGGCTTTTGCATTTTCGCCTTCCTCTACAGTGACGCCGGAATTCGTCCAGAGGAAGATGGGGTTGCTGTAGTCCATCTTGTTGTTGATCTCATTGAACGTCATCCAGTACTTCACCTTATCCTTGTATCGCGCGAAGACGGTCTCGGCGAATTTGACGAAGAAATCGATCATCTTCCTATTTTTGAAGCCGCCGTACTCCCGCGCAAGATGCAGCGGCATTTCGAAGTGGGAAAGTGTGATGACCGGTTCTATGCCGTATTTGAGCAATTCATCGAAGAGATCGTCATAGAATGCGAGACCCGCCTCATTCGGTTCCGCTTCATCCCCTTTCGGGAAAATGCGTGACCAGGCGATCGATGTCCGCAGGCACTGAAGCCCCATTTCGGTGAACAGCTTCACATCACTTTTGTAATTGTTGTAGAAATCGACCGCTTCATGATTGGGATAGAACCGATCCGGCTCGATCGTCTCCGTAATCTCCCTCGGCACCCCGTGGGCACCTGCCGTCATGACATCCACGACGCTCGGACCCTTGCCGTCCTGGTCCCAGCCCCCTTCGAACTGATGGGCGGCAAATGCCCCGCCCCATTTGAAACCTTCAGGAAATGTATTCATATGAATCCTCCTATTCATTGTCAGCACTCATTACTTGTTTGAGTTCATTATAATTGTATCGATACAATTAATCAAGTAATATATAATTTCTATAAATCAGGAAAATACGGCTCAGGGATGATATAATACAGGATGAATATACGCCCGATGAAGGCATGTTGCAGGAGGATGAAAAGATGCTGAAATACCAGAGGATCGCTGAAGATATGGAACAGTACATCGTCGACAATGAGTTGCGGCAGGGGGACAAGCTCCCCGTCCTTGAAGACCTCAGGAAGAAATATGAAGTCAGCAAGAGTACGATCACGAAGGCACTCGAACTGCTCGAAATGAAGGGCATCATCTACCAGGTGCGGGGAAGCGGCATCTTCGTGAGAAGGCACAGGAGGAAGGGCTACATCAACCTCGATGAGAATCAGGGCTTCAGATCCGGCCTCGACGACTTCCAGCTTACATCGGAGGTCCTGGGACTGGAGGTCGTGACACCTTCAGAAGAAGTCATGGCCAACCTGTCGATTTCGGCAGAAGAGCCGGTCTATCAAGTGAAGCGGCTCCGCTTCATCCACGGACAGCCGCTGTGCATTGAGGAATCATATTACAAGAAGTCCGTCGTCCCCTTCCTGAATGAACAGATCGTCTCCGAATCCATATTCACCTACCTCAGGGAAGGATTGAAACTGAAGATCGGATTCTCGGACAACTTCTTCCATATACGCAAGCTTGATGAAGATGAGGCGGAACTGCTGTCACTCGATGCCGGTGATCCCGCCCTGTACTACGAATCGGTCTACCATCTGCCGAACGGGGAGCCATTCGACTACTCGAAGCTTGTATACAATTACCAGGAAGCCCAGTTCTACCTGCAGATCAACAGTTTTTGATGCAGTCGCGGAAGTCCTAGGGATGTTTACCTCACACTAAACTCAGCCATAAAAAAGTGCACCTCTTTGTTGGACATACTCCAACAGTTGAGGTGCACTTCATATTTTTAAGATGGGTTTCTACATATCTATCCTTCTCTACCGAGCATCTCCAGGAAATGCGAAACGAACGCTTCTGCATCAACACCCAGGCAGACATTCACGTTCGGTTCCCTGCCGAGGAGATTGTTGAAGTCGCACACCGTCTGCCCATAGTTGAGCGGACTCACCGTTTCGACATCGACATGGTGTTTCTCGGTCTTGAGGAAGTTATTGTTCAGTACATAACCGACAGTCAGCGGGTCGTGCAGTGCACAACCGTCGAGGTTGAACTTCTCCTTGCTGAAGGCGCGGTAGACTTCCGTCGACTGTTTGACGAAGTCATGATACTTCCTGCCTTCGAGCCTCTTGATGTCCCGATTGGACAGCAGCGTCTGCTTCGTCACATCGAGGCTGACCAGCGTCGTTTCGGCCCCGCTGTGGAAGACGATCTGTGCCGCTTCGGCATCGGTATAAATGTTGAATTCGGAGTTCGGCAGCTTGTTGCCCCGCCCCATTTCGGATACCAGCCCGCCCATGATGACGACTTCATCAAGCCATTCGGAGAGCTTTGGCTCCTTCCGGAATGCCAGTGCCAGGTTGGTCAGCGGCCCAACGGCGATCAGCGTGACTTCTCCAGGGTGCTTTTCCGCCTGTTCGATGATGAAGTCCGCTGCGAACTGTTCTTGGCACTGGTTGCTGTAGCTGAAATCATCGAGTGCATTGCCGATGCCGTCATCCCCATGGATATGATGGACATGTTCTGATGTCTTCATCAACGGCCGGTCTGCACCAGGGTGGACGGGCACGTCCGCCCTGTCAGCCAGCGACAGCACCTTCAGCGTATTTGCATTCACCATCTCGAGCGGCACATTGCCGTTCACCGTCGTGATGCCGAGCACATCGAGCTGCCTGCTTTCCAGTGCATAGAGGATCGCCAATGCATCATCCACCCCGGTATCGACGTCCATGATCACTTTCTTCATATGTATCCCTCCTTCACCCTAGATTATAACAGACGACCCGCTTTTTCTTTCCATCCATCCCCCGTACTGTGCTAATATGCATGATGTATATCGAATAATGGAGGTTCATGTTATGAAAAGAAAAATGATGATGGCAGGACTGGCATCTGCGCTCCTGCTTTCTGCGTGCGGCAATGGGGATGAAGCCACTGACGCTGCTGAAAATGAAGACCCGGCTGCTGCGGAGGAAACTTCAGGCAGCGGACAAGTGGATATCACCGCTGAACAGCAGCAGTCCCTTGATGAGAAATTCAACGGCATGGCGAATGATGCGTTCATCGATGCCATCGAGCCGCAGAATGCGGACTACTCCGAGATCACCATCACAGTGAGTGAAGAAGCGGCCTCAATGAACGGCGACGCCCTTCGAGGCAAGATGCAGGGCATCGGCGAATCCGTTAGAAGCGGCACGGCAGGCATCCTCCACGACGGTGCGGATGACAAGCTGCCCCTCGTTGAATTCGAGAATCCCGAGGGCGAGATCATTGCACATTATGACAGCCACGAGCGGGATGCAGGTCTGATTATGAATTGACGCCACACAGTAAAGTGGACATACATTGAATGTATGTCCACTTTTTTCGTTGATCCGATTGTTATTGCCTCTGCTTCGCCCAGTTGATGATGCCGCCGGCGAGCATGAGGTCGAGATGACGTTTCGTCATGCTGTGCTTGACGGTGATTTCTTCACCGGAGTCTTTCAGTTTGACTTTGAATGTGTTGCCGTCCTGGATGGCCTGGTGGACATTCCTGAACTCGATGACATCCCCTTCGTCAATCTTCTCGTGGTCTGCCGGATCTTCGAATGTCAGCGGCAATATGCCGAAGTTGATCAGGTTCTGCAGGTGGATCCGTGCAAAGTCCTTGGCAAGCACAACTTTCAGGCCGAGGTAGCGCGGCGCCAGCGCCGCGTGTTCGCGGCTGGAGCCCTGACCGTAGTTGTTGCCGGCTACGACCATGTGTCCGCCTGAATCGCGTTTTCCTTCAGCCCGTTCGGTGTAAGTGTCGTCGACACCTTCGAAAACGAATGTACTGATCTTCGGTATGTTGCTTCGGAAAGGCAGCACTCTCGAGCCGCCGGCGAGTATTTCATCGGTGGAGATGTTGTCGTCCATCTTCAGCAGTACCGGCATGTCGAAACTGTCTTCGATCGGGTCGAAGTCCGGGATGGTCGAGACGTTCGGTCCCTTCACGATTTCGATGTCGCTGGTGTCTTCCGGTGGATCCTCGAGCATCTTGTTCGTCTTGATAGCTGCGGCTTCCGGTATTTCCGGATAGTCCATATCGAGTGTCCGTGGATCTGTAATGACACCTGAAAGCGCAGAGGCAGCTGCGGTTTCAGGACTGCAGAGGAAAACCTTGTCCTCTTTTGTTCCCGAACGTCCCGGGAAGTTCCGCGGTGTCGTCCTCAGACTGTTCTGATCCGTCGCCGGTGCCTGTCCCATACCGATGCAGCCGTTGCAGCCTGCCTGGTGCAGCCGCGCACCGGAAGACAGGAGGCTTGCGATATGCTTATTGTCCACCAACTGCTGGAGCAGCAGTCGCGATGTCGGGTTGATGTCGAAGGAAATACCATTGGCAATCTGCTTGCCTTTGACGATTTCCGCTGCGACCGCAAAGTCCCGGTAGCCCGGGTTCGCGGAAGAACCGATGTATGACTGGTAGATCTCCTCTCCTGCAATCTCTTCGACCGGTACGACGTTATCTGGGCTGGTCGGCTTCGCAATCAGCGGCACCAGTTCAGACAGGTTGATCTCCTCGTGATCATCGTATTCCGCGCCTTCATCCGCCTTCAGTTCAACCCACTCGTCTTCACGTCCCTGGGTCTCCATGAAACGCTTCACTTCATTGTCAGATGGGAATACCGATGTCGTCGCACCGAGTTCGGCACCCATGTTCGCAATGACGTGCCTATCCATTGCGGAAAGGTCATCGAGTCCTGGACCGTAATATTCGATGATTCGGCCGACACCGCCGTTCACCGTATGGCGGCGGAGCATCTCGAGTATGACATCCTTCGCGCTGACCCAGTCCGGCATCTCCCCGGTCAGCTTCACACCCATAATACGGGGCATCTCGATGTAATACGGCTCTCCCGCCATCGCCATCGTCACGTCGATGCCGCCGGCGCCCATGGCCAGCATACCCATGCAGCCGTTCGCACATGTATGGCTGTCCGAGCCGAGCAGCGTCTTGCCGGGTATCGAGAGCTCCTGCATATGCACAGGGTGGCTGACCCCGTTGCCCGGCCTGCTATAGTGCACGCCGAACTTCTGTGCCGCACTCCTCAAGAACAGGTGGTCATCCGGATTCCGGTGATCATCCTGTATGAGGTTGTGGTCGACGTATTGTGCGGATACTTCCGTCTTCACCTTATCTATCCCCATCGCTTCCAGTTCCAGCATCACCATCGTGCCCGTCGCATCCTGCGTCAACGTCTGGTCGATCTTCAGACCGATCTCTTCACCAGGCTTCATTTCACCCGATACGAGATGATCCTGAATCAGTTTCTGAGCCACATTCAATGGCATGTTCCCTTCCCCCTTATCGTATTTTATGGCATTATGCCTAAAGTGTGTCTTATACTTACTATTGCACTAAACGGGGGATTGTAAACTGAATATCAGGACTTTAATATCTGTAGAGGATGAGACACCTCAACTTTAACGGAAAAATGCTCCGGGACAGCAAAGTCCCAGAGCATCATACAATAACCTATTCTTCCCGCTTCCAATGTTCCGGACGGTCATGTGTGACATACGTACCGGCAATGAGATCGTGGATTCCGCGCTTGTCGCGCCTCAACCCCACCATGAAAGCGGAGACGATCAGCGCAATCCCGAATGTGATGGTATAGAGGAAGCCCCCGAGGACTTCCCGCAACACCATCGTCCAGAGTCCCACATTCGAACCATCCATCTTTACGATTCTTATATCAAGTACACGCTTGGCAATCGTATAACCATACAGGAAGACCGGCACCAGCACAAAGTACAGCATCGCCATGACGCTCTCCGCCGTCTGCACTACCTGACTGCCCGTATCGAGCTGGAGCACGAAGATGAGCGTCCCCACCACCATGCCGACCAGCAATCCATCCAGCAGCCGTGCTGCAAGTCTTACCCAGAACCCTGCTATGTTCGTCATCTGTAAACCTCCATACTATTTCTCTTTTACCCATTGTAGCACTGCGCGGCAGTCGAAGGATATATATTCACATAATAAAAACCACCGCCCCACCTGCTGGAGCTCCAGCAGGTGAAACGATGGTCATGATGTTCAAGGAAGCCGACAGCGAGAATCGAACTCGCATCGCAGCCTTACCATGGCTGTGTTCTACCATTAAACTATGTCGGCACAATCCAGATATGTATTGGGAAAATATCCAAATTGATTATAGCATACCCAAGTCATGATATTCCACCGGCCCCCTGAACTTTTTATGATATTTTTACCCCTTCCAGCCATTCCGTTACAAGAATATCAATTCATCTTCCCGTGTGGCTTACCAAAAAAGAAGGCCAGAAAAAAGAAGCCCCGATCAGGAAACTGGAGCTTCATTACATATCAGAAACTGTCGAGGTCGGTATCAGGTTCCGGTTGGGACATATCATTGATTTCCACATCTTCTGGCAGATCGAGCGTATAGCGTCCGGCCGAGTGTTCAATGTCGCCGTCATACTCAAGCAGCTCATACACCATCTGGTGGCCCTCCTGAATCATGACTTCTTTAAGGATCAGGCCATTTTCGATATTAAGGTAGACATCGAGTGCCGTACCACCCGTCTCCTCATTCGGTGTGAAGGCGATATGGTGGCCTGTATATCCGGCGATTTCCACAGTCTCCTCGAGCGCCATCGTATGGCTTTCCTGATAGCTGCGGAGCCGGTTGCCGATGGCACTGGAAGGACGGCCCGTCATGTCTCCACTATGCATCGCATCACTGACGTATGCCACTGCGTCTCCTTCTGAGTATTGCCATGTCTTTTCCCCGTCGCTCACATAATACTGTACAGGCAGATCTTCAGTGTGTACTTCCCGGCGGACGAAACTCTTGTCATCTTCCGTATGGTACCACTCCTTCGTTTCGGACATCTGCGTCTCCTCCTGATATTCCATGGTGACGCGGGTATGGAGATAGTAGTTGAGATTCTCTCCAGCCCGAGCCTCCACCGCATCGACGATCGATTCGGCTGTCATCGACTCCAGTGAAATGGAGGACTCTTCCGTCTCCTCCGAAGGGGCACTCGCTTCTTCCTCCGTCACTTTTTCAGTTGTCCTTTCAGGTGGGGATTCTTCCTCTTCATTTTCCTGCGTGCCGCAGCCCGAGAGATAAAGGATTGCTACAATCAACATCAGCCATCGTTTGTACATACAGCACCTCCCCTCCAAATACTTCCTCTTATCATATACCCTCTCTGATCCAGCCCCGCACATCAATAGTGTCAAATAAAAAAAGAGCAGTTCTCATCTGCTCTTCATCACACCAGCCGCCCGTTCCATATGGAGGTGCCCTTCTGCTCTTCGTATTCCGATTCTCCCTGAAGACGTCCGGACTCCACTTGACGGAACAGCTGCTCCTGCTTGCGGAAAAGGGTGATCGCACGCTTCCTGTTTGAGACGATGATGGATTCATATTGATGGGCCAGTTCAGCCATTCTTGCTTCGATGGCATCCACTTCCATCTCGGCACTTCGTTTCTGTACTTGTAGATGCCGTTGCCCAAGGATGCAGTCGGTGATCATCCATGTCAGTCCGATGCCGCTGCTCAATGCGACCAGGAGGAGCATTCCCACGAGCCCAAAATCCAGGCCGAGATACAGTATATGGGCGAATGCCAGCAGAACAGCCGCGATGACTGTCGCTGCTGCACCACGCATGAAGCTGCCGCAGAAAGCCATGAAGTTTCCCTTTTCCACCAGACATTTCAGCATCGGAAGATTCCGACAGGCGGTCTGCCTTCAGGTTTTCATACCATCGCAGCGTATCTTCATACTGATGACTCAGATCATTGTCATGGTAGGCAAAGAGCCTTTCTTCATAATACGCTATGTTCTCCTGGCAGACGTCGATTTCATTTTCGATGCGCCTCAATGCTTTTCCAATATGCTGACCAGCTGCATACTGCGATTGAACTTTATGGACCACGACATTCTCCCCCATGATGTATGTACAAGTAATTTTACCCATTCAATACATTATAGGGTATTTTATCGTAATTGCCTATCATATATTTCCGAAAAGGCGAAGAAAATGAAAAAATAAAGGGGATTATACACCTCACCCTCTCTTTCTGCATGAAGAAGCCCCTCCATGCACCATGTGCCGGAAGGGCTTCAAATTCGGTTATTTTATGATCATGCTTTCAAGATCCCTCGGATATTCCGTGATGATTTCAGCACCCTCCTCCGTCAGTACGACGGTATCGGAGTGTCTGAACCCGCCGACGCCCGGGATATAGATGCCCGGTTCGACGCAGAATACCATGCCTGCTTCGAGTACAAGGTCGTTGTCGAAGCGGAGCGATGGCTCTTCATGCTGGCCGATGCCGATTCCGTGGCCGGTGCGGTGGGAGACGTAGGCGTCGTACCCCGCTTCCTTGATGACGTCGAGGGCCGCCTGGTTCACGGCCTTTGCGGTGACGCCCGCCTTGATGAAATCGAGCGCGGCGAGGTGCGCCTCCAGCATGACGTTGAATGCCTTCTCCTGTTCCTCCGTCGGTCCGCCGATGAAATATGTCCGTTCACATTCCGCCCGGTAGCCGTTCAAACCGACTTGACGGCTGTGTATGATGACATCACCCGTCTCCAGTTTCCGTGTATTAGAGAATACATGGGGCATGTTCGTCCGCTCGATGCCAGACGGCGACATGACAAAGTAGTCCAGCGTGGAGTCGGTGTTATTCTTTGAAATCTCTTCAAAGAGATATTGGTTGCCATGGTAGTCGATCTCGAGCTCCGACTTGCCCGCTTCCGATTGCTCGAGCGTGTGTTTCAGTGCCCCGGCGACAAGCTTGCCGGATTCCTTGATCATTTCTATTTCTTCATCACTCTTGATAGATCGCATCCGGACGATGTCCCCTTGAATATCAATGAGGTCGTGGTCCTTCTCCTCGATGCTTGAGGCAAGTTCAGCCGGCAGCGCACCGAATTCGATGCCCACCTTGTCACCTTCAATACCGTCCATCACTTCGTCGAACAGCGCGTGGTAGTCCGTGCTGCCCCGTCCTTCAACTTCATGGTAGATGTGGAGCGCTGCATCCGTCTTCTCACCAGCATGCTTCTCCTCAAGCGAAGGGATGATCAGACTCTCTTTCTTCTGTTCCACGACCATGATGATCGGCCGGGAATAGGTGATGGCCTTGAGACCGCTGAAGTAGAACTGGTTCTCGAAGTTGAATATGACGGCGGCGTCCAGGTTCTTTTCTTTCATGATCTGCCTGAGATTGTCCACTCTTTTTGCCCTATCCATTCTCAGGCACCTCCTTCATTTCATTATGCTGTCCTTTTGTAAGCAGTGTCACGGCAAACAGGACGATGAACGCAATCGGTACTGAAATCAGTGCCGAATTGATGCCTGTCGACTGTACAAAGAAGAATTCCCAGAACAGTGTGGAGACGAGACCTGAAGCCATTGATGCGAGACCCGCCGGTTTCGTAACTTTCGGGAACAGGAAGACTGCGAGCAGCGCCGGTGTGATGCCTGCGCCATATACCGTATATGCATACATCTGTACGGAAAGTACGGTCGGGAAGTACATCGTCAGCATGAATGCTATGATGCCGAGTATCGGAATCAGTACCCTTGTATAGACCAGTCTTTGATGGTCATCGATGTCCTTCTTCAAGTACTTGCCGACGAAGTCGTAGACGACGCTTGTCGCAGCAGACAGCAGGTACGAGTTGCCCGTCGTGACGATGAATGCCGTCAGCGCAGCAATCAGTATGCCGCCGATGACGACTGGCAGCACACTCGTGATGGCGATAAGTGCCATGCCCGGTTCAATATCCGGGAACATGGAGCGTGATATGAATGCCAGGATCGAAATCACCGGTGTGACGATGATCAGGCCGATAATCCAGCCCGCTGTACCCAGCTTCGTAGATTTGTCGTCCATTGAAGATGACATCCGCTGATAGATGTTCTGGTCACCGAGCAGCAGGAAGAGCGTCGGGATGTAGTACCCCATCAGCTGCAGGAAGCTCAGTGAACCCGTAGCGCTCAAGTGACTCTCCGGCACGTTGGATGTGATTTCACTCCATCCGCCGCCTGAAGATAATGCGATCGGCAATGCGATAATCAGACCGAAGATGACCAGGAATGCACTGAACGCATCCGTCGGTGCCACGGACATCAGTCCGCCGATGCCTGCTAGGAATATGATGATCACTGCAGCGATGATCGTTCCTGTGCCTACCGGTATGCCAAGCGAGATGTTGAGTATGTAGGCGAGACCCTGGTACTGGTAGGAGACGATGCCCACGAAAGCGAGTATGATGATCAGGGCTGCAAGCAGGCTTGCCACCTTGCCATATTTCACTTCCAGTATTTCAGCTACCGTATATTTTCCGTAATGTTTGATCTTTGAAGAGATGAGGAAGATCGTCGCGATACCGATGAGCGACGGCAGCGTCGACATCAGTGCCGGCCATATCCCGAATGAATACGCCAATGAGTTCTGTCCACCCGTCACGGACCCGCTTCCGACCCAAGTTGCAAGCAGCGTCCCCATCAGGACGACCGGTCCCAGTGACTTGCCGGCGAGTATGAAGTCCTCGCTCGAACTGATCTTCTTGGAGTAGTACATGCCGAGCAGCAGCATGAATACACCATAACCTACTACAAACCATATGAGTATGGGTTGATTTGAAAATTCCATTGTTTTCCCCCTGTGTTTGGATTGTGTCCTTAATCAACCTAACATATTGAAATTTTCATTTCATCTTCTCATCCGGAAAAAATTTCACAAATCCTATAATATCAATTGATACGACGACAAAGTAAAAATTTTCAGTAATATATTATTTCATGTATATACAAGGTATTATGTAAAAATTAAAGCATCCTGACACTCTGGTTTCCAGATGCCAAGATGCACTCACTTCAATATTCAGCTTCCCTACTCACTCCACCAGTATATCCCCATCCTGTACACCCACAATTTGATGTATTCACTGTACCAGACATAGAAGCCATCGCCGCCTTCATGCCATCTGCCATCCTGGAAGGGCAGCGCCGATATATATTTGAAGTCGAAGCGGCCATCATTCAGCTTGTCATAGATGTACTTGGTGCGTTTGATGTGCCAGTCGCTCGTAACGATGAGCGCGGAGTCCATATCGCGTTCTTCCATGATGTCCATGGTGATGGTCGCATTAGTGTAGGTGCTGATCGCTTCGTACTCCAATATCAGTGCTTCTTCGGGGATTCCGTATTCCATTGCGAGCGCCGAACTCTGGTTGAGGTCGCCGGACTCGACGACCGGAGTGATCAGGACACGATCTGCATAACCTTCGTGGTAGAGGTGGGCGGCCTGCTGCATCCTGGATTCTTCGCCGCCCCCAAGCATCACGATCAGATCACTCTCTACAGGCTGATCCGTATAGCTGTGGTCAAAACTGTCTATGATGGATACGACGATCAGCATCAATGAAATGCAGAACAGAATGATTAAGATCCTTATTTTCATATGTCCTCCTCGCCGGGCAAATGATGCAGGCGCATCCTGTTGTCCACCACCAGTCCTTCCAATCAGAACTGCATTCCAAAGTCCTGTCGTGGAATGCAGTGCGCTGTGCTAATATTTCTCTTTTATCGCGTTCTGTGGTGTACGGTAGGCTGGGAAGAAGTCCGTTTCCCTATAGATGCCCTTCTTTCTGCACAATGCATCATACACATCCTGGTTCCACACTTTTCTGCCGATGTGGAAATCAAACTCGGTATGGCTGGAAAAGCGTTTCTTGAACTTGAGTACGGAATCCTCCGCATCATTTGAAACGCCACCCCCGTAATGGACCAGTGAGAAGCTATTTGCCTTCGCCCAGTTCATCATCGTGTACTTCAGGAGGTAGGCCGGTGAATGATGAAGGTACTCGGCCAGTGTACCGTTCAGATGGTCATGGATGATGTCATCAGACATGAAGTACAGCCCCATGGCGATGATCTTACCCTCGAAGAACACACTCGTCGTGAGCAGTTCATCCCCGAACTGCCATTTCAGCCTTTCGAAATATCCACGATCGAAATAATAGTAGTCCGTGGCATGATGACGATCCATCGTATCGTTGTAGATTTCGATGAAGTCTTCAATATCCTCGAATTTTGCGGCCACCAGACAGGAGAACCTGTCATCCTTTATCAGCTTCCTGACACGCCTGCGTGCCGTTGCATTGAACTCGCTCTGGAATACATCGTCGTAGCTCATCAGATCGGTCCCTACAGTCTTCCTCAAATACTGCACATCATAGATGCTTCTGAATGGCTCCTGGTTCTGGAAGACTGGATGGAACCTTACGAATTCAGATACGATATTGTGCCTTTCACAATACTCCACGAGCGTCTTTTCGAACACTTCCACAAGCCTGTCCAAATGCGTGTATTCATGGATAATCGGTCCCCCATATCCGTAAGGGGTGACCAGGTCATAATATTTTTCACCATCAACTTCAATGCCGATTTCCCTTTTGATGGCGCTGTGGGTGATGTGGCCATATTCGCATTCGACTTCAATGAAGACCGCTTCCCCGTGTTCTATCAGTTCGTTGACTTGTGCATATCCTTCAGTAAAGTATATGTCCTTATTCACTGTACGCCCTCCATTAGGTAGATTCGCATCCCCGGCGCCCTTGGCACCATGGAAATCATGCAAAGAGCTCGTGTGTCAGTATGCGTTCCCGGCACAGCTCGATGACCCGGTCTATTTCTTCATCAGTCATCTTCGTATCCGATGGAAGGCAGATGCCATGTTCGAAGAGGTACTTCGAATTGTCTTTGGCCATAGTGAAATAGGCAGCGCCCTCGAACAGCGGCTGCAGGTGAAGCGGCTTCCACACCGGTCTTGCTTCAATGTTGTGTTCTCCAAGATACTCGATCAGTTCCTTGGCGCTGATGCCCAGCTTTTTAGGGTCGATGAGCATAGTGGAAAGCCATCTCGTATGGTAGGACCCCTCTATTTCCGGCATGAATTCAATGCCATTCATATCATCAAGTCCCGCCACATACTTGTCGAAGATATTGCGCTTCTGCTGGATGCGTGTTTCCAGCACTTCCATCTGGCCGCGTCCGATTCCTGCACACACGTTGCTGAGCCGGTAGTTATATCCAACCGATTCATGCTGGTAGTGTGCGGCCGGCTCCTTGCTCTGGGTCGCCTTCTTGAGCGCTTCTTCGATGAGCACTTCATCGTTGGAAACGATCATGCCGCCGCCGGACGTTGTGATGATCTTGTTGCCGTTGAACGAGAATATGCCGAACTTGCCGAAGGTGCCGCTCATCCTGCCCTTGTAAATTGCACCGAGGGATTCTGCCGCATCCTCTACAATCGGTACACCATACCGCCGGCATATCTCGCTGATTTCATCCATTCTCGCAGACTGGCCGTACAAGTTGACCACAATGACCGCTTTCGGCTGTTTCCCTTGCATCCGATAGTATTTCAGCGCCTTCTCCAGTGCTTTCGGGCACATGTTCCAGCTGTCCATCTCAGAATCGATGAAGACGGGTGTACCCCCCCGGTAGAGTATCGGATTCGCACTTGCCACGAAGGTGAGTGAGGAACAGAGCACGAGATCTCCCTGCTCCACCTTCAGCAGATCGAGCGCAAGATGGATGCCCCCTGTACCGCTGGCAAGCGCGCACGCTGCCTTCGATCCTGTAAATTCCTTGATCTGATCTTCAAATATATTAACATTTTCTCCCAGTGGTGCAATCCAGTTCGTGTTGAATGCCTCCTGGACATACTTCCTTTCCGTACCGCCCATATGAGGTGATGACAAAAGAATTCTGCGCTGAGACATAACCTGGTCACCTCTCCCCTTAATTGAATTATTTTGCGCGTTGACCCCCACATCATGCAGCTTCCCGACAAAGCTTATGATGCGTCTTCTTCATCCAACCTCTTTCTCTCTATGATTGGTTATTTTATTGTGACGCTTTCTGCTGTCCGGCTTACGCCTTCTGGTACTCCGGATCCGTGTCGTCTGAAGCACCGAGTGTATTATAGAAATCGAGCACCTTCTGCTGGATCAGTTCACGGTCGAAGTGCTCTTCGACGAATTTCCTGGCGTTCTCCCCCATCTCACCCCGCTTCAATGGATGGCGGATCATGTCCTCAAGCCCCTCCTTCAGTCCTGCCGTATCATTGGTCCACACGATGAGGCCGGTCTGATCATGTACGATCGTATCCTTGACGCCAGTCGAATTGAACCCGACTACTGGTACCTGCATCGCCTGGGCCTCTATGCTGACCGTCCCGAACCCTTCTCGGTATGTGGGGAATGCAAATACATCCATCATGCTGTAGTAGTATTCCGGTTCATTCGTATAGTCACAGTGGATGATCCGCTCATGCCCTTGGATGATCTCCACATTTTCAGGCAGGATCGGATCACCGTCCTCGATGTCACCGACCAGCAGCAGCTTGATGTTCCTATACTTGTAGCTCAATTCGGTGAACGCCTCGACAAGTTCGTTGGTCCCCTTGTCCTTCGTGATGCGGCCCATATAGCCGATGATGACATCATCGGGCTCAATACCCAGATCCGCCTTCATCTGCATGAGGCGCTGCTGCTCGACCGCCTCCGGCCGGAAACGCTCCAGGTCGATGCCGTTTACACTCCCTTTGCCGAGCCTGACGACCTTCTCCTGGTCCACAAGGTTTCTGCGGACCATCTCCTCTTCCAGGCTGTCGGATATTATGACGGTGTGTGTACTGAGCTTGCATGTCAGCTTCTCCGTCGTCTGCAGGATGACCTTCTTCAAACCGGTCACCGTTTCAAGACGCAGCCCCCATTGTGCATATATCCGGGTGTCCGTGCCGTTCAGGTAGCCGGCAACCATGCCGAGCAGTCCCGCCTTCGGCGTACTGAAGAATATGATATCCGGATCCTCCGCCTTCAGATACTTGTAGAGGGAATACAGGGTCGTCACATCCCTGTATGGACTGATTTCCCGTTCGAATGGAATATGTTTGAGCTTGAGACCGTCGTATTGCCTTTCAGGATCATTGTTGCATACCACTTCCACCTGATAGCCGTTCTTTTCGATGAAATGCACCTGCTCATGGAGGAATAGGGCACTCATGGAGGAAGTGACACCATGAATCAATTTCTTCTGCATAAGCTACATCTCCAAACCCCTGTTTTTTTGGCAGCCGCACCCGTGGGCTACCCGATTGATGCCTAAGGGACCTCTTTTACCGGCATCCCCTGACGGTTTTTTTCTTTCTCTTTTGCTGCATACGTCCAGATGAGGCCGAATGCCACGATGATGATATAGAAGATCTTGAACCTGTGCCTGAGTGCCGTGCCTGCATTCGAAATGCCGAACCCGAAGATGAACCATATTACGGCGATACTGAGCAGTATGACGCCGAGTATCGGGCGCTTCTTGATGAGCGCATAATTTTTGACGAATACGGCAAGCGCGAAGAGGTAGAATACCCCATCGAGGAAAAAGGCGATCAGATCGTTGAAGTTCCTGATGGTCCACGGCATCGGCGAACCGATGAAGTAGAAGACCTTGACTGGTGAGAATAGAAGCATCTGATAGATGTTGTCGACCATCAGCCCGCTCAAATAGGCGCTCTCCCCGATATCGTCGGTAAAAGCTTCGTAGATGTTGTCATTGTTCCGCTGCACCTGATCGATCTTGTCGTAGATCGGCAGTGCAGATATGCTTTCCGGATAGGCCAGGACATAAGTCACGGCCATCGTGAATATGGCGAAGGGGATGATCGATTTCAGTGTGAACCTGAACGCCTTCTTGTCATGCTGGTAGAATATGAATCCGAACAGGTAGCCGAACATCACCCCGCCGATAGCCGTATGGAAGGAGGCCCCGATCAGAACGAACACGATGCTCAGAACTGCACTGCTCCATTCCCTGTACTTGAACCATCTGACGAAGCTGTAGAGGGAGAGGGCCACCATCAGTGTGATGATCGCCTCCCGCATCAGTATGCTTGAGAAGATGAGCGAATGCGGGAAGAAGGCCATGACTGCAGTCAGCACAAGCTGTATATCGTTCGGTACATCAAGCATCCGGAATATCTTTATGACGACGATGATGGCCGTCATCATCATCAGTACATTAAGGAATTGGACGAACACCCGGTCATCCCCATACATATGGAAGATGAGGGCCAGGAACTTCGTATACAGTCCCCCATACATCTCTGCACCCATCAATGCCATACGTTCACTGATATATTGCGCCGTCTTATAATAGTTCTCTGAGTCGACCCCGCTGTGCGGGAGGTCCGGCACCCTTTCCTTCAGGTCATAAAGCACCATCCCGAGCCGTACCAGGAACCCCGTGTAGATGATCACGAGGAACTTCGTATACTTCAGGTACAGCAGGAAGAACAGCAGGATGGACGTAATGACGATGAAGAAAACCGTCATCAATGTCGTATCCGTAATATGGGCCCTGAACAGGTAGCCCAGAACCAAATATGCAAGTGCAACAAGCCAGATGATGAACATGTCCCCCGCCTCCTAGGAACGAACTTTATATTTCCAATGGTGGATCAGCACGCCGATCTGGCCTGCAGCCAATATCAGATACGTAAGGATTACCACAATGAATGCACCGGTCAGACCGTATGGAACGATGATGACGAATGATAATATGACTGCTGCGATGAAAGTCGTGCCTTGCAGCAGCACTTGCAGATTGTAGATGTTGAATATGCTGAGTGCCATCTCGAAGAGCTTCGTGTATACGGTGAAGATGAGCAGGATGCCGAGGAGCAGGATTTCAGTCTGATACCCGTCAAACCGCTCTCCGTATACGAGCACGAGCAGGTTGTTGCCGAATGTGAGCAGTATCGCCTCGCCCACGATGATGAGGATCAGGAATATGCCGCACAGCTTGAGGAATGAACGGTAGAACTTAGCTGCACTTTCCTCCGCCTCCTTCGACAACCCCGCCACGACACTCTGACTGATGGCGACGACGATGTTGTTGGTGATGATCACGAAATACATGATTGTTGCGAAAATACCGAGAGTCTCGACACTGTGGAAGTATTCAAGCGCATATCTTGGAATGTTGGATACGAGCGAATTGAGCAGTTCCACGATCGAAAGGCCGAGCCCGAGAATGAAGATATTCTTGAACTCCCGCCACCTGATGCCGAGCTTTGCCCGCTTTTTGGAAAATGAAAATCTGCAGTCATACACATAGTAGATGAGCATCTGTGAAATGAGCAGACTCAATATCGCCATCAGCAGGGAGTCGAAGATGAACACCGCTGCTGCAAACAGGACGATCGAGACGATGCTTTTGTATATCTTCGAATAGGCGAGAAAACTGATTCTGGCCTCCGCTATATTTTCTGTATAGATGAAGTCCTCCTTATTCTCATAGAACTTGAAGAGTACGAATATGAAGAGGCATAGGCTCTCATATATGTTCAGGTCCACAAACAGCAGGACGAGCAGTGATCCGATGATGAACCCGTAGTTTGCAAGGTTCCTGAATTCATGGAAGATCACATAGTCATATGACAGCTTCTTCTGCGTCGGCACCAGGACGATGAGCATGAACCGGCTGAACAATACAAGCGGGGCCGTCAATGCAAGAAAATATGAGAACAGCCCCACTTCGTAGAGACCGAGCATCCGTGTGATAAGAATCACCTGCATCCATTGGTTGAGTGCAAACAGCAGGGTCCCTACGATGTTCAGGATTTTAGCTCGCATTTTCCTGTCCTACTTTTTCAGGCTGCAGATTTTCCTGTCGGACGAACTTGATGATCCGCTCCTTCATTTCATTCTCATCGATGGACAGGAATGATTTGATCTGCGCCTCTATGAGACTGAGTGAGGATTCGGAGACCCGGCCCCGGTAGATCTTATCGTAGACCTGTTCGGGATGGATCTCATTCTCCTTCAGGAGTTCCTCATAAAGCTTCTCACCCGGCCTTATGCCGACGAATTCGATGCCAATCTCATTCTCAGTGAAGCCGCAAAGCCTGATCATGTTCTTGGCCAGGTCGACGATCTTCACAGGCTCACCCATGTCGAGCACGAATACCTCACCACCTTCAGCAATCGTACTCGCCTGGATGACGAGCCGTGACGCTTCCGGTATGGTCATGAAGTAGCGTGTCATCCGTGGGTCGGTGACCGTAATCGGTCCGCCCGCCTGGATCTGCTTCTTGAACTTCGGCACGACGGAGCCACGGCTTCCGAGAACGTTTCCGAACCTGACTGCAACAAGTGTCGTATCCCTGCAGCCCTTGTCCAGTGCCTGGACGATCATTTCTGCCATCCGCTTCGTCGCACCCATGACGTTCGGTGGGTTGACCGCCTTGTCCGTTGAAATCATGACGAACTTCTTCGATTTGAAATGACATGCGGCTTCAGCCGTATTCTTTGTTCCGATGACGTTGTTCTTCACCGCTTCACGGGAGTTGTACTCCATCATCGGCACATGCTTGTGTGCTGCTGCATGGTAGACGATGTCCGGCCTGTACTTCTCGAACACTTCAAACATGCGCTGCCTGTTCTGTACGTCGGCGATGATCGGCACGTAGCTGATATTGTCGTCCTTCTTCTCCAGCACCTCTTCGAGTATGGTATAGATGCTGTTCTCACCATGCCCGAGAAGCAGGATCTGACGCGGATGGAACTTGGCAATCTGCCGGACGATCTCTGATCCGATGCTGCCCCCGGCGCCTGTGACGAGGATGGTTCTGTCCGTCACCTGCTCCTCGATGCCTTCGATGTCGAGCTGCACCGGTTCCCGTCCAAGCAGGTCTTCCACCTGCACCTGCCGCAGGGCATTGACTTCCAGCCTGCCTGAGAGTACATCTCCGATATTCGGCATGGTCAGGACGTCCACACCATCCAAGTTCGCGAGTGCATGGATTTCCCTGAGCTCCGTCTTGCTCAATGAAGGGATGGCGATGACGATTTTGGTGATGTCATATTTCTTCACCAGCCGTTCAATGTTATTCCGGTTTCCTTCCACCCTGACACCGCCGCAAAGCTCCAGATTGTACTTGAAGGGATCGTCATCCACCACAACAATCGGATTCATTCCCATCGTCGGGTGGTCCAGCATCTGCTTGATGAGGATCGATCCGCCTTTTCCGCCTCCGAAGATCATCGTACGCGTCATCTTGGTTTCATGTGATCTCCTGCCATTCAGTTCATAGATGAGGAGCTTCCACGACAGCCTTGATCCGCCTATGAGCAGCATATGCATCATCCATGTCACGAGCATCAGCCGGATGAACGTGCTGTCGAACAGCAGATAGATCAGGATGGTCGTCGCCAATATGGAGGCACTGACCGCCTTTGTGACTGAAATCAGCTCCCTGACGCTCGCATACTCCCATGCCCTGTGATAAAGGTTGAAGATATAGGCGAAGAGATGGTGGTTTACAAGCAGTACGACTGCGGTGACGCCCAGTACAGTCAGCGAATAATCTGAGAAGAATGGCATGAGGATGTAGTAGCCGATGAACACTGAAAAAGTAACGATCAACGAGTCGACAAACAGAAAGAGAAAATAACGCTTTTTAGCACCCATAGTATCCTCTTCTTTCCTTTTAAAATACCCTTATTCAATTGTTTGATGATGCACCCTTTTAACTTCTTCCGACCTTTTTTGTGCAATTCCGCCCTGACCTCACCAGGTGGAACCGCGCGTTCTTCCTAATAAATTCATGTTTTCCTACCCAAACGCTTTCCCTTTGTCGAACGTCTATTCAATACGGTCAATGGTCATTGTGTAAAATAGTGCTTACCCGTTTTCAACCACCCCCTTTAGATCCTGAATGGCTGCACCCTTGTAGTCATTCAGGACGATCCGTGTCTGCCTGGTGCATTTCAGTTCTCAGTGACCGCCTCCGTGTAGTAGTAGGGTTCGCTCGAACTCCGCTTCTCCTCACGGTTGTTCAGGACCACTCCGATGATGTTCGCACCGGACTTGTCCAGCAGATCCTTCGCCTCAAGCAGATGATCACGGTTGTTGTTTTCGACATCGGTGATGAGTATCACACCATCCGCGTGACTGCAGAGCAGCTGCGAATCCGTTACCGCAAGCAGCGGTGGAGAATCGATGATGAGCATTTCATACTGGATCGATAGTGCATTCATCACCCGCCCCATGCTTTTCGATGCCAGAAGCTCCGCCGGGTTCGGCGGGATCGGTCCGGCAGTCATCAGGTCAAGATTGTCGAACTCAGTATGAATGACCATCTCCTCCGGCGGCACATCATTTATGATTGCTTTTGAGAGACCGTTCCTGTTGGTCACTTCGAATGTGTAATGGGTCGTCGGCCGCCTCAGGTCCCCATCGACCAGCAGCGTCTTCACGCCTGCTTGCGCATAGGCAATCGCCATGTTGGCCGCAACCGTCGACTTGCCCGCACTCGATATGGCGGATGTGAAGAGTACCGAACGGATTGGGTCGTCCACCCCCGAATACATGATGTTCGTCCGCAGCGTACGGAACTGCTCACTTGCAGTCGCATGCGGCTGTCTGGCAACGATCGTCTTTCTCGGTGTCATATCCTCTTCCTTATGCGTCTTCTTTCTGTTCATGAAAGCTCCCCCTTAATTTCAAAGCTACTTAATCTTCAATCCTCGTAATGGACCCGACCACAGGCAAATCGAGAATATTTCGTACTTCACTTTCATTCCTGACCGACTTGTCGAAGTGATCCCTGGCGAATGCCAATATCAAGCCGAGCATCAGTCCGGAAAACAGGCCGATTGCGATATTGAGCAGTGGCTGCGGTGATACAGGTTCCATATCCGGACCAACACTCGCCGGTGCATAGATGGAAAGGTTATCGACATACATGATATCAACGATCCTCTCCTGGAAGGCTTCCGCAATTTCATTGGAAATCGCCACCGCTTCCTCCGCCGACTCATCAATCACCCGGATGGAGAGGACCTGTGACTGTTCCTGGTTCGTGACTGAAATCCGCTTGGACAGCTCCTTCACCGTCTCATCCAGTTCAAGATTGGTGATCACGTCCTCAAGGATCGTCCTGCTCAGCATGATTTCCCGATATGTGTGGATCAGCTGCAGGTTGGTTTCGATATTCTCGGAATCCACCACTACAGCATCACCCGGTGAGCTGACGAGCATCTGTGTTTCCGATTCGTATTTCGGTGTCATGATAAAATAGGTAACAAGTGCAGCGAGAACACCCACTACAACCATTGAACCGATGATCAGTGCAATATTCTTCTTGATGATCTCGAGCGCCTTGTCAATGTTTACTGACTCTTCCATACCATCCCTCCCCCTAATAAGGAAACTTTATCTCTTTATATAAGTTTGCAACCAATATAACACGAATTTATAATTTTTGGAATATTCTGTTTGCTATTATTTCAATTCAATTGTAATTTTATACCTGTACAGACAAATAATTTACAGCCAAAACATTCAAAATTTGAGTAATAAAAATGCCATTCACACGGGTTGAAACCGGTACAGAAGGCATTCTCATCTCTTTATCGAACGGATCAGCATGAAGCTTTCAGCATGCTCCGCACATATTGTCGTCCCCCGCACCATGGACAATGCACGGATTGCCTCAAGGGACCTCGGGTGTGGATAATCTTTAAGTTGTGAGCCATAGCATTCCATCGCCTTGAGCTTTCGCTCTATCGTTCCGGAAATGTCCACATAGACATTCGGCATGAATGCATTGTCCATGGTCGGCGTATTCCACTCCGTTTCAGACAATGTCTCATAGACCAGTATTTCACGCAGATTCGGCACATTGAACGGGCGGAGGGCCACCATCGCGGCATAGGTCGTCTCCGCGTGGTCGAAATTCATATCCCCCTTATGCGGCAGGAAGACGATCTCCGGCTGCACCTCTATGACGATTTCGTGGAACTTCGCATTGATCTCTGCAGTCGGTGTATGGCGGAGGGCGATCATCGGCAGTTCCAGGAAACGGACATCCTTCACACCGAGTACCGCATGTGCCGCCCGTGCTTCCGCCTTCAGCGCCTCCACCTTATCCGGCTCCGGCCCACTGGTCACTTCGCATATATATACGTCGTGCCCCTTACCGGCATACTTCGCTATGGTCCCGCCTGCTCCCAGTACCTCATCATCGTTGTGTGGTGCAAACACCAGTATGTTCATGATCCCCACATCCTGTCATTTGAATTTATTGCCATCAATGAACTGCACATCCTCATCCGTTTCGTAGTCCTCGATCCGCAGTATCCCGTCCGTACAAAGCACATCGATCGATTCTGAATCGGAACGGATGATCTGCCCCGGTATTCCGATATACTGTGTATTCGGTTGCACACTCGCCTGCCAGATGATGACCTTGTGCTCCTTGTAGAAAGAGAATGCCCCTGGGTAAGGCCGCGAAGTCGCACGGATCAGCCGGTGGATTCCTTCAGCAGAATCCACCCACTCTATCCGCCCATCCTCCGGTGTCCGCTTCAGCAGATACGTTGCCCTGGAATGGTCCTGCCTGCGCGCCTCCACACTGTCCGTCCTCACCTTCTCCAGCACCCGCCCGAGCATCTGCCCGAGCGCTTCATTCGAAGCATGATACACATCAGCAGCATAATCCAACTCGCCGATCATGTAGGTCTCCTGGTCGACGATGTCCCCGGAATCCATCCCTTCATCGATGAAGAACAGCGATGCCTTCGATTCCTGTTCACCCAGGAGCACGAGCCATGGCAGCGCCGCCCGCCCCCTATACTTTGGCAGTGCCGTCGGATGATAGCCGATGACACCTTTCCCCGCAGCACCTATGATGTCTTCCCTGATAAGCTGGGAAATGCCCACGACAAAGATATAGTCCGGCGCAATTGCACGGATCTGCTCCACCACTGACGCATCATTGATGTTCTTGAATGTCATAGAAGGAATATCATTCTGTTCCGCAAGAACAGATAGATTCACATACCCCGAGACATTCTCCGAATACTTCTCATCCAGTCCGAAGACCATTTCAGGCGGATAGTCATGCCTGACCATTTCTTCAAGTACAATCCTGCTTGACTCGACCGACCCGATCAGGATTGTTTTAATCTCCTCCATCTTCCCGTCCCCCTTCAAGTCTTTCCTGGATTCCGTTTGAAGCTGCCCTCTCCGAACAACACAATCAGTACAGTCTTTAAAATGATCTTCACATCAAGCCAGAGGGAGTAGTGCTTCACGTATGCCACATCATATTCGATCCGCTCTTCCCACGTCAGATGTGTGTTTCCATTCACCTGTGCCAGCCCCGTCATGCCAGGCCGCATCTCCAGACGCTGACTCTGGAAGTCATCATACTCCTCTACGTACTGTTCGATCGACGGCCGTGGCCCTACAATGCTCATATCCCCTTTAAGTACATTCAGCAGCTGGGGCAGCTCATCGATCTTAAGCTGCCGGATGAGATTGCCGAATCCGGTCAGACGCTCTGCATCCTTGTCGAAATCGAAATTCTGTTCAGCCGAAACATCCACCTTCATGCTCCGGAACTTGTATATATCGAATACTTTATGATGCCTCCCCACACGGCGCTGCCGGAAGAAAAGCGGACCCGGCATCGTCAATTTGATGATGCCGCCTGTCACCACCATCAGCGGCGTGAGCACCAACAGGAAAACGGTACTGAAGACGAAATCAAACATTCTCTTGACCTTGAGCAAAGCGACCCCCTTCTTTCCAAGAATTCCATGAATATTTATAGAATATTCAGAAAATTGATGATAAAAATTTTTCCATATGCGTTATTTCCTATTTGACCTTGCTTGTTATCCTTCCGTATAAATAGCTGATGATCGTCGGGTGGGACCAGATTGCACTCTCCTGTGTCATCGGCTGCTTCACCTCATAATCATCATCCAGAACAGAGCCGATGATCTTGTTGTAGTCCATCATGGCATAAGCTTCCTGCAGATGTGAGTAGGTCAGAAAGTTATCTGCCTGCGTCAATTCAATCACCTTCTGGTCCAGCACCTCGCCGGAGTCTATCCCTTCATCCACGAAATGCGTCGTCACACCCGCCAGTCCCGGATCACCATTATAGAGCGCCCAGTAGCCCCCGTGCACCCCTCGATATTTCGGTGTGATGCCGACATGGACATTCACAAACTTCGCGTCCGTCGAGCGCAGAATATCCCCTTTAATGATCGGCGTCCCATTGATGATGACCAGATCCGGATCCACTTCCCGTATCCGTTGCTTCATCTCTTCGGAGTTCACCGAAGCCACACGAACCACCTTGTCTTCAGGTATATCCGTATCATCCAGCCCGTACTTCTTCTGTATCTCATCGATTCTTGACGCTGCTTCCTTCTTCAAGTAGGTTTTGGAGTATATTGAAAAGATAATTTGACCCAGCACTTTAAACAGACCCAGCCGTTTGATCCTCCGCTTTAGAAAGACCATCCTGGAATCCTCCCCGACAACGACCACTTCTTCAACAGGATACGCCTTGACTACATTGTTGTATATATAGCTCGAACTGACATCCAAGGTGCAGATCATCATTATCCTTTTCATTACGCCCTCACCTTTTCCACATAGGATTCCATGCTTTCCGAACTGAAACCGTATTTCTTCTCCAGCATTTTAAAATGATTGATGATATCCTCTAAAAATCGAAAGTTCTCCTCCGGAGATATCGAGAAATTATGCGGATGCCACCAGAGATGATAATACTTATTGTTCTTCGCTGCCTCTGTCATCTCGTTCTTTATCCGTCTCAGCTGCAGCGCCCGCAGCACCTTGGGTGTCCCATTCTGTGGCTTCAGGAAACGGCTCGCCTTTATATCGAATAGTTCTTCATAGGGAGAAGGTTGGTCATGTGTGATATTCCCCGTAATGTTCAAGTATGTGTCCACCAGCCGCATCCCCCGTATAAGATAGTTATCATGCCTTCTCGGCCTGAAGATGAGATGGTCCGGCGTCCCCCTGTAGATATCGATACCGTATTCCTTCAACAGACCGAGATAACTCCTATCGAACTGGTTCCTTGGGAACACGATGCTCCGCATCTCAATCCCCCTCTCATCCGCAATCTTTTTCGCCATCCTGAGATCATCCGTAAACTCCCGCACCGTCTGCCCATCCTCGAGGCAGTAGTAGTGTGAAAAACTATGGGTGCCGATGGTCTGATGTTTGCTGTTATTGAGTTCCTCCACCACTTCGCTTGCAAAGAAGACTCCTTCCAGAAAATTGTCCTCTTCGATCACATGTCTGAAGTTGAAGTAGTTATCCAGTTCCCGCCTCTTATATTCCGGTTTGTCTATTTGGGGGATGAGCGCGTTTAACCGCTTCGAGTCCTCCAACATCAGAAAGCCCACCGTCGACCAACTGACCTTGATTTCATTCTCATCAAATATCTCGATCATCTTTGAAGCGATATCACGCACCTGGTTGAACCGTTCGAATTCCTTATCATAGTCCGTAATCCCCAAATATCCCCAATACAACTCAAAATCCAACGAGATGATAAACGTACCGTTCTTCATACGACACCTCTATTCTGTTTTATAACTCTTATACATCTTCCTTCCAAATGTCTTGTCACCTTGTCAATCAATTAAAACTAAAAGATGCTTCAATTTTTCTACCCATTAGCTTAGACTCGAGTTTTCCAATAAATTCATGTTTTCCTACCCTACTTCATACATTTACATGCACCCTCATACATAATCTTACAAGTTAATAATTCTATTACCTTCTCCTATTAATCACCCCCTTTAATGGTCGTAAATTCCTTATAAAAAAACCCAATCAAACTGCGCGCAGATGATTGAGTGACATGATGTATAAATTTTATTATCCTATCAGTAAATTAACTGGTAAGCTCCCGCATAGTTTAATCCAATATAACATGAATTTTATTATTTTGTAATATTCTAACAAAATTTTCTTGAACTAAAACTTTTCTCTTCGGTAAACTTGGCAAGAAAAGAGTCTAGTACCGTTTTTGCGCTATCAAATCCATGATAGATTTCTTTGTTATTAGAATATACCATGGTTCATATTGCACAGTCTGTTACTTTATCGACGACTTGCGGCGCAGCCACAGTGATAATCGTCTGGATAAAGGTTACGACCGCCTAACACACCCACCGGGAGAAACCCAAGTCGACTTTGGCACGATGGAGACCGTACAGGATGGCGAGTTCGTCGATGTCCACACCTTGGTCATCTCGTTCCCCTACAGTAACGCCGCAGTGCCGTCCCCCAGCCGGGTAAGAACCAGGTATGTTTCCTACACGGGCTAAAAATATTATTCCATCAGTGCGACGGTGTGCCGAAACGGATCCGGATCGATAATCTGACAACGGCTGTCAAGAAAATCCGATCCCGGTTTGGCGAAGCTGAATTGACAGATGCCTTCATCTAGTTCCAGAACCATTACGGCTTCGAGGTCCAGGTGTGCAACCCGTGCAGTGGGCACGAGAAAGGCAGTGTAGAAAACAAGGTGGGCTACATCCGTCACAACTTCTTCAGTGCCTCCCCGGTGATGGAGAGTTTCGAGCAGCTGACAGAGATATTACACTCACAGCTTGTGCTAGACCGAAGTCGCCTGCATTATGAGAAGAATGTGTCCATTGAAACGCTTTGGAACGATGAACAGCACCATCTGTTGTATCTACCAACGACAAACTATCCCACTTTCAATGAAGAGTTCGGTCATCACGCTAGTTGAGCGTCTGTCAAAAGCCATCATCAAATTAAAACCCAAAGGCAGAACCCCACTGGGTATTGATTCTGCCATTAATACATGGTGTTAAAAGATGCCTAGAAACCTATTCAAATCCATCACCTTCGATTGTGGCAAGGAGTTCTCCAACTGACAGTCAATGAGCAATCGAAATGATCTATCCATCTACTTTGCCGATCCGGGCACACCATCACATTAGGGATTAAACGAACATTCCAACGGCTTGCTCAGAAGAGATGGCCTGCCTAAAAATATGGATTTCAACACGGTCGACCAAGCTTTTATCTCATCGGTTGCCGCCAGAAGGAAACATATCCCAAGAAAATCATTGAACTATCGTACACCATTGGAAGTCTTTTTGGGTTACATGGGTGAGAAAGAACTGTCTAGCTTATTTTGACAAACGAAACCTCATAAAAAATGAGCGTACCCTTAACGATTTAAAGTGAGTGATACGCTCATCTTATTATTCCTGAAAGTTTCATCCAGGTTTTTTGATTGTTCAGTTTACCGCCTTATTCCTGCACTGCTTCCACCAGCTTCACTTTCTGCACCACAACTTTCAGCATTACTACATCATCAGCCACCGCAAACAAGCCCTTCTCCCACTGCAGCCAATCCACACCCTCCTGATCATCCACCACTTTGGTCTCACCGACAATATCTAGGTAGTTCCCACTCCCTTCATCTCCACCTAATGTGATGTCGATTATAGGGTCGTGCTCGATGCCTCTTATAATCAGGGAGTTCTTTTTTGTTTCAGTGTATAGTGCATAATCCTTTATATAGAAAGTCATATATTCTCTGAGTGTGGGACTGACTAATGTTGACATGGTACCTGCTTTGGACATCTGGAGGATCAGATCAATCTCGTCCATCAATTTTTCGGTTTCCATCTATATATCACCTCTTGTTTAAAAGATAAGCCTTTATTGGTTAGAGAAGCAATAGCAGTTTTGAAAAATAAAACCATTTCCTCATTAAATCCCATTGAAGTTAAGAAGAGCTCGCTCGAACAATACCGATCAACATTTCACTTACAAGATTTAATATCTTTGGCATGGAAGTTCTGTACTTTTCTCAGCTCATTAGATTCCACATTATATGGTAAAATATGAGTATAATATCAATATAAATATCAAAGGTGGGGACTCATTGTGCCATTAGATTATACAAATTCTATACCATTATATGTACAATTAAAGGAAAAAATTGAAGGAAAAATCATGGACGGGACTTATTCAGGAAAAGTACCCAGTGAACGAGAACTTATGGACGAGTTTTACATCAGCCGAAGTACGGTTCGTCATGCTATCGATGCCCTTGTACGAGAAGGTAGTCTTGTGAAAAAACCGGGTAAAGGGACATTTGTCGCTGTCAAACCCATTAATGACTGGCTTGGGATCCTTAGCAGTACGACTGAGACCATACAAAATATGAATATGAGACCCGGGGCAAAGTTGATTAAGTCCCGTACTCTGACTTTGCCCGCTTACTTGCAAAAGATTACAGGGCTGACTGAAGCAGTTCATATCAAACGTATACGTTTTGCTGACAACATTCCAATCGGTATAGAGAATAATTATTATCCTGTGCAACTTGGTGAGAAAATCATACAATACGATTTGAATAAAGCAACATTATACGATTTACTTGAAAAGGAGCTTGGTATCATGTCTATTGAGGCTGCTCAGACTATCAGAGCAGACCAAGTTAAAAAAACAGATGCCAAATTGTTGAAAGTTCCCTCTAACACAAGCACGCTCATTGCTGAGAGGAAGCTTGTTGATATGAGAGGTGACTTCATAGAATATGAACATGCCGCTTACAGGTCAGATATGTACTCCTTTAATATAAAACTCTCCAGAAAGAAATAAATTACGTGAGCCCAGCTACTATCCTTCAATTCAAATATATTTTTTATTATATTATTCAACTGGTACGGACGTTCCAACCATGTTGTGAACCAGTCATTTCCTAATTAATATAAAATATGCAACCAAAATTTTCGAGAGTTTAAAATATTTTAATGTCTGTATTGAAGGAGGAAGGAATATGAATTTTATGATAGCGTTTGGTCTCGCCAGCATCATGCTTACTATAGGCCTGATTATAAGAACAAAAGTCGGGCTTATTAGAAATATGTTAGTCCCTGCTAGTGTGATTGGAGGTATCATTGGTCTCATCGTGATGAATACTGGTCTCATCACTGCGGTGGAATCCGATATGTTCATACAGATTGTTACCTTATTATTCACGGTAACATTCATATCCGTCGGGTTGACAAGTAATCCAAGATCTAAAAATACCGCTTCTGACGGAAAAACTGTCGCACGGGGCGCAGTGGGTATGGGCTTCACATGGAACATACTCTACGCATTGGCACCTGCGGTTGGAGTTGTTATACTTTTTCTGATTGGCGGTTATTTTGGAATGGATTACGTTTACGGACTGCTCATACCCTTCGCTTTTGCACAGGGTCCGGGTCAGGCTGCAACATTTGGTGCAATCATGGATAATCAGTATGGTATTGCTGATGCAGCCACTATTGGACTAACATTTGCAGCTATAGGTTTCATACTTTGTTTTCTGGTCGGTGTACCGCTTGCTAGGTACGGTATCAAAAAAGGGCTGGCTAAAAATATGGAATCAAGAAATATTGAAGGTTCTGTCATACGGGGATACTACAAAGATGAAGAAGAAAGACCTTCACTCGGTAAAGAGACAATGTACAGCGGCAACTTGGATACGATGACATTCCATTTCGCAATTATTGGCATCTGCTTCATGCTTGCTCTTGGCTTAGCTGAACTCTTTTCCTACATACCTGGCATAGGGCCGACAATCAGCGGTATGCTTTTCATATTCGGTATGGTGGCTGGCTATTTGGTCAAATTTATAATGAAGAAACTAAAAGTTGAGCATATGCTTAACAATACTTTCCAGTCCAAGATTACAGGCTGGTCTACTGATTATCTTATTGTTGCCTCATTCATGGGTGTGCCCTTCAGTGTCATTGGCGCCTGGATTGTACCGATTAGTATTATGTCGATTATCGTGATGCTGCTCAGCCTTGGCATCTGCATCTACTTCGGTCAGCGCTTTGGGGCAGGCAATGATTTTGAAAGAACATTGGGCCTGTACGGGACATCTATGGGCACAGTACCAAGTGGAATTGCTCTAGTCAGAATTGTCGACCCTTCACTCAGGTCTCCGACTGCAGTTGAGCTCGGGTTAATGAACCTGCCAATGATGACTTCTTACGTCACTCTGGCTACCATAATGGCCATTGCCTCAGGTGCATTATCACTCTGGACAGGGGTATTATTACTGCTGGCTCCGATTCCCGTATATCTACTAGTCATGAAGATTTCACGTGCCTGGGGCCCTAAAACATATATGATCAAAACAGAACATTCAAAAGAATTGAATAACGTGGGAAGTGCACATCAAAATTTTTAAAGGAGTTTTTTAGGAATGAAAAAGCTGTTTTATAACGGAGACATCATCACAATGGAACATGATTCGAATCAAACTGCAGGAGTTCTTGTTGAAGATGGGTTAATCAAGAACGTTCTAAGAGAAGAGGAAACTACGTCATACCTCAAAGGTTCGGATGTTGAAAAGGTTGATCTTCAAGGAAAAACTTTACTGCCAGCTTTTATCGATCCCCACAGCCACCTTTCAATGATGGGACCAATGTCACTACTCGCAGATCTCAAGGGCTGTGGAAACTTTGAAGATATACAGAACATGCTAAAGGAATACATTAAAGTGAATGAAATTGAAAAAGGTGAACTGGTCGTTGGTTTCGGCTATGACCACAATTTTTTGGTGGAAGAAGCTCATCCTTTGAAAGATGTACTTAACACAGTTTCAACAGAGCATCCAATTTTGCTTGTCCATGCCTCAGGTCATATCGGTTCTGCCAATGATGCAGCATTAGAAATGGCAGGAATTGATGAGCAAACGCCTGATCCTGAAGGCGGGATAATAGGACGTGTTGAAGGTACAAATGAACCGAATGGCTACTTGGAAGAAACACCAATCATGGCTTTACAAAAAAAGATGTTTCAGAATAATAAAATGAATCCGATGGAGGTCCTTGCACTTGGGGAAGAAGTCTATATCAAAAATGGTATAACTACAGTGCAGGATGGCGCGACTTCAGAGGCTACCGTCAAACTTTTCAATTCTTATTCTGACAAGTTTAAAGTAGATGTAGTAATGTATCCTCTCGTGGCTGAAAATCCAGAAAGTCTTGAAAAAAACCGCGATATGGTCGGCAGGTACAAAAGCCGCATTAAAATCGGTGGTTATAAAATGTTTCTTGATGGTTCACCGCAGGGTAAAACTGCATGGATGACTGAACCCTATGAAGGAGAAGAGAGCTACCGTGGATATCCAAGATATCAGGATGAAGAAGTAAAGCAATATATTGAAACAGCTATAAAGGCAGATGTTCAGCTGCTGACCCACTGCAATGGGGACGCGGCGAGCGATCAGCTTCTCGAAAATTATATCACAGCACTGGAAGAATCAGATAACCCTAATAAAAATAATTTGCGTCCGGTGATGATTCACTGTCAGACAGTCCGTAATGATCAGCTGGATAAGATGAAGGATATTGAGATGATCCCTTCTTTATTTATTTCTCACGCCTATTATTGGGGAGACGTGCATCTTAAAAATTTCGGAGAGACTCGGGGAAACCGAATCAGTCCGGCGAAGTCCGCATTCGACCGGGGCCTGGTAGTTAACTTCCATCAAGATTCGCCTATAGTCCCCCCTGACATGCTTCACACTGTGTGGTGCGCAGTCAACAGAATTACGCGCAAGGGCGTAATTATTGGTCCTGAAGAACGTGTTTCCGTCTACGACGCGTTAAAAGCTGTGACCATCAACGCCGCTTATGCTTACTTTGAAGAGGATAGAAAAGGTAGTATAGCACCGGGTAAAATTGCAGACCTGGTCGTCTTGGATTCCAATCCGCTTAAAGTAGATAAAAGGAAGATAAAAAATATTAAGGTGTTGGAGACGATTAAAGAAGGAGAGACAATTTACCGAGCATGAAATATTGCTTTTTATATAGAGTGAAAAGCAACCATAAATCTCTGTTCATAAAATTTGATAAAAAAATAATCCTTGAAGGCTAGATATTCTGACCTCCAAGGATTATTTTAAAGGTTTTAATATTAACCCAATAATATATGAATATACCCAAACTTCTTAATTAATTTTGCGTAATTCTACTCCCCAAAAACTTCACTTTCTTTGATAAAATCCTTACCTCATCATACCTGAAGCCAACGGTAGTCACCATTTCTTATACACAATCCAAAAGATGTACTTTTAGCCATTTACTAATTTGGTTTAGCCAATGATTTCCAAGTAAATATTACTCTATTTCTCCCCTCTAATGTAATACAGATTGAAGTGTTGTGAATGATGTCATCTATATATGATTACAGTCAAGAGATATTACCGCCCTTGCCATCTTTTTTACCAGAGAGTGACAACGTATTTACCACTCAGCGTCATGTAGGTTACCACTATATAAAAAGTCCTGCAGAATCTAGTTGAGACTAAGATTAGTAGGACTTTTCCAGTGACCTATTGATTTGTATCGTTAAAGAAGGCACTGATGATTTTCCTGGTGCCTTCATGAATGTCCTGATCTGTCCATTCATAGGGGTATGGTTCTGCGCCATAAACATCCAGCAGTTTCGACTTGAATGCTTCTAGAAAGGGGCACCAGTGCGGTTGTCCTGTCCAGAAATAATAAGCTTCCATCTCTTCAATATCTTTTCTAGTGAGTAAGATCATGAGATGCCGTACCACCCAGTCTATGACGTTCTCGCATAGAAACTTCGCCATCGATCAATATTTGATAAGAGTCATGAATAAAACGATCTAATATGGCTTCCGCAATGGTTTCATTCACTAATTTCACATAATAGAGGATTAGGTGTGTATGCGTCATCCGATTTTGGTGGTGTCAAATGCAACGACGCAGTGGTAACATTAGACCGCCGTAAGCAAGTGTAAATGGCAGTATTAAAATGGTTCTTACGCTAATTTGGTGAATATATGCGTATGTATTTAACTAATATCTCAATCATTTTTAAATCAGGCTATTCTGTAAAGCATCCGCTGTCGTAACAATTTAAATCCTGCACGGCCATACATCATTCTTTTCAGTGTTTTCAGTCGGTTGACATTGCCTTCCACAAATCCATTACTCTCTGTGTACACGATGGCATTCACCGTGGATTTGAAGTCACTGAGCAGTCTTCGGATGAAGTGTTTCGTCAATGGGTCCTTCCGCTCTTGCTCATAGAGTATCAGCTTGATAAATCCGGTATGGTCTTTCAGAGCAATGGTTTCACGGAAGCCGGAGATGAATGCATAGACGGGCTGAATTTGTGGATATTGTTTCAAGACACGGTTGATGATTTCCCGTTCCGAATCGTCTTCCAGATGATTCTGCCAGAGGATACGGCGAATGTCCCGCCGGCTGTGATATTCAGTGTCCATTGGCGCTTTCGCCCGTTTTTTCTTCCGGATCTCTGCAATAAAGACTTTGACCGCGCCATATGCCCCTGTATAGCCGATGCCCTGGAGTTTCTCATAAATGATATGAACGGGATGCCCCGCAGCTTCCCAATCAATGATCTGGGTGTGATAGACATCCAACGGTTTGGCCCGTTTCTGTCTGGACGTGTCCGGTGGACCGGTCATCTCAAGGTAGCGTTTAACTGTCTTCCAATGCAGATTGGACTGCTTCGAAATCCGGGTGATCGAGTATCCATCCGCATAATATTTCTGAAGTATTTGGGCCTGCTCCCATTTGTTCCTGGCATTTTCTTTCTGCCGAAGTTCTGCTTTTGACTGCGTGCGAGGTGGATCCGGCCGTGGCAGGTGTGTGCCCAAGTCAACGCGTGCAGGCAATATTTTCCGGATAATCTGGTCATGCAGAGACCATAGATTCTGAATCAGATGAAACCGGTCATGGATCTGAATGACATTCGAAGCATGGGTAGAGATGACTTCCTGAAAACGGGGATACCGATCTCGTGTAACGTGCGTCAGTTCCGGGTGACTGCCCAGCCAATCCGTCAGTGTCTCAGCTTCCCGATCGGGCAGGAGGTCGATGGGATGATGAGTCATGGCATCACAAATTAGGATGCCGTACCGGTGGCCTTTTTTCCAGGCGAAATAGTCAATGGCGACAAAAGGGGCTGTGTACCGTCGGCATCTCTGTTGTATGGATCAAACGGAGCAGTGTGTCATGACTCACCGGCATACCCAGCATTCGAGTGACATGTGCCGCCTCGATACAATTGGTGGAGAAAGCAATGACCCGGAGCGCAGCATCCAGACGGACCGTTCGCTGTCTATGGGGCAGGAGCCATTCGAAGCGTTCCGTAAACACTTTTGCTTCGCAGAAACTGTTTGTACAGAACCATTTGTGGGTTTTCAGATACAACTGGACAGACTTGCCCTGGATGGGCAAATCATCAATAACCCGCATGTAGGCACTATGCCGCTTATGGGACCCGTACTGACACTTCGGACATCGGCCTGTTTTTGAAACTACTGTAACGACACAGGTCAATGTATTAGCATCTTCGATGCACGACAAGACAATCAGGCGAGAATCAAGATCAGCAAAGTGGGTATACATGACCATCATTCCTTTTTACTGATATATACCCCGTTCTCCCCAAATTAGCGTAAGAGCCATTTTAATACTGTCATTCCCATAATATTAAGTACGTATAAATATCTTAAATTAATTTTTTATAAGTACCTGTTCCTTTTTCATGATTTTCTATTTCTTTTGAGTTAATCATTTTATAAATAACACCAGATATCATACCATCTGTCACATTAGGATTATTTGCAAAGTTATCTCTAAGCGATTTTCTTGTGAAAATGTCATTAGTATTAATTTTACTGTATATATAATTTCTTACTTGAGTTGATCCGTTCTCTTCATTCATTTTATTATTGTCGGCGTCTTCAGGTAAATCATTATAACCTTTGTAAAAATCAAGAAATAACTTAGTTAAATTCTCAATATCTTCATTTTTTATATTTTCAATATTTGAAGAATTCTCTTTACTGAACTCTTTAAATTGGTTTATTAAGTCTTCAGCTTTGTAAAAGTTTTGAACATCTATTCTTCTGGTTATTTCACCAATCTCTTTAGAATTACTATCCAAATTTTTAACTTTTTCATCCAATTTATTAATATTATTTTCTAATGATGAATTAAACTTTTGACCTTCTTTTACTTCAAAGAATGCTATAACAAGAGCTATGAAAGCTAAAAGAGTTGATATAGCACCTAAGGCAAAAACTATATAATTTAACACTAGCTCTTCAGTACTTACAATTGTTATGAAAGAGATTGATGATAGAAGTAATGCTGTAAAAATGAAAGTCAGAACAACATACCATACAAGGGCCCCTAAGGTATATCTTTTTTCTTGTGTCATTACAATTCCTCCCTATGGTTAGTTAATGGTTTATATTCAATGACCTTTAATAATCGTCTATTGTAAAATTAAGCTAGACACCTAAAAAGGGTCACACATGCTCCACTCAAAATTCGTTTTTCAAAAAAGAAAATCATAAGAGTAATCACGCATGACCTCCCCCATATTACCATTGAAAACTAGAAATTATAGATCCCTATTTCCCTCAAAAGACACCAACTTCTCGTATTGCGAGACTGATTTGTTTCATCTGTCAAACGGTTCATAATATCGTCGCATATCTCAGGGACGTCACACCGTGGTGGATAAATATTAGCACTATAAGTAAAACAAAAACGGTGTGTTAGGAAACGGATTGTCCTGCCGAGGACTAGCAGAAGTATGTTGAGACGGCAGTGGTTCAGGGATGGACATCAGATGTCATCACCGGCGACAGGAAATGCTGATTGACAGCTCGAGCCGTCCACTGTATCGAATGTTTGAAAGTTCCCGCTCATGTAGATCCACATATCAGCTCATTGAGACATCTGAAAGATACCTCTTAAATTAGAAATCTTTTTCTTCCTTTACTTAAACACTTTGCTTCTATGTTTTTGCAATGCCTCTTCCATGTAATCCAATAATTCATCTTTCATAGAAGACTTAAGAGCATACTCGAGCGTTGTAGTGACAAAACCGGTCTTATCTCCCACATCATAACGGGTTCCCTGAAAATCATAGGCATAGACGGAACGTTTTTGACTTAAATCTGCCAAAGCATCAGTTAATTGTATTTCTCCACCTGCACCAACCTTACCTTTTTCAAGTTCATCAAAAATATCTGCTGTAAGTACATATCTCCCCATAATCGCTAGTCTAGATTCTGTCTCAGATAGTGCAGGCTTCTCATACATTTTAGACACATTGTATAGATTTTCTTCTTCGTCCGAGTACTCTATAATTCCATAACGTGACACTTCATTATCTGGCACTGTCTTAACTCCAATAATAGGATCTTCAACTTGATCATACATATCAACTAACTGCTTTATGCCTGGAGTATCACTTTCTACAATATCATCACCAAGTAAAACTGCGAACGGTTCATCACCTATAAATTGCTTCGCAGTTTGTATTGCATGACCAAGACCTTTAGGCTCTTTTTGTCTTATGTAAAATATATTGGCCAGGTTAGTTGAAAAATTAACCTTTTCCAAAACATCGTGTTTCTCTTTTCTTTCTAAATTCATTTCCAATTCAATCTGGTGATCAAAATGATCTTCAATCGCTCTCTTATGCCGACCTGTTACAATAATGATATCTTCAATCCCTGCTGCTACCGCTTCTTCAACGATGTATTGAATAGTCGGCTTATCCAGAATTGGTAACATTTCTTTAGGCATCGCTTTTGTCGCCGGAAGGAACCTCGTCCCCAAACCAGCTGCAGGTATAATTGCTTTTTTTACTTTTGACATTTAAATCCCCCATAAATTTTTAGCTTATATATTTTTATAATAGTCTACATACCAATTAACGAAATTCTGTAATCCTTCTTCTATTGGTGTAGTTGGTTTGAAGCCTACGGCCTTATATAATTTAGCTGTAGATGCATATGTCGCCGGCACATCACCAGGTTGCATTGGCTCAAAGTGTTTTTCAAATTGAACTTCTTTTCCAAGCTTATTTGATAATGCATCTTCTAAAGCTGTTATGAATTTCATTAGCTTTACCGGGTTATTATTACCGATGTTATAAACCTCATGTTTTACACTTTCTGTAGGTGGATTTGGTATCAGTTTCACTATACCTTCCACAATATCATCTATATAAGTGAAGTCTCTGTAAAGATCATTTTCAAAATCACCGTTATTGAATATCTTGATCGGATCACCTTTAGACAACTTATTTGTAAAACCAAAGTATGCCATATCAGGACGCCCCATCGGACCATATACAGTGAAGAAACGGAGCCCGCTTGCAGGGATATCGTAAAGATGGCTGTATGTGTGAGCAATCAACTCGTTTGATTTTTTTGTAGCTGCATATAATGAGACAGGATGATCAACGAAATCTGCCTCTTCGAACGGGACCTTTTTATTGGCACCATAAACAGAGCTGGAAGATGCATAAATGAGATGTTTTACCGTGTAGTCTTTGCATGCTTCAATTATATTATGAAAACCAATAATATTACTTTGAATATACGCGTCAGGATTTTCAAGTGAATATCTGACTCCTGCTTGAGCTGCCAGATTGATAACAATTTCAGGTTGTCCTTCTTTAAAGACCTTCTGTATATCTTCTTTACTGGAGATATCACCTTTGAAAAACTTGAAATGCTCATACTCTTCAAGCAATTTAAGTCGGTCTACTTTAAGATTTACATCGTAGTAGTCATTTAAATTGTCAATTCCCGTTACACTGTAACCAGCTTCCAACAAATTTTTTGATAAGAAAAAGCCTATGAACCCGGCACTTCCCGTTATAAGAATATTGGCCCCAAAAAAATTATTACCCAAGATTTGTCACCTTCTTCTTAGCAACCTGGTTAGTTACTCGTCTCCCAATCGAATGGTACTCAACACCTGCTGCTTCCATAGAACCAACATCATAAATATTACGACCATCGAAAACCAGTGGAGTTCTCATAAGACCTTTATACAATACAGGAGAGGTTTCTTTCACTTCTGGCCACTCTGTAAATATAAAGCAAACATTGGCCTCCTCTAGCGTTTCTTCTACGCTGGATACATATTTAATAGATCCGTTACTATTACGTCCTTCTGGATAATGCTTAGCAAAGTTATTTGCACCAACAGGATCATAAGCAATAATGTCTGCCCCCTGCTCCAATAGAAGAGGGATATTTTCCAAGGAAGGCGCTTCACGTAAATCATCAGTCCCTGGTTTAAATGTCAGTCCAAGTACTGCCACTTTCAACCCATTAAAAGTGATTAATCGATCATTTGCTTTTCTATACAACAAAGTTTTTTGTTTATCATTCACTTCAATTGCTGATTGAATTGTTTTCAGCTCGTAACCATTATGTTGAGCAAGGTGATTTAAAGCTTGCGTATCTTTAGGAAAACAAGAGCCGCCAAAACCTATTCCTGCATTTAAAAATTTACTTCCAATTCTTTCATCATAACTCATGCCCTTGGCTACATCCTGAATGTCTGCTCCCACCAATTCACAAAGGTTCGCTATATCATTCATATAAGATATCTTAAGAGCTAAGAAGTCGTTAGAAGCATATTTAATCATCTCAGCAGTCCTTCTGTTAACTGAGACTATAGGAATATCAAAGGGTTCATATATTTCCGTGAGTATCTTTTCAGCCCATTCACTTTCAGTACCGATGATGAATCTTTCTGCTTGCAATGTGTCATGAACAGCCGATCCTTGAGCTAAAAACTCAGGGTTTGAGGCAACTTCAACTCTTACATCATTGATTAAAAAATCTTGAATAAACTGTTCAACTTTATCGTTAGTGCCTACTGGGACTGTAGATTTAACTACTACTAAACAATCCTTTTCAACAGACTCTGCAATTTGTCTTGCGACGGTTGCTATGTATGAAAGATTAGCAGATCCATCCGCCTGTTCTGGCGTACCTACACCTATGAAGATTGCATCGGCATCCTTATAAGCAGAACGATAATCAGTAGTGTAGTTCACTCTTCCTGCTTTATAGTTATTTCTCATTAGTGCTTCAAGGCCGTCTTCATATATAGGTGAAGTACCGGACTTCATAAGTTCAACTTTTTCCTCATCAATATCAACGCAAGTTACATTATGTCCCTTTTCTGCGAAAGTTACTCCGGCTACCAAACCAACATAACCTGTTCCTGCTACTGCTATTCTAATCATCTATTCATCCTCCTAAGTTAATATCCCTTTAACTTGACATCCTATAACAGGCTTGCAATTTAAAATGAATTTATATGGTCTTTTAATATTATAAAATATGTTATTCACATTTTTGTTGATTTCAAAATTCATTTAGGTAGTAGTGTGTATAATCGTAAACTTCTTATTTCAGTGAACATCTTATAATAAAATTTGGCTTTGTTAGACTGTAGTAAAGTGCACTCCTAATATTAATCTAACAGCACTCTCTTTCTTAATACTACTGTCTTTAACCTGTTTTCCAATATAGTATTAAAATCAATCATTTATTTGAATACATCAAAAATTTATCAAGTTTTTTAAAATGCACTTCTGAATTTTTAGCTTGACTAGAAATATCGACACTATTTTTTTTCATACTTTCAAATACTTCATCCGGATTTAATTTATCTATTTCTTTTAAATTGATAAACGTTCCTGTATGTCCTATGTCCTCCATTACATTATTCATTTTTTCACTATATGCAATAGGAAATACTGGTTTATTGTAAGCCCATCCTAATATCATGGCATGGAACCTAGTAGCGACAATAAACGAAGAAGCAGCAATTACATCGAGGGCTTCATCCATATTAAATAGGTAATGATACTTGTAGACGTACGCTCTTTTTTGAATAGGTAGCAATTGGCTAATTTCTTCTATTGCTTTCTTGTCTCCTTCTCTTTCACAAAATGACATCAATATTACTTTGTACCCCTTGTCTAAAAAATAGGCAGCAATATCTTTGATTTTTTTATAATATACCTCATCATAATCTTGTAAATTCTCCCTAAATGATGGTTTTATAACTGAGATCACTACAGAATGTTTAGATGCAATTTTTTTTTGGTCACTTAACTGAAATATAATATCATCGGCCATTCGTACGTTTCTTAAATCCTTGAATAGTTCGTAAGAATATTTATCTCTAAAACATATATCGGTATATCTCTGAAATAATTCATGGTGATATTTGTAAAATTGCTCTGTTTGGTAGGGTCCAAAATTTGCTCCTAAAACATAATAAGGTTTCTTCACATTTTTTTCTTTTTTAACTTTTGAATCTAAGTACTTTTTCCGCTCTATAAAAATCGATCCGCCTATTTGTACAATAGCATCGACTTTCCTAGATATTATTCTTTGAATGGAGATATCACTTTTTATTTTTCTCAAAATGTAATTAAATATTCTATTAAATAATTTATTACTTGGAAATATAAGAATGTTATCAATATTTTTGAAAGTATACTTGTACTCTTCGGGAGCATAAATTAAAAAATTTGTTTCAGGGTATCTTTCACATAATACTTTTATAAATAAATCGTCTCCTAAATTAAAATTGGTATATGCATTTATCATTACTTTTTTTTTCATTTATCAGATACCTCCCAAGCTTATTTTTATTTCATAATATAGCTCATATCAAGAGAGTCTTAGTTTAAACCCTATTGAATTCCCTTCTTTTACATATCTTAAGAGTTATTAAAAAAAGGAAAATATTCATGATTACACTTGAGATCCCAAATAAAGCAATAGCTATGATATCACTATTAAATACAGCGAAGCCAATTATGAGCCCCAGAGTGCGAATTATTACTAGTATAAAAGTATATATCAAATGTATGCTTTGAGCATTTAGGACAGGCATTGCCCTAACACTTGGTTTATTAATGAGAACCATAAAAGAGGTAAGTGAAATCCACCTTGCATACTCTCCTGCTCTACCCCACTCGGACCCAAACACAAGTTCAAATAACCAAGGCCCAAAAATAATAATTAGCCCGAATGGTATAATTCCTATAGCTCCTAAAGAAAAGGTTGCTTTTTTTATTAAGTGGCTTACATTCTCTCCATTGTTTGCTGCCTCGGTGATACGCGGATAAAATACATCTCCTATTGATTGTCCTATAAGATTTGAGGGAAGACCTAATACTGTTCTGCCAATACTATAGAAACCAGCGGAAGCCGGTCCAAAAAATGATGTTAGAAGAAGAATAGGTAAGCTTTCTGACACTGCTGTAATTAAAACTTGCGGTGCTCTATATATAGGAAAATCTCTGTGTTTATTAGCCAATTCTTTTAGAGAATCCCCTTCTTCATGTGAAGATTTGGCACTTTTATAATTGGATTTTCTCGCTAACATTACAATCATCAACGTTTTTATACCATTCCCTAGCACTTGTAACACGACTAAAACAGTCGCAGTCGGATAAAACGTTCCAATTCCTACTTTGCTACCATTTGTGACAATTGATTGTAGAAACTTAACATTAGCATTAATTGTAAATTGATTTGTTCTAATAAGCCATTGCTCCGTGACTTGAACTGTTCCAGCAAAAATGATAATTAAAGGAATAAGATATAAATAAGATGCTATTTCTTCTAGTTGAAAAAGTACCACAATATCATTATGAAAAAATGCTAATATTATCAATGTAAACGCTGTTATCATCGTTGTAATTAATAAAGATAACTTAATTAAACCTTTTGCATCCTTCTCACTTTTAGGTAAAACTATTGCAATAGGATAGCACAACGCAGCAATAGGAACGATTATACTGGTTAAAGCAGAGAACGTCCCCATGATTCCAAATGCTTCTGGACCATACATCCTTGTTACAATAGGGGATAATGCCATAGTCACAGCTTGTGCACCAGCAGCTCCACTTGCCATTATAAATACATTTTTTACAAATTTTGATTTCGTGAAATTTTTAAATTTATGATTCATAATGGCTGCTTAATCCCTCTCTCTATAACCTTCATTTGACCTTTGCAGATAATAATCTAACTAATTTAAAACTTGATAAATAAGCTTTAAGTAAAGTTTTTCTATTGCGTTTTGTCTTTCTATACCTCCAGAGGAGTGCTCTAGCTTCTTTATTATTACTTTGAGATATTAAAAATCTTGCTTTCTGTATCAACCTGCTTATCATATACTCTTCAAAATAAACTGAAGTTTCTCCTTTTTTCTTTTCATTTTTTAAAATATCTTCTACATAGCTCATAAAACTTTTGTTGTACTCAATCTTTTTTTGAGTAGCTGTATTTTCTATATCGTTATAGTATGTGGCAAGAGATTTATTAGAAAACACAATATCGTAATTTAAGGCTATTCTACACCACATGTCTAAATCTTCCCCTCTGGTTATTTCAAGGGGAAAACCTCCTATTTTATCAAAAACCTCTTTAGGTATGACAACCGAGGAAGCAGAGATAAGTGGAGTTTTAATAGACTCCTTAAAATAATCTCCTACTATACCTTCCCAATTTGGTTTAAAACTATTTTTCTTAGTAGCAGGATCCGAAAATCCATCTTTTCTGATAACCTCGTAAGAGGTAGCATAAGCTCCATTCATCGGATAAAGATTTATCAATCTGTTTATTGTCTCTAAGAAAGTTGGAGTCCATTCATCGTCCGCATCTAGAAAAGCTATATAGTCAAAATTTGCATTGGATATACCTTTATTTCTAGCTGCTGATACTCCAGCATTTTCTTGCTGAAATATACGTATTTTAGGATTATTTAGATCGTTAACTTTATCCCAACTTAAGTCTGTGGATCCATCGTCTACAATAATAATTTCATAATCACAATGAGTTTGATTTAATACAGAATTAATAGCTCTTAAAATATACTTTTCCTTGTTATATAAAGGAATCACTACTGTAAAATACACTTAATCACCATTTTCCAATCATATTAGTTCCACACAAATAAGAACTGTTTAAACCCCTAAGCTTTCATAACACTTTGAGATTTTAAAGAATAATTTTATCGCTCTATATTATTGTAGATTTTTCACAAATATAATATTAATTAAGGTTGACTAATCCACTCACCCATCAAATAATCCAGTTCTTTCGGTTGAATAATTCCATGTCCTGATTGATGATAAAAAGTCATTTCTCCAAAATAAATTTTCTCATTTATATTGTAAAAGTCTACCCTGACATGAGGAATCCCTTTTGATAAAACCTTACTTAAGTTAATCATTCTACTTAGCTCACTTGGGGGTTTTATTTTTTTTGACAATTCATTAGGATAAGAAATTTGACCTTCTAATAAGTTCCATTCTAAATCATATAAGTTCCTTCGAGTTTTAGTTTTATCAGTAATATTAAAGTCTACTCCAATAAATTTTGGTTTACCATCAAAACAAAAAAACCTATAATCTTTAAGTTCAATATTGTCTTCATCATTTAAAAAGTGTTCACAAATAATTCTAGGTTCTAAGTTTTTATATGGCCATTCTCTCCCGCGATAAAAATAGTTCCTCTTTAAACTTTTATTAATTTTTCGTTTTGCCTCCTCTATATCTAATTTACTTTTATCTTTGCAAATCACTAAGCCACCTGAATCGTGAGTAACTTTCAGTACAAATTGATTTGGCAATGCATCAAAATCAATATCCTCAAACTTAGTCCAAGTACCAATCATGGGTATTAAATACTCACCCCCAATTGTTTCTGATATATATTTTCTGACTTCATATTTATCAACCAGCTTTTTATATTCAGGTTTTCTATCATGTAATTTTAACCATTGGAGCTTTTCATTGTATGTTTTGGGGTGCTTAAGATTTAACTTTTCACCTGTGACCAGTTTAAATTTTATTTTTAAAAAGATATCGTCAGGAATAAGTTGAAAGATTTTAAACCTTAAGATATATAACATAAATAACTTTGGATTTTTTAAACCTTTTATAATTTTCCTTAACATAAATATTACCTCCTCTTTTCACCTTAAATTAGTATCCTCAATCATTAAAAAGGATTTATGAAGTTTTTAACAATTTCATCGTTAGATAATCTACATCATGATAAAAGTCTTTACATATTTTTTATAAGACTAAACTTCAAGGTCAAAAAATATAGTAATAATAATTCTAGTATTAATACTCTACTGAGGAAAGGTAGTTTCTTTGTATGTCCTCCAGTCTTTGAAAAGACTACCAAGAATTATTGTGAAAAAATTGTTCTAAAAGGAATTGTTTCATTTTGTCCAAGAAAGATATAGTTATAAAACCAAAGACTTATAATAAATAGTATAATAAGCATTCCTAAGAAGTACTCGATTTCATTTTTTTTCAAATACTTATAGTAATAAGGTACAATCAAAACTACCGCTATAAAAAAAGGATCAGCTACCCTATTAAGATGATCGGCACCAAAATACCCTACAAACTTTATCAGCACCCCAACTAAAAGAAAAAAGAAATAGAATCTAAATCGTTCATCATTTTTTACTAGTCGTTTATAAAATAAGATTCCTGGGATGATAAGAGGAGCGTTAAATGCTATTAGACCTAACCCTAAACCACCTACACTTTGGTCAGGAAGATATTTTGAGTAATAAGAAAAATCTGTAAAAATATTTAAAAGAAAGTCTAATATCACTCCGTAGTTAAAAATCAATACTACCGTTATAAGATACACTGCTATTCTGAAGATACGATTTTTATCCCCTAGCACATTATATATGTAATAAAATGGTAAAAGGACTAGTGAGCTAAAGTGCATACTTGTAGCTAGTATCGTGTATAAAAAAAACTTCCAAAATTTTTTTTCTACTATAAATGTTAAGCTGTATAACGATATTGCTATTGCTAACCCTTGCCTAACACCATTTAAAGAATCGTGATAAAAAAAGAGTAAAAAGACAAAAATCCCTAGTCCTATACTGATACTATTTCTATTTTTATATAAAGTTAAATATATAAATGCCATAGTCAAGAAAGATACTATAAAGAATAAAAAATGTACATCCCCACCTAATTTAGCTATTAGGACATTTAAAAAGTTAAACCCAAATTCAGTTCTAACAGGATTTCCTGCTTCTAAATTTGAAAAAATTCTCAAATAAGAAAAATAATCAGTCCCTACATCATACCTAATGCCGGCAAACAGAGAAGGCGTTAACAAAGTTAAAAAAGCAAAAGTAAAGCGCAGTATTTTACCTTTGAAACGTATTGAAAGTTCAGCTGATATAGCAGTTATCAAAAAGATTGAAAAATAAAGTAAAAATGAAGTGACCAACTTAATAACCCCTCCTCAGTAGTCATTTACCTATCTAAATGTCAAATAGATATCTATTTAAAGTCTTGAAGCAGAGTTTCATAAAGGTCGTAATATTGTTGCGTGATTTTGCTTAAAGAATATGACTCAATCGCTTTCTTTTGAGCATTAGCAGCTAGATATAAACGTTTATCTTTATCGATAATTAAATCAGTAAGTTTTTCTGTGAGTTTATTATAATCGCCTACCGAAAATAAAACTCCATTAAAACCATCCTTAATGATCTCATTATTGCCACTAATGTCTGATGCTAATAGTGCTTTTCCACTAATTGCACCTTCCAAAAGTACATTGGGTAGGCCCTCAGAATAAGAAGGTAAAACAAGAATGTCTGACAATTTTATATAATCTTCTATATTATCGACACTTCCCTGATACTTAACTTTTTTATTCGATCTTTTTTTATTTATAGTTTCTAATAGGTCTGAGAAGTAGTTTTCATTTTCATACATTGGCCCACAAAGAAGCAGTAAAATCTCATCTGACATATTAATGTTATCATAAGCTTTAAGTAAGTCATAAATCCCCTTCCTCTTTGAAATTGAACCAGAAAACAGAATGACAGTTGCTGAGGTACTAATAGAATTAACTTTCCTTAATGATAACTTTTCAGATTCCCCTGCTACCGTAAAACGATTTTCGTCAACAGCATTTGGAAGTGCTATTATTTTATGGTCTGGTACGTTACGGCTTCTCAATCTTGTTTTTATATCTTTACTTATAGCTATATACTTATCGGCACTAGTAATTATAGGATATCTGATTTTTCTTAATGCTTTTTTTATAGGGTTTGCTGAAACTATTTCTCTATCACTGAGTTCATTCTCTACAATTTTTACAATCACAGGATTCTTTATAATTTTACTAGCCAAAATAGTAGCAATTGCTTCTGGTCCTGCTTTAATACCATGTATTATATCGGCTTGATTCTTTTTAAGTATAACTCCTATAAAGGTGCTTAAAGCAAAGGAATAAAATCCTAGTGAGGGGTGTAGCTTCGTTAATCGTTTGCTTCCCATACGGCGTATATTTAATCTTTCTTTATACTCATCCTCAATATTTGGAAATTTCCCACTAATAATTTCAAATTCAATATCTTTGTTAGTATCTATCATTTTATTAATTATGGTCTGTAATTGTTTTCCGTACCCTGAGTATGCAGGCGGATATTTATAGCAAACAATTAAAATTTTCATGTCTAAACTTCTCCTCAAAGATAAAATTTCCAATTACGGGTGATATAATTTTAGTAAATCAAAGAAATCTTATACCTAATAGCGTCTTAAAAGATTAGACTTATGAACTGAATAAAACTAGTTACATATTTAGGTTTTTAATTCTTAGAAATTATATCTTATACAATTAGATGAATATGATTATAAATTATATAGAGACTTAACTTTCATCTCTTTATGAAATTACAATTTTTTCTTAATTAATTTTCTTAGCTTTTTAGGTAGAAAGCCATAAAAAAACTTAATATATATATATATACATAATAAACTGGAGGAAGATTCAAAAATTTAATTTTGTTTTTGTTTAATTCGAGGGCGCTTGCTAAATACTTAACTCGATTACCTGCTTCAAATGATTGATTAGAATGCATTCTTTTAGTGGCCAATTTCATTGGAATTAAAGCTATTTTATATCCTTTGAAAGAAAATCTATTAAAGAGTTCTGCATCAAACTGTATGCTTCTAGACTCATCATATTTTCCAATGTTGATCAAGTCACTTTTCTTGAACATAACTGAACTATGATTAATTGCTTCTTTACGAAAAGGTTTATTTCTCGTAGTAGTAATATCTACTGCTTCTAAACTTATACTATTTGAATTATATAATTCCCAGCTTACCTTTTCATCCTCAACAATATAAATAGATTGTGTGACTGATAAAGAGTATTCCCTATTATCGTCCAAGAATTTTTTTTGAAATTGGGCTCTTTGTGGATGAGAAGGGTCATCAACATCAATATTTGCTATATACTTTCCACTAGTATTTTCTATAGCTAAATTAAGAGCTTTTCCTCTCCCTATTCCCCCAGTTGTGATTAACTTTATTCTATTATCATTCTCGCATATACTTTTTACAACTTCTATTGTGTTATCAGTTGAACCATCATCAACAATAATATACTCCCACTTACCAAGGGTTTGCTTCTGAACACTTTCAATAGTCTCTTTAATAAAGACTTCTGCATTTTTGACAGTTGTAATAAAAGAAACCTCAATTTTCATAATACTACTCCTTACTATCTTTTTGCTGACTAGGCAATACGATGTCTGCTAATTCCTATAGCTTCTCCATTATTAGACTTTTAAAGTCGTACGTGAATTTTATAAATATTATAAAATGACTTTTAAACTCATTAATAAGTATTTTGTTTGAAGGTCATCGATTATTTTGATGAAAGTTCAATATGTTCCCCCAATTTATAATCCATTTCCTCAAGCGGGAATACTTTTCATCCACCTGAAGGATAAAGTGTCATTTCTCCAAAATAGATTTTGCCTTCAATATTATAAAAATCATTTATTGTGATTCTTGAAAAATTATACTTCTCTTGAGGATTTATCTCTTTAACCCTTATTAATGCTCCTACCTCATCAGCTATAATTTTATATCTCGCCGATTGTAAAAATAAGCTAGACACATAAAGAAAGCCACTCGTGATACACTCAAAATGTATTTCCGACCAAAGAAATCATAGGAGTGATCACGAATGACCTACACCCATCTTAGCACGGATGAACTTGTAATTATAGAATCTTATTTCCATCAGAATGCCTCTGTATCAAAGATTTCAGAACAGATTGGCCGAGCACGTCAGACCGTCCACAATGTGGTCACTTTCCTGAAAGACGGTCACACCGCATTGGATTTCTATAAGCGCTACAAGGCAAACAAGCAGCGTTGCGGTCGAAAACAGACGGTGCTGTCGAATGATCAACGCGCATATGTGGCAGAAAAGGTCGCGCAAGGATGGACGCCGGATGTGATTGTCGGTCGCCGTGAACGGCCGATCAACTGCTCCAGCCGCACATTGTACCGCATGTTCAAGCGCAAAGACTTTGATGTTTCCACCTTGCCGATGAAAGGAAAGCGAAAACCCAACGGCCATAAGGAACGCCGTGGGAGACAGGCTTTCAGACGGAAACTCTCTGACAGAAAGACGGACTACCCAGCATTCAAAGAAGAATTTGGACATCTGGAAGGCGATACCATTGTCGGCATCCATCATAAAAGTGCCGTTGTGACACTTGTAGAACGGCTGTCGAAAGTGATCATTACCCTCAAGCCCGAGGGCCGGACTGCAAAGGATATTGAAACAGTCATCAACGCATGGTTCCATCAGATCCCCAGAAATGTGTTCAAATCCATTACTTTCGACTGTGGCAAGGAATTCTCAAATTGGCAGTCAATGAGCAACCGAAATGATATTGATATTTACTTTGCCGACCCGGGCACGCCTTCCCAAAGAGGATTGAATGAACATTCCAATGGACTGCTTCGGAAAGACGGCCTGCCCAAGCATATGGATTTCAACACAGTGGATCAGAGGATGGTTGCTTCAGTAGCCTCCAAGAGAAACCACATACCCAGAAAGTCTTTGAACTACCAGACACCGCTGGAAGCATTTATGAGTTACATGAATGTAGGCAGGCTGTCTAGCTTATTTTGACAAACGAAGTCTATTAAACAAATTATTATTATGAGCAAGCCCATAATAATTGCTCTCACTGTCTTTCCTTAAAGGCCCATCATGCACAAATAATACTTTCATAAAATTCATATGCCTCCCTTCTAATTATTTAAAATAAATTGTTCTCCTAATATATAGTCAAACTCATCAGGCACGAAAAGCTGATAACCTGAGTTATCGTAAAACGTAAATTCACCAAAGTATATTTCTCCCTCCAAGTTATATAAATCCACCCGAACGTGTGGAAAATCTTTCGATAGAGTTCTGCAAATTTCTACCATTTTATCAAATTTTTTTGGCTCCGGTAAGTTTCTCTCTATTCCCTTTACCCCATCCGTAAGATAAGGGAGTTTTTTAAATTCTAAATCATAAAAGCTATTGTTAGTTACATTATTTAAATTTTCGATTAAAGATATTTTTATAAATTGAGGCTCTCCATTAAAGCAATAAAACTTATAGTCAATTAGACCTTCCTCAGATTCCATGAATTTCTCAATTATTATTTTAGGTTCTATATTATAATATGCCCATTCTCTTCCTGCTTTTACAGTACGATTTTTCAACCAGCTATTTATAATATTTTTTGTTTCTTCTATATTTAAGTTTTGTTTAGACTTACACAATATGTTAGTACCACTTCCGTTGTTGAGCTTTATTACAAATCGATTGGGAAGCTTATCGAAGTCTATTTCATCTGCATTATTATAAATCCCGTATAAAGGTATGAGTATTTCTTCTAAATTTTTACTCTTTATATAATTACGAGCTTGGGCTTTGTCCGCTAACCTTGTCATCATTTCTTCTCGACAGTACAATTTATAATATTGTATTTTTTCAGTAAATCTTTCTGGTTTTTTCAACCTAAGTTTTCTTCCTGTCTTAAGATAATACTGAAGTTTAATCATTATCTTATCAGGTATATATTCCGTAGATTTTAAAATCTTCAATCTTACATCTTGGTTCGGTATTATTTTTTTATAATTCATTTTAGACACCTCTAAACTTTATCTACTTCTTTAAGATATGCATCCACTACAATCCCTCTATCAAATTCTTTTTCAACTTTTCTCCTACCTTCTGTACCCATTTGCTTTTTAAGTTTATGATCTAATTCTAGAAATTTCTCTATAGCTTTTATAAGAGCTTGGCTATTTTTTTGCTCTACCATATAGCCATTTTTCCCTTCTTCTACAACTTCGCGACAACCACTTCGATTAGTAGTAATAATAGGCCTGCCACTTGCTGCACTTTCAAGCAGTACATTGGATAGACCCTCTGGATAATATGTTGGATGAATAGTACAATGACTTCTTTTTAAAATCTCACTTACGTTTCTGACCATTCCATGATAATAAATAATCCCTTGCTCATGAAGCTCATTTAATTGGTCTTCATATGCCTCTTCACAAAATCCACACACGTGAAATAATGTGTTTGGATACTTATCTTTTATATATTGAGCAGCTTCTAAATACTGCTCAATACCTTTTTCTTTCATAATTCTAGAGATAAAAACAAATTCTGTTGTTTTATCATGAGGATACTCTAGTACATCAAAACGATTTAAGTTTACTCCTGAGCCGGGTAGTAACTTATGTTTATCTACTGCAATATTATAATTATTAAAGAACTCCATATTTTCAGTGTTTTGGAAGAATACACAATTCACTTTTTTAAAAGCCATTTTATAGAGGCGGATAGATATTCTCTGCATTATACTTTTGTTTTCGACTGCTGTACCTAAACCTGTAATATTAGCTATTAAAGGAACATTCAATAACCTACATGCTATACCACCGTATATATTGGGCTTGATAGTAAAAGAAAGAACTACATCTGGTTTAGTCCGCTTTATTGTTTTTATATAATAAGACAATAGTTTTAGTTCTTCTACAACATTTGTTCCGTGGCGATTTATGGTTAAGTCCACATGTTTACAACCTAATGCACTCAGTTCCTCTATTTTTTCACCAGCTGGACTAGAGATATAAACTTCATATTCCTTTTCAATAAGACGCTCTACAATTTCCAACCTGAAATTGTAAATAACCACCTCATGGTTAACTAAGATAAGTACCCTTTTCATTACTTAATTCTCCCTAACTCTGTCGCTTCAATAGTTTCTTTAAAATCATGAACTCTGTATTCCTTTTTATAAGTACTGATATCATCGCTGTAAACCAAATTACCGAAGACTTTATTTATAATCCCTATTTTCCCCACAAGAAGCTTTATTAATGGATTGAATACTTTTGTCAACTTTAACTTTTTGTTATGAGTTTCAGCGATTATTTTAACCATTTCGCTTGTCTTTACATAATCACTATTCTGCGGAAAGAAAGTCCCGCTTTCTTCATTATCGATCATCAGCTTAATAAATTCACTAAGGTTATCTATATGAAGAATACTTCGCTGATTATCGATATCAGGAAATATCGGAAGTTTTTGAGCTGCTTTGGAAAGTTTAGGATAATTACCTTTCGAACCTTTTCCATAAATCATCGGAGGCCTAATTATTACAACGTTGAAATCCTTAGATTCCAAAGGCTTGATGCCTTCCTCAGCCTGAAGCTTACTCTCCCCATAAAAGCTGCTAGGTTTCGGTTCCGTCTTCCTATCAATGATGCTTTTTTCACTCGTACTGTCTCCATAAACTATAATACTACTCATAAAGATGAACTGCTTAACTCCATCACGTTTGGCTTTTTCTGCAGCCTCAATCGTAAGGTCACGATTTACTTTGTAATATTCTTCTTCCATATTCGGATCAGAAGAAACATGCGCTATTCCAGCGACGTGAAAAACTACATCGTAATCCGAGAATCTTTTTGTTTTCCAAGAATTGTCTCTTAGACTGATGGTATCAATGCAGTAGTCGTCAGGATATCTTGCTAACCAACTCGATAAACTATTTCCAATATAACTGTTAGTTCCCGTTACTAATATTTTTTTCATTGAGAATAATTCTCCTTTTGAGAACTTTTTCTTCCACCTTCAACGACACCATCACTTTTTACAACACTTATTAAAGTAGCAAAGAAACATTTTGTATCCATTATAGGGCCCATATTCTCAACATATTCCCCATCTAATTTAGCTTTTATTTCAATAGGCGTTTCATCCCTCCCATTAATCTGTGCCCAGCCTGTCAGTCCTGTTGGAACATCATTAGCCTTATATTTATCACGTTCTGCTATAAGATCATATTGGTTCCACAAGGCTGGCCTTGGACCAATGATGCTCATTTCCCCCTTTAGAATATTAATGACTTGCGGGAGTTCATCCAAACTTGTTTTTCTAAGAATTTTACCGCTTTTTGTAATGAACGCATCCGGGTCTTCAAAGAGGTGGGTCGGCATATCATCAGGTGTATCTATTCTCATTGTTCGGAATTTCAATATATTGAAGTGTTTTTTATTCCTCCCGATTCGTTTTTGTTTAAACAGCACAGGTCCTTTTGAATCAATTTTTATCACTATCGCTATCAAAAGGAACAAAGGCCATAGCACCAACATAGCTAGAAGAGACAGACTGAAATCTATTAGTCTTTTTATTTTCAAATACATCTTCGTAACGCTCCTCATAAAAGATATTTAGTCTCTTATTACTTAACTATTTGTGTAAAGCGGTTATTGTTAAACCGCTTATTAACCCAATAAAATTTATCTAATCTAATGAGTCTACGTACTTCATCCTAAAGGTTAAAACAAAGAAAAAATTGTAACTTAATTTTTTGTATACTCTTTTCGATTCACAAAGTCTAGCAACAGTTCTTTGATATTATTGTTATTTTCTAATTGTTTAATCGTCTTTTCAATTTCAATAATAGGATAAGACACTGTTTTACCTCTATAAATTTTTGTATATACTTGGTTTGGATGTATTTCATCTTCACTTAAAAGTTCTTCGAATAGTTTCTCTCCCGGTCTAACACCACTAAACTTTATTCCTATTTCATCTTCTTTATAACCGCTTAATTTAATCATATTTCTAGCTAAATTCACTATTTTTACTGGTTCTCCCATATCAAGCACAAATACTTCTCCCCCTTCTGCTATTGCACCTGCTTGGATTACAAGTCTAGAAGCCTCGGGTATGGTCATAAAATACCTAGTCATTCGTTCATCCGTAACGGTAATCGGGCCTCCAGCTTCTATCTGTTTTCTGAATTTAGGTATTACAGAGCCTCGACTGCCTAAGACGTTACCAAATCTTACAGCTACCAGAGTAGTTTCTTTACAATTTTGATTCAACCCTTGCACCACCATTTCAGCAACCCGTTTTGAGGCTCCCATTACATTCGGTGGATTTACTGCTTTATCAGTAGATATCAATACAAACTTTTCAGTTTTATATTCACATGCGGCTTCTGCTGTGTTTTTTGTACCTATTATATTATTCTTTACAGCTTCTTTAGGATTATATTCCATCAACGGCACATGTTTGTGCGCAGCAGCATGATAAACAATATTCGGTTTATACGTTTCAAACACTTCAAACATTCTTTGACGATCCTGAACATCTGCAATGATTGGGATGTATTCTATATTGTTGTTTCTTCCAGTCATTTCTTCTAAAATCGTATAGATACTGTTCTCGCCGTGACCAAGCAGCACGATTTCCCTCGGCTGGAACTTGGTAATTTGTCTGACTATTTCTGATCCGATACTGCCTCCAGCACCTGTAACAAGTATTGTACGATCTCTCACCTGCTCTTCGATACCTGCTGTATCAAGTTTTACAGGCTCACGTCCCAACAAGTCTTCTACTTCCACTTTCTTGAGTGCGTTTACTTCCACTTTCCCAGACATCACATCATCGATATTTGGCATAATCATGACTTCTACACTTTCATGATTAGACAGTTCATAAATTTCATTCAGTTCTGTTTTGCTTAACGATGGAATTGCTATGACGACTTTCCGAATGTCATACTTTTTTATAAGCTTTTCTATATCTTCTCTTTTGCCCTCTACCCTGACACCACCAGCAAGTTCCATTCTTTGCTTAGTAGAATCATCATCTACCGCCACTACAGGCAGCATGTTCATTGCAGGAGTGTCCAACATCTGCTTAATCAGTATTGAACCACCCTTTCCAGCTCCCACAATTAAAGTGCGGAGTTTTTCCTGGTCTGAAGATTGTTTTCCTATTAAGTGATGCCGTGCAACACGCCATGACAATCTTGAGCCGCCAATCAATATAAGGTGCATCATCCAGGTAATGATCATCAACCTTGTAAATGTTGTCTGGAACAACAAGATGTTCAATATGTAAGTTGTGATAATCGATGCGGTAACTGCTTGGGCGATGGACATCAATTCTCTGACGCTCGCATACTCCCAAGCGCGGTGATAAAGGTTAAATACGTATGCAAAGACATGGTGACTGATCAAGAGGATGATTGAAGTGGTAATAAGGACTGGCATCGTATACTGGAGGAAGAATGGTGCCAATATGTAATAGCCGATGAATACTGAAAATGTCACAATCAATGAGTCAATGATAAGGAGAAGTATATACCGTTCTTTTGCACCCATAAATCACACGCTTCTTTCCAATTAAAATAATCCTAAAAACTTCTTCTTTTTTCTTTTCTTACTGCTTTTATAATGTGTTTCTATCTTAGATGGCCGCTTCACCTTCACTTCTTTTCCACGCAATACGGCTTCAGCATTGTGTTTCAAATCTTCCACATAGATGGATCCGAGTTCCTTCTCCACTACATCATATGCTTCCTTCAACATGAAAGGTCTCAGTTCTGCATGATGCGCATCACTGGCGATGAGATGTACCAGATGCGCCTCGATCATCTTTAAGCTTGTTTCTTTTAGGTTCTCTCCAAGCTCTCCAGCAACCGATCCAGCAGTTACTTGCGCCACTGCACCCTTCTCCACATACTCATGAAGCTTATCCGGATCCTTGATTATTGGCTTGCATCTTTCCGGGTGTGCTATTAGTGGTGTATAGCCGCTCATCTGCATGTCATAGAACATGGGACATGCATAGCTCGGCACTTCATTAAAAGAAAACTCAACCAGCACGTACTGCGATTGGTTGAGCGGGATGCCTGAACCGGACTTCAACTCTTCGACGAAGTTCCCATTCATTCTGATCTCCTGTCCGGGATGTACGTTGATGTCCAATTGATGTTGTAAAATGATCTGGTCGAGTTCGTCCAATTTTTCTAAAATCTTACTTCCGGGATTAACGAAATCCCCACTATAGTGATGTGGGGTCGCAATGATATCCGTTATGCCATTGTCGATTGCCTGTTTAAGAAGCAATACCGCTTCCTCTTCTGTCTGTGGCCCATCGTCCACCCCTATGAGTACATGGTTATGGATATCTATCATTTTCATTCGCTCCCGTAATAATAATAGTAGTCGTCCTTCTTAGTATTCATCTTCTTGTTGTTCATGACGACGCCGAGAATGTTCGCATCGGCCTTATCCAATAGATCCTTCGCTTCCCTTAATTTATCCCGGTTGTTTTCGGCTACGTTGGTGACGAGCACTGTGCCATCTGTAATCTTGCTGAGTACCTGAGCATCGGTCACCGCGAGCAGTGGCGGCGAATCGATGATGACCATGTCGTAATGCATCGAGAATGTCTTCAGCAAGTGTGTCATCTTGTTGGATGACAGGAGCTCTGACGGGTTTGGAGGAATCGGCCCGGATGAAACGATATCAAGGTTCTCTATTTCCGTTTCCCTGACGACATTCTCTACAGGCACATCATTGACGATGACTGTGGATAGGCCCCGCTGATTGGTGACCTCAAATGTATAGTGCGTCGTCGGGCGCCTCATGTCAGCATCCATCAGCAGTGTCTTCTTGCCGGACTGGGCATAGGCGACAGCGAGGTTCGCTGCGGTAGTAGACTTACCTGCACCTGGTGTCGCAGAGGTGACGAGAACAGTTTTTATTTCAGTATCGATATTCGAATACATGATGTTCGTCCGGACAGTCCGGAATTGTTCACTGACTGGGGATTTAGGTTGTCTTTTCACGATGAGTTCCCTCGGGCCGGATACATAACTATGGGATCTTTTTTTACCAAACATGATCAGTTTCCTTTCTGGCTCTCGAATTTTGCGATGGTACCGAGTACCGGCAGTTCAAGGTGTTTCTGGATTTCTTCATCGGTTGTAACCCGCTTGTCTAGGAATGCCCTGAGGAATGCGATACCGAGTCCAAGCAGTCCACCGAGGATCATACCGATGGCGATGTTGATGAGCGGCTGTGGAGATACAGGTGATGGCTCTTCTCCGACATCTGCCGGAGCGAGAATGGAGACGTTATCGACGTTCATCACTTCCTGCACGCGCTCCTGGAACACATCGGCGATTTCATTGGCGATGGTTTCAGCATCTTGCGGATTTTCATTGGTGACCGTCACTGTCACGACCTGGGACTGGTCCTGGTTATTCACTGTAATCTGGTTGGCAAGTGCCGCTGTATCCTGTTCCAGATCAAGGTTGCTTACAACATCATCGAGCACTGTCGGGCTCTTTATGATGTCCCTATATGTATTGATCAGCTGAAGGCTGGCCTGAATATCCTGATTGTTGACGGCTTCCGATTCCTGAGATTGACTGACGAGGATCTGTGTGTTGGCTTCATATTGCGGGGTCATGAGAAATGCGGTGGCGAATGCAGCGGCTGCACCAAAGAGCAGTACAAGGGCGATGATCATCGCCAGGTTCTTCTTGATCACTTCAAGAATGTCTTCCAAATTCAATGTTTCTTCCATGTTGGCCTCCATATTTATATGTAGAAATGTTATATATGTTTACAGTTTATTACTATATCAGATTAAGGTGGATTTTTGCACAGTATTTCGGGAATTTATCAATGAAAGCGCTTTTTATGAATATTCTATTTATTGATGGTTCCTCCCATAATTATGAGAAATATTTCACTATTTCCTTGCCTAATTCGCAGAATATTGTTTATATTTTAATATAACGTCTATATAACTAAAGTCAAAAACCAAATACGGAGGAGATTTTTTGAGTTATCGACGAGAATCAATGATGATTGGATTTGCCTACACGGGGGTCATTGTAGGGGCCGGGTTTTCCACAGGCCAAGAAATACTCCAGTTCTTCACGAACTATGGGACATGGAGCTATGCTGCAATCATCCTCTCGGCACTGATCATCATGTTTGTCGGCCGGCAAGCGGCTAAACTTGGCTATCGATTGAAGGCGGATTCCCATGAGGAGCCGATCAACACAATGTTTGGAGATATGATTGGAAAGGCAATCGATTACATACTTGTCTTTTTTCTATATGGCATCGCAGTGATCATGCTCGCAGGGGCAGGCTCTGCATTCTACGAAAGTTTCGGCGTGGCCCCATGGCTCGGTTCGCTGATCATGATGGTGGCGGTGTTCGTCACCCTGCTGCTCGACTTCAATAAGATCGTCGCGGTTCTTGGTGCAGTGACGCCATTTCTGGTGGCATTCGTACTCATCATCGCAGCGTTCAATGTATTCAACCCGGTTGTGCCGCTCGGTGAAGTGAACCAGTACGCACAGATCGACCGTACACCATCCGGCCACTGGTGGTGGGACGCAATTACTTACAGCGGTCTTGTACTCGCGACCGCATTCAGCTTCCTGTCCATCATGGGCTCTGAGGCATCGAAGCATAAGGCTGCGAGGCGCGGAGCCTTGGTGGGCGGCATCATCATCATGCTCTTGATGCTGCTGATCAACGGCGGCATGCTTGCGAACCTCAATACCGCCAACGAGGCGGCACTGCCTACCCTGCTGCTCGCAGAGGGCGTGCACCCGGCGCTGAGTGTGGGACTGTCGGTTGTCATGCTGCTGGTCATCTATAATACGGCAGTCGGGCTGATGTACCCGTTCCTGACACGCTTTGCCACCGCGTATTCCGGCAAGTATAAGATCATGCTTGCTGTGGGGCTGCTGTTCGGCTACGCCTTGAGCTTTGTCGGATTCGTGGATCTGGTCAACATATTCTATCCAATCTTCGGATACATCGGCCTGTTCATCGCAGGCGGCCTCACCATCCGCTGGGTGGCGAACAAATTTTCAAAGAAAAGGCTCGTATAGATTCATGCCGGCAGGATCTCCTGCCGGTTTTTTATTTGGTGAACAGTGGTAAAGATGAGTATTACGCGATTGGAGGTCATACAGATGAAACTGAAGGCTTTGATACTCAATACGACATTGAAATACGGTGAGGATCCATCCAATACGGAAGTGTTGGCACGTGAAGTGATGGACATCTATGAGGACCATGGGGTGGAGACGGAAGTCGTGCGCCTCAATGACTACAACATCCGCTACGGCATTTCCGACGACATGGGAGACGGAGATGAATTCCCTCAAATACTCGAGAAGGTCAAGGCGGCGGACATCGTCCTCATCGGTACACCGCTCTGGCTCGGTGAGAAGAGCAGCATTGCGACACTGGCCATAGAGCGTCTGTACGGGAGCTCTTCACTTACGAACGACAAGGGCCAATCAATCTTCTACAACAAGGTCGGCGGAGTGGTTGTGACGGGAAATGAAGACGGTGCGAAGCATGCGGCACAGTCGATCCTCTACGGCCTCTCCCACATCGGTTTCACCATCCCGCCGAACGTCGATACGTATTGGGTCGGAGATGCAGGGCCGGGGCCATCGTATATGGACACGGACCGCGACAACGAGTTCACGAAACAGCATGTAAAGATGCTCGCCTACAACACGATGCATCTGGCCAAGATGTTCAGGGAACATCCGATACCGGCAGAAGGCAATACGATGGAATAGAGTATTTAATTTGAAAGAATTCGAGTTTCAGCTATCATTGAAGTAACACACTATAGGAGGATGCGTTATGCAACTTACAGTATATTTAGCAGGACAGATTCATGACGACTGGCGTGAGGAAGTAAAGCAGATTGCGGATGAGAAGGATTTGCCACTCGACTTCGTCGGCCCGCAGACGAACCATGACCGTTCGGATAATATCGGAGAAGACATTTTGGGCGAACAGCCGAGCGGCTTCTTCAAGGATGATGCCGCTTCTGCAGTGAACAACCTCCGCACGCAGGTGCTGATGCAGAAGTCGGATGTCGTGATTGCGCTCTTCGGTGAGAAGTACAAGCAGTGGAATACGGCGATGGATGCAAGTGCTGCTGTGACGCTCGGCAAGCCACTCATCATCGTACGCCCTGAAGAACTGATCCATCCGCTGAAAGAGTTGTCCAACAAGGCGAACATCACGGTGGAGACGGTCGAGCAGGCGCTTGATGTCCTCGCCTACATCTACGAGTAGATGCAGATATTCAGAGTAAGTCCAGATCATGAAGTGAGTGCAAGGTATCTCGACAACCGGCGATTAAGCAAGCAGGTTCTGGAGCTCTATCAGATCCTGCGGGTCAATTTGAGCCTGGTCGGGGTGTTGGACACAAACACACGTTATCAGCACCACCCGATCATGAAGCATGTGTATAATGCCGGGAACCCGTACATTACAGATACCTACCGCCTGCTTGAAGAGTGCGACCTGGAGCATCAGCGGCGGGGTGGCAAGCGGAGTCCGGATTTCAGGGAAGACCTCGAATCACTGAAGAGGTTGATCGAGGGTCATCTGGATGATGACCTGTGGAACCATGACCCGCTTCCCCCACTCTATGTATTCGGGGACGATCGTGTATATGGTGATTCGGCATATGACCTATATGTATCACTCCTCCACGACAAATGGACGGCGGATACCATCGCCCCGCGGTGCGGGACGGGACTGAAGAAATGATGTTGATGTGAAAGGATTGGTTCGAAATGCCCTTTTTGGGTATTCTCGGACCTTTTTCTATTTTGCTCATTTCTATATTATAATGGAAGAAAGCATAGTGACTGATATACTGGATGATGCAACGACAATGCCAATATATGGGCGGGAATCGGGTAGAATATGAATAGGACATCAGAGAAGGAGGTGGATCGATGAACGTGCTGCAGAAGAAAGTACGGAAATTATTCAGAAAAACCGTTCCCAGACGTGTGCGGGAGCGTCTGATCAAAAAATTGATCCTGCATGACATCACTGTGCACGCGGATCATGTAATCGTAAATGTGTCATTCAAGAATTTCCTCAAGACCGGACTGGAAAGAAGGCTCCAGGTCACATTGACGAATGGCCCGGCGATCTATGAACTGGACGCCCACCGCCAGGGACACATCATCGGCATCGAGGTTCCATTTGCCGTCATCGATCAGACAGAGGGGCGGTCGACCGTTAAAATGATGCTCGGTAGAAAGAAGCTGATCGTCCAGACAGATGTGGACAATGCAGGAAAGAAACGATCATTCTTCTCGAACCGGCGATATTTCAATGTATCCATCGTCAGAGGCAACCTGCTGATTGCAAACCTGCTGTCGGACTACCGCTTCAAGACGGATCAGCCTATGGCACTTTCAAATATTGAGGCCGGCTACCGACGGCTTGAACTCTCGGCCGAAGGCATGGATGACATGAGTGATCATGCACTCGCCTTCCACTACGGCAATAAGCTTAAAATAATGGAGAACATATCCGAAGACCCTTCCATCATGCAGATTGCGGATTTTACAGATGCGGTGATGGGACGGCCGGATGTATATCTGTTGAAGGACTTTGAACTGGTACCGATACGCTACACGGGAGAACCGTTCGCCATGGCTGCATTGAATCATGCGATCACATATTTTAGACAGGATGGTATGCTGTCGGCGGAGATCACCAGCCACAAGGCACGTGTGGAGGCGTTCGAAAGCGTTCTTCACGATGATGCTGTACGGATGCACTTCTACACCGATACATCTGCAGCGCTGTCTGCACTGCTCGTGGCAGATACGGCTTCTGACGACATCATCCGCATCCCGTTTGCCGGCGATCAGACCGGAGAGGCGGCTGAAGTCAGCGTGCCGCTCGATCAGCTGATCAACAATATATCACGGAAGCGCCTCATGTTCGAGACCGCCGGCGACGCACCGATCCGTCTGCAGCTGGACATGAAGGACATTGGAACATTCGGATTCGATGGGCGGATATGGGCGGCTTCCCACTTCGAGAAGTTCCAGATATGGTTCTACCGGCGCAAGGATGGCATGCTCGGCTTCAATGTCGCGAGACGCCGGCTGAAGCGTCAGGTGACCGACATCGACGACTTCAACCTGGAGGGCTATATCCGGGGGGAAGATGCATTCATCGACAGCACCCCCCATATGGCATTCGTCGACCGGTACTCTGGAGACTTCGTGCGGGTGGAGATCGGCAACAGCTTCAACGTGGACTTGAAGGAACTGGACTTCATCGATATCAAAAGCAAGGACAAGACGATCATCGATGTATTCATAGAAATCGTCCACTCGAGCGGTGAAGTGCTGCGCCGGGAGAAGATCAAGTACAGGCATTCGGAATACAGGAAGGACAACTTCTACGCGCGCCATGAAGTGGTGGACGCATCAGGCAATACGCATCACCATCTCATTACGACGACGCCCTACAACAACCTCAAAGTCGAGACCTTCATGATTCCCGCTTCCGTCGATATACCGGAAGATACGAGCCGGAAGGACATGAACACCTGGCTGCTCGGGGAACGGTATGATACCGCCCAGGATAACGGCTATGCCCTCTTCACCTGGCTGAAGGAGAATACGGATGTCGACGCCTACTATGTCATCGAGGATACCGCCGGCGACTATGAGAAAATACGGGATGAAGACAATGTGCTCGCATTCGGATCGGATGCACACTTCGACCTCGCCTTCCGGGCGGGTGTCCTCCTTGGCACCCATGACCTTGAGAACCTGCTGCCATACAAGACGGCACGGGGCTTCTTCCACTATGAGGATACGGTCAAGGTCTTCCTCCAGCACGGTGTGCTGGGAAGGAAACCTGTTGAGTATGACAAGAAGTACTATGACCTCCCGTTCGACCTGTTCATCGTCAGCAGTACACCGGAGAAGGAGAATGTCGTCATGCGCAAGATGGGGTATGAAGAAGATGAAGTCGCCGCAACAGGGCTCGCGCGCTTCGATCATCTGCCCCACCACAATGAAACGCGCGACATCCTCCTCATGCCGACATGGCGCGACTGGATCAGCACGGACGATGCATTCCTTAACAGCACGTATTACGCCCGCTACCACAGCCTGATCCATAACGAACGCCTCAACAGGCTGCTTGAGGAGAATGATGTGCACCTGAACTTCTATCCGCACTACCGTGCCCAGCGCTACTTCAACGATGAGCATCTCGACCAGGGGAAGAATATCCACTTCATACGGCTCGGTGAACGTACGGTGCAGGATCTGCTGATCGCGCACTCCCTGCTGATCACAGACTACTCGAGTGTCAGTTTCGACTTCACGCTGATGAACAAGCCGGTCATCTACTACCACTTTGATGTCCGCCAGTTCTTCAGGCAGGGCCGGCTGCGCCCCCTCTCCCAGACATTCATCGGGGACATCGCAAAGAAGGAAGAGGACCTGGTCGATGCCATCGAAATCTATATCAGGAATGGCTTCCAGCCGCGCGAAGTGGACCTGTCCAGCATCTTCGACTACCAGGACCACAACAACCGCAGACGCATCTATGAAGCGGTGATGAAAAAAATAGAGAAGCTTGAGGACTAGTCCTCAAGCTTCTCTTTATATACTGTCTCAATCAATCTTTTCGTCGAACTGCCATCTGCATACTTGTTCCATACCGCATCAAACGCTTCGATGGCTTCCATATTGAAGCTGTCTGCTTCAATCGTTTCGATGATCCCTTCCGTCGTACGGACGACGGGACCCGGCGCCAATGATTCATAATCGAACCATAGGCCCCGTGTGGACTCGTATTGTTCCAGATCGTATGGATGGAATATCATCGGCCGGCGGAGTGTCGAGAACTCGAAGGGGATGGATGAATAATCCGTAATGAGGATGTCCGTCACACTGAGCAGGTCGAAGATGCCATGCCGCTTCGATGTATCCGTCGCAAAAGTGGTCGACTCAAAACCTTTGAAGTCCACTGCGGGATGCAGGTGCACGAGCAGATGATGGGTGTCCCCGAGTGCCTGCTCCATCCTGCTGATATCGATCGGCAGGTCACGCACCGTGAACCCATCATCCCGAAACGTCGGTGCGTAGAGGATGACGGTCCTGCCCTTTATCTGCGGCAGTGCTTCATGCATCTTTCTCCTGGCCTCATCGAGCCGATCCTCCGAATGGAAGAAGTCCGTTCGCGGCACGCCGGTCCGCATCATATTCTCTTCATCGAGGCCGAACGCCTCCTTGAAGATATCCGCCATCTCATCCGAACTGACGACCACCTTATGGAACCGGTCATAGACCTGCCTGAAGCGCCTGTGGGCGGAGTCCGGGCGGGTCTTCGTCGTCTTGTCCTTTAGGCCAAACAGCTTGACTGCCCCATTGGCATGCCACAGCTGGACGCATGTCGTCTTTTCCTTGAAGTCGCATGCAGCGAGGATCAGGTGGTAGTTGTCGACGAACACCACTTTGGCCGTAGCAAGATGGTAGATCCCCCTGATGAATTGCGGGAGGTGCTTCGGTGAGAAGCTGATGAGATTTTTATTTTCCATCCCATCGAATGCACTTCTGCATGAAGATTCCCTCAGCACGACGATGCGGGAGTCCGTACGCCGTGCCACTTCATGGCGGACTTTCTCGATGTTATCGCCGAAGGATGCCAGCATGACGGTCTTGTTTTGGACTGGAAAAACCTTGAATCCTGTGAAGATGATGCGGACCACCGTGAGGTACACGGTGATTGCGGCTTCCCTAATCATGCCGCTTCGACAGGTCCTGCTTCGTCTTCGTCGTGGATACCCCTTCGGTCCGCGGGAGGTAGATGACTTCACAGTATTCCTTCAGGAAGTCGAACTCCCCTTCCCAGTCGTGTCCCATGACGAAGATGTCGATATCGTGTTCCTTGACGTCCTGGATCTTCTGGTCCCATGTGTGCTCTGGAATCACTTCGTCCACATAGCGGATGGCTTCGAGTATCTGCTTGCGCTGTTCGAAGGAGTAGTATGCCTGCTTGTGCTTCATGGTGTTGAACTCATCGGTCGAGATGGCGACGACGAGGTAGTCCCCCATTTTCTTGGCGCGGCGCAAAATGTTGATGTGTCCCATATGAATCAGATCGAATGTCCCGTAGGTGATGACTTTTTTCATGGTATGCCCCCCTGATATACCTTGATGATGATATAATGTTGTAGATATGTCGGATATGATTATGGTGTAGATTATACCATATCCGGCTGGAAAAATTTTATTTCAGGTGTGGTGCGTATGAAATCCTTAAAAGTAATTGCATTGAAACTCTACAAATTGCTGTTCTGGTCGCTTGGGAGATGCTTCCATAAGGACCACCGGCTCATCATGTTCGAGAGCTTCCTCGGCAGGCAGTACAGCGACAACCCGCGGGCCCTGTACGAGTACATGTCGGCGGCTTACCCGGACTACCGCCTGATGTGGAGCGTCGACAGGCGTCATAAGAAAATCTTCAAGGAGATGGAGATCCCGTATGTGACACGATTCACGCCGAGCTGGATCATCTATATGAACAAGGCGACGCTGTGGATCACGAACAGCCGCCTGCCGCTGTGGATACCGAAACCGAAGGATACCACGTATCTGCAGACATGGCATGGCACGCCACTCAAGCGTCTCGGCACGGACATCGACACGGTCCATATGCCGGGGACGGAGACGGAGAAGTACAAGCGGAACTTCACGAAGGAATCCAGTAAATGGGACTATCTGATTTCCCCGAACCGCTATTCGACCGAGATCTTCCGCCGTGCATTCGCCTATGACAGGCCGGTGCTCGAGACGGGCTATCCGCGGAATGATCATCTGTTCGTGAACAACGATTCCGCGGCCAGGGAGAAGATCCGCCGGAAGCTCAGGCTTCCACTCGGCAAGAAGATCATTTTCTATGCACCGACGTGGCGGGATGATGCCTATCATGGACGCGGCAGATACAAGTTCGACCTCCAGTTCGATGTAGACCGGATGCAGCGGGAGCTGTCGGATGACTACGTCATCATCCTCAGGCTCCACTACCTCATTGCCGAGAATCTGGACCTTTCCCGATATGAAGGCTTCCTGTACGACTTCTCCAAGTACGAGGACATCCGCGACCTCTATGTCATCTCGGATGTGCTAGTCACCGACTATTCCTCCGTGTTCTTCGACTACGCAGTGCTCGAACGCCCGATGATCTTCTATACCTACGACATCGACAACTACCGGGACAAGGTGCGCGGCTTCTACTTCGACTTCGAGCAGGAGGCGCCGGGGCCGCTCGTCAAAACGACGGACGGACTGCTCGGGGCCATCCGGGAGACGGAGACGCTCGACTTTAACGAAAAATACGGTACCGCAGCCTTCCGTGAACGCTTCTGCGCCCTCGAAGACGGACAGGCGTCGAAGCGCGTCAGTGATGAGATTATTTGTCATTTAAAAGATAAAATTGTATAATTCAACAACGATGAAAGAAATGGTTGTGAAAAACTGATGAAATCCATATGGGTCGTATTGAAGGAGCAGTTCAATCACTTCTACCTTGTGAGACGCCTGTCCATGTACGACATAAAAAGTAAAAACCAGAACAACTACCTCGGCATCGTGTGGGAAGTGCTGACGCCATTGATCAGCATACTGATCTATTGGTTCGTCTTCGCCACACTGCGGCAGCGGGAGCCGATACAGATGGGCGGCATGGAAGTACCGTTCTTCTTCTGGCTCTTCATCGGCTTCGTCGTCTGGACGTTCTTCTTCCAGGGCAGCATCGAAGCCTCGAAGTCGATCTACCGGCGCCTGAAGCTGCTGTCGAAGATGAACTTCCCGCTCAGCCTCATACCGAATGTCGCGATATTCTCGAAGTTCTATACACATATACTCATGCTCGTTATTGCGTTCGTGGTCTTCCAGTTCGCCGGATACTACATCAACATATACTATGTACAGCTCGCCTACTACATCTTCGGCACATATGCCTTGGTGTTCGCGTTCTCACTGATCACGTCCACCCTGTCTACGCTCGTGCGGGATGTGCACCTGCTGCTCAACTCGCTTCTGCGCATGGCACTGTACCTTTCCGGTGTACTCTGGCCGCTGACGCTGCTGTCGGACTTCCCGACGCTGATGCGGCTCATGCAGCTGAACCCGCTCGTCTACCTGATCGAAGGCTACCGTTCGGTATTCTTCGGCACCGAGTGGTACTTCATCACCCATTGGGAGCTGACGCTGTACTTCTGGGGCCTCATCTTCGTGATGCTCGCCATCGGTGCGACGCTGCACGTCAAATTCAGACGCAATTTCATCGACTACCTATAAGAGGGATGTAAATGACCAAAACAATCGTGACCAGGAATCTGGTAAAAAACTACAAGCTCTATGAGAATCAGAAGGAGCGCATCTTCGACCTCCTCAGCCCGCGTTCCCACGGCCAGGTGTTCCATGCCCTGAACGGTGTGGACTTCGAGGCCGAACAGGGGGACGTCATCGGATTCATCGGCATCAATGGCTCCGGCAAATCGACATTGTCGAACATCATCGCCGGCATCGTGCCGGAATCCGGCGGGGAAGTCCATGTCAACGGCCAGACGGCGCTGATCGCCGTCGCAGCAGGGCTGAATGATGAACTGACCGGGCGAGACAACATCGAGCTGAAGTGCCTGATGCTCGGGTTCTCGAAGGATGAAATTCAGGAACTCGAACCCGACATCATCGCCTTCTCCGAACTCGAGAACTTCATCGATCAGCCGGTCAAGTCGTATTCGAGCGGCATGAAGTCGCGCCTCGGCTTCGCCATCAGCGTCAACGTCGATCCCGATATCCTCATCATCGATGAGGCACTGTCCGTCGGCGACCGGGCGTTCGCCGAGAAGAGCCTGCAGAAGATGATGCAGTTCAAGGAGCAGGGCAAGACGATGATCTTCGTCAGCCACTCGATCAACCAGGTCAAGAACTTCTGTGACAAGATACTGTGGCTCGAATTCGGCCGGGTCAAGGCTTTCGGCGAAGTGGGTGACGTCATTCCGCTGTACGAGTCGTTCCTCAACAAATGGCAGAAGATGTCGAAGGAAGAACGCGACGAGTATCGGACACGCACGATGAACCGTGAGACCAACGGCAACGACTACCGCAAGGTCGGCAGCCTCCTGCTGCTGGATGACGGGGAGGAAGATCTCGAAATCTCCCACAAATACACCATCCAGCCGGTCAGCAAGCTCGCCCATCTGAAGGCGCACGCCACCGACATATTCCGTGCGCCGAACGACCACGAGAGGGCGGAAAATGCAAAAAAGTACAAAAACAGGGTATATCATGTAAAAAGGGAAGCCACCTACCAGTTCGAGAACTACTACCTGCTCAGTACACGGGCGAGCGGCACCGAGGGTGTCATCGGCTGGATCCGTGCCACCGAAGCGACGGCCCACGTCCACACGCTGGTCGACCGGGACAGGAAGGACCTCACCCTGACGGGGAAAGGTTTTGCCGCAACGGCACCATGGGGCGGCAGTCAGCAGTATGTGTATGAATCTCTTGAAGATCATGCCGGCCGCAGCTTCGCCGTGAACCAAACGGTGCTCGTCGGCAACAATGTCTGGTACAGAGGCCGTATCGAAGGGGAAGACAAGGACGTCTGGGTCCATGAGAGCAGCACTTCAGAAGAAACGACGGAAACATGATACAGCCGCCGGTCGTCCTGACCGGTATTTTTCTATATGGATAGAGGGGATCTTATGACTGAACAAAACCGAAATGTCACAGTGATGGGGATCGAATTCACGAACACGACACTGGAGGGATTCATGGAGAGTACCGTCCGTCCGTGCCTTGATCATGGGGACAAATGCTTCATCGTCACCGCCAATCCCGAAATCGTCATCGCCACCCGCGATCACCCTGACTTCAAGGAAACCGTACAGTCTGCGGACCACGTACTGCCGGACGGCATCGGCATCATCAATGCCGCAAAAATGATGGGCACACCGCTCCAGGAGCGGGTGAGCGGCATCGACACCATGCGTGCGATGCTCGCCTATGCCGAAGAGAAGGGCTACAGCGCCTATTTCCTCGGCGCGAAGGAAGAAGCAAACCGAAAGGCCGTGGAACGGACAGAAAGACGCTTCCCGAAACTCAAGGTAGCCGGACGCCACCACGGCTATGCGGATCTTGATGAAGACGCACTAGTAGAGTCGATTGCGAACACGGAACCGGACATCATCTTCGTCGCACTCGGCATGATGAAACAGGAACAATGGATCAGAGACCATATGGACCACTTCGACAAAGGCATCTTCATGGGCGTCGGCGGCAGCTTTGACGTTCTCTCCGGTGAAGCCAAGCGCGCACCGGACATCTGGATCAGATTCCAGATCGAGTGGCTGTATCGGCTCATCAAGCAGCCGAAGCGCATCACACGGGTGATGAAGGTCGCCCAGTTCATGATGCTCCATACCCCAATCATCAGCAGCATCATGCGGCTGTTCGGATATTCGAAGACACGCCAACGCAAAAAGGGCTGAGAAATCATCATGATTTCCCAGCCCTTTCTTCATGCCTATTTGGTTTACTGCTCCAGTGCCATATCCACATGCTGGTGCCCCGCAATATCATAGCGCTCCGATATCCGCCTGAAGCCGAAAGTCTCATAGAAGTCCTCCAGATAACACATGGCCGTGATGGCGACCGGTGTGGACGGATATTCCTGCTTTACATGTTCAAGGGCATAGTCGAACAGTTCTTTCCCCCTGCCCTCTCCCCTGTAATCGGGATTGACCAGCACACGGCCGATGACGATCTTATCGCTCTTCGTGATCCGGCAATAGGATTTGGTCATGTCATCCTCCTGATAGAAAATGTGTATCGCTTCTCCATCTTCCCCGTCAATATCCTCAAACAGGCTTTCCTGCTCCAATATGAAGACCTCCTGCCTCAAACGGAATATCTCTGTCAGTTCTCCAAGAGATAGTTCCTCGAACCTTTTAATATTCCACATGCGGTTCCCCCTAATATATTCGACAACTCCATTGTACTACATATTTTCAGAAAATTTATTTTTCCATACAGCTGCATTAAAAAAGCACAGCAGAAGTCTGCTGTGCCAGGGATTCTATTTTCCAGATTTGGCCGCATTCATATCGGACATGTCCTCCCTGAGTGTCAAGATGTACGCCATGAACATGAACAGCAGCACGATCGGCGAGAAGTAGACGAACATGAACAGGTAGTTGTATTCGAACAGCCCGATGAAGATGTAGGCACCGAAGTACAGCAGGATGCCGAGCGTGTATTTGGTCGTCGCCAAGAGGCTGATCACCCCAATCACCAGGATGAACAGCACCAGCGGGATGATGCCATAGCGCCCGAGTGTATCAAAGAAGATGTTGTGGGCGTGGATAAGCTCCGTAAAGTTGAAGTACGCATGCCCTTCCCCGAACCACTGTCTGTTGTGCCACACCGTCGCCCACAGTTCATAGCGGTGGGAAGTGAATTCATTCATATTGAATCCCTGCTCGCTGGTACTGTATCCTACGAAGAACCGGTATATCGATCTGCCGAATATGAGGAAGACGATGGCTAATCCACCGGTGACGATGCCGAGGAACCATTTTCTCTGGGTCTCCATCGTCCTGTACAGGTTGATCCAGGCAAGCTGCAGGAAGGCGATGGCCAGATAGGTGAAGATCGCCGTCCTGCTTGTCGTAATGATATTAAGAACCAGAAACGTCGGCAGCATATAGAAGATCATCGCCCGGTTCGTCCTCGACATGAGCAGAAGCCCTGCCGTAAATACAAGCACCAGCGTCGCCCCAGATTCGTTGAGCGTATGGTCGATCAGAAGCAGTGACGGCAGGCTTGTGAGTGCGCCGATGACGAGATACACGACGAGCCGTCCTGGTATGCGGTAGAAAAGGATGGCCATCACCATGAGCAGGATCAGCGCCTCCGTCCAGACGAAGTGGCCGGCAATGACCATGCTGAGGAACAATGACCCGATATAGAGTCCCCAAAGCGTAAGGAACATTTTTCTGAGCGGGGACAGCGAAATGCGGGCGTTCTTATATAGAAATACGAGGATTGCCGCAAGCATCAGGATCATGAAAGGATCCTGTGAAGTTATCATCCTCTGGAGGTTCCGGTAGTCGATCATGAAGATGTTGGTCACCATGAACAGCAATGTAAACACTGTAGTGAATACGATTGCTTCATATGTGAAATAGGCCCGATTCACATTAATATTTGTCATGATGGTCTCTCCTCCTCCTTAGTGATTATGTCATTCTATCACGGCTGATTGAAAAAGTCCGAGGAAAACATACAGAATGATACTTTTGCACTCTTCGTCATTTAAAACTCCCTTTAAAATTAGGATTGATGTAAATTTAGAAAGTAAAAAGCGATGCATCAGTGAGATGCACCGCTCCTTTCAGCTTCCCATATCGTATCTCAAGAACTAATATCATTGGATGCTGATCCGGCATCTGCCGCTCATCATTCCAGACTTTCAAGCTTCTCCATCAGATCCTCCCTGACGATCGGTCCCATGGACTCGGCATAGCTGTTCGACATATGGAAGCCATCGAAGTAGACGATCGTATTTCCGATGATTGCCGGACAGCTGCCGTCGGGGCAGAAATACTCGGAGTAGTCATATTCGGTCACATTGGATGGCTTATCCTCGACCCTGCTCCACTTGCTCGGCTGCGGGACGTATTCATCCGCAGAAACCGTACATTCCTCGTTTTCTATATTTGCAGGATTGGCACATAGGCCCATATCGAAGAGTGGTCGCGGATTGTTCCTGATGCCGAATATTTCAATATCATGCGCTTCGAGCTCCCGATAAAGTTCGACCCGCTCAGGCTCGACTTCCGGATTGGCCGGTGTACCAAGGTCGGTATTCGTGATGATCAGATCGGCATCAAGTTCAATCACTTTCTCCTTGGCCATCTGATTCCAGTCCCGGCAGTCCGGTGCCATCTCCTCCCCTACACCTTCCCCGTTGAAGCGGCAGCTTATTTTGGTGATGTTGTATATCTTGATGCCCTCCTCTTCTGCAAAGGTGTTCAAAGTCCCGAGCCAAGGTACGACATGCGATCCGCCCACGAGTATGACTTCATACTTGGGATCTTCCAATTCCCCGTATTCACATACCGGTAGATCAGTTTGTCCTTCTTCATGATGGCATCCGATTTCGTATGTGTCAGCAACGTCGCCATCAAGGTTGGCAGGGCTCGGCTGCAGCTCGGTATTTCGATCATAGGAAAGTTCCATACCCTTCTCCACTGCCATCGCTCCCGGGAAGTCCTGGGCTGAGGCCTTTGTACTTTCATTGATATCATTGTTGATGGAACTGCTCCATACAGTGTTCGCGACCAGCACAGGCACTGCCATCATCAGAAGGGTTGTGGCCACTTTCGGACGGTAGTTCCGTTTTCCTTTTATACCTCTGATCGGCTTTTCGATGATGTTAGTCACCATCCAGGACAGTCCCAATGACAGCAGGATGATCAGTATGCCATGGATGACCGGTATTTCTGTCGTCCCCATCACCACATAATAGAATGCAACGATCGGCCAGTGCCACAAATATAGTCCGTAGGAGTAGCCGCCGAGTTTCCTCATCGGTTTCGAACCGAGGAACTTCTCCACCCCGAACCGTGTTGGATTCTCTCCGGCAGCGAGCACCAGTATTGCGGCCACTACAGGCCAGAGGGCGACATACCCAGGGAACCGACCACCCACATCAAGCAGAAGGCCGCAGCTGATAAGGGCAATCAGGCCCAACCAGCCCACTACGCCGCTCATCCAGAACGGGAGTCTGATCCTAGTGATGAACAGGAACAGGAGGCCGCCAAGTGCAAATTCCCAGACCCTCGTGCGCGTATCAAAATATGCCCACGGCTGATTCACTTCAGTCAAGTAGACCGAATAACCGAAAGAGATGAGCGTCAAAGCGGTCAGTATGACGAACAGTGTTTTTCTGATTTCTCTCTCCAACCTTTGGCTCGTCCATAAGGCAATCATGATGATGAAGAACCAGATGACGTAGAACTGCCCTTGGATGCTCATCGCCCAGAAGTGCTGGACGGGGCTTTTTGTATTCGTCTGATCCAGATAATCCGTATTCGTCATGGCCAGCTGCCAGTTCTCATAATAGAGGATCGATGCAAATACTTCTTTGATCGTCTGCGTCCATTGGACTTCAGGCAAAATAAAGTAGCTTGCTATGACGATGCTGAGAAGGACGGTGAAGGCAGCGGGGAACAATCTTTTTGCAAGTCCCAGGATGAAGTCGAAGAAATTGACGGTACCATCTTTATGCACTTTCGACAGTAGAGACGCTGTAATCAGGAAACCCGATACTACAAAAAATACATCCACACCACCCGATACCCGCTGCATCCATATGTGATAGATCGCAACAAGTAGGGCTGCTACAATACGCAAACCTTCAATCTCAGGCCTGAACCGTTTCTTCTGCAAGTCCAACTCGGAGTTTGATTTCATCATCATAACACCTTCTTTTTATATTCCTGAAGATTTGATGTAATTATACATCAAATTTTACTGAAAATTCAATAAATTTTATTACTTTATATTTCTTGTAGATGAAAGGAGTCAGATCAGGCGTTCATATCACATAATAAAAAGCGATGCACCAGTGAGGTACATCGCCTTTTCAGCTCTCCAGAAACTTCTCGAGTTTCTCTATATTGTTTTCCCACAGGAACTTTTCATCGAGCAGGGTCCGTGAGTTCTCGCGGTACGAAGCTTCAAGCTGTTCGTTGTCCCTGATCTTTTCGATCGCTTCGATAATCTCCTCGGCGGTGGCCTTCTCCTTCGCGAAACCGACCTTGTATGTATTGATCATGCTGTTGGTGTAGCCGCCGAGGTTCGTGACCACCGGGATGCCGCAGCCGATGCCGTCGATGATCTTGCCCGGCAGGACATTCAGGAAGACATCGCTCTCCTTGAGCAGTGAGAGCTGGATGCTGTGGTGGCGGATCATGTCGAGACATTCCGACCGGCTCTTCTCTTCATGTGTATGCACATATTTGAAGTTATGCTTTTTGATGTAGTGGTTGAACTTGTGTGCATTGACCCCGTAGCCGATGACGTTGAAGATGATCTCACGATCCTCAAGCATGTGGGCGACCTCAATCAGCTGGTCATAGCTCTGTGCGAAACCGATGTTGCCGGTATAGATCACCTTGAAATCTTCAGGCGGCTGCCTGAAACCGACCTCATTTTCCGTGAAGGCATTTGGGATGAAGAGCTGGCTCTTCAGCGGTGCCATTTTGGCAATGTGGGCACGGAACCCCTCATTGTTGATGACGATCCGATCCGCCTTGCGATACATCATCTTTTCCATGAACTTGAGTGTGGTATAGAACTTATCAATGTTGATCTTCTCAATATCCCGTACACTGTCCGGCCAGAGATCCCGCACTTCAAGGATCCTTTTAGTCGATTTCAGCTTCTTCTGGAAGAAGAACGTCGCCCACGGCAGAAAGATGTTCGGGGTCGTCACATACACTGCGTCATATTCATGCTGGTACTTCCTTATGTAGGTGCGCACCTTGTAGGAAAGCTCCAAGTAGTAGAGCATGCGCGAAGCCATCGTCTTGCCCTGCTTGTCACTGCGCATATTAAGGCGCATTATGTCGGTCGAATTGTTGAGCAGAGGTTCATTCCAGTACTTGTCATCCTTGTACATCTTCGCATTCGGATATGTCGGCTTTGTGGTGAGTACTGTAACCTCATGGTTCTTCGACAGCTGCGTATATAGGTTCTTGAATCTATTTGCCCCTGAGCCGATCTCAGGATAGAAGTTCTGTGTAATGAGTAGAATTTTCATCGGGTCACCTTTGGATAGTTAGATTTACGCATGCCACTAAAATTGTAACATACCGCGATTGTATAATTAACCTTCAAATCCTATTGATCATTCCGCCCCATATAATCAATTACGTCTGATAAGTCCAAGACTATGGACATTATAGTATTTGAGCTCATTTAGATACCCCCTAAGTTTCCTGTAATCGCTGGTTTTATCCTTTGAAATGGTTACAGCCCCTTCTGCGAGACCAAATATATGGCCATACTTATCCGAAAAAGCATACTCCGGACCAACAATGAAGATACAATCAAAATAATTTGAAAGAGGAAGAAGTCGCTCTCCCACCCCACTACCATTCAAAATGCTTGCCGCCTTCGCTTCCTCTACATCCTCGATGCCGATGTAGTCGATTAAATCAAAGCCGGTACCGTCAATCGCCTCGCTCAAGTAGCCAGAGGACTGCAGTGTTGAAAGTAGTCTCGGCTCTTCTTTAACATCCAAGTAATCCTTGAAATATTTCAGAGACAATGGATCCAAGTTGATAAGAAGGACTTTTTGCTTCATTCGAGATATGATGTACGCGATATGCAGCACTGCAGAAGCTACCCCTTCTCCATCGTTTATTGAACTGAACAAAAGCGTCTGAATTTTATTCCGCTCCAATGAACGGGCCAGTGATTGCGCGGTTTCATGAAGTTTTGAAATGATTTCTTCATCTAAAACGCTCTGTCCGTTGTTGAAACTCATTTTCTTTGACACTGTACCCCTCCTAGAATCTACCCAAGGTCTTTTCGCCCAAATAACGCTTTACATCTTCATCAGTCATTATCCTGCGATTAAGTGCAGCGTAAACAATGCCTACAAACAATCCTGCAATAATGGAAATAAGTATTATGAGTGCGCGAAGCTGTTCCCTATCATTTTCTGATTCAAGAACTTTTCCCGAAGTATAGATAATCACCCTCTCCTCCATAATGGTCTCGAAGCGCGAAGTTGCTGTTGCCGCAGTTTCCGGACGCTGGCCTAGAACTTCAAGCACAACTTGTTCTTCTCTTCGGTTGATTGCTAAATAACCGGGAGGGATATCCATACTCTCAGTCAATCCAGTCTCCATTTCTTCAAGTGTTGAGTCTGAAATCTCATTTCTCAGCGTATAGAAGGCCTCGTAATCATATGTATCAGGAAGCATAAAGGCCGCTGCCAAAGTCCCGATGCACCCGGCAAGAAGAGTGAATATGGATATTGTAGTAAGATTCCTTTTCATAAAGTACATTTTGTATCCTCTCTTCCCTCTTTATGTATGCCATGCCGAATGCTACAGTCTCATAAGCCCCGACATAATCTTTTAGCGTTATATATAACAGTTTGAAAAAAATATATATGTATTGCCCTTCCCTTAGAACGCACAGTATTATGTTAGAATGGGCACAAACAGTATTCTACTTCGAGTAGTATGGAAAGGGGAACTGTAATGAAGCTTTTGTATATTCTTTATTTTAAAGCACCAATGGGTGGACTTCATGAGAATGTCTATTCTTCTGCCCTATTCATGAAGAAAAAGAAATGTGATGTATATGTAGTTCTGAAACCGGGTCTTTTGCAACAGCGGCTTGAGGCAAAAGGGATTCGGACCATTTCCACCGATTTTTCGGATACGGATGCTACAGTCTCCAAAATTGAAGCAGTTGCTATAGATTTTGACCTGGTTCATTTCCACCCTGGCCCTTCCAAAACCTCTGCCCTTAAGTATGGTCGGAAACATAATATTCCTATGGTCGAAACCTTCCATGGTATGTGGCATGATCATCTTAATAAGTATATCCGGCACCTATCTGCTGTTGTGACCGTCTCTGAAGGCATCCGGAATAACCTTCAGAGCAGAATAAAGAATTACCATGAAAAGTATACCGTGCTCCCAAATGGATATGATCCTAAACTGTTCAGGAAGCCGCGTCTCTACAAACATGGTCAAGAAGAATTGACAATTGGACTCATCACACGTCTGGATCATGATAAACAGTTCATACTGGATATATACCTGCTCGCAGCAGCACATATCCGTAATAAGGACGCTGTGAAAATCAATTTCCATGTTATTGGCGAGGGAGCCTACAGGGAGGATTTCCTTCAGCTTCTCCACAAAATATTGGAAGGTAGTCCCCATACTATCGTTTATAAAGGTTGGTTGACTGACAGAGAACTGGCACGTGCCTATATGGAAAGTGATATCGTAATGGCACCTGGCAGGTCGGCAATTGAAGGCATGGTTTCAGGAAAACCTGTCATCGCTGTTGGAAGCAAGAAATATATCGGCCTCATCCATCACAATAATTGGCAGGAAGGTCTTTACAGAAACTTCGGTGGCTTTGGAAATAAGTTTAATGACTATGTCCTAGGCAGTGTAGAAGCCGACTTGGACCTGCTTTTGGATGCTCCAAAGAACATCCGGACAATTGGTGAATTCTCCCATGAAATTGCCAAACGGTATTTCAATGCTGATGAGATTAATGGCAGACTTTATGGCCTCTACAAAAGCCTGGTCCAGAGCAAGCATGTTTCAAATCAAATTGGCAGTTCTCCAAGATTGAATGAATGAAAAACTTATTCTCTAGAGTACACCCGGGTTATGCCCCAGATTCAAGAAGTTCAATGACATCCCTTCTTAAGATGGGACCAAATGTCGCGCTGAAAGTACTGGTCATATGGCTCCTGTCGATGAACCCCACTACATTTCCCAAAACTGGCTGGCAGACATCATCCTTACAGATGTAGTCCGTATAATCGACATAATGAACATTGGCTGGAGGATCCTCCAGCCGGGACCATGCGGATACTTCCGGGTACTGATCCTTTTTATCTGTGTTGCATTCATCAGTGTTCAGACCGTATACTTCGAGACAGGCCGCCACTTCATCCTCAAAATAGGGCGTATCTCTCAATGCAAGCACTTGCACGTCATGAATGGCAAACCTTTCGAATTGTTTGATGTACCCGTCTGGAACTGTCTCAGGGTTATGTATTGTATCGGCTAATGTAACTACAAGATCCGGCTTCTTGTCCATCACTTCCTTCACCACATCCCTATTCCATTGTCTGCAGTCTTCTGCTTGGCCTTCAGACAATGAAAAATTGCACCCACTCTTTGTGGCACTCAATATCCTCACATCTTCCTCATCTGCAAAAGACTCGAGCGCCGGAAGCCAATGTGCTGATTTTGAACTCCCTATCAGAGCCACCGTATGCTTATAATCTGATATTTCCCCATATTCGCAGACATTGACTTCAGAGTCACCAGGCTTAACGTGACAGCCGTCTTCATATACTATAGGTCTGTCGTCCTCGATATCGTCCAAAGCGGGAATCGGCTTTTGCTTCTCAACTTCCGGTGCGCCCTTGGCATTGATCATCGCTCCTGGGTATTTTTCATCAACCATCCCGTACGTCGTAACGCTTTCCCCTGCACCAAAAATAGATAACACAAGTACTACTGCCACCATAATAATCGCCAATATACTTAAAACAGTAAAATGCTTCATTCTACCCTCCATTTCCATCAGACGATACACTTAAGGATGATATTTATATTTTATAGTACGAAAGAGGGTTCAATATATAAAAGAAACCTGCTACTGTCACTTACTATCTTCGAGTGTATCGAATGAGTTGGCAACGAAGTAGTTCAGCGCAGGCCAATACCACTTGACTACCTTATTGAGATATGACTTTGCCACCCTGTCCTCTTTTTTAATACGCATAAAATAATCAAGCATATATCTATTGTTGATGAGCACAAATGTTTCAAGCGTTCTGTCTGTTTCCTGTGTCAGATTACTATGCCAATTCCCCATTCTGAATTCCCAATAGAGCAGAACCGGTAAGTTTGCGTTATTACTGACCGCATTTTCCAATTTAGTTCTATTGTAGTAAGCTTCATACATTTCCAGAAGCAGTTCATAATTTTCCCGTATCTCTTTGGGTGCCCAGCGCTTTATATTCCTTATCATCGTTTCATGATCCGTCTGTTTGTCCGCATACTCTGAATGAGTCATTTTGACAAGTTCATATAAGGTGGACTTGATATGAATGCCCCCTTTATTAAATTCTATATCTGTAAGATAGCTGAGAACAAAGGAATGTTTTGAACTTAGATTATACTCAAGCTTTTTTTGAAAATCTCTTGGCATTTGATAATTACCGAAAATAAAATAACGATGATTCAGGTTGAAATTGTAAACAAGATTATCCACGATTGATTTATCCTTGTAATAAATCTTCCTGAACTGGCTCATATCATCATATTTTTCTGCATTTGTAAATTCCAGCATATAAGTAAAGTAATGAATTTTTTTATTAAGCGGCTTTGTAACCGCCAATGAAAATTTCGAATCAAAACCACCTGTTAGTGACAAATGGATTTCATCATAATGTTTGTCCAACCACGATACTTGAGTCGGGAAATATTCATTAGTGCTATGAAAGATCTCTTCCATATCCAATGTGTTCAAAACCTCTCTTGGATAAATCCTCGTAAATTTCAAGTTTTTGAATGAAAAGCACATATTGGGATTAAATTTATAAATGGATTCTGTATCGGTAAAATCTAAAAATCCATTCATGCGATAATTCCTAATATCCAAATTTATACCAAATTCTCTTTCAAGTGTTTCCCGGATGATAATCTCATGGGAAGAAATGAACGTATTGTTCCAGTAGAACATTGGCCGCATCGCCGTTGCATCAGAATAAACCACTGTATCCGCTTCATCATCCAAGATAACGATAAACCTTCCGTTCATATAGGACAATTCTTCTAGAAATGCACCTTCATTATTTAAATAACAGCTCAGTAAGGCGCGAAGTATGTCTTCCGTCTCTTTCTGATCTTCTCTGATATCCAGAATATAACCAATCATAAATATCCTAGCGTCTGCATCCCCTATATTGTAAAGCCGCGTATCATTCCCGTAGTATAAATGACCATAGTTTAACTGTACGTGATAATCCAGTAGAGAACTGGTTTCCAGATAATCTTTTGTGATACTGAAGGCTTGGCTTAAAAGTTCTTTATCCACTATTTTCCCACCTTTATTACTTTATTTTACATCTTCAAGTATTTGGTGATTTCACAAGGTTTATTATTGTATGTTAACCCATTCCTTAACTTCTGTTTCAAAATAGTCTTCATACTCTGAATAAAGTCCAAGAATTTTTTGAATAAATGTCAGGGCACGGGCTTTTTCATCCTTATTGGTAATCTGATGATACTTGAAGAAATACCAGTTTCTGATATAAAAGTTGAATTTTATTTCCATATACTCCCGGATTAGATTCTGTTCCCGAAGAAACTGCACCCTTTCCTTCTCGACTTTATAAAATTTCTCGAAAAACTTGTGAGTCACAGTATTTGTAATCGACCCCTCAACGTATGCATAGTAGGAATGGATCATATGATCGACCACTTTTACTTTATCGCATCTCAGAAAAAGTTGTTGGAAGAAAAGCGTATCCTGGCCCGCAGCACCTTCCACCATCTTCAAATTAAATTCATCAATGATCTTTTTCTTCACAATTAAAGCCTGTATACTCTGTACAGTCAATTGGGTTTTTACCAAAGTTGAACGAGTGTCATCCACCAAAGAAGAAGCTGCTACTTTCTTCACTTTTCGATAATAGTTTATCTCATTTCTTTTCAGGTTGTCCTCCCTCACGATGTTCCCTACCACCATATCTATGTCCTCATCACTCTGCATTTCTTCGAGAAGTACAGTATAGCCGTCTTCAATAGCTTCATTGTCTGGATCCAAGAATGTAATGAGCGGGGCGCTTGCGAGACCCACCCCTGCATTCCTTGGCCTCGATGCGCTCCCCGACCCTTCATCAAAATGCTTATATACTATGTCAGGATAATCTTTCAACAAGTCTTGAATCATTCTGATTGTCAGTGGATCTGTAGAACCATCATCGACAAAGATGATTTCAAGCTGATTAAAGCAAGATAGGCTGAGCATACTGTTGAAGCATTTATACTTCAGATATTTACCGTTATTATGAATAGGGACAATGATACTCAGCACTTTGTCTTCATTACTTCCAGATGCCATTTCCATGGTGTACGCTTCGATATTTACCTCAATGCCTGATTCTTCACGAAAAGCCCTGCTGTCTTTGAATGAAACTCCCTCTGTTCCCATGAACAGAATTGGAAAGAGCATCGTCTTTTCTAAATCATACTTGTAATCATTGATGATCACCTTATAATCATATTGCAGAGCATCCACTGTGAAGAAAGGATTCTCTTCAAATATCTCCAATGCCGTACTGATTCTACTCTTTTTAATCATTCTCTCTCCCAATATGGAGTCAGCCATTTCATCCAGTACGTTTAAGAGTGTATAATGGTACATTACTGTGTTTCGATTTTCATTGATGATATCAAAAGCAGTTTTTCTATCATGTATCGAAATATGATAATCCTTCTGACTGATGTTTAAAATGACTGAAGGCAAAATATTGTTCAGTTCGTAATTGTAGTTCGTATATATTACCTTCGAGTTTGCAGCATAGTACAGGATATTGTCAGACGTGGTCGCTTTATATGGAGTATTCGTATAAACGAATACATAGGTACACTCCTTAATAAGTGTCTCACGATGTTCTTCAGTAAGAATAGTGATGTTCTCTGCCTCTATTTCAGGTATAAAATCCCCTTGCTTAATAAGGATATATACATGGTCGAACTTCATCACTTCTTTTATGAGCTTTTCTAATTTTAGAGTGTAGTTGCTCCCGCCATATGGTGCTTTCGTCAAGTCCACTAATATATTTTTGTTCACTTCATTGCTGTAATGGATAAAATCATTCGGCATAAGAAAGGGTTTTATTATCATAGTATGACTCAGCTTAATATTTCCTGGCATGGCATCGTATTGCGCCTCATTCATATAGACCTGTATCTCTTCTTCATTAACCATTTCTTCGAAGTAAAAGAACCATTTCGGGTTCGTGACCAGATGAATAATAGGAACTTCTTTGCTCCTTGCTTCATCCACCATCCTCTGATACTGTTCATAAAAATCTTTCATTTCTTTTTCTGTTAAAACATCCGCTTCAGGCTCTGAAAGAATAAGCAAATCAACAGAATCTATACTGGCATCTACCTCTCCGTATGAGAGCGCTAATTCTCTATAAATCAATGTTTTACTAAGCGGTTTAACAACCTTTGTTAAAGCTTCCCAGTCAAAATTGAATAGGCTATGTGTCTTTTTTGAAAGGCTGGTCCCCGAAATTTTTCGAAAATCACTCAGTTTGTCAATCATCATCGGACTCACCAACGTTACCTAAATATTTTTTCAAGTAGAGGGTTTCCAGGTCGCTTCCAATCTTAAGATTTTCCCTAATCAGATTCAAAGTTCTCTCACTATGCTTCAATTTTTTTGATTGAAGTTCACTTCTTTCTTTTAAGTATGCCAATGTATCAATTGTTTCCAGCTTATCCACATTTATATAATCTCTTTCATCTATTTCGAAAGGCACTTTTCTATTTATCCAGAAATTCTGACCCTCTGTATTTATTTTAACTTGAGCTGTCCCTTTAAAGAAACTAAGCACTTTTACTGCTTTTTCCTTCTCACACCTTGTAACCATCGAATCGAGTCTACTTGTACTATATAAAGGTGTATCTTTTGGAAGGGTGATATGGTGCGTTTCTTTTACTCCTACAAGCTTTGAAAAATCTTCGTATGGCACCGGCACTTGAGTCTTGTCTCCTATTGCCTTGAGCATGAGATAAGGTTTATCGTCGTAGGTAAAATAATATTTGGCCCTGACTACCCTACCTTTAATTCTAGCCAATTTTTCCTTAAAACATATCCCATTAAATGTGTCATTGCTGCACGTAATAACCTTCCCATGAACGTGGGGCAACCTGTATACTCGCAACATATCTTCAGATTCCACCCACCCAACAGGCACATGATCTATGTATAGATGTGAAAAATGTCTATCTCCTGAATTTATCCCAGCCTTCACTTCTACTATTTGGTTTGTTAGGCCTCGGGTCATTCCAACGATTGTGCCTTTAGAAGGCTTATCATAAATGAATTTGTTCTTCTGGCTGCAGAACACGTATAAAGATGGTGCATTAATTTTAAATTCTTCCAACGTAATATCCAATATTTCTGAATTCAATAGCTTCCCCCGCCTTCCCTGTATTCAAAAAAGCTGATATCAGATATGGTAGCATGACCGAAACCAATCAGTTTAAAGGTCAATCTACACTTATCTGTGGACTCTTCAAAACTGATCAGTTCGTCTGGTTCTGTTACTTTGTTTAACTTAATTTTTTTGCCTGCTGAGTACTCTACAATTATTGGAACTATTTGCAGAGTAGCGTCTTTCTCCACTCCTATTCTCACATAGTAGCTGGTGCCTTTAATTACCGGCATTATACTTTCTTCAGGTTCTTTATCAAACTGGTTATTCAATGTACCATATGATAAATAAACCATTTTATGATTATTCTTCTCCACCTCACACTCAAGTTGTTGCATGTGGGAGTGAAAAGTAACTTCCCTTTTGGGGCAGTAAAAATGCTGGTCTTCCAGTGGCATCCTATGTACTTTCAAACTATCAAAAAAAAGAAAAGTTGTAATCTTTAACTGTCGCGAATTTCAAATCGATTTCCTTTTGATAAATCATTTCAAATTTTTTCTTATACTGCCTTTGCTTCATAGTACATCCCTCCTACTTCTTCAGCTCCTTATTTAATACTTTAAGGTAATACGAATGGTAATTTTCCAATTTATCATCATATTGATAAAGAATACTTTCTATTAAAACTTCAGATGGATCAGTACTTCTGAAGTTATTGAAGTCATACTTAACATCTGTTGGCTCCTCAGCAATCCAGTAAGATTTTTTGCCATTTTTGAATCTCAACTTCTTCTCATCAGGAATGACGTACTGACTTCTGAATAATTGTTCTGATGGTTCAATTTCCCCTATTTTATTAATAAATCCACTATCAGAATAATAAGAGGTAGCTTCAACCACCTTAAAATCTTTAGCTATTTTTTTAAGAGGATGAATTTGTTTCGATGGGAAGAAACCGACTAGCATATTTTGTAGGGCCAGTCCTTCATGGACTTCTCCTTCATATATCGCATAATAGTTCGAGTAAAGTATTTTACTCTTCTTCACTTCAAATTCTTCATCTTCGATACCAAGGTGGGTGTTGATTGAATTGTCGAATCCAACATCTTTGACAAGCTTAACTTGTTCTCGTTCCTTAGGTATAAGTATAATACTGGTTTCCGGTACGAAATAACCTTTCACATTATTTTTGTAATTGATTTGAAAGTATAATTCATCATTTATTTCAGAAATTTCCTCGATGGCTACCACCTTATAGTTCATATGGGTAGTTCTGCCCGCTAAAAGATTCTTTTTTTTATCCATGAATATAGGTAAATCATGTTTCTCCGCCACCAGAAGGTTCAGGTGAGAAGTGTATTTATTGAACATTTTGATTGAAAATTCATTGAAAACCATTATACCACTCCCTTCAGCTTATGATTGTCATATTAATTCATACCACTTTAATTATGAACTATTAAAAAAAGAGAAGCAATTCCGCTTCTCTTTTTATTTATAGCTTTTGAATATTACCGTACGTGTAATATTCGACTTCTTTGAAATCATCTTGCATTACATTCTTCGTATCAAAAATCACTTTGTTTTTCATGGTTGAGAAGTCCTTGTCAGCCATTTCTTTGAACTCACTATGATCACTGAGTACAAGCACAAGTGAGCTGTCTTCAACCGCTTTAGTGACATCTTTTTCTACCCAGTCGAGCTTGACGTGAGGGTCATATGCCACTACATCGATTTCATCCTCTTTACGCAAGAGTTCATAGATGTCGAATGCAGGGCTTTCTCGGATGTCATCCACATCCCCTTTGTAGGTTAGGCCAAAGACCGTAACTTTCTGGCCCTTAAGTCTGTTAAGGATATGCTTCGTATAATCCACTACGTATTCTGGCATCGAGACGTTGATGTCCCGCGCCAGCTTAATCAAAGGCGACTGTTCTGGAGCTTCAGCTATGATGAAGTACGGGTCGACTGCTAGACAGTGGCCACCTACACCTGGACCCGGTGTATGCAGGTTTACACGTGGGTGCTTGTTTGCCATTTCAATGACATCATGAACATTAATATCCAGATGGTTACAGATTTTTGCAAGTTCGTTGGCCAAGGCAATGTTCACATCACGGTATGTATTTTCCATAAGTTTGGACATTTCCGCTGTTTTTGCATTGGTTTCAATCATTTCACCTTGCACAAAAGTGCCGTAAACTTTTTTGCCGGCTTCTACACAGGCAGGCGTCATGCCACCGATGATACGGTTGTTATAGATAAGCTCATGCATGATCTGTCCTGGCAGTACACGCTCCGGACAATGGACCAAATATATGTCTTCTCCAATTTTGAATCCCTGTTCCTCCAAGTATGGGGCCACATGGTCATCCATGGTCCTTGGTGCAATTGTAGATTCGACGATGACAGTGTCTCCTTTTTTAAGTAGTGGAACAATGCTCTTTACGCCTGACATTACTATGGAAATATCACATGATTTGAATTCATCATCCTTGTTAGGGGTTGGCACAGCAATAATATATGCATCCGCTTCTTCCGGTGCTGTCGAAGCCTTGAATGTGCCCTTCTCTCTGACTTCCTCCAATGCTTCCTGAAGCCCTGGCTCTTCAATATGAATTTTGCCGTCGTTCAGCATATCGACTGCTTCCTGTTTGATGTCTACACCAAGTACGTCTACTCCATGCTTGGCGAACATTATGGAAGTCGGCAGACCAATATACCCAAGCCCAATCGTCGTTAGTTTCAAATCCTGACACCTTACTTTCTGATATGTTATTTACTGCTACTCATTATACCAAACCTGGTAAAATTAAAAAGCCCCAATTTCCTTCAGTTTGGGAAGGTTTTCCCATTCTGTGCTTTACTAGCACATTGTACCAATATAAGCTGTGTTTCTGCAAATGACATCCATTTCGCTGTTTATCCTTCATAAAGCATCGAGTGCGATTATTCATCATACGGATGGCCTAGTGTCCATATTAAAATATATGTTAATATTTGATTGATGGCTTCTCACAATCTGCACAATAACCAGTACAAACAAACGATACAATAAGAGGTGCTTTATGGATATAGATATTATTGGTAGTTCCTTTACGCGAAAGCTTACCGAGTTCAAGAACTTCCCTTTTAAAAGCCGAAATATAATAGAAGGTCAGAGCATCGTTTCCCTATTCAGCGCTCCTCTTCCCACCAATATGGACGAACTTGACAGCACAGACCTGGAGGAACTGAAATACGCCTATAGGGATTTAAACAAAAGTCAACTGGCCGATTTTCAGGAAGCCTCCTCCGAATACCTGCTCCTAGACCTTGAAGGCGAACTTGGAGAGGTTGCGCATTACAACAAAAGTTATTTCACTGCTTCATCTATCGCTTTATTAAAAGATACTGTTTCATCTGACAATATGAGCAGAATAGAAAAGTTCAGAGCTTTTCAGAACACAATCGATGCTTTCCTCTCTTTTCTTACAAAGTATGAGTCAGTCATACTTCTTGAACATACAATGGAAGACGAAGCAGCAGATGAGTTCATAAAGGCGCTTTACCAGCTGATTGAACATCATGTGCCGAACCTGTTGATTGTCAGGACAGGACCGTATCCTTACAGAAAAGACATGCCGCTTGAAATCTATCATGACACCAATATTAAACTGAAAAAGCTGGGAGCACGCGACTATTCCAATCAGTTGCTTTTTGAGGAAACATTCGACACCGATAGGCTTTCGCTTTTCATGAACTATATAGGTTACAGGGAATACGTCTATGAGCTCTATAAGGATGGCTCCCCCTTCAGCACGCTCCCCCCCACTTCTGAACGGCAGTGTGTGTTCCAGCTCACTTCATCCGGAAAATACCGCATCAGGGTAACCGCACTGGATACCAATATAAATCCGCGCTTCAGCGCCATCTATGAATATTATGCAGAGTCTGAATCTGTGCAGCACGGCTATAAATATATAGTGCTCCCGGATAATATATTCGACTGGCATACCGATATACTTCTGAAAACATACGACATTGAAGGGTTCATAGGAAACCCGTTCAAGTATCCTATAGGATTCAAGTCCCTACCGGTATTCCATCGATCAGAGGTCAATTCTGAAAGTATTCTTGAGGGAGACCAGATCCAAGAGCAAACGTTTCATATTTTAAAAGACATGGAGGATGCTGTACTGGAAGAAATGGCGCGGAAATACAGGGAGGATAAAATGGCTCAAACCATGATTCAGATTGTACGCAATGAAAAGAAGCAGGAACCATAGGATAAAATGGTCCCTGCTTCTTTTGGTTCTATACCCGCGAGTTTTCATTCCTCAATGAATCCAGGAACATCTCGACTTCCTTCTCATAAACAGGTTGATATGGTTCGTATAGATCGATGATTTCAAGGAATCTTGCTACAGCCTCTTCCCGTTCTGACGGCTCGACCCTTTCCAGTCTCGGCTTATACCATTTCCTTATATAGAAATTGAACCTTTCTTCAAGGTAGACATCCATTAGGTCGTATTTCTCCAAATAAGGGATACGTTCAATTTCCAATTTGTAGTACTTGTCAAAGAACTTTTTCGAAATCGTGTTTGTTACGCTGCCCTCAACCGCTGCATAATAGACATGGATGAACTTATTAATGCCCTGTATGCTATTGCAGTTCAATACAAGTTCCTGGAAGAACATTGTATCCTGTCCTGCTGCGCCCTCAACCATGATGATGTCGTTATCTAAAATCACGGATTTCCTCACAATGAGGGCCTGGATGCTCTGCACCCTCATGCCACATCGGATGAGATATTCGCGGGGATCGGAAATAAATAGACGATTGTCATTGTACTTCTTGATGGTCCCTGTGTACTTTCCTGCTGTTCTTTTTTCATTATCCTCTTTAATGATATTCCCAACCACCATGTCGACATCCTGATTCTTCATGGTTTCAAGCATCATATGATAGCCATCTCCGAGCGCTTCATTATCCGGGTCGAGATATGTGATGTAGTCTGTGGTGGCCAGCCTTACTCCTTTATTGCGCGGCCTTGAAGCACTTCCAGATCCACTATCATACTCATAATAGACGATATCTGGATGTCTCCTTAAAAGTCGATTAATGATTTTAATAGTCGTCTCATCCGTACTCCCATCGTTCACGAAAATGATTTCCATCTTCTCAAAGCTGCTGGAACGCTTAAGGCTTGCAAAACATTTTTCCTCAAGATATGTGCCGTTATTGTGTATCGGCACAATCACACTGAGTTCCTTATCCACATACTTTTCCTGTGCTTTTTCATTATATTCATCGCGGTTTATAATCTCGACTCCATCAAGATTATATCCCGATACGAGATCAGCGAAAGATTCGACTTCCTGGAACTTGTTCATATCCATCATTGTTTTGGATTTATCTCTGATGTTATTGATATAATTATGGGCTTCTTCCATTTCGTCTTTAGTAACAAAATTCACATCAGTATATTTGAATGCACTGATCATATCTTCAAGATAATACTCTTCGTAGATGTAATTTTCAGAGAAGAAAGTGATGTAGTCGAATGATGTCAAATCTGTTTCTGCCATTTCATTCCTACTAATGCAAGTCTTATTGCCATACAGTTGACGTTCGAAATTTTCGTAGTTTGCTGCTGTATCTTCCTCCAGGACAACAAGAATATTATTGCGCTCTTCTGGAATGTCCAACCCTATGTCTTCGGCCAATGATATTATCCTGTCGAAGGTGGTATGATTGGACATGACATTTCTAATGCCCTTAGCCTGCAGATCACGCAAATCATCTTCATCCGTTTGATAGATTACCTTAAAGTCATCAGGAGCATGCGTCATCCTGACATTAGGGAACATATTATTGATGCCAGTGTTGTAGTTTGATAGGAGAATATTACCGAATGCCTGAAGTTCATATACACGGTTGGCAAACATGGTTTCAGAGTATTTGACTGAATTCATGTTTATACTCCAGCGGAATATCTTGTGCAGCTTCATGAGAAAGTCATGTGATACGGGCGGTGTCAAATATTCAAGGTATTTTGAAGGGAACTGGTATCTCGGATCCCGCAGCTCAAGGTTTCTATCTATGATTGTAAATGGTGCCTTTTTATCGACAATTGAATCGAAGAGGCGTTTTGTATCACTCATACGCACTGGATATTTGGTCAACCAACTACCGGCAAAAAGCAGCTCATCTTTATGCTTCTCTGCCATTTTGCTCCTCGAGCCTACGGGGTTATGGACCATCGGGTTGACACCAAATTGGAGGACTTTCACATTCTCATTACCCGTATAGAATTTATAGTTGTCCACAACTTCTGAGGCGGTCGTATATATATATCTGCAATGTTTGGCGAGACTTTTGAACAGGTTATAGTTCACAGGATCTTCCTTGGAGTAGAATACTGTAGGAATACCCTTTTCATTATACTGCTCCGCCAGAGTGATCATCTGTCTTCTGATCGGGCCGTTCGCAGTGGCCGCCCCTCTCCAGGATCCGTCGACCCCGCGCCATGTGGTTGCAAAAATGACGAAGTCATACTCCTTCAAATTCTCTCTTCCATCTCGTGAGATATATTCCACATCTGCAACGTCCTTGAATGATTCGAATAGAAACTCATCGGCAATCATGCCTATCTTGTAATTCAAGCGCTTATAGTAGCGGCTGCCGTTACTGTTTGGCAACTCTTCTGCCACTTTTTTAAACTTATCCAATACTTCATGGCGCTTCAGTTCTTCTATCCTCATATAATAGAATGGATCGGCATCCTGCTTGAACAGATAGTTCGGACTGTACTCATGGATGTTGATGCTTGGATTCAGGTCATTGATCATCGTATTGAGTGTTTGAGAAAAATCTTTTCGGATATCCTTCTTGTACTGTTGCAGATTTTTCTGCAGTTCTTTCCTGTCCATCGATATTCACCACCTTTGCATCTTATTTGGCCTTTTTACTTGCCTTATCTTTTAATATTTCATATTTTTCCTTAAGCGACTTGTATCTATCATTCAGGTCACTGAGTTTTTGTTCAACCAGTGTCATCCTATCTTTGTACCTATCTCTTTGCTCGGTCAACCGGTTACTGTAATCCTTCTGCTGCTCGAGTCTTCTATTCGCCAACTCCAACTGTTTGGTTGCACTTATTGCTTCCTTCTTATATTGTTCGACCTCGCTCTTCAATTCTGCGGTCTGTTTACTGTTTGTCGCATCAATTCGAGGATTTTGTGTATGCTTTTTGCCTTTCAGAAAGTCTTTGGCAGAAAGCAGGGTGGACATCATTTCCTTCGTTTTATTTCTCTCCACGTTCACACTGTAGAAGATGTCATCAATATATAGCTCGACCTCACTTTTAACTTCGTCCTCCAAGGTGGCTATCTGTTTCAAGGTATCCTCACCAACATCATCGAGCGCTACCCAGTAGAATGCGTCTTCATTGACAAGCACCTTGCCCACCCGGGCCTTTCTGAATACTGATACAAGCCTTAGAGACTCTACACTTTCAATTTCCACTGGCTTTGTCAAGTTGCTGATTTTATGGAAAGTAAAGGGAACTGCCGGATCTAATGAAATATCACAGGAAACCAGAGCATCGAGTACATCTTCATGGTGGAAGCCGTGGAATTTATTTTTTATGAAGACACTGTAATATCTCTCTCCCTGAAAGAAAACCTCTGATTTGATGTTGAGAAGCCGTCCTTTGAAATGGGAAATGAAATCCTTGTCTATCCCCATCTTCCTGTTGATATCATTAGTCGAAAATTCGTCTTCCATCACGCGAAAATGCCTTGGGCTGTGCCTGAAAATTTGTATAGAGTCCTCCAGCTCCACCCATCCGATTGATTTATCTTCATACTGCAGCTTATGGTAGACTTTTCCCTCCACATTCCTCTGAGTGACTGTAGTAACTACCTTCCAAAGATAATCATCTATATTCTGCACATCCTGATCGGAGTTTAAATTCTTATATACTTTCTTGGCTTCGTCCTCTATCAGAATGAACTGTTTTGGATAATTATATTCCTTAAATTGATTAATCATAATAGACTCCCTTCATTATCTTCTGTTCAATGTGTAACTTGTTCTTCGTATATTGGAATCAGCCTTTTAATCAATACTTTCCATTCACGGTTCTCGACGACCCACCTGCGTGCTCTTTCCCCAATTCTGTCACGTTGCAGTATACTCTCGATTGAACTGGCAAGTTCCCCTACATCATCGGCCTTGAAGAACATCCCGTTTACACCTTCTACAACCATTTCTGCAAGTGCATTGACATCACTTACTAGCACCTTCTTTTCCATGGCCATCGCCTCATAGGTTTTGATGGGGGTGACAAGGTGGCAGACAGGGGCATCCACTCTTGGGAAAGGAGCGATATCTATGACAGAGTAGTACTTTGAAACTTCCCCCCTCGGCACACGGCCTGTAAATATGACAGAGCGTTCGAGATCCAAAGCCTTGACCCTATCTAGAAGATCGTCTTTATATGGTCCTTCCCCAACAATAAGAAAGACCAGATCCTTATCTATATTGGGACTGTTTTTCAACACTTTCATTGCTTCAAAAACGAGTTCTATCCCCTCATAGCTTGTAAGGGAACCAACAAACCCAAGTACATGCTTATTGTGGAGTCCAAGCTGATCGAGAATTTCTTCATTCTTTGGAGTTGGCAACAGAGCGTGACTGTCTACGCCATTTGGAATCACTTTTATCTTTTTTTCGGGCACACCATTCTGCATAAGGTGTTTTTTCAGACTTTCACTGATACATATGACTTCGGAAGCGATTTTGCAGCATTCTATTTCATAGTCCTCCTGGAACATAAACCGCTCCGATTCATAGAAGTCTGAGTTCTTCGTGCTCTGCGTATAATGCCAAAGTCCCCTGACTTCATAGACGGTCTTAAGATTCAATGACCTGCCGATATGAAGCGCAGGGAGGGCATTCTGGAAATTAGAAGCTGCATGAATAATCGAAGGACGCTCTTTTTCAATGATATCGAGCAGTTCTTCAGTATATTTGTTGAAATAGTCTTTGAGCGGGGTCTTATTTGAAGGATAGAATTCCCCCTTGTCGATATAATATCTCGTATAGTCCGATGTTTTTGGAATCGTATAGCCTTCCTGGTTTGGACTCCAGCCTAATCTTGTAGCTACAACAGGCGTATATCCTTCTTCTTTGACACGCTTAATCATCTCATGAGACCTTACAGTATATCCATTGATGGCAGGCAACGCTTTATTCAGTACAAATAGAATCTTTTTTGGTGTCGGCACATAAGTAAGCTGTTCTATGCGTTGTTCTTCATCAGGATCCATACTCCACTTATCTTTGAACAGCTGATATTCCTGGACAGACATATCGTACTCATTATGGTAGAGCTTTGCAGGATAAAGGGCATGCATTTTACGAACATACTCATAACGCTTGGTAATATTCCCCACACGATGATAATTGCGGATGAAGTTGCGAATGACATCTGGATGGTTAGGTTTGATAACTCCCGCTCTGAATGTGTGGTCCAGAGCTTCTGCAAAATAGCCTTGATAGTACAGATACTTTATAAGATATAAACGCAGTTTAAGTTGTTTGTCGGGTTTAAAACCAGCGACTGTTTTTTCTATTCTGTCATGCTTCCCTTCCCTGAAATAATACCTTACAAGAATATAAGCATGTCTAATCCTGGGGGGCGCTGACGATTCTATATATTGTACAAAATGGGGGGGCAGTTGCATTTCAGCTCTGGAATGGATCAATTGATCCACTACAAGCCTATAGATTCTGATCCGGTCCCGCTGAGACAGATGATTCACAAGAAAGTCATCAACTTCCTGCTGTACAGCATCATCAAGGAACAGCTTAGGCGTATTGAAAACAGCATGAATTCGGCGGTCTCTCTTAATTAAATTGATAAAATTCTCATTATCCAGCCTTAATGTTCCATCTCCAATCATCATTCTGAGATGCATTATATATTGTCTGGTAACGTTCACTTCAGGGAGAAGTTTTATAATGGAGTTTACAATTGTCTGGGACTGCTGTCCCATATCGTAATAGTTCAAAAGCTTCTGCAACTCCATGCTCTTGTTGTTGTACTTATCGAGATTGAAGTTCAAAGTGTGCAGTGCCTCGAGGTCAACATATTGAATCAAATTTGGTCTTTCCTCAAAGTATTGGATTACTTTTTCATTCAGCAATTCCGAGATTCCAGACTTTCCATAGAAGGTGTTGACCAGCAGAATATAGCCCATCTCCTGGAGTTGCTCCTGCTGGCGGTCAATTTCGCTCAGGATAGCAGTGAAATTTTCAGGTGACAGATTCTCCTGAAGATGAAGCACGCCTTCTTTATAGCTTGTCCAGGTATACTTCGTGTATGTATCATTCTTTTCTTCCTCAAGGAACTCCATCAGCTCCGGCATCTGATCTGCAGTGCTCCGAACCATCAATTCTGCTTCGGAGTAATAGTTCGCCGACAGCAAATACCGCAGTAGATTGTACTTCTGATCAGTATTCAGACTGGAAAGCACATCTACCCCGTCATTTATAAGCTTGACCAGTTCCTTCAGGTGTTTCATATCATAGAGCAGCCTTACTTTGAAAGGTACGATACCCGGATGGTCCATGGATTGGATTTTACGCCAGGCAGCTTTATAGCTTCGTTCATGCTTCAATATGACGGCAGCAAGATAATTTTTGTAAGGTGCCTTCAGATTCAACTCTTCCAATTGGCCGAGCAGGTAAAAATGCTTCGACCTCCTTAAATATATGCTGAGAGCATGTTCATCTTGGCCAATCTCACCCGTCAGTCCCCACTTCAAAACCACTTTCGATAATCCGCTCTGGTTCAGCCGCCACGCTGCATAGGATGCAATGCCAGATAAATATCTCATACTCTCACCCCCTTCAATCATAATATGAAATCCCCCATTGATGCATCATGGTAAGGCGCCGCATCGAGATTGATCAACTGTCATCACTTAACTTTTCTTTCCCGGCATGAAGCACCTTCATCTGATGCTATAGATGGATTTCGATGGGCCCTTCTTCTGTATTTGTCCTGAGTATCCGCCCAGACAGCTCCACTGACGGCTGATCCAATATCTCCGGGTCATAAATCAGTGTACAAAAAACGTTCCTTTGATTGGTCGCCTTCTCAAAGCGCAGCTGATGGGTCTTTTCCGCTTTACCGAACCCGGTTGTGTTGATTGCCACAGGCTTATTGAAGTCGCCTTCCACAATGTGCTTCTCATCTGTTTTAAATACTTGCTCGATGCATAATGACTCACCATCACCGGTAAGCAAAAAGCCGTTTTCCCTACTCTTCACATCGATTTTGGCATCAAGGTTGAAATGCTGCATCAGCTTCAAGTCATGCTTCACCCTTGTATCGACAGCATCCACAATGATGGCAAAAGGCTGTGCCTTAAACACTATGATATATCGTATAAGCACCGCGTTACTGCCATTCCAATCACCATGGAATCCTTTGGTGAGTGTATAAATCTCATTTTCATAGTAGCCATCCAGTTTAATTTTCCTGTCGAAGCGATTAGATTTTTTGATGCTGTAGTCAAAATCCTTCATCTGAAAACTGCTGTGGGCTGCTCTCGATGTCATATATTTCCGCTCTTTTGACTTGCTGTAATTGTATTTCCCTGCATCGACAAGGAAATCCACTCCATTGTAGTTCAATGTGATGCTCAAATCATCTTTATGCTTATGTACCGAGCTGCTGTAGCCACAAACGTATGTCATATAGAACGGCTTTGGCGCTTCTTGCTGCAATACACATATCCCTGCTTCTTCATCGTATAACTGACGGTAGCTTTTTGCCAATTTAAGGGTAGAGTTGCCTGAATCTCCAATAGCAGGCAGCCTTCCATTTGGCTTCAGGAGAGCCTTTGGATACTCCTGCGCCAATTTCAAATAGCCTGTTATAGTATTGCCGAAGCTTTTCCCTGTACTTTCCTGAAGATACTTTTCAATATCTCTATACATCCTGACGACCATATTATGATAATCCGGGGAGTTCTCCAGATGTATGCCCTGACTGCTGAAACTGTACCAGAATGTATCAATCGCTCTGTAATATCCTATATTGAAGAGAGACGCATTCTGTAGTACATTCCCCAAGACCATGAGTGACCGGTCCATCATTAACCCGTGGTTGTTATTATTATAGTTGTTTCCGTCACTCAGTACTTCCGCATGACGCTTTAGCACATTGGTATATAGGACGAGATCTGGACTTCTATCTTCTTGTATGGCCAGATACAGGTATTGAATGATTATCTGGGTCCGGTTTGCCGTCGGATGATCATACCACACCATCCGCTCTTCAGTATCTTTCATCGAAAACGCAATCCAGGATTCGATGATTTCCTCTGCCTTCTCCAAATACCGCCCATCCTTTGTAGATTCGAACTGATTCATCAGCACTCCGCACACTCTTAAAGACTGTATATAGAGCTGATAGCTGTCCCCATATTTCGCTTTTCTGTCCGTTTCCCAGTAGTCTTCTGAAAATTTCACAGTATCGAACCCCGGAAATGGAATGATTGTATTTTCAAGAGCCTTATCTGCAATCTTTTTTGTATCTTTCGTCACTTTCAGCAACCTGAATACATCGGTTTCGGTTACTTTAAGTGGTTCTTCCTTCATTGGTTCGTTCATCAGAATTTAGCCACCTGCTCTTTTTAAATATTGATAACACATATTTTACCACAATTTCCACCTTATACGAACAACAAAATGGGCGTCCATGGACGCCCTCACATGTTTAAATACTATTTTCCCTTTGCTTCAAATGAAGCTTTTCCTGCCTGTGATGAAATTCCATGTAGTTGGTGATATATTCCATAGAATTCTTAATATCATAAGGGTTCGCTACTTCATTAAGAATCTGATCCTTTGTATAAAAAGCATTCAGAAAATACTCTGTTGGGCGGGCCGGGAGGCCGTACGTTGGGAACATCGTCAATGAAAGCACAGGAAACGGATTGATTTCGATCACCTTCGGTTCAGTATCGTCGAAATCCCGGACCATGATATCTATCCCGCCACAATACATCCCCGGCAATGCCGCCAGTGCATCGAGTGCAAGCTCCTTGATTTCATTGCTCACAAGATTAGTGATTTCAATTACTTCTCCACCCAAAGATGTATTGGATACAGAAATCAACAGAACATATTCCCCATCACGGGGGATGCTATTAAAGTCATATCCCGAATGCTTCAGGAAAGACCTGACTGCATCACTTTTCTTAATCTGGTTCTTGGAAAGGTACCCGCAGTTTTTTCTCTGTTCATTCTTCTGGTCTATCAGCGTCTCTATAGTGCTATTGCCATCACCTATGACAAACGCAGGAACGCGGGCAACGATTGAAATGAGATGCCCCTCCAAGACAGTTGCTCGGACTTCATAACCCTCCATAAATTCCTGAACAAGGATGCGATATTCCTTTCTGTTCGTCTCCTTGATGATGTCAGTACACTTTTCCCAGTAATAGCCAAAATCTTCTTCTGCCACTTTGGTGAAAACACCCTTACCAAGAGACATGTCGAGCGGCTTTATCACTACACCCTCACTCGATTCCGCATAAGCTTCCTTCTTTGCCTGATCCAGCTGATGTGATTCATAAAGTTTAGATTTTGTGGTCCCTAGCCCGGCGCTTCTCAAAAACTTTTCTGTCTTAAATTTATCAATTGCAATTTTCCTTCCAACTTGGGAATTGGTAGGGTAGATAGGATTTTTCAATGTTGCACTTCTGTCCCCATTTTTTCTCAGCATCTCAATGGCATGATGGCCTGACTTCAGTTTTCTTAGTGAATACCTATAGCCACAGTCCTTCATCGTCTCGGCGAATTGAAGGACTGTATTGGTGTTCAAGCCCTGGGGATAAACATTCATTTCTGTATACGGCATTCTGTTGTAGATGTATCTCAGATCATTACTTTTCACCGTCTTTTCACCTACACTCACTTCTATTTTTTCATAATGCTCTCAATCATATGGATAGTGTCATTCTTGGCCAGCGGGCTATGCCCCCCCTTCTTATCATGATAGAGGAGGAGATTGAGATTTTCAGTATCAAGTTTCTTGTCGTTCACCTGTTTAAGGAAAGGGGTATAATGCTGCTTCATATCACCGGGACATGCCCTGTTCTGAGCATAGAATATTCTTGGCATATTATTATACTTTTCGAAGGCTTCCACCACTTTTACACGGTGCAGATATTCATCGTACGCAGTTTCCACACTTCCATATACTCTCTCAAGTAATGGGACAGAAAAATTTCGCATATAGTTTTTTATACTTGTCTGAGGATTATTCACGATGGCGGTACTGCCCACGTGCATTGATGCGAGAATCATCGACATGAATCCTCCTGCAGAAGAACCGTAATAGAATACCTGCTCATCCTTGATTCCGAGGTGTGCTGCCAATTGCGTAATCAGTGCATTATAAATCTCCAATGCAAATTCATCTCTGGTTCCCTGGCCCCATCCCAACCGCAGTCCCAGATCATGGATGGTAGGATCATCCAGGTAAACAAGTGAACTTTGAAAATCCTCTTTCCATTTATGTCGCATGAAGACCGGTGGCTGCTTTTTTGAAGTATCCACTGCACCGTTTGAAAGAACCAGCAGCTGATCTGCAGGCTCTTTAATTATGACACGAAAATGGTAGTTTAAATTTCCACTTTTATAGATGACTTTGATGTCTTCCCCTGCTGCAAATTCAATCTCGTTTATCTCAGCAATGGATCTGATTGTATGATCCATGTCCCCACCTCATTCTAATGGTTTCTTTATATTAATGCCTTATATTCAAATAAATACACGCTTAATCTGATAGACTATTCCACTTCTACCTGGAGGGTCCCCGCTTCCTGCCAAGATGCCCTGCTGAAGTTCTCATTATAGAGCACTATAACCGAGTATGGGGTATCCGTAATTTCGATCTCCAAAGGCGTATTCAAGGAGAGGATATCATAGACTTCGTGAGATTGCGAAGTACGCACGACGACTTTTATGATGCCTTTACCTTTAGGGTTGGAATAGAAGCTTTTCAGCCTGACTTTCCTTGCTTCCTTGCTGCCATTTTCTATAACGAAAGAGTTGACATTATGTGCATTGGTCATGCCAGCTCCAGGTTTCAATAGGACACTGTCTTCATTCTGTTTTTTCTCTAGAATCATGGAATCCTGCGCCATTATCCTCACTTCTCTGATGTCTGCTGAAGAGGCTTCAGGGACCTGAACAGGCTCAGGCTCCCGAAGCATCTCACGGGCTTCTTCACAATACTGTTCATACAGGTTCTTTTCACTGTTGATGCCAAAATGCAGGAGTACCGGCCAATAGTGATTAATGATTTTCTTATAGAGTGAAAAGTTCCTTCTCTCGTCAATACTAGGCTGCTGCATAAGATCGATCATCCTGCGTGCATTCATGAATATGAATTCGTCAACTTCAGGATCTGTCTCGAGCGTCAGGGTGCTATGCCAGTTACCCATTCTTGATTCAAGATGGAACAGGTCAAAGTAGTGCCGGCCCTTGGTGACTCCTTCATATACATGATTTCTTTTAAAGTACTTTTCGACTTCTTCTGCTTCGTCATAATGTCGTTCAAAAGTTTTCGAAAGCCCATGAATGCACTTTCTATAGAATGTCAAGGTATCTTCATGATCATCAAGTGCCGGCTTGAAATCAGCTTTTCCCATACCAAATACAGTCGACTTGATGTGCAGAGCATGCTTATAGTTTTTGTGGTGCCGATAATAATTGATGAGGCCATATGCGTGCCTTGAATTATAGCGCTCGACCCACTCCTCTTTAGTGGCTGCATCCGGCTTATAATCCCTTATATTGATGATTGAATGTCGCCATCCCATATCATCCTTCATCTGTTCTGCAACATTACGATCGATTTTGTGGATTATCTTCGCCATTCTCGTGGCCAAGTATTTGCTCGGGGTATAATAGGTGAGAAACTCCACCCTCTCCCTAAGGGGACGGATCAAGGCTGCCGACACCCTCGAGTCTATTCCAGCAGTAAGCGTAAGAAAAAGCTCTCCTTCTGCTTTACTCAGCCACTGTCTGCTCTCCTCGAGATATGGTTTCATCTGTTCAAATGAATATTCGGCATCACTTTCATCAACGTCAGCTCGAGGGTAGATGCGTTCAAAATCAAAAGTATCCAGGCTGAGTCTCAAACTCGGGTTCACTTTAAATATCTCTTCATATCTGGTGAAATCGAGTTCAGTATGGCCTTCACCCGGTCTTCTTACCAGCTCCATGCCCTTCCCAGAAAGGATGGAGGCAAGCAGATGATCATGTGAAGCAAGTGAGGCACTTGCTTCATGGTAGACGAGCGGCTGAAGTTGAGATGCATCGGAATAGAGGGTGCATCCTTCCTCCGAACACATGATCAAAAAGTATCTGCCATTGATGAACTCCAGCTCTTTCGGAAGATCCACAGAGTTTGAGAGCTTTTCCATTATTTCCGTATGCCCAAGCTGTCCATCTCTAATATCAAAACAATAGCCGACAAGCAGTATATCCGTCGTACTGTTGCTGAAGGAATGGACTTTAACTTCTTCCGAGTGATGGAGCTCGTAATGCCCAATGCTTATTTTCCGACAGCCTCTCAACCCTTCTGTTATGAACCCTTGAGGTGACAGCACGTATGCAGCCGGATAATCGTGTCTTTGATAATACATATTCATTCCCCTTTATGAACTCTCTTTCTCTATATTGCTCCAAGCTGGGTCAGGAAACTGTATAAGAACAGGGCGAGAAAGGCAAAAGCTGGGATATAGTTCAGGACAGGTCTCCTGTATTTTATCCGTTTTTCTTCATGCATTCCTCTTTCCTGCTGCTGCCGAGTCATCTTATCTTTATATTGAAGCTGTTCTTCCTTGGTCATGCCTTTGAATTCATTGATGAATCGTGCGTATTCATTGACTATGGGCGTACACTCCCCGAATGCTTTGGTTTCCCCATAATGGACCCAAATGGCCTTATTACACATTCTCGCCACCTGCTTAGCTGAATGTGAAACGAAAAATATCGTCTTGCCTTCTTTCTGGAACTGTTTCATGCGCTCGATGCACTTGTTTGAAAATGTTTCATCGCCAACAGACAATGCTTCATCGACAATCAATACATCCGGGTCGGTATGGATGGCGATGGCAAAACCGAGGCGTGATTTCATTCCGCTTGAATAGGATTTTATTGGCTGGTGAATGAAGTCCCCCAGTTCACTGAACTCGACGATGTCTGTGTATCTCTCATTGATCGTTTCTTCAGAAAGGCCGTGCATCAGACATTTCATACGTATATTCTCTTCCCCAGTCAGGTCCTGGTTCAGTCCCGCACTGATGGCAATGAGCGAGCTTCTGCCATTGATCCTGATTTTTCCAGATGTTGGTACAGTCACTTCCCCCAAAAGATCCGACAGGGTCGATTTCCCTGACCCGTTCAGCCCGATGATGCCGACAGAGTCCCCTGCTTGCACTTCAAAGTTTATATCGCGCAGTGCATAATATGGTTTCTCCTTGTAGAAGTGGCCCATCGTGAATAGAGAGAGCAATTTTGCTGCACGGCTTCTATTCAGATCATATACTTTGGAGACGTCCTCCACCTTCACCTTATAAGTCATATGATGACCTTCTTTCATTCATCTAAGTTTTTATAGACATCGAGAAGCTTCTCTTTTTCTAAATCCCAATTGTACTTTTTCTTTGCAGCCCTGCAGTTTTCACTATATAAATTCCTTAAAGACTCATTACTTACCAACCTATTCACTGCATCCGCCAACACCTTTGGATCAGAAGCGTCAACAGCCACTCCAACTTCTTCTCCTTCAACAACTTTCTTTATTTCGGGGAAGTTGCAGCTGATTACGGGCACATGAGCCATTATATATTCAAACAGCTTATTCGAGGAAGCGGAATAATGGTTATAGTTTATATCCTGCAATACCTGAAAGCCCACATAGGCATTACGGGTATACGCGGGGAGCTCAGACAGATGGACTTTAGCAATGAACCTCACCCGTCTCTCCAATCCTTCCGACTCAACCATTCGTACCAGTTCTTCCTTCTGCCTTCCATCACCAATAAACACGAGGGTTCCAGAATTGACATGGTGCATCATCTGAACAAGCAGCTCTAGGCCACGGCCCGGCTGTATCCCCCCTTGGTACAATAGGATTTTTTCATCCTTCGGGAGGTTAAGCTGTTCATGGATGTCCATCCTATCTCGGCCTTCTATATCGTAGAATTCCGAATAGTTATAGATGGGGATGGGATAGTATCCATAGAGTGACTGATGCTTCTTTGCACGCGTATGATTTTCCACTATCGTTTCATCGACGAATGGGAGCAGGGCACCTTCCCATCGTTTGATGAAGGCGGGGTTATATCCTGTACGGTCTGTCTGGACTTCATGGGAGTCGTAGATCAGTTTCCTCGGTTTGAGTCGTGCCTTTGAACAGATCACCCCTTGGGTCAGGGTATTCAGATCATGGGAGTGGTACACATCCGCATTAAGCCTATACCCTTTGATGATCATTCTGATACTTCTGATCACCTTGATCATGTTCTTTCTGGTGCCTCCCCCGTGCAGACCTTGGTATAGGGCAGCAAGAACAAGGAAGACTCCGGATAACAGCATCCAGGATTTATAGAGCAATCCTGGAACTACTATGGTCGTCACTCCTGCAACACTGATGATGAAGGTCCTTTTGTTTTTCTGATACAGTTCGAGGAGCCATGGGTACATCCTCACACGGTGCACATTAAAACGCTCGTTGATCACTTCAAACTTCCCAGCCCGCGGGTCTTTTCTATTTTCAATGGCAATCAGGTCGACGTTATACCCGTGTCTGCTCAGAGCCAGTCCTTCCCTCATGACTCTTGCATCATTTGTAAAATGGTTCCACACAAACATCGTTACTCTTTTCATAATTTCACCCTAAAGGCCCTACTGCATCAAACAATGATGGAAATGGTTTCACCATTAATCCTCATTCTGAGCAGTGGACCTTCCCATTCATAGTCTTCTATAGAAACTTGCTCATCCATACTGATGATCGTTTCAAAAGTGAATTCGTCAAGCCCTGCAGCTGTATTCTTAAATCTTAGCTGCTGTGTTTCAGCCGCTTTTCCGAAACCTATTGTGTTTACACTCGACACAGGCCTTTTCAACGAAGGTCTAACTTCAACACTGCCTTCAGTCCTTTTCATTTGCCGGAAGTTCACCTTGCGTCCTGAAGGAAGTGTGACTGTGGCGCCTGCTGCATCCTGTGCCTCCACCCTTACTTTCTGGTCCAGATTAAAGTTCTGATAGGCGATTTCATCTGAATAAGCTTTGTCAAGCAGAAGTACAATTGGATGGTCCTTCAGCATAACCACTATCCGTTCAAGAGTTGAAGTTTTAAATGCCCGATTTTCACCCCGTACAAGCACATACGACTCATTTTTGAAGAATTGTGTCGTTTCAACAAGTCTTGTAAACCTGTTGTCATGGGACTTATTATATTTCTCCTTTTCAAGGAAGATCGTACTGTGGGCCTGCGGGGACTGCATATACGACCTGATTGGATTGCGGCTATAGTTGAACTTCCCAGGGTCCACCAAGATGTCCTCCATATCGTACTGCAGTGTAATGCTGAGATCATCGCGGTGTTTATGAGTATTAGTGGAGAACCCTGCAATAAAGGATAGATATAGTGGACGAGGTTCCTTATATTGAAGTATTGTCATTCCAGATTCATAGTCTGTAAAATTCATATATTTCTTGTTCTGCGTCCCTACACTGTTCCCCGAATCACCGATGGCAGGCAAACGGCGGTCAGGCCTCGCAAGAATATCCAAGTAGTCTTGAGCCTCCTCCAGGTATGACACTAAAGTGGACCCGAAAGATTTATCCTGGCCGTTCAGATACTCTTCCATAGCGAGATACATGTTGCGGACCATGTTATGGTACTCCGGGGAATTTTCCAGATGGACGGCCTTTGCGCTGAAACTGAACCAGAAAGTATCTATGGCCCTATAGTAGCCAATGTTGAACAGATCCTCCCGCCCAAGGATTCTTCCAATAATCATCAATGCCCTGTCCATCATCAGTCCATGATTATTCGGGCGGTACTCTGAAGCATCACTCATGAATTCTGCATGTTCCACAAGTACATTATGGTAGCGTGGAAGGTCCAGGCTGAACTTATCCTGTGCCAGAAATAGAAAATGGATGATATTCTGAGCCCTGTTCGCTGCGGGATGGTCATACCAGATCATCCTGTTCTCGGGTTTTGTGTCATTAAAGTCCATCCATGACTCTATCAGCGTCCTTGCTTTTTTGAGGTATGCAATCTCCTTGGATTTCTCGTACTCCAACAGCAGTGCACTTACTATCCTCAATGCCTGGATATACAGCTGATAACTATCTCCATACTTGGCAGTGCGGTCGACCTGCCAATCATATCCTGCAGAGAAGTCGACAGGATCAAAATTCGGGAAAGGTACGATTTTATCCTGCAGTGCCATGTCGGCATTCTTTTTCGTATTTTTATCATATTTTACAAGACGTATTACATCCGCTTCTTCAATACGGTTGGGCAGCCTATGCCGAGTTTCAGCGTCGGGACCGACTTCATCCAACTTTCTTTCTATGCGTATAAGCCGTTGCCGCAGCTCCTTGTTGAGGGGCAACGCCCTCTTCATTTTCTTCACGCTTCCCGAATGCCTGAACCTCTTAAGACGTTCCATCATTTCATCCTTCATTTATAATCCACTTCCTCCTTCAGGTCGGAGATAATCTGCTTCAGGTCGTTATCAACCGATTTGTCATACTCATCATATAAGCTGTAGATATCAAGGAACCGCGTTACAGCTTCATGCCGTTCTTCAGGATTGATGCGATCGAGGCGGGCGATATACCAGCCTTTCACATAGAAATTGAAGCGTTCATGGAGATAGGTTTCGAGCAGTTTATGCTTTTTGAGGAATGGGATCCTCTCAACCTCAAGTCTGTAATACTTGTCGAAAAACTTCTTGCCGATCGTATTCGTCACCGATCCGCTGACTGCCGCATAATACATATGCACAAAGGTATCCACTGCAAGCACTTTCCCTGAGTTGAGCATCAGTTCCTGGAAGAATACGGTGTCCTGTCCTGCTGCCCCTTCAACCATCCTGATGGCGTTATCCTGAACAATGTCAGTTTTTATAACAACCGCCTGAATGCTTTGTGCCCGCAACCCGCTGTTTTTCATGAACCTATGTGTATCTTCTATGTAGTTGCTGCCGTCGTTATATTTTCTGACTGTGCCGGAGTACTGGAAACTGGCTTTTCGCTTATTGTCCTCCTTGATGATGTTGCCGACTACCATATCCACTTCACCATGTTCAATAAGTTCGTTCAGCAATTCCGCATAACCATCTCCAGTCGCCTCGTTATCCGGATCCAAATACGTCATGTATTTCGTCCTCACAAGATCTGCCCCCTTATTCCGGGGACGGGAAGCACTCCCAGATCCTTCAGGAAATTCATAATATCGAATGTCCGGGTATCGGCGGCGCAAACGATCGATGATTTTAATCGTCTCCGCGTCGGTGCTTCCGTCATTGACAAAGAGAACTTCCATTTTATCGAAGATGGAAGACCTGGTCAGACTGCGGAAACATTTATCTTCAAGGTACCGCCCATTGTTATGGATGGGCACGATTACCGACAACACCTTTTCCGACGGTTTGGCCGCAGGATATTCAACCATGATTTCAGTCATTGGAAGCACATAGCCCCGATTGGCGTGTAGGCTCAAATCGTTTCGGATGCATTCACTGTCGTAGAGCGTCAGTTCTGGCGATACTTCATCGTCCGTAAACTCGTGAATGTTACTATGGCTCTTAGTGACAAAATCAACGTCCGTATATACAAACCCGGCCAGGAGATCCTCAAGGTGATACTCCTCATATATATATTCGCCGCTGAAGAATGTGATGAAGTCATGCACGTCCAACATTTCTGCCGTCACAGCTTCCTTAGTAACCAGAGTTTTTTTGGCATACATCTGACGTTCAAAACTTTTCTTTACTTCCTCAGTGAGCTCATCTGCAACAACCAGAATTTGTTTTTGTGCAACTTCAGTTCTGATGCCGAAGTTCTCTGCAAACTTGACGATTCTATGATATGCCGTATCTTCCAGCATGACCTGCCTGATGCCTTTCGCCCTTATATCCTCATAGTCCGCTTCACTATGATTTTTAAGCATCGGCTCCACATCACTTCTATGATTCACCATGAGAAGATGCGGGAACCTATTATTGACACCGACGCTATAGTTCGTCAGCAACAGATTGCCCATAGCCTGTAGTTCGTATACGCGGTTTGCAAACATCGTCTCTGAATACTTCACAGAGTTCACATTAATAGCCCACCTGAAGAGCCGATGTGTATTCATGAGATCCTCATGCTGCATCGGGTATGTCAGATTTTCAATATACCTCGTAGGGAACTGATATCTGCTCTTTTTCAGATGAAAGTTCCTGTCGATTATCGTAAGGTCATACCCACTTTCTTTAGCGCCATCAAACATTTGGGATGACTCCTTATTCCTGACAGGATACTTCTCTGTCCAACTTCCGGCGAAAATGACGTGATCGTTATTGCCTTCAGCAGCATCCGACCGTGTGCCTACAGGATTATGGTATTCAGGATTGACGCCAAAATCCATCACATACACCTGGTCATGTCCACAATATTTCCGGTACTCCTCGACCATTTCCTGGGCAGAGGTGTAGACTACGTCACAAATTTCTGCAATACCTTTGAACAGATGATAATTGACAGGATCCTCTTTGGAATAGAAGGCCACCGGAATTCCGAGTGCCTTCGCATTGGTGATCATATCAAGCAGTGCCTGCCGCTTTTCACTTCTTGGGGATGCGACCTGTTCCCAGCTGCCATCGATTCCCTTCCAGGCTGTAGCCACTATTAAGAAATCAAGATTTTTGTTGAGCCCGCCCCCCTCAGCATCAATATAATGAAAGTTCGCTACATCCTTATATGAATTGTAAAGAAATTCATCGCAGATGATTCCTATATTCAAATCAAGTTTTTTGAAATAGCGGGACCCATTGCTTTTGGAGAGTCTGCTGAAATACGGCGCAATGTCCTCCAGAAAATCCACTTTCCCGAGCTGGTCAAACTTTTCATAATATTTGTGGTGAGTGTTATATACCTTTTCACTGCTCATATGTTCGAGCGCTCTGAGGTAGTCGGTCTCAAGCAGCTTGGTGTAATACCTCAGACGCTCATCCCTGTTCATTTCGCTTAAATTCTGGACTTCGGCATCATTATTCTGATCAACATTATCCCTGGTATACTTTATTTCAGACATCATTCTGCACTCCTTTTTCTACGCTCCCAGATTTTCACTTGGATTCTGCCCAATTTGGAGTTCTTCAAATTCCTATACAGTGCTTCCACCCTGATTAATCGGGATTTGGTCCGTTCCACTTCCTTCTCGAGTTGAAGTTGTCGCCCTAACAGCCCTTCTAACACAGATTTCGCCTTTTTCCTTTCCTCATTATAGTAGTGGTGGACGTCCTCTTCTATGGTACTGGATTCAGCGTACACACCCGCGAAATCATACTCAAGGTCCGAAGCCTCCATCCAGAAGGCCCGTCCCCTCTTCTCAAGTTTTGCGAGATTACGCTCCGGGAAATAAAGTGTGAGCACCGCTTCAAAATCTTCTTTCCTTTCCGGCAGCGCTACATCAAAATTCGAATCTCTGTAGCGCTTGATATCCCCTTTTATAGTGCATAATTCTTCTAATGCTATGCCCCTATGGAGATCTGCTGATTTCACAAATCCCTGTAGCCTGCTTTTCATAAACACAAGCTCCAGGAGCTCATCCTCCACGACGATATAGGACTTCGAGGTCAAAAGACGATTCTGTAAAGCTAAAACAAGGTCTTTTGTAATTCCGACCATGCTATTAAAAGGATGTGTCCGGAAGCTCGACATATTGACCTTGACCGAGTCCAGTCTCTTTGGATATACATACCATGAATCGGATAATCGGGTCCAACCGATGATTTCTCCCCCATGTTTAAATAATCCGTAAAACTCCTCATTCTCCTTTTCAAGCGAAATGACCGAGACCAACTGGTTCTTGAAATTCCCCAAGGTTCTTTTAACTTCTGTCATATCGAATTCTTCGTAGATATGTTGATTGATGTCTTCATTGAGAATGACCTCAAACATATGGGGCCTTGCCACTATCATTTCCAATCGATCTAAAAGCTGGGTGTTCATCCAATCATCCTTTCATCATAGATAATCAACGAGTTTATTTCTAAACCTGTAGTGTATATGTGCCCCTGTATAGATAAGCAGCAATGCAAGAGACCAGAAGTACAGGTGATCGTTCAAATTTCCATAGAATGGTGCTGCATCGAGCACCATGGCATTTCGATAGTTCATGAGAAGATAGGCAAAAGGATTCAATGAGGACAGCACCTGAAGTATGCCGTTCGCCTCCTCAAGAGACCAGAATATTGGCGTCATAAAGAAAAACATCCTTATGACATTTTGCAGAACATTCTTCATGTCCCTGACCAGGATGACCAGTGAAGACATTATCAATGCAATGCCGAATATCAGCATATAGCTGGCAAAGACAAAATAGAAGAATCCCAGATAGTCCAGGGGCGCTGAGTAGCCGTTCACCAGACTCAGAATGAGCAGCAGTGCTGTAGTCATACACAGATTGATCACGCTGTTTGTAAGTGCCATAGACAGCAGGATGCTTGAAGGGAACTTCATCTTTGTAACCAGACCAATCTGTGCCTGTATAGCATTTGATGCCTGATTTATACCCTGCGATATGAATAGCCAGGGGAATATGCCTGAAATCAAATAGATGATGAAAGGGATCTCTCCCACATCCCCCCTGTCCCCCCTCAGACCGAGACCAAATACTACATAATATATGAGTACTTGCATGGCCGGTTGGAGTATGTTCCAGAAGACACCAAGATAGTGGTTGGCGTATTGGCTTTTTATATTATAAATCGTAAGTTTCCATATTAGATGTCTATGTATCCACTGTTCCTTAAAAATATCCCAAATTTTGTTCATCTTTAATCCTCTATTCCTTTACAGCCTTGATCAAACAATCCGAACATATTAGATGGACAGGCAAAAACCGATTATATCATACTCTTTTCAAAATCGCCTTGGAGTCCATTCTGCCTGTTTCATTATACTGTCAAAAGATTTTCATGTCATCAAATTATACAGTGTATATAATGTAAAATTGTAAGTAATATTACATTTATATTACTTTTTTCAAAAATTTGAAAACCCTATATATAAAAGCCATAAAATCATATAAACTAGGGATATCATTGTCTAGGAGGCAAATATGAAATACAAGAATAGATTGATTATTCCTACGCTCATTTCTACCGCATTGTTCGGCGCAGCTTTGAATGCAGAGGCTGAAGAAATTACAAAGGAGGAGAGCCTGGAAGTACCAAGTTCAAAACAATCCGAAGTTAGTGAACACCCACAAGAAGAAACTGCAAAATACATAAATGAACAATCCGACTCCCCGTCTTTGGAAGCCGAACATGAAGATACCGATTCGGCACCTTCCGCTGCTACATCCAACGAACAGCTTACTCCACCAGAGGAAGAACCCTCAAAAGCTCCAGGCGATACTCAAATAGTAAATACTGAAAATCAGAAAGAGCGGATCCCAGATGAAAGTGAGAGTTACGAAGAAAGTACTGGGGGATCCTTGCAAGAAGATGAGACATCTTCCGAACATGAGAAGCAGGAAGCATTGCAAAATGTTCCAGAAGGCAATGATGAACCTGAAACTCATGGGAATGTCGTCGTTACAGATTCTGAACATACAGAAAATCAAACACCTGAAGATCAAGCCACGCCTACTGAATTACATACATCATTAAAACAAGAGCACACATCAGATGGTGATGAGGACTCTGAAGTAAAAAAAGACTCCCCAGACGGAGAAGAAATTGACGAAAATAGTCATCCTCAACAATCACAACTTCCAGAAAAAGACGATCAGGATAATACTTCAGTTGAAAATGATGAAACTGACGACGCATCGACTGAAGAGGACGAAGCTGACGACGCATCGACTGAAGAAGATGAAGCCGAGGACACATCGACTGAAGAGGATGAAGCTGACGACGCATCGACTGAAGAAGATGAAGCCGAGGACACATCGACTGAAGAAAATGAAGCCGACGACACATCGGATGAAGAGGATGAAGCTGATGACGCATCGACTGAAGAAGATGAAGCCGACGACACATCGGATGAAGAGGATGAAGCTGATGACGCATCGACTGAAGAAGATGAAGCCGACGACACATCGGATGAAAATGAGGAAAACGATCAAAGAGAAATAATTACTAAACTCAAAGAAGGTCCAGCCTTGTTTTCCTTTGCGTCAATTTCGAATGATGCAGACAGTCCAGAATATTCAGAGGCTTCTTATGCAGCGAAAATCAAATCCGCCCGAAATTCAGGTATATTCAGTCCCCTCACAAATAAAGAAGGTGTATCAGCGCAAACACTGCTAGATCATACATTATTTATCAATAGACGGGCAATCTACAAGGGAGACACCTACTATCTGATCAATCGAGAATACGAAGACCGCATGCAGGGATGGATGAAAGAGAAAGACCTGAATCTCTGGACTTTGTCGGACGAAAAAAGAAACACACGGTCCTATGCTCTGACCAACCGGAGCGGCGCTCTGCTCACCGATCCATGGGGTACTGAAAAACAGCAGAAGGCAAACCTCAACTCATACGGAGAAGGCACTGTTTTCCAAGCAGAAAAAACGGTAAACCTCGGTGCACTCACCTTCCACTACGGCAAGCTCGGCAACGACTACGGGTGGGTTCAGGAAACTAAAGTGAAGGATACGAGCGTCACCCCTGTACACTTTGACGCTTCTTATGCAGCCAAAATCAAATCCTCCAATAATTCAGGTGTGTTCAGTCCACTGACACGCTCGACAGGAGTCTCTGCACGTTCTCTGCAGAATCAGACACTGTACACTGATAAAAAAGCGGTCTACAAGGGAGATGTATTCTACCTCATCAATCGGGAGTATGGAGACCGCATGCAGGGATGGATGAAGGAGAAGGACCTGAACCTGTGGAGCCTCTCAGAAAAAAAAAGGAACACACGGTCCTATGCTCTGACCAACCGGAGCGGCGCTCTGCTCACCGATCCATGGGGTACTGAAAAACAGCAGAAGGCAAACCTCAAGTCATACGGAGAAGGCACTGTCTTCCAGGCAGAAAAAACAGTAAACCTCGGCGCACTCACCTTCCACTACGGCAAGCTCGGCAACGACTACGGGTGGGTTCAGGAAACCAAAGTGAAGGATACAAGTGTAGACCCTGTATACTTTGACTCCTCCTACGCCGCAAAAATCAGGTCTGGAAACAACTCAGGTCTGTATAGCCCGATCACAAGCACAAGCGGAAAATCCGCAAATGTACTCATGGATCGAACTCTTTTTACAAATAAAAAAGCAGTCTACAAAGGGAATACATTCTATTTAATATATAGAGAATATGGAGACCGCATGCAGGGGTGGATGAAGGAGAAGGATTTAAACCTCTGGAACCTCTCGGAAGAAAATAAACACAATAAAACATACTCCCTTTCCTCAAGAACCGGGGGGCTTTCAACAGACCCTTGGGGGACCAGTAAACAGTACATCAATCCATTAACTGCTTATCAGGAAGGTGCAGTGTTCCAAGCTGAAAAGACGCTGAACCTCGGAGCCCTTACTTTCCATTATGGCAAAATCGGCAATGACTATGGCTGGATTCAGGATACGAAACTATCTGACTATGTCCCTTCAAATCCTGCACCTGAAGTGAAAACTGTGAAATACAACATCTCACTCGACCGCGCTGTCGACATACAGATGAACCTTGGCTCCAAGCCGCAGGCCTGGGCAAATGGTGGTGGATGGAGAAACGCCACACGCAGTGAAGTGGCATACTTCATCAATCCTGCCAACCATACGACAGATACGTGGGACTACACCTATCTCGACCTGAACCGTGCGCAGAACATCTCCACTGTGGAGCTGAACAATAAGCTGCTCAACAATAAAGGCATCCTGCACAACCAGGGCACGGCCTTCCTGCAGGCGGCGAACACACACGGGGTGAACGAAGTCTACCTGATTTCACATGCCCTGCATGAAACAGGCAATGGTCAAAGTACACTTGCTCAAGGTGTCCGACTGGATGCAAACGGCAACATTTCATCCAATGGCAAACTCTACTACAACATGTACGGCATCGCAGCATATGACCACAACCCTGTGCTTGAAGGCGCACGCTACGCGCAGCGCATGGGCTGGGATACACCTGCAAAGGCGGTCATCGGTGGTGCACAGTTCATCTCGGGCGGCTACTTCAACCGTGGACAGAACACGCTCTACGCAATGCGCTGGAATCCGGCAAACCCGGGCACATACCAGTATGCAACGGACGTCAACTGGGCCTATGCCACAGCACGCAACTTGAAGAACTACTATGATCAACTCGGCATCCGCGGCCAGTACTACACAAGATATACGTTCTAGCAAAAAGACATTCCTCGATTGAGGAATGTCTTTTCTATTTGTCTATTCTCCTGTATACCTTCTTCAGTACATCCTTCTCTTCGTTCCAGTTGTACTTCAGCTTCGCCTGCTTCGCATTCTCCCTGAACCTCTCCCTGAGTGCATCATCACCCACAAGCTGTTCGATCGCAGCCTTCAGCTGGGTGGTGCTCTCGGGTTCGACCGTCAGCCCCACTTTTTCTGATTCAATGACCGCTTCGATCTCCGGAAGCTTCGAACCGATGACCGGTACGTGGGCCATGATATACTCGAAGAGTTTGTTGGATGAAGCGGAGTAGTGGTTGAAGTTCGTGTTCTCAAGGAACTGGATGCCGATGTCGGCGGATTTCGTATAGCATCTGAGTTCCTTGTACGGCACACGGTCGATGAAGATGACCTTGTCCTCCATGCCAAGTTGTTTATGGTATTCGATCAGGTTGAGGCGTTCCTTCCCATCTCCAAGCATGATCAGACGGGCGCCTTCGATATCCTTGAAGGCATCGAGCAGCTTGAACAGTCCCCTGCCCTCCTGCATGCCGCCCTGGTACAGTACAACCTTCTCGTTTGGAGCAATACCGTATTCCTTGCGGATCGGGAATTCTTCAACCTTTTCGATATCATAGAACTCCGAATAGTTATGGACCGGTGTCGGCCTTTTTCTATATATCCGCCTGTGGTAGTCCGCCCGTGTATCATTCTCCACGATGACGTGGTCGGTGAACTTGAGCAGGAATTTCTCAATCCTGTATATCTTATTGAACGAATAGTGTGTACGGCTCGTCTGCACTTCGTGGGAGTCATATATGAGCGGCTTCCTATCGAGACGCAGCTTCGCGCTGTATATGCCCTGAATGAGCGTGTTGAGGTCATGGGCATGATAGATGTCTGCGTTGCTGCTCCGTCCAAGCATCATCATCTTGAACATCTCGAGCATGTTCGGCAGATGCTTCGACAGGATCGTGGACTTCATTTTCTCCTGTATGATCTTCGGCAGCTCCATCTTGAGCGGCCGGTTGACATAGACGTTCGGCGCGACGGTTTCGCTTGACGGGAGATGCAGTTCATCCATCTCCTTCTTGGCGATCACGGTGACTTCGTATCCCGCTTCCGTAAGCGCAGTGGCTTCCCTGAGCACTCTTGCATCATTGACGAAATTGTTCCATACAAACATTGTGACTTTCTTCATAAAGCACCTCTGGTGTGTTCTAGTTATCTCTTGTGATTTCACTCTATATTCTATATCATATGGTACAGTTTTAATATCGGGAAATAATCATCATTTCCTATTCCATTTTATGGTTCTTCCATATTATAATTAAAAGATGGCGATCTGTCATTACATACCAATACCAAAACAAAGTGGGTCTATCAAATCATGAAAAAGAAAATTTTTATCGGCATACTGCTGTTCCTCATCATTGTGCTTGTGGTCATCGGGGTATATATATACAACCTGTTCAATTCATTCGAGCAGGGGGTGAGCGATTCGTTCGAAGCGACGGACCGCGACCGTTCCGAGCTCCGGCTGGATGATATCGATCCGACGATGGACAGCTTCACCGTCCTGATCCTCGGCATCGATGAAAGTGAATCACGCAAGGAGGAGGACGACCTGGAATCCGGGGACTTCCGGACGGATTCGATGATTCTTGCGACATTCGACAAGGATCAGGATGAAGTGAAACTCGTCAGCATCCCGCGGGATACATTGACGTACTTCCCTGAAGAGAACTATTTCGACAAGATTACACACGCCCACCGTGAAGGCGGCCCGGAAGCATCCATGCGCGCTGTGGAATCCCTTCTGAACGTACCGGTCGACTACTACGTCCGCGTCAACATGGCCGCCGTCGTGGATATGGTCGATGCGCTCGGCGGTGTGGAATTCGACGTGCCGTTCGACATGAACGAGCCAAACTCCATGGACCGCGGCCGTATCGAGCTTGAGGAAGGCGTCCAGGAACTGAATGGTGAAGAGGCGCTCGCAGTCGTAAGGAGCCGCCGTGTGGATACCGACCTCGGACGGGGCCAGCGCCAGCTCGAAATGGTCGAGAAGATACTCGCAAAGGCGAAATCGACCGGGGCTCTCTCGAAGATCGATGACCTGATCGAGGTCGTCGCAGACAATACGAAGCATGACATGGAATCGAAGACGATACGCAGCCTTGCGGCCTACTACTCCTTCAACGACATCGAGTTCAACACGACCCAGGTGCGCGGCTCGGATTTCTGGTTCCAGCAGAACGGTGCCTACTTCTACTGGGCGAACGAGGAGCATCTGTTCACGATCTCCAAAACCCTCCGTGATGTGCTCGATATGAAGGAGCCGGACCCGTATGACCTCATCAATGTCCGGCTGTCGGACCATATCGTGCCGTACCAGTTTGTAGACGACTACTATCTGGATGAATTCGAGCCGGAAGAGAAGCCGTACTTCATGCAGGAAGGCTACGAGAGCCGGTTCGGCGACGGCTTCAGCATTCCGGAGGACAACCCTGAGGACAGCATCGAAGGCGAAGATGATGTCGAAGAGGCGTCCGGCGAGCCAAGCCCTGAAGAAGCGACGGGCGAGGAAGCGACAGGAGAACAGCCGATGCAGGAAGAAGCGACGGGCGAAATGCCAGGCGAGCAGACGACCGAAGAGGACAACTACTGGCCGCCGGAAGACGGCAACGGTTCTGAAGGCATACAGGAGGAAAGCACGGAGCAGTTCAACTATGAGGAGAACACCGGCGAATACTACGACAACAGCACTGGCAGCGCGGACTTGGACCGTGCACAAAATGAATACTAGGAGCGGATTGTGATGCGGAAGACGTATGACAAGGAGACGAACATCAACGAGATGTTCGATTTCCTGGAAGATCAGATCAAGCACAGCGGCGAGCCGAAGATCGAAGATACGTATTTCTATCAGAACCACGAGCACAAGGAGATGTACCAGTCGATCCGGGGCTACTTCAGCGAATCGCAGAAGAATCCGGAAGTCGATGCGGCGTGCTACATCATCGCGCTGCCGGACATCTACAAGCGGATCAACATATTCGAGCTCATCTTCCCGATGGACTGGGTCAAGGAGGACGGCCGGCTGTCCGAGCCGTTCAAGCAGCTCAGGCCCCACATCCAGTATTTGGCGCTCGCAGCGGCTGAAGCGAGCGGCATCAAGTTCAACACGAAGCCTGCCCTCTCACTCGGCCTCGAGTACTGGAACCTCGAGCAGTTGAAGATATTCTGGCAGTTCACCGCCATCCGGCGCAAGAATGCAATGTAAGGAGGATTCCATGGAAATCAAAGTGGCTGACAACAACATCATGTACAACCAGTGCCTTGAAATCAGAAAACGCGTCTTCGTCGAGGAGCAGAACGTCCCGATGGACCGCGAAGTCGATGAATATGAAGACACGGCGACGCACATCCTGCTCATCGATGACGAGCCGATCGGCACGGTCAGATACCGTCCGGCCTCAGAGGGCATGATCAAGGTCGAACGCATGGCCGTCCTGCCCGAGGAACGCGGCAGGAAGCTCGGTTTCAAGCTGATGGAGTTCGTCCATGACCATGCCCTGGAGCATGGCTACACCCGCGCCAAGCTCGGGGCTCAGGTGCACGCGATCGACTTCTACAGGAAGCTCGGCTACACCGTCAGTTCCGATGAATTCGAAGATGCGGGCATTCCGCATGTATATATGGAGAAGGCACTGTAGACAGTGATCGACACCCGGATGGCATCCCGCTGTCCGGGTGTTTTTAAATAACCGTTTGGACATGAAAAGCGTCCATGATATAATGGATGTGCAAAATGAATAGAAACAGCATAGGGGAGCCGTCATGGCTGAGAAGGTGAATACCTGACCCTTGGACCTGATCTGGATAATACCAGCGTAGGGAATGTGCAGATTATACGGCATCCGTATATCCTGCTGCAGCTCTTTGACGCCTCCAGATAAGGAAGGTGTTTTTTTATACCGTTTTTGCGGTATGGGAGGCACCCGATCTTGAGAGGAGATTTTATCATGAAGAAATTATTGTCCATCTTTATACCGGTACTGCTGCTCGCAGCATGCGGCGGGAACGGGGACGGCGGCCAAACGGAGGACGATGGGCTGACGGAAGTCACCTTCGTACTCGACTGGACGCCGAATACGAACCATACAGGCATCTACGCCGCGCAGGCGGAGGGCTACTACGAGGAAGCAGGGCTCGATGTCGAGATCATCCTGCCGGGTGAAGCGGGTGCGGAACAGACCGTTGCGACGGGCAACGGGGACTTCGGCATCAGTGCCCAGGAGAACGTCACACAGGCACGCCTCCAGGACGTATCGATCGTTTCGCTGGCGGCCATCATACAGGATAATACATCCGTCTTGGCTTCACCTGAGGAATATGGACTTGAGACGCCATCCGACCTCGAGGGCCACACTTATGGGGGATACGGCTCCCCGATCGAGGAGGAGACCATCGCCTCCATCATGCAGGCGGATGATGCCGATATTGAGAATGTCGACATCATCAACATCGGCGACACGGACTTCTTCACCGCCGTACAGCGTGATGTCGACTTTGCATGGATCTACTACGGCTGGACTGGCATCGAAGCGGAACTGCGCGACTTCCCGCTCAACACGATCGACTTCACCGAGTATTCCGACGCTCTCAACTTCTACACGCCCGTCCTGATCACGAACGAAGAGATGATCGAAAATGACGCCGAAACCGTCGAGGCATTCACAGAAGCGACGGCCGAAGGCTATCAGCTTGCGATGGACGACCCGGAAACGGCGGCACAGCACCTGCTCGATGCAGAGCCGGACCTCGACGAAGAACTCGTCATGGCGAGCCAGGAGTGGCTGACGGACGTCTATCAGGGGGATGCGCCCTACTGGGGCCATCAGGAGCGGGACGTCTGGGAGAACTATATGAACTGGATGTATGAAAGCGGCCTGATCGAATCCGAACTCGACGTCGACCAGGCGTTCACGAACGAATACCTGCCTGGTGGAGAGTAAATTGGAGGAATAGCGAATGCGACGAATTTCATCATGGAGCGTGATTCCACCGCTCCTTGCGATACTGGCCATACTGGTGATCTGGCAGCTGGCCGTCTCGCTCTTTGACATCCGTGACTGGGTCCTGCCAAGCCCGATGCAGATCATACAGGAAGGCATGGATATCTATCCGCGCCTGTTGGGCCACAGCCTCGCCACAATACAGATTGCACTCGGAGGGTTCGCCCTCGGCGTAGGAGTCGGGCTTCTGCTCGCCATACTGCTCCATCTGATGCCGCGGGCCAAGGAGAGCATCTATCCGCTGATGGTACTTTCCCAGAATGTGCCCATCATCGCCCTGGCACCGCTGCTCGTGCTGTGGTTCGGCTTCGGCACACTACCGAAGATCCTGATCATCACACTCGTCTGCTTCTTCCCCGTCGCAGTCTCACTGATCGACGGATTCAGGCAGACCAATCCGACACTGCTCAACTACATGCAGATGATCGGCGCGTCCAGGCGGCAGATCTTCTTCAAGCTGGAATGGCCGAGCGCCCTGCCCTACTTCTTCTCAGGCCTCAAGATTTCAGCGACATACAGTGTGATGGGCGCCGTCATCGCGGAATGGCTCGGTGCCCAGGAGGGGCTCGGCGTCTTCATGACCGTCGCCTCCTCCGCATTCCGGACGGACCAGGTATTCGTCGCCATATTCGTCATCATGGCGATCAGCCTGCTCCTCTTCGGCTTCATCATGGTGATGGAAAAATGGCTCGTGCCATGGGATACGGACAGGAAAGGAGCGGATGATGATGACGAATAAGCTTGAGGTCCACAACCTCACACACACGTTCAATGGCGGCAACACCGTGCATGTGCTCGATGACCTGTCCCTCGATGTGGCAGATGGTGAATTCGTCACCCTGCTCGGACCCTCCGGCAGCGGCAAGAGCACCATCTTCAACCTGATCGGTGGACTCTACAGGCCCGATTCGGGCGACATCTTCATCGACGGTATCCGCGTCAACGGCACGCGCGGCAACATCAGCTACCTGCCCCAACAGGATTCCCTGCTGCCGTGGCGGACGATCGAGGACAACGTCACGCTCGTCCAGGAGATCACCGGCTCCGTCGATAAGGATACTGCCCGGGAGTGGCTCAAGCGCGCCGGACTCGAAGGATATGAAAAGTCCTACCCGAGCACGCTGTCCGGGGGCATGCGCCAGCGCGTCGCCTTCATCCGTTCGCTGCTCAGCCCGCAGGAGCTGATGCTGCTCGATGAACCGTTCGGTGCGCTCGATGAGCTCACCCGCCTCGATATGCAGGACTGGCTGCTCAAGATATGGGAGATGGACCGGCGCTCCGTCCTCTTCATCACCCACAGCATCGAAGAGGCCATCTACATGTCCGACCGGATACTCATCCTCTCCGACAAGCCCGCCCGCATTGCACGCGAAATAGAAGTGCCGTTCGAGCGGCCTCGGAATCATGACATCATCCTTGAGGAGTCATTCACCAAGCTGAAACGCGAAATCTATCATATGTTGAGAGCAGGTGATGAAGATGATTGATGCACAGATCACCGAGACGGTCAGACGGCACGCGGAAAGCATGGAAATTCGAGGAGAAATGGATGCTGAAGTGCTTGAGCTGATATATGAAAGGCGGCTCTTCAAGCTGTTCACCCCGAAGGAAGTCGGCGGACGAATGCTCGATCTGCCGGAAGCGCTGCATCTCTTTGAAGACGCGGCATGGGTCGACGGCAGCTTCGGCTGGCTTGTACAGATCGGCTCCGGAGCCGGCTTCTTCGCCACCGTCATGGAACCCGATGCAGTCAGGAAGCTTTTCACACCGCAGGAGTTCTACATCGCCGGCAGCGACCGCCCGATGGGCACTGCACGCAAGGTCCGGGGCGGCTATATGATCGGCGGCACCTGGCCGTTCTGCAGCGGCGCCCAACACGCAAGCCTCTTCACCGTCACCTGCCGGATTGCCTCCAATGATATGGAGGACGGCAGGGTGCGGGCATTCGCCCTGACGCCGGAGCAGGTTTCGGTCGAGAAGGACTGGAATGCGTTCGGACTGAAGGCGACCAGCAGCCATACCATCCGTGTGTCGGATGCATTCGTTCCTGAATCCTACCGGTTCAACGTCACAACCCCGCATTTCCATTTCGACCACCCCGTCTATCATTATCCGTTCACGGCGTTCGCCACTGCCAACATCGCATCGACGGCCATCGGAATCGCCCGGCATTTCTTCGAGGCGTCACGTGGCCACATCGACGGGAAGAAGGCGGGATGGATGGACAAGGCGCCGGAAAGGTACGGTCATGTCGACATGCTGCTTGAAGAGAAGGAAGAGGCCTTCATGCAGGCACGGAAAGACTTCTACGATGCAGTGGCATCATCTTGGCACACCCATCTGGACGGCCGCCCGCTTGATTCCTACCATTTGGATGCGGTCGTACACTGCAGCAAAAAGGTCGCCAAAGCCGGTCTGGATGGCGCCCAGGCCCTCCACCGCCACCTCGGCATGGAGGTGCTGATGGAAGATCACCCACTGAACCGCATCTACCGTGACCTGCATGTGGCATAGCAGCATGGCCTGCTGGTCGACGACACCGGAAAGCTTTAAAGGAGTTCTGGCTGTCCAATCATATACTGAAAAAAAGCAGGTTCCAGAGTCTATCATACTCTGGAACCTGCTTCTATTTTGTGTCAGAACCCGAGCCGCGACACATTCAGCGTCACCTTCATGTTGGCGTTCTTCGTCCGAATGGCATCCATCAGCGTCTTGTCCCGGGTCTCCTTCTTCGTGCGCACCCTGTACTCGAGCATGTACATCGTGCCGAGGTTCGTCGTTTCGATGTTGACGAGCTCGTTCTGTTCGAGATATTGGCGGAACACGTCGTCGAATGCGCCTTCGAAATGCATGTTTTCAGGTATGGTGATCTTGAGCACCTTCTCATCGGACCCCTTGCTGCCGTAGTCGGTCTTGTGCATCAATCCGATGATCAGGCTCATGAGGGCTGTGAATATGACGGCGAGCAGATAGAATCCGAGACCGCATGCGATGCCGACGACCATGCCGAAGAAGATGAACGCGATGTCCTTGGGATCGCTCATGGCGCTCCTGAACCGGATGATGGAAAATGCGCCAACGAGTCCGAATGCGACGGCGACATTGTTGCCGATGACGATCATGATGATGGCGACGACGACACTCATGATGACGACCGTCTGGACATAGGACTGCGAGTAGTTCACCCCGTGGTGCGTCCATTTGTAGACCAGCGTCACCACCGTACTCAGAATGGCGCTCAGGATGATTGCGAGCAGGAGCTCGATGACCGTAAACGTCGTCGTTTCATTGCCGATTTCAAAATACTGCTGTACAAATTCATTCATTGTTATCCCTTCCTTTTCTCATTTACGGCATGTTCGATGCCTTTCGTTTCAACGTCGATGCTGGTGCAGAATTTGGATACCCCTTCCTTCCGGAGCCCGTGGGCGGACAAAATTTCCGTCAGCCAAAGCGGGATGCTTGAAGACATCTTCACTTCCATCACGACAAGACCTGGGTCGATGAAGTGGGTCCCGTGCGGTCCGTCCTCTATATTCAGATCATCCGAACGGCAGCGCAGGTTGTAGTCGAACGTCACCCGGAGGTCGTCCTCCCGTATGCCGTGGAAGGCCTGGCGGTCATAGCTCACGACCACCTGTGGCGCGAGGTTGTAGAGCCCCTTGAAATGGTCCGCCTCCCTGAATATCTGCGGGTTCGTCGCCGCTTCCACCACATCGCGCCCCCCATATATGTAGTCATATGCTGCATGCAGCGGCAGCCCCGTCCGTCGTTTGTTGACCACATTATTGTACTTCTGCTTCACTTCGAGGAATGCCGTACTGGTGAGGTCGGCATCATCATAGACCCGGAGCCTCAGTTTCTGGCGGAACCTGAGCTTATTGCGTGTCTCCGTATAGATCCTGCCATCCTCGGAGTCGAAGTACAGGCTGACGATGTTGTACTTCCCATCCGTGCCGAACCGGTCGAAGCGCATATGTGCGGCTATTTCCCGGGCAATTGCTTCATACGTTTCAAAGGGGATCAGATACTTCACTTCCCTGCGGCTGAAAACTTCAAGTGCCATGGTCATTCTCCTTTCTTCCTCCTGCATGGTTCAAATGTACATGTGGATTATTAAAGGATGGTTAGACGCTGATGATAAGTCCTTTAAAAGACGGTTAATCGGCAAAATGAAAGGCCCGCCTCCCGGATGGGGAAACAGGCCAAACCTTGCGTTATTCTGCATGGGCGACAATCGCATCCCGCAGGAATTCTGCAGCACCCGGTGCGATATCATCATAGTATTTCCTGAAGCGTTCGTCATATACATACATTTCGGCGAGCCCCTGATGGGCTTCTCTGGAATACGTGCTCCATGTGAACAACAGCCATTCCTTATGCAGCCGGGCAGCCTCCCGGGCGCGGTCTTCCGTCGGGTCGTCCGCAGCCTCTTTCAGGACTGCCTTGAGCGCGGCTTCAACCGCCGTCATCCTGTCGTAGTCCGCTTCCGACATGCCCATCCATTTCTCGTTGGATGCCTTGACGGTGTCCTCCCCGTACTTCTCACGGATCTCTTCGCCGTACTGCGCCTCATTTTCCTGTAGCTTCTCATCCTTGAATCCTTCGAACTTGTCCTTATCCTCCATATCTCTGCCTCCTTCTTTCGCTTCCAACGTCTCTTCCACATTCCGTATCAGCCTATCGATCCTGCTGCGTTCTTCAAGCAGCTGCGCATGGTGCCGCCGGAGTGCCGCTTCCGCGTCGAAATCCGGGTCCTCCATGATCTGCCTGATTTCATCAAGCCGCACCCCGAGTGCCCGGTAGAACAGGATGAGCTGCAGCCGGTCCACTTCCGCCCATCCATATATCCGGTAGCCCGAACTGTTGATGCGGGCGGGTGTGAGCAGTCCGATCTTGTCGTAATACCTGAGTGTCCGCCGGCTCACTCCGGCGAGATCGGCAAGTGCCTTCACTGTATACTCCATATTTCCTCCTCCTCACCTTCATGATAGACCGTGACGCTGCGTTAATGTCAACATACATTATATCCGGAAAAGTTTATATTCCGCTTCCCGGGGTACGCTATAAACGAAAGCCGATTGAATAGAACGGGAGGAGGATGGACATGGCGAAGAAGAAGGATAAGAAACAGAATAAAAATGCAGAAAAGCCGGAGCTTGCGGTGCATGAGACACTGGAACTCCATGAGGTGATGACGGTGAAACAGTCATCGCTCCTCAAGGCCGGCATGATGGAATCGCTCGTCGAGGATGCCAAGCTGCGTGAAATCATACGCAAGGAACGCAAGATCTCCAAAAAGGCGATAGATGAAATACAGGAACTTCTGCCCTAGGGGCGGAACGATGGAAAGGAGTGGTATGTATGGAAATGGAGGAAATGCTTGAACAGGCAGGAGAAAAGCGGGATGAGCTCATCGCCACGGAGATGCTCGTCACGGCGAAGGCCGCCGTCCGCACATATGCCGTGGCACTGACGGAAGCGGCGTCCCCGGAAGTCCGGGACGTGCTGAAGCGGCAGCTGACGCAGGCGGTCAACCAGCATGCACGGATCGCCGACTACATGATGGAGAATGGCATGTATCATGCCCACAGCGTCAAGGATCAGCTCAAAAACGACAAGAAGAAAGTGAAGACCGTAAAGAAACTCACCAAAAAAGATAAATAGATGCAGAAAATCCCCCGGAACCTTCAAATTCCGGGGGATTTTACATCACAGATGGATCTTTTCAAGAATGTCGGTCAGCGCCTTCTTCTCATCTCGATCCAGCTTCTCAAGTACGTCATCCGTCACTTCACAGATCTTCTCTTCCAGTTCATCGAGCGTCTCCCTCGACTGTTCCGTCACTTCGAGGTATGAGGCCCGCATGTCATCATGATGTTGACGTTTGATGAGATAGTTCTGGTCGACGAGTTTTTGGACGGCCCGTGAAATCGAGGTCTGCTCCCGCTTCAACCGTCCGATGAGCGTCTTCTGTGTGATGCCCGGCTCCTCAGCCACCATTTCGATGATGTAGAGCTGCTCCCTCGACAATGTACCGTACTTCGTCCTGAATTCGGCCAGATGATCGATTTTCGCATTGAGCAGATAGATGTATCTGCAGACATTCCGTGTATTCAATTTACTCATAGATAGTCAACCCGCTTCTTTGACATATTACTCTCCCTCACATTATGACAATCAAGGTGCCATACTCCATAGTGGCAGTAATGCCACCAGATGGCAACCATTCATTTTAACGGATGCCTTCCAGCTGGGACTTTTCTATATATCCTATGGAAGCGGCGGTGCCCAATTGCACGTATGTAGGCAGATGTGTGTCGGTACTTTCAAGATGGGTGGTGGTCCCTTCGAATTCGCCGATGATATCGGCCATATAATGGATGAGTGACGTAATCATATCGATATGCTGCTGCGAAATCGGCGGATGATTCATATGGATCAGTGGATTGCGCCGGCGGCGCGATGGGAACATGATTGTCCGCACCCACTTGAGCTCCTCCTTAGTGAGTTCATCCCGGGACTTCAGTTCGATGGTCAGGAACGGGTCCCGATCCTTCTTCCGGAAGGCCGCCTCATACTGCGTATCGAAACGGAAGACTTCAATTGCCTGGAGCTCCCGCCGCAGCAGATACTGGTCCGACTCCTCCTGGACGAAGAATACAGTCCCGGGCCGCACCGCAAATGCTTCAAGCGCCTCGTCATACCGCTTCACCGCCCCGACGATCTTCGAATAGTCGAACAGCATCTGGTTGGCGAGCGATGGCACTTCTGCCTTCCGCGTCAGTGTGATGCTGATATGCGCATTGCTCAAGTACGCCTTGTCTGTGCTCCAGAAGAGTCTGGAAAGTCTAAGGTGTTCTTTCTTAAGTTTTTCATACCCCTTTACAGTCAAATCATGCATCATCTGTGGAGGTGCCAGCCTTTTTTCGACCAGCAGGCCGATGAGGTCGTGTATGGTGTCTTCTTCATTGATGCTTACGGTGTCTATCGTGAGTGCTGTGTCTTTGATCTTCACTTTAATCTTCAGTTGAAGCCCTCTCCTTCTCATACTCCAGGATGTTGGATAATATATCGACGCGCAGTCCGACGAGTGCCGGGTCTTCATAGAGTGCGCGCACTTTGATGTCCTTCAGCTGACTGCTCTCCTCCGGCATTTCATTGATGATGAAGTGCAGGAAGGTGATCGCAAAGTCCTCCTTCGGATTGGTCGCCTGATAAGGCTCGTGGAAATCGTTGATGTTGTTGTTGTAGAATGCCTCCCGCTCCGGCTGGGACTTGAACTTGTTCTCGATCCACTCTTCTCCGTACTGGCTCCAGAAGCGCTCGGTGTACTCCGACATCAGCGTACCTTCCTTCAATTGGTCGAGGTCGGTGCCGTCGGTTTCGAACGCCTCGATCGGCAGGGAGTAGACATGGGCAAACTCGTGGATCAGCGTACGGTACTCGCTGGCCAGGGTACGGTTGTCGCGGATGTCCATCGCAAGCGTCGTCCCCGTCTCCGTCACATCGACATAGGCGAGCGTGTTGCCCTCCCCGTCGGAAAAGAGCTCGAACTGGTCGACGTCACGGATGTGCGCCTCCGGGAAGAACGTGTGGAAGCGCGCCCATATGGCTTCGAATTCTTCCCTGGAACCGAGCGGCAGCGGCTCGTGCTCGGTCGGATTTGTGAGGGCGAAATCCTCCACCGTATAGGTGATGTAGTGGATCCTGCTCCGGTTCTCGACGAACATGTGCGGGGACTCGCGGATGTCGATGTATGTGCCGAGCGCCGCAAGATGATCGTCCCCAAGTGCGCGGCAGTCCGCCACGGTGCTGCAGTCGACGTGGTCGACTGCCCGATCGGGGTCGACATCCGCCTCATGGGCACCGTTCCCACCGGTGAGTCCGATGAGGTACAGCACACCGAGTATCGCCAGACCGACGATTGCACCGATGGCCGTCAGCTGCACAAGGACGCGCAGCACCGTATGGAGCGGCGAACGGACCCGGCCGCTCCGCTCGACCGGGGATGGTTCGATGATGCCCCGCGCAAGCAACGCCTCGCGGATTGCTTCGGTGTGGCGGTGATACTCCGGGATACCCGTCTCTGCCAGAATGACGGTATCGATGTCATGCGTGCTGAACGACGTATACTCGCCGCATGTGAAGACGATGACGGGAATGGCTTCCCTCCGGGCACGGGCCAGCAGCCACCTGAAATCGCGCTCGGCGATGTCGGTGGTGAGGATCAAGAGGTCGTAGCCCTCCCCTTTTCCGCTCCGGTCGGCCCGCACGGTTTCGAACACGTTGCTTCCGGGTTCGACGGCCTCCCCATCGATTATGCCATAGGGGGCTGAGACGCGGCCGGCGATGCGCGGATCGACCCCGTCGTCACGCAGGCGGCGCTTCAGGACCTTCGTCTGTTCCGTCGACTCGGTGCTGAGATTCGTATGTAGGTGAATGGTGTGCCGGGAATGGGACGCCGTCAGGATGGCCACTTCATGGCCGCCGATGAAGGCGTCATCCGCTTTAGTCTGATCGATATATACGCCGCCGGCCATCAGTATCTTCATGTGCCACTCCCTCCATTCACATTACCATTATGCAAAAGTTTCCCCAAAATGAAAAGTTTTAATGATAAAAGTAAATTTATCAGCTGCCGAAGTGTGCCGGCTGATCATGCTTCTGGTGCCTTGTGATGTAGAGCGCGCTCTGCTCGCGGATTTTCGTCGAGCGGTCCAGCACCCGGAGCGCCTTCTCGTACTGCTTTTCGCAGAAGTTGTAGTCTGCCGCCACCCGCTTCATCATACCATGATTGAAGTGGATTTCCGTCATCCCCTCCCCTGCAGGTGCACACATGAGGAAATGGTGGAGGTTGATCCAGAATGGATTGCGCGAGCGGCTTGTCGTGATGGGAAAGAGGACGAACTGCATGCGCTCATCGATGACGATCGGCCCCATGCGGTGGATAGCATGCGCCGCCTTGAGATGGGCGCGCCTGGCCGCGAGGTTCGTTCCGTAATAATAGATGAGCAGTTCGTCGATCAGTGCTTCTGTCGGCTTGTGTGATGGTTCCGGCGCCCTGCCGTGGTAGACCGCCTGGCACAGGAACTCCGCATGCCGGACGGGTTCGATGCAGCAGACGCCCGGATTCAATGATGGTGTCGTAAACATGGTTCACCCCTTTATGTAGTTGCAGCCTCAATTATACCCTAATTTCACTTTATATAACATAATATTAACAATATTTAAATAAATGTTAACTTAACTTTGATTAGGGGTCTGTTTTGGGGGCGGGGGACATGTGCCGCAGGGAGCCTTTTATTCTACGATACAGTCATCCGGAAATAAAAGAGGCATCGATGCGTCACAGGACGAAGCTATGAACGAGAAGATAAAGGACTATGAACCGATGATCTACAGCATCATGAAGCGTCTGAGCATACAGTACGACCAGGATGACTACATGCAGGTGGGCCGCATGGCGGTGTACAATGCGCTGTCCACCTTCGATGACATTGCGGCGAAGGGGGCGACGGAGTCCCAGTTCGTCTATACGCGGATCCATCAGCGGCTGATCGATGAGATACGCAGGGTCTCCCGCTATACGAATGCGGTGAGCGTGACGGCGGATGATCTGCTGGCGGAATCGGTCGGCGGGCGTTTGGACAACCTCCATATGATGGAACTGGAAAGCGCGCGGGGGCTGCTCGGGGAGCAGGAGCGGCTGTGGCTAGCGTACACATTGAAGGGGTACAGTGTGCGGGAAATTGCCGGGGTTACGGGCTTCAGCGTGTCGAGCGTGAAGAACTGGCGGGCGTCGGCGCGGAAGAAGCTGCGTGCGGTGTATGATGGGGCGTGACGGTGCAAGTTGTTAGAATATTATTTCTATTGCGTCCCATGGTGTCTATTTTCCCTACTCATGGTATTCTAATGCCATAGAGTGAATTGAGGAGGCATACCATGGCCAAAAATGACAAACTCGACCTTGAACTCGGCGTCCACGAAACGCTGGAACTGCATGAAGTGACGACGCTGCGCCGGTCGACTTTATTGAAAGCCCATATGATGGAATCCATCGTCGAAGACCCGGAACTGAGGAAGCTGCTGCGCAAGGAAAAGCAGGTTTCCGAGAAGGCGATCGATGAGATAGAAGCGCTGCTGCCGTAGTTCAGGATGCAATTTTGAGTACCAGAGTGATAGTGAAATGTAAGACCAGGACCCAGGGAGGCCAAACAATGGAATTCGAAGATATTTTGGATCATGCCGGCAAGAAGCGGGATGAGCTCATCGCCACGGAACTGCTCGTCTCGTCCAAAGCCACCGTCCGTGCCTATGCCGTTGCACTGACGGAAACCATTTCCCCCGAAGTGCGGGAGATTCTGAAGCGCCAGCTGTCACAGGCGTTGAACCAGCACGCCCGTATCGCCGACTATATGATCGAGCGGGAGATGTACCATCCTTTCGACCTTGAGAAACAGATCAAGAAGGATAAGAAGAAAGTGAAGAAGGCGCGTAAGATCATCGCGGAAGGCGAGAGGCCGAAGCAGCCCAGCCAGAAGGTGAAGAAGCGCAGCAGGAACGAGGAAGCCGCGGTTGATGATGCTGCGTCCATGTCTGATGCGCATGAAGCAGACCGCCAGCCGGTGGAATCCGGCAGTACGCGTACAGAATAATAGTGTGGATTGGACCGGGTACCGTGTGTTTGCTGGATGCTGCTGTACCCGGCTTTTTTACGGATAATAGTGTAAGCGGTTACTTTTATTTTTCATATAAAGCAGCTATGGATTGAAAAATATTCAAAATGTAGTATAATGTCTTACATCATTGTTGTGGAGGTATGTTCCATGGAAGTAGAAGTAGAAGCGGCGAAAGTTGGAAACATCGTAGAGTTTGACGGCATGAAAGGCAAAGTTGAGAAAGTGAACGAAAACTCCGTCATTGTCGACGTAACGATCAATGATGACTTCGATGAACACGAAATGTTCGAAAAGACTGTCATCAACCACAAGAGATACAAGATCATCGAAGAGTAGTTCTCTAGCGATCGATGGGAACGTCCGGCAACCGGGATGGAGTGAAGTTTTCTTGAAGGGGCATGTATGACAGGTGTCGCAGTATGGCGATATCGATATATGATTTTACAGATTACAGGATGCAAGACGTCCATCGATTCTTTTATAGATTTTATAAATAGAGATGAAAACCACCCTCAGCGGCTGCGGTATTGCAGTGTGCTGGGGGTGGTTTTTTTGTGTGGGCGGCTGGGGGTGTGGCGGTTAATTCACAGTGGGAAGCGTTCCGACTGCAAGTTAGACCGCCAATTCACAGTGGGAGACGGTGCGATGGCGAGTTAACCCTCCAACTCACCGTCGCGAGCGGAACGATGGCAAGTTAACCCTCCAATTCACCGTCGCAAGCGGAACGATGGCAAGTTAACCCTCCAACTCACCGTCGCAAGCGGAACGATGGCAAGTTAACCCTCCAATTCACCGTCGCGGGCAAAACGATGGCAAGTTAATCCTCCAACTCACCGTCGCAAGCGGAACGATGGCAAGTTAATCCTCCAACTCACCGTCGCAAGCGGAACGATGGCAAGTTAATCCTCCAACTCACCGTCGCGCCCAAAACGATGGCAAGTTAACACCCCCACAACCCCCGCACCTCACAAAAAATCAGCAGTCCCCCATCGAAAGGAGCTGCTGATCTTCATTTTCATAGATGGTAGTGCACGAGGTCGAGCATGCGGTGGTCTTCCGTGAGCTGGGAGACGGACTGGTCGATGCGTGAGACGGAATGGCTCAAGTATTCGTAGGTGGTGGTGCGTGTCTTGAAGTTGAGCTCGACATGCATGATCTTACCGGTGTGGTGATGATGGTAGCGCGGGATGTTGTGGTCATCGGCCGCGGTGAAGGTTTCGTGCGTGTCCTCGTCGACCGGCTCGTCGTCGCAGCTGCCGGTGATGAGGAGGCCGACGCCTTCCATATCTTTGATGATGGTGCTGATTTCGTCATCGGCATCGGAGATGCAGACGATGACGTAGTCCGGGTCTTCGGTGTCGTAGATGTAGCGGAGCCAGCGTTTGATCGACCCGCTGAGTGATGAGACGTGGAGTGTCGGGCGCTTCTTCTCCGCTTCGGGGCGGAAGCTGCCGGCGTAGCCGCCGAGTATTGCGAGCTTCATTCCGTTGATGATGTAGATTTCGTATGGCTCACCGAAGAACGGTTCCTTCGTCATCGGATGGGTGATGTTGCAGTTCATCCATGGGAAGTTGGAGAAGCTCATCGTCCGTCGCAGATGGGAGATGTTCGACATGTCCTGGTGGTTGAAGACGCCGAAGTCGTATCCCATGTAGTTCATGCTGGTGATGGACGGATTGCGCGGGGCGATGTACTCCATATCGATCCCGAGCGTCCCGCCGAGGTCACACAGGAGGATGTGGTTGTTCTCTTCAAAAGAGAGTCCACGCTTGTACCTTGAGACTTTGGACAGGGTGACGCCGGGCTTTTTGCCGAGCTGACGATTGATGTGCTGCGTCAGGATGAGGCTGACGCTGAAGAATTCCTGCATGGCGCTCCCTCCTTTCTCATTAGGATATGCTTAACCGATCAGGATGCGCTCTTTAGGGAAGTGGTACGGCAGTTCCTTCTGCCGGCCGGCCATGGAGAACAGGAATGAAATGAACCCGATCCGGCCGATGAACATGAATATCATGACGACGATCTTACTCGGCGCCGACAGTTCGTCGGTGATGCCGGTGGATAGTCCGGATGTTCCGAATGCGCTGGTCACTTCGAAGATGACGTCGATCAGATCGAAGCGGCTGTCCTCGAACAGGACGACGGAGATGATGCCGCTGAAGACGAGGAAGACGGCGAGCGTTATGACGGCGAATGCGCGGTGCAGATCCTCCTTCGCGATCTCCCGGTTGAAGATGCGGATGTCCGTACGGCCACGGCTGAAGGCGACCAGGAACAGGATGAGCAGGGCAAACGTCGTCGTCCGGATGCCGCCGCCGGCCGAACTCGGCGAGGCGCCGATGAACATCAGGGCGCTCATCATCAGCTGGGTGGCATCACTGAACAGGCTCGGGTCGACGGTCGTCAGCCCTCCGCTGCGCGTCGTCGCGGAGGCGAACAGGCTGTTCATCATCGTCTTGAACCATGAATCGCGGACGAAATAGTTCTGCGATTCCATGATGAAGATGAAGAAAGCACCGATGAAGAAGAGTCCTGCATACGTCACCGTCGTAATCTTGGCGAACAGTGTGAAGCGGAAGTTCTTATGATGCTTGCTCAAATAGTTCCTCACTTCGATCAGCACCGGATAGCCGATGGCCCCGAGCATGATCTGGATCATCACCGGCACCTGCAGTATGTAGGCTTCTTCAAACCCGAGCAGGGAATCGCCGAACAGATCCATCCCGCCGTTCGTCGTGGCGGATACGGAGAGGAAGATGCCGTGCATGAGCGAATAATACACGTCGTTCGTCTCGACAAGGAAGTATGTCACATACATGAATGCCCCCACCGCTTCAATCACCAGCAGCACCTTGATGATTTCGAGAACCAGCTTGACTGCGCCGGAAAATTTGTACTGGTTGTTGTCGACTGCAATCTGCATGCGTTCGCGGAGGCCGATGCGGCGGCCGAACAGGACCCATACCATGGTTCCCATCGCCATGATGCCGATGCCGCCGAGGTTCATGATCAGCATGATGACGACATATCCCCCGAGGTTGAATGTCTCGGAAATGTTGATTGATGTCAGACCCGTCACCGACAGGGCCGAGGCGGCGACGAAGATGGTGTCGATCAGCGCCGTCGTCTTCTCTCCTCTGTAGAATACAGGCAGGCTGAGCAATACACTCGCCAGCATCAATGCAATGAGATAGTACAGAAATATACCCCTTTGTGGACTGAGAGAATCCAGGAAGCGCTCCAGCCACTTGAACATTGCAACCCCTTCTTTCAAATGCATTCGTTACACATCATATATTCAAAAATACACTTCATTATCACGCAGGTGGACACCTGTGTCAAGACACGCCGTAATTGCTTCTACAGTACCCTCTTTCACCCCCTTACATGCATAATAAAAAGCACCGGCCATCGGCCGGTGCCCCTCTCCTACTCCAATGTCGCCGTCGTCTGCTGCAGCTGTCCATCGCGGTAGTATTCTATCTGCATCTCTTCGCCCTGTTCCTTTTCATAGTACAGGTATTTCCTGAGTTCCATCATGTTCTCCACTTCGTTTCCGTCGAGCGATACGACGACATCAAGCGCCTCGAGCCCTGCCGCATCAGCCGGCGTCCCTTCTTCGACGTGGCTGATGATGACGCCGGAATTCACATCATCCGGAAGATTCATCTCATTGACCAGCACTTCTGCAGGGACCGTATAGAGATCCTGGAGCAGCACACCGAGATAAGGCCGCTGCACTTCGCCGTTCTCCTCGAGCTGTGTGACGATCTGCTCGACTTCATTTGCCGGAATGGCGAAGCCGATGCCTTCGACCGTCGGCATGCTGATCTTCATGGAGTTGATGCCAATCAGGTCGCCGTTCTGGTCGACCAGTGCCCCGCCGGAGTTGCCGGGGTTGATGGCGGCATCAGTCTGGAGGACGTTCGCCTCCCAGTCGTAGTTGCCGTCGGTATCGATGTCGACGGGGACGCTCCGGTCAAGTCCGGAGATGATGCCCCGGGATACGGAGCCCGAGAATGCCTGGCCGAGCGGCGAACCGATCGCAATGGCCGTCTCGCCGACGAGCAGCTGGTCGCTGTTGCCGAAGTCTATGGCATCATCGATATTGCCGCGTTCGACGCGTACGACCGCGAGGTCCGTCCAGAGGTCGGTGCCGATGATCTCACCGCTCAGCTGGTCGCCATTTTCAAGGTTGACCTGGAGCTCCGTCGCACCTTCCACAACATGGTTGTTCGTGACGATGTACGCATGGTCGTCAGTCAGCTTATAGATGACACCGGAGCCGGTACCCGCTTCCTCGGGCTCGCTTTCCGGCCCTTCCTGGAGGCCCGGCACGACTTCGCCCATCCTTTGCAGGTTGATGATCGAAACGACCGACTGCTTCGCCTTCTGGATGGCGGCCGTCGTATCCGAAATGACCTTATCGGAGTTGCCGCTCTCTTCCTTGAGCTGTCCCTTGATGTCCTCCATCTCCTGCTCGTTCTCTTCGGAGACGCTCCGATCGGCGGCCTCTTCGGTATCCGCGCCATCTTCCGCTCCGTTGCCGCCGCTGCCGTCATCGTTCAGGAAGTTGAACAGGAGCAGCATGGCGAGTGCGCCGAGCAGTCCTGCGATGAATGGCAGGAGGAAGCCGCCGAGGCAGCCGCGCCGCCTGTTGCCGTCGTTCCCGCCATTACCATCATTGATGTGCCGTTCGTCATCGGCAGGCCGGTCCGCATCGTCACTTCCCGCGGTCATGCCGGCAGTGCCGCCCATGCTGGCTGGTACGCTCTGGTCCCTGTATCCTTCCTCGCCCGGAGCATATTCCCGCTCCGTTTCCGGAGGCTGTTCATTTTCACGCCGTCTGGCCGTTGCCGGCATCTCTTCCGCATCACTCGATGCTGCCTGGGTTTCGATGTCTTCATCGTGAGGTGCCTGTGACACGGGCTCCCTTTCATCCGTCATATTGTCCTGCTGTGACGGTCCCTGGTCCGCTCCGTCCCTGCGCTCTGGCTCCTCGCCCGAAAACGTCCTACGCTTCCGGCGGTATCTATCTTTTGGAATGATATGCTTCTTCGATCTTTCCAAACGCGACCCCTCCTAACTGTTTTGTACCCCCCATTATAGGGATTTTAATGGTTGCTTTCCACTTTTTCACCATGTCCATGATCATTGCTCAGGAACCATCCTGCTGCGATGATGATCACCATGACTGCCCAGAAGATCAGCTTCCATGTTCCGGAATGCGGGAAATCATGCGGAATGACTGCGATGGCATCATGCGCAAGCGTAAGCACGGCAAGCTTCACGCCGACCCAGCCGACGATTATGAAGGCTGCGACTTCGAGCCCGGGCTTCCTGTTGAGCAGTTCGACGAACCATGTGGCGAAGAACCGCATGATGATGACACCGATCAGTCCGCCGATGAGCATTACGGTGTACTGTCCAGCATTGACGCCGAAGAAGTCGCCGCCGACTTCAGGCAGTGCAAGTGCGATGGCTGCGGCTGCAAGTATCGAATCGATGGCGAATGCGATATCCGCAAGCTCCACCTTGAATACCGTGAACCAGAATCCGCTGCCCTTCTTCTCCTTCGCTGCGTCTACCGCAATGCCTTCAGTGCCGGCTGTCGGTTCCTCCGGCTCCTTATTCCCCTGCCACAGCTTGTACAGGTGCGAGATCGACACGTAGAACAGGTAGAGTGCACCGAGTGCCTGCATCCACCACCACTGGACGAGCCAGACGAGCAGCAGGATGGCGATCATGCGGAAGACGAATGCACCGAGCAGTCCGTAGAACAGCGCCTTCTTCCGGCGTTTCCTATCCAGGTGCTTGACCATTACGGCGAGCACGACCGCGTTGTCTGCAGCAAGCAGCCCCTCAAGCACGATCAGGACGACGAGCACCCATGCGTACTCCAAAATTATCGCAAAATCCATAACATTTCCTCCTAAAATTTGATGTGAACGCAAAAAGACCTTGATCGCATGCCAAAAAGGCATGCGGTCAAGGTCTCACGACACAATACGATGTATTGCTCAATGCACCGGGATTCATCCGTCATGACGATGCATTGGTGGGTCGCCCCACTCGTTACTCCCCTTTTCCGCTGAAAAGGTGTACGTCCACTATGATTACATCCTAAATATAGACGATGTGGCGTCCAAAGTAAAGTGCAGATGCTACAGCAGCGTATAAAGTTTTATTTCAGGATACTTCTCGCTGAACCAGCGCATGGCGAACTCGTTCTCGAACAGGAAGACCTGGTTGTCATAGCGGTCGAGCACGAGGTTCGAGCGCGACGTACTCATCGCATCCGTGATGGCATCCTCGTTCTCCACCCAGCGGGCGATTTTCTTGCCGACCGGCTCCATGATGACGTCGGTGTTGTACTCGTTCTTCATGCGGTGTTCGAACACTTCGAACTGCAGCTGGCCGACGGCGCCGAGTATCGGCTGGTTCGTGTGCACCGTCTTGTAGTACTGGATCGCGCCCTCCTGCACGAGCTGTTCGATGCCCTTGTAGAAGTGCTTCTGCTTCATGACGTTCTTGGCGGATACCTTCATGAATATCTCCGGTGTGAACTGCGGCAGATCCTCGAAATCGACCTTCTGACCATCATAGAGCGTATCCCCGATCTGGAAGTTGCCGGTGTCATACAGTCCGATGATGTCGCCGGCGTATGCCTCGTTGACGGTCTCCGTATCATCTGCCATGAACATCGTCGCACGGTTGACCTTCGTCTTCCGGCCGGTGCGGGCCAGGGTGACGTCCATGCCGCGCGTGAACTTGCCGGAGACGACGCGCATGAACGCCAGGCGGTCGCGGTGGCGCGGGTCCATGTTGGCCTGGATCTTGAAGATGAAGCCGCTGAAGTCTTCATTCTTCGGCGACACCTGCGACTCCTCCTTCGTCTTCCGTGGCGTCGGCATCGGCGCGTAGTCGACATACGTGTCGAGGAACTCCTCGATGCCGAACGTGGACAGTGCGGAACCGAAGAATACCGGTGTCAGGTCGCCCGTCGCAATCTTGTCGCGGTCGAAGGCATCCCCCGCCTCCTCGACGAGCATGAACTCATCGATTGCGGTCTGGAACGCTTCGTCTTCTGCGATCGGGTGTGCTTCCTTGAGTGCATAGTCCTCATCAAGCGTAAGCTTCTCCTCTTCGCGGTAAGGGTTGATCGTGCGGTCCTTGCGGTTGATGATGCCGAAGAAGGAGGGCCCCATGCCGATCGGCCATGTCATCGGATACGTCTCGATCTCGAGCGTCTCCTCGATCTCCTCGAGCAGTTCGAACGGCTCCTTGCCGACACGGTCGAGCTTGTTGATGAACGTGAAGATCGGGATGCCGCGCATTCGGCAGACTTTGAAGAGCTTCAGCGTCTGCGGCTCGATGCCCTTTGCGGCATCGATGACCATGACGGCGGAGTCGACCGCCATCAGTGTGCGGTACGTATCTTCCGAGAAGTCCTCGTGGCCCGGTGTATCCAGGATGTTGATCTTGTATCCGTCGAAGTCGAACTGCATGACGGAGCTCGTGACACTGATGCCACGCTCCTGCTCCACCTTCATCCAGTCGGAAGTGGCGAACTTGCCGCCCTTCTTCCCCTTGACCGTACCTGCCTGACGGATGGCGCCGCCGAACAGCAGCAGCTTCTCGGTCAGCGTCGTCTTCCCGGCATCCGGGTGCGAGATGATGGCGAACGTCTTTCTTTTTTCTATTTCATGAGTGAAATCCATAATTTTCTCCTTACTTTGTAGAGGTTGCGCGTGTAATGTCACGTGCGACTGATTCGCATGTTTCCTCATCCATCACATTGAACAGATGGAGGATGATCTCCTCGGCCTGATCCGCTTCGCTTAAGTCCCGGCTGTACTCCAGGCTGAAGTTCATATCCGGTATGCTGACGATGTACGTGTTCCGTTCCTCGTGCGGGAAAATGAAGACCGGCATGCGGGCGTCATTGATGGATGTCTGCGTCTGTAACATACTCATCCCTCCGGTATTTGCGGTATGCCCGATCCAGTGCGATCAGGTCGTCGCGGTGCGGCACCTTCACATAGTCCGCCATGATCTGGTACGGCTCGCGCCCCTTGCATGCGAGCACCACCGTGTCGCCGGGCTCTGCGATGTCGATCGCGTATTCGATGCCTTCGGTGCGGTCCGTGAATGAATGGTAGTTGTCATGCGATGCGCCTGCCGCGAGCGCATCGACGAGCATTTTTGGATCGTCATTGGCCGGGTTGTCCGGCGTGAAGATCGCCACATCAGCCCGGGTGGAGATGCGCCCCATTTCGCGGGCCTTCGAAAGATCCCGCTCCCCAGTCATGCCGACGAGGAAGATCAGGCGCTGGGTGACGAAGGGTTCGATCGTATCGATGATCTTGTCGAGCGCGTCCGGCGTATGGGCGAAATCGATGATGATGTCGATCGGCAGTGTCTTATCGAGCACCTCCAGGCGCCCTTCGACCGGTGCCATGTCGCCGACAGCCGCGATGATGCGGGAGAGCCGGTACCCCTGCAGCCATTCACTTATGATGGCGCACATCAGATTCTGTATATTGAAGTGGCCGATGTACGGCGACTCGACGTGGAAGGCCCCTTCCGGCGTGTTGAGCATGAAGTTGAAGCCTTCGAGCGTCCCCTCGATGTCCGTCGGATGGAAGTCCGCTTCCGGGGTCATGCCGTAGGTGATCACTTCGTGCGGCGTCATTCTGCTGTAGCGCGCACTCCATGGGTCGTCCTGGTTGAGGACGATGTATTTGCGGTCCTTCATGTTGTGCCCCATCTGGGAGAACAGCAGCCCCTTCGTATAGCCGTATTCATCCATCGTATTATGGAAGTCGAGGTGGTCCTGCGTCAGGTTGGTGAAGATTGTTATATCATATTCGATGCCGAATGTGCGGCCGAGGCCGAGCGCGTGCGAGGACACTTCCATCGTGAACACTTCCGTCTCCCGCTCATGGGCCTCCTGGATGCGCTTGTGCAGGCGCGTCGTCTCAGGCGTCGTATTCGTGCTGCCGTAGCGGTCTTCATTGATCATGAATCCGTTCGTCCCGAGATAGGCACTGTTCTTGCCGAGCGCCCGGCTCAGGTTATGGATCATCGTCGCCACGGTCGTCTTGCCGTTCGTACCGGTGACCCCGATCATCGTCTGGGTCTCATGCGGGAAATCATAGATGTACTCCGCAAACAGCGCCGCCACCTTTTCCGGATCCTTGACGATGAGCAGTCCGGCACCTTCCGGCAGCTCAACATGACGGTCTGTGACGATGAACCGGCAGCCGGACCGGATGGCCTGCGGAATGAAGTCAAACCCGTCCACCTGGTAGCCCCTGATCGCGACGAACACGGAACCTTCGTCCACTTCACGGGAATCCATCGTTATATTTGTCACGGTTTCCGGGAAATCCCCATAGGCCTCTTTTATTTTCAGAAGGGAAATCAGAGTCTTCGAATTCATGTTTCCTGCCACCTTTCAACTTTTATATTATACAATAGAAGCGTGGTGTTTAATAGTAGGAATTGACAGATGGAACCGCCCCCAGTATCATCAAACAATGATATACTGGGTGGTAAAATATGCTCCACCCATCAAATAATCTTCTAAAAAGGTGACACAATGGCAACCAATGATCATAAGAAAAGATTCTGGAAACTTGCTTTCATCCTCTTCCTGACTGAAATCGTCCGGGGGATGTTCATATTAAGCTACCTGCCCGCCCTGCCGACCATCGGCATCATTTCGCTCAGCCTGTCGGCCATCGTCATCACGATGCACTATGTATTCGATGCCGTGACGAACATCTGGCTCGGCTTCCTGATGCGCAAGATCGGCGCCTGGTGGACGATGTTCCTGTCATATGTCGTCGGCGTCGGTGCCATGGTCACCGTCATGTTCGACCAGAGCTTCTACGTGCTGCTGATCGCAGCATGCCTGCTCGGCATCAGCGTGTGTCCGATATGGATCATCGCACTGTCGAACGTGAAGGATGAGAACCGTGGCCGCGAGATGGGCCTCATCTTCTTCGCATGGCTTGCGGGGCTCGGTGCCGGCATGGTCGTCATGAACTTCCTGATCGGCATCTTCGATGCCGGTGCAGTCTATGCGATGGCCGGGGTGTTCCTGATCAACTTCATCGTCTTCCTCGTCATGCCGGGCGACTACAAGGTGAAAACCCGGGAAGGACAGACGGCGAGCCGGCGCAAACAGCGCCTTCCGCTCCGCGAGACGTGGGATATCCTCCGCCACCATATGAAGAACATGCCGGGCATCATGCTGCAGGGACTCGGTGTCGGGATGCTGCTGCCGGTCCTGCCGACATACATCACGACGCTGCTCGAGCTCAACTATTTCGAATATACCTTCTTCATCCTGCTCGTCTTCGGCATCGTCGGCTTCGGCATGACGGTGCTGAGCCGGGCGCTCGACGTCCATACCGAACGCTTCACGCGTAGTGTGATCACGGGCGGCTTCTTCATCTATGCTGCAGGTGTCATCTGGTTCAGTACGCTTGAGACGGTATGGCTCATCTTCGCCATCGCAAGCTTCATCGGCCTCGCCTACGGCATCATGCTGCCGGCATGGAATAAATACCTCGCCGGCACGATCGCCAGCAGCCAGAAGGAGGAGTCATGGGGCGTCATCAGTTCCGTCCAGGGCATCGGCGCCATGATCGGCCCGGCGCTCGGCGGGCTCATCGCCGACATCTTCGGCACGGTGACCGCCACCCTCATGGCGAGCGGTCTGATCTTCGTCCTCCTGTTCGTCTACTACGGCGTGCTGTTCTCCATCAACTGGCGGACAGCGCGGAGCTGACCCGGGCCCCGCCCGCGACTACTAATACGCCCGTTTCCCTGTGCATATGGAAACGGGTTTTTCATTTTCCCGAAAAGGTCTCGTGCAATTGGTAGGCAAGCCGGGGATTAAACGGTAGAATGGAGGTAAGCGCTATCGCTGAAGTCCAATTCCAATGGGGTGTTTATATATGATGAAAATAATGATGTTCGTACTGCTGAGCCTGCCGTTCGGCAATGGCGAGGTGGCGGACTATGAGACATATGACAAGGAACTCGCACAAGTATCCGGGGAGACGATACATAATGTGATCAATACGCACTTCCAGACATCGTTCAGCTTCGCGGCGACGGGGGATGTGCTGATCCACGACCACCTGTATGAGGATGTGGAGACGGAGTCGGGCTATGATTTCATCTCCCGCGTCGATGAGGTGGCACCGTATCTCCAGAAGCAGGATCTCGTATTCATGAACCAGGAGACGCCGATCGGCGGGGAGGACCTGCGGCTGAGCGGCTACCCGATGTTCAATGCCCCGCTTGAGGCGGCGGACCTGCTCGAGTATTTCGATGCGGACATCGTGTCCTTTGCCAACAACCACACGCTGGACCGGAGTACGGAAGGCGTGGAGCGTACGGCGGATATACTGAATGAGAAGGGGATCGAGTACGTCGGGGCGAACACAAGCCCTGAGGATGCAGAGCGTAAGCGGATCATGGAGGTCGACGGCGTCGAAGTCGGCTTCCTCGCCTACACCTACGGGACGAACGGCATCCCGGTGCCCGAGGGTGAGGACCACCTCGTGAACCTGATCGACATGGAGACGATCCTCTCCGACATGGAGGACCTGCGTGATGAGGTCGACATGCTGGTCGTCAGCATGCACCAGGGCGTCGAGTATGAACCGTATCCGCGCGATGAGCATGTGGCGCAGTTCGAACAGATTGCGGAAGCCGGCGCGGACATTGTGCTCGGCCACCACCCGCACGTGCTGCAGCCGGTCGACATCTATGAACGGGAGGACGGCGGGGAGACCGTCATCGCCTACTCCCTCGCCAACTTCTTCAGCGCCCAGCAGGATCTCGACACCAAGCTCGGCGGCATCATCGAATTCGATGTGAACCACAAGCAGGGCACAGGTGACACCACTGTCGAAGGCGTCCGCTTCATGCCGACATACGTCCACAGCGAGGAGTACGACAACTTCGAATTGATCCCGCTGGCCGATGCCGACGAATATGGCCTTGAGGACGCCGATGGCGTCTATCAAGATGTCAGCGACCATATGCAGTCATATACGGAAGAGCTCGAAATCGTGGAATACCTGGAATAATAATGAGTTGCGCCCCGAAACCCGGGAGGAAAGATTTGGGTTTCGGGGCGTTTTTGTGTGGGATGGGATGTGTTGGGGTGTTGGGGGCTTAACTTGCAGTCGTTTTGCCTCCGACGGTGAGTTAACCCGCTAACTTGCAGTCGTTCTGTCTGCGATGGTGAGTTAACCCGCCAACTTGCCATCGTTCCGCCTGCGACGGTGAGTTAACCCGCCAACTTGCCGTCGTTCTGTCTGCGATGGTGAGTTAACCTGCTAACTTGCCGTCGTTCTGTCTACGATGGTGAGTTAACCCGCTAACTTGCCCTCGTTCTGCCTGCGATGGTGAGTTAAGAATTACCAGATGACCTCCCTCTCCGACTTTTCACCTCAATCCACCAGAATTCGTTTACCTTTTTCATATTTGGAATTGTATCCTTTCATTTTCAGCAGGTCTCCGAGATTTAAGGTGTCAATCGTATAAGTTGAATGTTTACCTTTTCTTACGAGTGTACAGTATTTATTCAAATACCGCTCTATCCTGCGGTCGCTGACCCTCGCCCCGGTAATCCAACGAATACCCTTTTTGCTGAGATTTTCTTCAGAAAATAAAGTGGCAAAATCGATGATTGACTGCACCGTCTGATGCTCTATCGTTTCCTGATGCCCGCATGACGTGCAATGTGACCGGTAGCGGTCAAGGGTCAGCTTGAAACTGCCGCATCGCCCGCAGTATAACCCCGTCCGAATCCGGGCCACATCCACTTCCGGCAACGCCATCGGATCTTCGATGATGCAGTTCCGGATGGTATCCGACAGGGCCGACGCGTCAGCTCCGGAACGCCGGCGTGCAACGTCGCGCATGTAGTATTTCAGCATGGGACGTGTGATAATGTGATTTTTACTTTCTTCCGTATCGACTGTGAGGTTGAAGTTCGGATTGACGAATGCCACTTTCCTGTCGACTTCGAAAGGATGACCATGGCGGCCTCCATATTTCAGCCGGATGAGCTTGCCGGCGGTCCGGCTGACTTGGGCGACCGGATCCTCGGAAATCTGGAAGCTGTTGACCGACCAGCTGCCGTCGGCATACTGATACATGCCGCTGTAATTCTTGATTTCGTTGACGATCAGACGATCTCCATACACGATCAGCGCATCAATCTGCAGTGTGGCATTCTCCACTTTCATCCAGATGTCCCGGAAGATCAGCAGGTGGTCATGACCGACTTCATCCCACAGACGGTCATATGACTGCTCGCCTTCGAACCCCTGTCGCAGTATCTTCAGCGTCTTCCTTTCCCCCTCCCCGAGTGCTGTACGCCGTTCAAGCACCTCGTAAAAATTAAGTTCCTTCGATTTCTTCCTGTCCGTCAAAAACATAAAACACCTCCTATTATATATATGGAGGAAAATGGCCGTTTTGCTCTTTTATTTTTTGGGCAGTTTTACACTTCAGGCAAAATAAAAAAGCGGCATGACTCCCCATCCTCTCGGGATCAGGGTCATGCCGCTTTTCATCTTTACTTCTGTCTGCCCACTCTTTCGTTCTTTTCGAGTGTCTCTGCCATGAAATCGAGGAGCGCATCCTTCATATCGGATTTCAGGGCGTATTCAATCGTCGTCTTGACGAATCCGGTCTTGTCCCCCACGTCATAGCGGCGGCCTTCGAAATCGACGGCATGTACGTCCCCGCCGCCTTCAGCGACGGCGCGGATGGCATCTGTGAGCTGGATCTCTCCGCCGGCGCCGACTTCTCCTTTTTCGAGGTGGTCGAATATCTCGGGGGTGAGGACGTAGCGGCCCATGATTGCCAGTGTGGAGTCGGTGACGCCCGGCGCAGGTTTTTCGAACATATCGGAGAGATGATAGAGGTTGCCCTCCTGGCGGTCGAATTCCACGATGCCGTAGCGGGATGTTTCGGATTCGGGCACCTGTTTCACCCCGATAATCGGGCTGTGGCACGCGTTGTACTGTTCCATCAGCTGGCCAATTGCAGGGGTGCCGCCTTCGTTATCAACGATGTCGTCCCCGAGCAGAACTGCGAAAGGTTCATCGCCGATGAACTGTCTGGCTGTATGTATGGCGTGGCCGAGTCCTTTCGGTGCCTTCTGCCTGACATAGAAGATGTTCGCAAGCCCGGTCGCATGTTCGACCTTTTCGAGCAGTTCGAACTTCTCCTTCTTCTTGAGGTTCATTTCAAGCTCGATCTGATGGTCAAAATGGTCCTCAATCGCCCGCTTATGCTTGCCGGTGACGATGATGATGTCCTCGATGCCCGCCTCGACCGCCTCTTCGACGATGTACTGGATCGTCGGTTTGTCGAGGATCGGCAGCATCTCCTTCGGCATCGCCTTCGTCGCCGGGAGGAACCGCGTTCCAAGTCCTGCAGCAGGAATGACCGCTTTTCTTACTTTCTGCATGCTTCCATCTCCTTTTCTGTTCCCTCTCATTTCCTATACTATAACAAATACTGCACCACTATATGCGGTTTGCGTGTGATTTATTTATAGGAGGACGCGGCTGCCAGAATCCGCCCACCAAAAAAGGAGGGCCCGCGGCCCTCCATAATCCCCAGTCCATCAGGCTGCCTCCGCTTCTGCTCTCTCTTTCTGTGCGGTGCGCCTTTCCTTCCGTCTGACGAGGATGATGCTGATTTCATATAATCCGATCATCGGTAAAAGTGTAATGAGGTGGGTGAAGAAATCGGGTGGTGCAATGAGTGCAGTGATGACAAGCAGCCCGAAGTAGGCGAACTTTCTGGATTTCTTCATGAGATCGGAATCAAGCAATTCTATATGATTAAGGAATAGAACAACAATCGGCAGCTGGAAGATCAGTCCGAACGGAATCGTCGTGATCAAAAGGAATGACATGTACTCATCCGCTGTGACGAGCACATCGAAGTTGATCTGCCCCATCTCTATCAGAAAAAAGTAGCTGATCGGATGGACGACGAAATAGCCGAAGGAGAGGCCGACCACGAACAGTCCGAGCATGACCGGCAGCGACCCCTTGAGGAACTGGGTCTCCTTGTCGACCAGCCCGGGCCGGACGAACTGCCAAAGGAACCAGCAGATGAACGGCAGGCTGAGCCCGAGGCTCATGGCTGCCGAAGTCCGGATGTAGAACCGTATGACTTCAAAGGGGCCGAGGACGACAATGTCTGCGCCCTTCGAGACGACCGGGAACCACCAGGCGACCGTCATGAATATGAGGAAGAACCATAGGACAAAGACGACTGCCGATTTGATCAGCAGGCTCCGCAGATCCTCGATGTGATCCATGAGCGGTGCATATGGATCTTCCGTACTCACCTTCTTCCTTTTCCTCGGCTCCTCCGGTTCCTGCGGATTGCGCGGTCCATTGCCGTTTCCGCCCCCGCCGCTGCCGCCGGTACCACCGGACGACTTTTCCTCTTCGGCCTTCTTTTCCCTTTCGGCCTTCCGCTTGTGTACCGGACTGACATTCAGATTTTGGTATGGATCCATCTATATCACCTATTCTTCTTCGAGACGTCCGCCTTCCTCCGCGAATCTGATCACGCCTTCTGCGCAGCGGTAGGCAAGTGCACCGACTGTCGCAGTCGGATTATACCCCCCATTATGGACGAAGTTTCCGGCACCGACAACAAACAGGTTATCCCGGTCCCAATGCTGCAGCCAGTTGTTCACGACACTGACTTCAGGGTCGTCGCCCATGATCGTACCACCTGTGTTGTGTGTGGACTGGTAAGGGACGATGCTGTAGTCGCCGAGCTCGCTGTTCTGTACGACTTCTGAAGCCCCCATCTCCTCCAATACTTCTACAGAGCGTTCTGCAAGGTACTTGTGGCGCGCCCTGTCCTGATCTTTGAAGTTATATGTCAACTGCACGAGCGGAACTCCGTAGACATCGGTGTATTCCTCATCGAGGTCAAGATAGTTGTCCTTATGCGGCAGGGTCGCCCCCTGTCCGGAAACGCTCAATGTACGTGTATAGCTTTCTATCGACTCCTTCTTGAACTCGCTGCCCCAGGAAGGTGTGTCGGGGCGTATCCGGTTCGTAGCGATCGGTCGGTTGCCGGTCTGGGTGATCGAGATGTTGCCGCCATGCAGGAAGTCTAGATCCGCATGGTCGAAGTTGTCCCCGTTGAAATCATCGAAGGCCATGCCGAGGGCGCCGGCTCCCATGAATGTATTGAACTGTTCATCAAAGTAGCCCGTCGCGCCGCCGAAGATCTGGTAGCAGTAGCTGCGGCCGAGTGAGCCCTCCTCCGTTTCCGGATCATACTGCTGGCCGATGTCGGACACCCTGAGGAGCTTGTAGTTGTTGAACACGTAGCTGTTCAGCACCACGACATCCGCAGGCTGAATGAACTCTTTACCTGTACGTGTATCGACGTATCTGACGCCGCTGACCTGGCTCTCATCCTCCTCATCCGTCAGTATCTCGACCACGTTGGCATGCGTCCGGACTTCGAAGTTGCCCGTCTTGCGCGCTGTCGGAATGACCGTCACTTCCGGTGAGGACTTCGCACCGTATTCACAGCCGAAGCGCTCACAGAAGGCGCAGTACTGGCAGGCTGCGATCGTTTCTCCATCAGGGTTCTCGAACTGTTCGCTCAAGTTTGCCGATGGCATCATGATCGGGCTGTGGCCGAGTCCGGAAGACGCTTTCTCGAACATCTCGAGTATGCGTGTCTTGATCATCGGCGGTGTCGGATAGGCATCCGACCGCTCTCCGCCGAGCGGGTTCTCTTCCCCCGAGATGCCACACGTCTTCTCGAACTTGTCGAAATACGGTTCGAGTTCGTCGTATGTAATCCCCCAATCCTGAAGACGGTATCCTTCGTCCTCCATCAGCTTCTCTTCACCATATTTCTCCTCCGTCATGCTCCGGATTTCGAAGTCGTATGGCAGGAATCTCCATGTCTGGCCGTTCCAGTGGGTCCCTGCGCCGCCGAGGTTTTCACCGAGCAGGAAGGATCCCATCTGACGCATCGGTAGCGCACGCTGATCAGGATTGTTCCTGAAGGTGAGGGTCTCCTTCGAGACATCCTGCATGAGTTCGTACCGTATCGCGTACTTGTATTCATCATGAATGTTCTGGTAGTCTTCCGTGCCGCGTTCCCTGCCCCGTTCGAGGCCGACGACCTGAAGACCCGCCTTCGCCGCTTCTGCCGCTATGATGCCGCCTGTCCATCCGACACCTACCGTCACTACATCCACTCTGTCCAATTCCGTCGCCATTAGCCATTCCCCCCATATAATGATTGCGGATCGATCTCTTCGAAACTTCCAGTGTCGATGCGGTCGATGTACTGGTGCTGGTGTCCCGGGAAGTTCTTCATCTTCCAGCCCTCCATGCCCCGGTTGCCTCGGTAGAGGGGATCTGCGTAGACGCCTTCGATCGTCGCCGAGCGCAGAAGTCCGAAGAAGTCTTCGGGCTTGGCCGTAGCTGCAGGGACGCCCATGTCGGCTTCCCCTTCCTGGAACCGCGTCAGTATCTCATCCTGATCCTCGCCGTCAAGGTTGCTGAAGTCATCGTCGAACTGATCGTTGGACTCGGTGTTGAGCCGTTCGATACCCAGCCTGAACAGATCTGCCCGCTTCAGCCTCGACTGGTATCCCTGTGTCGGTTCACCTTCATAGAACGGCCCCTGCATATATTCCTTGGTGTTATTGCCGTATTCCCCGGCCAGCTGCATATCCAGGAAATAGGGGGCACCGAGTGCGATGGCTCCGGGTCCCATGTCGTCTTCCGGGAATATGCGCTCCATCGCCTGTGAAATCGTTTCGAATTCAGCGTCATTGTGGAAGAAGATCCGGCCTGGATTCTCCTGGCCCTGCTGCGCCGTGTCTCCTCCAGTCCCCTGGTCGTTCTGCGCCGTGTCGCTTCCGGAGTCCGCCATGTTGAATCCCACAAAACCGCCGAGCAGCGACCCGCCAATGATGCCGCCTGTCGCAACGCCGGTGGTCTTGAGGAAATCACGCCTCGAAAACTGCTTATCGTCAGGTCCTTTTTCCGCCATAATCAACACCCCTTTGATAAATAGATGATTTCATTATATAATATTAACAAAATATTGCAAATAGAGATTGGGGTGAATTATTTGGCTTTCTTCAAATATCTGACATGGGACAATTCACACATGGATCTGCGCTATACAAAGGATGAATATGGCGGTGACGTCCACATCACCAAAGTCTACCGTGACGACCGGGATGTGAACATGGAACGGGTCAACCGGAAGTATTCGGATCAGCTCAGGGACGCCCAGCGTGCCATCTTCGGCAACCGCCTCGGCATGTTCCTCGTCTACTTTGCCCTCGTCATCATGCCGGCACTCGTCCTCGGCGTCATCCAGAACAACATCCTGCTCATCGCCGTCATCACCGTCTATACGATCATCGCCTATTTCATCGTCGAGGCCGTCAACCAGGTGGAGATTAACCGACTGCTCTACAAGTTGGATCAGGAAATAAAATCCTCACCCCGCATCGAAAACCGCCGATGAAATAAAAGGAAGGGCTGAAGTCGAATGACTTCAGCCCTTCTTTGCTTTGCCCCGCGATGTATTCAGTCCGCCGACCTTTCCCCACAGACGGCCCAGGGCATCCGCCCGGCGGAAGTTGACCCCCGTCTGCTTTTCTCCGACTGCGATGCATTTCTGTGCACCATCACCCGTCATGCGGATCCACCACAGCCCTTCATTGACATGGAGCCTGTCGAAGCGGACTTTCCTTCCCGGCGTGATGATGCCCCTCGTCGGCGCCTGCTTCGATGGATGGTCACGGATGCGGATGCGGCTGTCTGCCGTAAAGTGGCCGTGCCACAGCCAGGTCTCCGGCCCGTCATCTTCCGGGATATTTATTTTCAATGGATCGATGCCGCTGCATACGAAGGCGCGCTCCCCTACGATGTAGCCGTAATGCTGGAACTGGATGTGCAGATGGCTCGCCATCGTGACGTTGCTGTAGTTCGTGTTCGACTGGAGCCCGACTGTATCGCCCTGCCGGACGGTCTGGCCAATCCGGACTTTGAGGTTCCGGTCGAGATGCCCGTAGATCACCTGGATGCCGAGCGCCCTGTTCGCCACGACAACCGTCCCCCCGAAGTTGCCGTGCCGCGCTGTACCTGCAGCCACCACTCCGCCGCATACCGCCGGAACCGGTGCCAGGTGTGCCTTGGCGAGATCGTATGCCCGGTGGTATCCGCCACAGTATGCGTCGTAATTGTAGCCGTCCACCGTATAATCCCGCTTCCCCCATACGCCGCTGCTGTAGCGAGTCGGATCCGATGTGACCCTGAAGCCTTTGCCCACAAGATAATCGATTGGATTCATGAATAGCCTCCTTTTCCATGCTGATCCATATATCGAAATCTCGTGTGTAAAAAGTCATTGACCACATCGGTCAATAGGAATATAATGAAGTTGACCAGATTGGTCAATACAAAGGAGGAGCCCATGAAAAAGCCATTCAAAAAGCTGGATGACGCCCAGCAGTACCACATCCTTACGACTGCCATGGCCGAATTTTCGAAGTATGGCTACAGGCAGGCATCGACCAATCGCATCGTGAAGTCGGCAGGCATCAGCAAGGGGATGCTCTACTACTATTTCGACAGCAAGCAGTCGCTCTACCTGAGCGCTGCGAAGTATGCCTATGACCACTTCACCGTCCATCTCCTCGATCAGGTCCGGCTCGAGGAGGAGGGCTTCATCGAGAGGCTCGCCAGGCTGTCCCGAACCAAGCACAAATATTTCATCCAGCATCCTGAAGTTTCCCAGTTCGTGACCCATATGTTCTACGATACGGAGATGCTCGGCGACTATCAGCAGTCGCTGCAGGCACTGCGGGAATCGAACCTCGCTGCGATGTATGAGAAGGTCGATATGGACCTGTTCCGGCCCGACATCGACCGGGAGACGATGATGAAGATGATCCGCTGGACATTCGATGGGTACATCAGGGAAATGGAGCAGCACTTCGAAGCGGAAGGCATCGACTTCGGACAGATCGACGTCTATTTCGACCGGTTCGAAGGCTACCTTGGGACAATGCGCAAGCTCTACTATAAGGAGGCAGCACAATGACAGTACTTGAACTGAAAGGTCTGACGAAACGCTTTGGCAAAACAATCGCTGCAGATGATGTATCATTCGAGCTCAGGGAGGGCGAAATCTTCGGCTTCATCGGGCCGAACGGTGCCGGAAAATCAACGACGCTGCGCATGATCATCGGCGCCCTCACCCCGGATGCGGGTGAGATACTGATGGACGGCACCCCGATCAATAAAAACCGGCACTACAGTCAGAACATCGCCTACGTGCCGGGGGACATCAACCTGTGGGGGAACCTGACCGGTGAAGAGGTCATCCGCTTCTTCATGAAAGTGCGCGGCTACACGGACATGGAACACAAGGACCGGCTGGTCGAGCGGTTCCGCCTCGACACCTCGAAGAAGTGCAAGGCCTATTCCAAGGGGAACCGGCAGAAGGTGGCCCTGATATGCGCCTTCCTTTCCGATGCCCGCCTGCTCATCTTCGATGAGCCGACTTCCGGCCTCGATCCGCTGATGGAACGCAATTTCCATGAAGAGGTGACGGCGGCCAAAAAGGATGGCAGGAGCATCCTGCTCTCAAGCCATATCCTGTCTGAAGTGGAGAAGCTGGCCGACCGCATCGCCATCATCCGTGAAGGACAGATCATCGAAACCGGAATGCTCGAGACACTGCGCCATATCACCCGGACTGAATACGTCGTCCAGGCGGAAGGCGATCTCGACGCTCTCAAAGAACTTCCCTATGTGCATGACTATGAGGTGACGGAAACGGGCGTCCACATGCGGGTGGACAACGATGCGGTCGGCGACTTCCTGCAGGCACTCGCCCCCCATCAGCCGAGCCATCTGGAATCGCTGCCGCCAAGGCTCGAGGACATATTCATGCGCTACTACGAAGGCCGGCGTGAACAGTCATGAGACATTTCCTGAAGCTGACGCTGGATGATGCATGGTTCCGCATACTCCTATGGATCATCGGCATCAGTGCACTGACGCTCATCGTCCCCTACGCCTTCCTGGGGCTGTATGACGATCCCACAGAGCGCGAATTGCTCCGCGAGACGCTGGACAACCCGGCGCTGATTGCGATGGTCGGTCCCGTGCCGGAAGGCGCCTATACCATCGCCATCATGTTCAGTCATGAGATGCTCGTATTCATGGGTGTCATCCACGGTCTGTTCGGCGTCATGATCGCCAATTCGGTCAGCCGCAAGATGGAGGACCAGGGCCTGATCGAATTCGTCAACAGCGCAGGCATCACACGCCAATCCATCTTCATGACGCAGCTCCTCATCGGGGTCGGCATGAATGCGGTCCTCGGCCTCGTGCTTTTCGCCGGCCTGTTTCTGACCCCGGACGACTCGTTCACATTTGCAGGCAGTGCGATGTATGCCATCGGCACCAGCCTCTTCGGGCTGATGTTCTATGCACTGACGCTCTTATTCGCACAGCTCTTCCCGGCATCAGAGTGGGCGTTCGGGGTTTCACTTTCCGTCCTGCTCCTACTGTATCTCTACCGTGCGATCACGGATGTCGCAAGTCCGGACCTGTCCGTCGTATCACCATACAATTGGCTGACACGGCTCGAGCCGTTTGCGGGCAATGAAATCGTCTGGCTGCTGCCATTCCTCCTCATCCTGCTCTTCTTCGGCCTCGCGTGGATTTTATTTTCCAGAAGGGATCTCGATGATGCCTATCTGAACTTCACCATGAATAAAAAGCCGCGTGCCATCGGATCCTATCCACGGCTCATGATGGGCGGCATGAAGATACTTGTGGCAAGCTGGCTCATCGGCATGGTGCTGATCGGCGCCTCATACGGCTCGATATTCGCCGACCTCGATACGTTCATTGGGGGAAATGAATTCCTTGAAGAGAGCATGGCTGCTGCCGGAGTGGATATCGTCACCCAGTTCATCAGCGTGCTCGTGCTGATCACTTCGATCATCGGCATCATCCCAGCCCTGATGATCTCTGGACGCATTCTGCGCGAGGAGAAGCACGGCCGCCTCGAATGGCTGGAGAGTGCGGGCATCCGTCGCCGGACGATGCTCCTCTCCCACGGCATCTACGCAGCCGTGATCGGGATCATCGGAATCGCGGTCGCCATGCTCGGCATGTATGGCGCCAGCATGAACGCCGAAGGCATCGATATGACATTCAGCGACTATATGCTCATCGCCGTCAACTATGGCGGAGCCGTCGTCCTGTTCGTCGGACTGTCGGTACTGCTGATCGGCATCTCGGCCCGCCTCCACATCATCGTCTGGTTCTATCTGCTCTATTCCTTCTTCGTCAACTATCTCGGCCTCATCCTCAACCTTGATGATGTGTGGCGGATGGCGACGCCGTTCCATTACCTGGCCGAAGTTCCGAAGGAATCGATGGACTGGGCGGCCTGGGGTGGCGTTGTCGCCATCGGCATCATCCTGATGGTGCTCGGCGTACTGTTCTTCAGGAGAAGGGATGTCGGATGATGTGTGGTGGCCTGCAATTCGCAGTCGGAATGGGTGCGACGGTGAATTAGGGCGTTAACTTGCCATGGTTTTGCCTGCGATGGTGAGTTGGGCGTCCAACTTGCCATCGTTCCGTCCGCGACGGTGAGTTGGAGGCCTAACTTGCCATCGTTCTGTCTGCGACGGTGAATTAGGGCGTTAACTTTCCATCGTTTTGCCTACGACGGTGAATTGGCTCCCCAAACCCGTAACAATCATCACAACATCAAAAACGGTCTGAACCCCCACTCGGTTCAGACCGTTTTCACTTCTAGATTTCGAATGTCATGCCCGCTTCTGCCAGCATGATCCTGCCGACCGGGTGCTGTTTGGCACTGTCGAGGAGAACTTCCAGCTCCGCATCGTGTGGAAGATTGGTGAGGACTGCCTGCTGGACGTCTGCCTTGGACGCGAGCCGGCCGGCTTCTTCGGCGTTCATGTGCCCCTCCACTTTTCCGTCGAACCCTTCGTACAGCTTGCTGTCGACGAGGAGCAGGTCTGCTCCGAAGGAGAAACGGACGAGACTGCCGCGGTAGCATGTATCCGATGTATACACACATACCGCACCATCATTGTCCGTAACCCTTATGGCATAGGTTTCGACTGAGTGTTCGTTACGGTGGAACTCGAATCTGAACGGACCGATGGTATAGGCTTTATGCGCCTTCACCGGCAGGAAGGTGGTGTATTTCATCCGGCGGATCGTCTTTGCAGCTGCACCGCTCTCCGGTCCATATATTTTGAGGTTGCGGTCGACGCGCTTCAGTTGTCTGGCCACCCTGCGTGCCAGCATGAACGCTTCGGCGTCTCCCGCATGGTCATGATGATAGTGGGATAGGATGATATAGTCCAGATCATGTATGCCGATATATTTCTGTATACCGCCTGCGATGCCGCTGCCGGCATCCAGCAGTATCCTGACCCCGTCCTTCTCCAAAAGATAGCCGGATGTCGGCTCTGTACCGTTCGGAAAGCTGTTCCACATTCCAATAATGGTGACTTTCATGACATCATCCCCTATAGGCTTCTACTATCCCATTTACCCATTTTCTTCTCCCTGCAAGCGGTGTGGGCCTTTCATTTTAAAATATTCCATGAAAAAGAGGCGAGGGTCCCCCGCCTCCATATTGATGCCGGTCACTCCGCCCCGGCGTCGTTCGCTTCCGCAAGCATCGTCTCCCTAAGGTTGCTGCGGTAGCGCCAAATATTCTGGATGATCGTCTTGACGACCGCATAAGTCGGTATGGCGATCAGCATGCCGATGAATCCGGCGATATTTCCTGCAGCAAGCACCACGGTGATGACCGTGAGCGGATGCAGCTTCAATGTCTGGCCCATGACGTTCGGTGTAATCAGGTTGCTTTCGATCTGCTGGGCGACCAGTGTGATGCCCGATACCCAGAGCAGCAGAATCGGGTCCTGGATGACAGCAAGGAGCGCTGCCGGCAGGAAGGCCACCCATGGACCGATGAATGGAATCAGGTTCATGAAGAGCGCGAATATCGCGAGCAGCAGTGCATAATCCAGTCCAATGATTGCATAACCGATATAGAGGATGATGCACAGGATGAAGCTGACCAGCATCTGCCCCTGGATGAAGGCACGCAGTGTCCGGTCGACATCATACATCATCTCGGTCATGAACTGCTTCGTTGTACCGCTGAACGGGGAGACCATGGATGGAATGAACTTCTCGTGATCCTTCAGCATGAAGAAGAAGAAGAACGGAATCAGGATAAGCGTGATCAGTATGCTCACCGTACTCGTCAGGATGGTGAAGGCATTGCTCGCCAGATTGGAGAGCATCTGGGATCCCTGATCCAGTGCATCCTGCACATACTGCTGGGGATCGATCGGAAGCCGGTCACGATAGGACAGGATGACATTGAAGAGATCCTGTATATCGTTCTGGATCGCCGGTGCACGGGAGATCAGGTTCTGCACCTGCTGGGTGACCATCGGAACGATGACCATGGCAAGCGCCGTCAGCACGAGTATAATGATGACGAACACCGCGAGGATGCTCGTCAGCCTCCCTACCCCCCGCCGCTCCAGCAGACGCTGTATGGGCTCGGTGATGTAGTAGAGCAGGCCGCCCAGCAGCAGCGGCACGAATATTGTCGTCACGACCGTCAATGCCGGTTCGAAGACGACCTGGACCCGGATGACGAGCATGATGATCAAAAGCGTTATGATGATTGCTATACCGGTTTGGAACCAGACTTTATTCGTCATATGATTGCTCCTTCATTCTCATTTTGAAATTTGTATACAGTGTATCATAAAAATACATATTCCAATAAAATTTATATGGACAAATGCATAAGGTACCAGTAATATAAATGTTGTCAGAATCTTCAAGACAAAGGGGAAAAGGGGAAAATAACTATGCAGACAATCGTAGATTTTCTGAATGGTCTGGTATGGAGTTCACCACTCGTTTACGGTCTTTTGGCCGTAGGGCTCTACTTCAGCCTTAGGATGCGCTTCTTCCAGATCAGACACTTCAAGGAAATGATCAGACTGATGTTCCAAGGGGAGAAATCACCAGTCGGCATTTCAAGCTTCCAGGCACTCGCGATATCACTATCGGGACGTGTCGGAACCGGTAACATCGTCGGTGTTGCAACAGCCATCTTCATCGGTGGTCCCGGCGCAATCTTCTGGATGTGGCTCATCGCCTTCCTGGGCGCGGGGAGTGCATTCGTGGAATCCACACTGGCTCAGATCTATAAGCAGAATGAAGATAATCAATACCGTGGTGGCCCAGCCTACTACATAGAAAAAGGACTTGGCGGAAAGCTCGGCAAGATCTATGCCGGTGCATTCGCCCTCGTGACCATCCTTGCGACAGGATTCCTGCTTCCGGGCATACAATCCAACTCGATCGCAGGATCCATGACGAATTCGTTCCCGCTGCCGCACTGGGTGATCGGTGCAGCACTTGTCATACTTGTCGGTCTCGTCATCTTCGGCGGGGTCAGGTCGATTGCACGCGTTGCCTCCGCCGTCGTACCATTCATGGCGCTGATCTATGTCCTCGTCGCCATCATCGTCGTCATCATGAATATCCAGGATGTTCCGGCGCTGTTAGGACTCATCTTCAGAAGTGCCTTCGGCATGGAGCAGCAGTTCGGCGGCATCGTCGGTGCGATGATTGCCATCGGCGTACAGCGCGGCATATACTCAAACGAAGCCGGACAGGGTACAGGACCGCACGCAGCTGGTGCTGCTGAAGTCTCCCACCCTGCAAAGCAGGGGCTTGTCCAGGCATTCTCGGTATATGTCGATACACTTTTCGTATGTACAGCAACAGCACTCATGATCCTCATGACGGGTATGTACAACGTATCCGACGGTGAAGACGGACTCATCGTCGACAGTGGTGTCCACCAGGTGTCACCGGATGGTGAAGAGAACTATGGCGGTACGGTCGCCTATACGCAGGCCGGACTCGACCGGGCGTTCAGCGGTCAGGAGACGTTCGATGTTGATTTCGTAGGCTTCGGCTCCTACTTCATCTCATTTGCACTGCTGTTCTTCTGCTACACCACCATCCTTGCCTACTACTACATCGCAGAGACGAACCTCGTCTACCTGACGCATGGCCGCTGGCCGATCGCCAAGATCCTCCTGGGTGTGCTGCTGATTGCTTCCGTATTCTACGGTACAATCAGTTCAGCCGGACTCGCATGGGATATGGGTGACCTCGGTGTCGGACTGATGGCATGGCTCAACGTCATCGCCATACTGATCCTCCAGAAGCCGGCCATCGCCGCGCTCAAGGACTTCGAGCGTCAGAAGAAAGAGAAGGGTTCCGGAAAGTTCGCCGTGTATTCACCAGATCCATCAGAGGTGAAGGAAGCGGACTTCTGGCATCATGACTATCCGAAACGCCTCGAAGATGAAAAAGAGTACAATATGGACTTCAAGAACATCGATCGATAATTTGTAGATGTTATATGTTTCAGATATACCCCCTTATTGGTAAAATGACCATGAGGGGGTATTATTATGGACATGACACCAGGAAAGATACACAGTATTGATTTCAAATCGGAAACGTTGGAAGAAACTTATGAAATCCAATACTATCTGCCGAAAAACTATTCAGACCTTTATAAACACCGTGTGGTGATCACATTCGATTCTCAGGACTTCTTCAGGTATGGCCAGATCGAACGTGCCTACGAAAAACTGAGGAAGGCTGAGGAGATCGACCGCGCCATCATCGTCGGCGTGCCCTACCCGAGCGTCGACTGGAGATATGACTACTTCGACCCGAACGGAGAGCATCACGAGGCATTCATCACTTTCGTCGCCCACGAGCTCATCAGCTGGGTGGATGAAAACTTCCCGACACTGAAGGTCGGCACATCACGTACACTGATGGGCGATTCCCTGGCCGGGAGCTTTGCATTTTCCATTGCTGCCAAGTATCCGGCGACTTTTTCGAATGCATTGGCCCTGAGCCCGTTCGTCGATGATGCATTCATCGAACGCTTCAAATCGCAGATGACACTCATGCATCTCGATCTGTATCATACGATCGGTCTCGAGGAGGATGACTTCGAAACGATTTCCGGTGAGCAGGCAGACTTCCTGACACCGAACCGCGAACTCAACGAATATCTCTCCACGCAGATGCTCGAATACACGTACCGCGAACTTGATGGCGGCCATATCTGGAAGTCTTGGAAACCTGAGCTTGAACCGGCGCTTCGGCACTTCCTTAGTTAGAATATTGTGGTATTTTGAAAAAACTTTGATATAATGATTATATAATCGAACAGGGAGGAATTACGATGAAGTTTGGGGTAGCGATGTTTCCATCCAAAGAACTACAAGATAAAGTGAATCAATATAGAAAAAGATATGATGCACACTACGCACTTATTCCCCCACACATTACGATCAAGGACCGTTTTGAAGCGGATGAGTCCGAGAAAGAGGAAATTGCAAAGTATCTGAAGGAAGTTGCAAAAAAGCATGAGCCGACTGAAATTGAAATCAAGAAGGTTTCCAGCTTTTCACCGAACTCACTCGTCATCTATTTCAAGGTGGAAAAGAATGAAAAACTCCAATCCCTGCATGATGCATTGAACAGCGGTGACTTCTATGGTGAAAACAAACACCCATTCGTCCCGCACCTTACAATCGCACAGGGCCAGACAACGCAGGAATATGAAGACATCTTCGGCCATCTGAGCATGATCGGCATCCAGCACAAGGAAACGCTTGATAAGATCAGCCTCCTCTACCAGTTGGAAAACGGTGTATGGCAAGTCTATGAAACATATAGGCTTGGCGAAGGTTAAAAAGTAAAGAAATTGATGATCATGCCTGCCTCCCCTATCCGGGTGGCAGGCTTTTTTGCGTGGTCCGGAGTGTGAATGGGGGGTGGGCCTCCAACTTGCCGTCGTACCGCCTGCGACGGTGAATTAACCCGCTAATTTGCCATCGTTCCGTCCGCGATGGTGAGTTAACCCGCCAACTTGCCATCGTTCCGTCCGCGACGGTGAGTTAACCTCCCAACTTGCCGTCGTTCCGCCTGCGACGGTGAGTTAACCTCCCAACTTGCCATCGTTCCGCCCACGACGGTGAGTTAACCCGCCAACTTGCCATCGTTCCACCTGCGACGGTGAGTTAACCTCCCAACTTGCCGTCGTTCTGCCTGCGACGGTGAGTTAACCCGCCAACTCGCCATCGTTCCGCCTGCGACGGTGAATTAAACCGTCAACAGCCAACCGCCCGACACACCAATCACCCCCAACCCCACAAAAAAACAGCACCCCATGAAGGGATGCTGTCCTATATCCAATCTCTATCAACCTATGCCATGATGTGGTAGCCGGAGTCTACGTGGAGCACTTCACCGGTGATGCCGCTTGCGAGGTCGCTGAGCAGGAAGGCTACCGTATTGCCGACTTCGAGCTGATCGACGTTGCGCTTGAGTGGTGCACGCTCTTCGATTTCCTTGAGGATGGACTTGAAGTCTCCGACTGCTGAAGAACTCAGTGTACGGATCGGGCCTGCGGATACCGCATTGACGCGGATGCCGGATTCACCGAGATCGAGGGCCAGGTAGCGTACGCTGGACTCGAGGGCTGCTTTCGCAACACCCATGACGTTGTAGTTCGGCATTGCACGTTCGCCGCCGAGGTATGTCATCGTGACGATGCTGCCGCCTTCATTCATGATCGTCTTGGCGTGCTTGGAAACGACTGCGAGTGAGTATGCACTGATGTCGAGTGCATTCTTGAAGCCTTCCCGCGTCGTTTCGCTGTAGCCGCCCTGCAGCTCGTCCTTACCTGCATAGGCGATGGCGTGGAGGACGCCGTCGATGCCGCCTGTCTTCTCTTTGATTTCGTTGAATGCCGCTTCCACCTGCTCATCGTTCGTGACGTCACATTCAACAATGACATCGTGGTCGCCTTCAAGGTCGCCGACCAGTTTATCCAGTTCGCGTCTGAAACGCTCATTCAAAATCGTAAATACAAGTTTTGCACCCATCTGGTCCAGTGCCCGCGCTGCGCCCCATGCGATACTGCGCTTGTTGGCGACACCCATGATGACAAAAGTTTTACCTTCGAGATTCATATGTCATAAACTCCCTTTTTGTTAATTGTGCGCAACAGTCTGCACATCAATTACCGTTTGTTATTAGTACCTACTACTAATCTACATTTTTTCAGCCTGGAATGCAACAAAAAAGATGGCACCGGAACAACTGCCCGCATAAAAAAAGCGCACATCCGACCACATCGGATGCACGCCTGTTTCATCAATAAAGTTCAAGCTCGCGCTTGAGCTCTTCGACATATTCCCTTGATCCCGTCATGAAGATGCGGTCATCCACATGCAGCGGCGTATCGCCATGCGGCACGAGGGATTCCTGGCCGCGCAATATCCTGAGGAAGATGATGTCCCCGGTGAACGGGAAGTTCCGGAGCAGCATCTCATCATAACGGTAGTTGTTCATCTGGATTTCATAGATTGCTGTATCCTCATCCGAGAGGAGCTGCATCATGTTCGGTGATTCGATCAGGCCGCGCAGCAGCGTCTTCGAACTGAGCATCGTCGAGAACAGCTCGTAGCCGCGTTCCTTGACGGCACTCTCCTGCGTCGGATCGTCGACGCGGTAGATGATGCGCTCGACGCCCTTCTTGTCGGCCATTTCGGCAACCCGCCAGTTGATTTCGGAATCATTGGCGCCGAGCACGACGACATCCGCATCGAAGGCTTCGATCTCATCGAGCGCCTCCTCCGAGTATTCCGGAATTTCATGGAAACTCAGATTATCGGTACTCCGCTCCCTCGAATCCGAATAGTTCTTGTGGAAGACGAGCTTCACATTATACAGCCCGCCGGCGATGCTGTGGGCTACCGGTACGGTCAGCTGGTTGTTGCCGAAGACCGTCACATTGATTACGCGGTCTTCATTTTCACCCTCGGGATAGAGCTGCCTGAATATTGCCGGTGTGATGATGCAGGCGATGACGGCACTCAGTATGAACATGCCGCTTTCTGCGTTCGTGATCATGCCGATCTGCTCGGCGATGACAGCAGCTGCGATGATGAGCGACAATGTCGACGTCAGCAGGAAACCTGCTGCTGTAACACGCTTCGCATCAAAGTATCGGAGCAGCACCAGTACCGGCACCAGCTTGCTGAGCAGGAAGGCGAGCAGCAGCACAGGTATCAGTATGAACACCCGGCTGTCCGAGAACAGCGACGGCAGGTCGAGGTCCACGCCCACCATGATGAAGAAGATGGGAATGAAGAATCCGTAGCCGAATGAATCGAGCTTGTGGACGATGTCCTGATCGGGCTTGAGCAGGCTGACGATGCAGCCGGCGATGAAGGCGCCGAGGATGTTCTCAGCCCCCACCCCTTCGGCAAGCGCCACCAGCATGATGATCAGGGCGAACACGCCCCGGATGCCGATCTGCATCGTACCATTGTTCAACTGCTTGATGAAGTGCGACTGGTTCATGACCCGACCCAGTAGATAGAACAGGATTGCAAAGCCGACGAGGATCGTCATCAGCCAGATCGGCTGGCTGGCGTCCGCGTACAGCTGGGAATAGAATGCCAGCATGATCATCGTGGAGAGATCCGCAATGACAGCGACGAGCAGGATGATCTGCCCCATCTGCGTCGTGATGAGGTTCGCCTCCTTCAGTGTCGGTACGACGACACCGAGTGAAATTGTGGAGATGATGATGACGAGCAGGAAGATGTCATCAAATATACCGAATCCCCGCATCATGAACGCAAACAGCAGGCTGAGCGTCAGGATGCCGAGGAATATGCCGGTGGTCAGTAGAAGCGTGTTCGGCAGCGGACGTTTCAGCACCTTCGATTTCTTCTGCCCGGTGGATTTCTGGGTGAAGGCGTCGAAGTCGATCTCAAGTCCACTGAGGAACATCAGAAATATAAAACCCAGTGTGGAGAGGATGTTCAGCCACGGATCGCCTGCATCGACGATATTGAGGAATGATCTTCCGATGATGACCCCGACGATGATCTCCGCAACCACGACCGGGAGGAAACTTACTTTAAGGCGGCTGATCAGTATTGGCGTAAGCAATGCCGCAAGCACAACGATCGCCAATGATACTACAGATGGTCCATGTTCCATAAGTTACTCCTTATAACAGATACGACATGAAGGCGTTCGCAAGCGAGAAATAGACGAGCAGGCTGATGATGTCGTTTGCCGTCGTTATGAATGGCCCGCTGGCGACTGCCGGGTCGATGTTCAGCCGGCTCATCAGCAGCGGTATGAGTGTACCGAGCAGTGTGGCCAGCGTCATCGCAATCAGCAGACTGACTCCGACGATGATACCAAGAATCGAGGAGTCATACAAGAGTGTAATGATGCCGAAGATGATCAGGCCGCATACAAGTCCTGTGATGAGGCCCGATCCCATCTCGCGCAGGGCCAGTTTTATTTTGCTCGTGTCCTTTATTTCCCCGGTCGCGATACCGCGGACGGCCACAGCCAGCGACTGTGTGCCGCTGTTGCCGGCCATGCCCCCGATGATCGGAATGAAGGCACCGAGGACGGCCACCTGGGCCAGTGTATCCTCGAATGTCGTCAGCATCGCTGCAGTGATCATGCCCATGAACGTCAGGCCGATGAGCCACGGCAGCCGCTTCTTCGCTGTGGAGAATGAAGAGTCGGAAGCCGGTTCGATTTCACTCATACCGGCAAGCCGGGAGTAGTCCTCGTGGGCCTCTTCAGCCATGACGTCCATGATGTCGTCCGCCGTGATGATGCCGACCAGGTGATCCTGGTAGTCGACGACCGGCATCGCAAGGAAGTCGTAGTCCCGCATGATCTGGGCCACTTCCTCCTGGTCATCCGAGACGCGTGCCGAGACGACACGCTCGACCATGATGTCACCGATATAGGCGTCGTCATCCGCAATGATCAGTTCACGGAGGGACAGGATCCCTGCAAGCTTCCGGTCCGGATCCACGACGAACACATAATAGATCGTCTCCGAATCAAGCGCCATCTGCTTGAGGTGCCGCATTGCCTCACGCACGGTCATGAGGGAGGTCACACTGACGAACTCGGTCGTCATGATACCGCCGGCCGTGTCCTCCTCATAGTTCATGAGCTTGCGTATCTCCTGCGCATCCGCACGGTCCATCAGCGTCAGGAATGAAGTGAGCTTCTCCTTCGTCACTTCGTTCAATATGTCGACGGCGTTGTCGTACTGCATCGCCCCGAGCATGCTTGCTGCATACCGGGCATCCATCTCTTCGAACAGTGCGTCGTACTCTTCCGGTTCGAGCTCCAGGCTGTCGAAGAACTCCGCCACCTCTTCCGGACTGAGGAAATGATACATCTTCTGCCGGTCTTCTTCCTCGAGTTCGAGATAGAACTCACTCTGCTCGTAGGTATGCAGGTCGAAGAAGGCCTCACGGAACGCATCCATCTCCCCCTCCCTCAGGCGGGCGAGCAATGCTTCATATTCAAGTTCCATTTCTGTCTTTTCTATCACATCAGCCATGATGCCACCCCCACGGGATTATTTTTTCCAAAGGATGCCTAAACTAAAAAAGCACCATGACAGTGCTTTCACCCCTAGGAGATAAAGGAATCGTGCACCCGTTTCCAGAATGGGAACGGTCTGAAGCGGGCGAACCTCATCTTCTCATCCGCCACCCTGAACTGGATCGATTTGACGCCCTTGTGCACGAGATTGATATGGTCGATCGTCATCTGGTAGACTTCGCTGTTTACCGGCAGCACCTGGCATGTGTGGTGCTTCGGCAGGACGAGCGGTGAACCGACGGTACGGAAGACCCTGTTGTTGATCGAGGCGATTTCCGTAATCTGTATCGCTTCGATGGACGGATGGATCAGCGCACCGCCGAGGGCCTTGTTGTAGGCGGTCGAGCCGGATGGCGTCGAAATGCACAGGCCATCCCCCCTGAACCGTTCGAAATGCTGGTTCCGGATATCGACATCCATGACGAGCGTCGTCCCGTTGTCGGTCCTGAGCGTCGCTTCATTCAGCGCAAGATACCGCGTTTCCGTACCTTCCGACTCGTAGCGGATGATCGTCTCGAGCAGTGGATACTCGATCACCTGGAATTCGTCGTTCTGTATGGCGATGATGAGCCGCTCCACTTCCTGCGGCAGCCAGTCTGCATAGAAGCCGAGGTGCCCTGTATGTACACCGACGAATGCCGTGTGGTCAAGGAGGTGCTGATAGCGGTGGAAGGCCTGGAGCAGCGTGCCGTCCCCTCCGACCGAAATAACGATGTCAGGCGCCTTCTCATCGGGGGTCATCCCCATGTCCACCATGTAGTTCATCATTTTATCCTTCAATGCATTCGATTTGGTGTCTCCTTTGGAAACGATGAAAAACCTCATATAGCCACACCTTCCTGAGCCTTTGTCTGTAGTCGATCAGCGTATGTTCCGCTTCTTCGTATAATATTTCTGGGCATCCTGGATCTCTTCACGGATCTCGGACATCTCCTGATCGAGAAGATATGCCGCCTCAGCCGCGTTCTGGAGCCGCTTCTTTATTTCCGGAGGATATTCCCCGCTGTATTTGTAGTTCAGCGTATGTTCTATAGTCGCCCAGAAGTTCATAGCCAGCGTGCGGATCTGGATTTCTGCGAGGATGGTCACCGCGCCGCCGATGCGCTCCACCGGGTATTCGACGATAAGGTGGTAGGAACGGTAGCCGCTCTCCTTCGTGTTGGCGACGTAGTCGCGCTCTTCGACCACCTTCATGTCCGAGCGGTTGCGGATCTGGGTACAGATCAGCTCGATGTCATCAACGAACTGGCACATGATCCTCACACCTGCAATATCATACATGCCCTCCTGCAGACGGTCATAGGGGATATTGCGTGCACTCGCTTTCTCTATGATGCTCTGCACCGGCTTGACCCTTGCCGTCACGAATTCCACCGGCGAGGACTGGCGAGTGAGCTGATAATCCTGCCGCATCCCCTTCAGTTTGATCTTGAGCTCCTCGACAGCCTGCTTGTAAGGTGCAAGAAACTTCTCCCATTGTTCCATCACTTACACTCCAGTCCCTAAATCCGTTCTATTGTATGAACTCTTCCTTGACTGCACTCTCAAATGCTTCCCCGTAATTGTCGTTGTCTTCGATGTTATCGACCAGGTAATCCAGCTCATCCCAGAAATCCGTCAGGATGACATCCGTATTGAGGATGACTTCAGCACCATGATGGGCCTTCAGCATGGACCAGGTTTCCTTTACAAAGTGAACCCGTCTGAACGCTTCCCCGTCGTCCAGCATGTATATGAACGCCATGTTATCGGAATCGACGATCATGCGTGCCGCTGCCTCGAGCCCCTGTGTGTCTTCCTCTGCGTAGCATTTCAATGCCGCGTCTTCAAATTTAATTTCCGTTACATATATATCCATTATATTCACTCCTTGCGCAATTTATTTTACCATAGTATCTTGCATTTGATAACGTTGGAATCTGTTTACTTTACACTGCATTTCAAATTTAAGATAATATACATTAAGGAGTGGATCTGATGAAAGAACTCGAAATAGAATTTAAGAACCTCTTGACCGGAGAGGAATATGGACGCCTGCACGAAGCGCTGTTCAAGAACACACAGCCGGTTGTACAGACGAATTTCTATATAGATACCCCTGATTTCAGCCTGAAACACAACCGTCTGCTGCTGAGGATCAGGGATATGGGCGGACAACAGGTCATGACGCTGAAGGAACCGACCGTAAAAGGCGTGATGGAGTACCACGGTGAAGTGGAGAGCGACCTGAATTTCGACCACAACATCCGTAAGGACGAGATACCTGAACTCATCTGTGGCGAGCTCGAGCGCTTCGGCATAGATACGGCACAGCTCAAGATATACGGCGCCCTTTCCACCGAAAGGCGTGAAACGGCCTATAAGGATGGCCTGCTCGTGCTCGACAAGAACAGCTATCTCGACACGGAAGACTTTGAACTCGAATTCGAAGTGGACAATTACGACAAGGGTGAAACGCACTTCCTGAACCTGCTTGAGGAATATGGAATCGAACGCCGCCGGGAAGTGACGAAGGTCGCACGTTTCTACAACAAACTGAACGACATCAGATCGGGTGACAACTATGCCAATTCCATTTAAGGAGATCGGCCAGGACAAGCTGTACCGCATGATCGACATCTTCTACAGCTATGTTGCAGAAGATGCGCGCATCAACCACCTTTTTCCGGACGACCTGACTGAGACGGCCTATAAACAGAAGCTGTTCCAGACACAGTTCCTTGGTGGGCCGAACCTCTATAATGATGAATACGGCCATCCGATGCTGAAAGCACGCCATGCCCCGTTCCGCATCACGCCGGAAGCGGCTGAAGCGTGGCTTGAGAACATGGACCGGGCGATGAACGACGTAGGTCTTGAAGAGGAATTGAAAGCATACATTATGGCACGTTACACATTGACAGCGAACCATATGGTGAATTCAATAGATTAAGCAGGGTGAGGACATGAATAGAACTGGAACACAGTCACTTGTATTGGAACCGACATCCCATTATATTGAGATATTTTATTTTTTCGACCCGTTCTCCAACGACTGCCGCGCACTGGAACCGATCATCAACAAGCTCCAGCTCGAATATCGCGGACACGTATCGATCAAGAAGATATTGGCGCCATCATTGCAGGTGCTGACAAAGTGCCAGGCCCAGTCCACCTCGGATATCGACAACATCGCACTCGCCTACAAGGCGGCTGAAATACAGGGGCGCAACAAGGCACGTGCATTCATACGCTATGTTCTCAACCGCATTGCACCGACAAGAAATATATGCACAATCGAGCACATGGAGGAAAGCGCCAGGCTCGCCGGCCTCGATGTGAATGCCTTCACAGCCGATGCACACTCTGAGGATGTGCGCAGTCTGCTGAAACGCGACCTCATGGTCTACCGTGAGATGGACGTCGAAGAGCTGCCCGCCATGGTCTTCTTCTCGGGAGATGTGGAGGCTGAAGGTGTGAAGGTGGAGGGCGTCTACCCCTACCACATCTACACCTACATCATCAACGAACTCATCGACAAGGAGATAGAGAAGCATCCGCTGCCGAGCATCCATGATTACATCGAGTCGTATGAAGTGTTCAGCTTCCACGAGCTGAAGACAGTCTTCGAATGGCGTACCGGCCTCCTGCTCAATGAGCTCAAGAAGCTGCGTCTGCAGCGGCTGGTGGAAGAAGTTGAAACGGAAGATGGCATGTACTACCAGATACGGGGTGGCCCCTCTTCCTTTGGAAGATAGTATTTTTATTAGTTTTTTATAGATTGAATTTTGGAAGGACACCAGAGATGGTGTCCCTTTTTTGGTTGGGTGTGCAGCAATCCGATCTTCCAATTCACAGTCGCAGGCGTTTCGACTGCGAGTTAGACCCACACGCCCAGCCCACAATCCATGCTTATATGATATGATATAGCAAAAAGAAAAGTGAGGTATCAAAGATGCATCGAACCGATCTGGAACGGCTGCTTTCTCAGATTGAGATTTTCCGTTCATTGACGGATGAGGAACTCGGGCTCATCGTGGATATTTCAAACCAGAGGAAATTCTACCGCAACACCCATATATTCATGCAGGACGAACCGATGAATCATGTCTATTTCGTCGCATCGGGCAAAGTGAAGATCTACCGCAACGACCCTTCGGGCAGGGAGCAGATCGTGAACTTCTTCCAGGCCGGCGAGATGTTCCCGCACCACGGACTGTTCCGTAAGGATTCATACCCTGCGAACGCAATCACTGTAGAGACGTCGGAGCTGATCACCATCGAAAAGTATGATTTCGAACAGCTGCTGATGGACCACCCGGAAGTGTCGATCAAGATGTTCCGGACACTCGGGCAGCTGATCGTCGATCTGCAGAAGCGTCTCGAGGACAAGATCTTCCGTTCGACGGACAAGCAGATCCTGCTGCTGCTCGAACGCCTGCTGACGAACCACGGTGAAGTGATCGATGAGACATACAGCCGGATATCCACACGCCTGACGAAGCAGGACATCGCGAACATCATCGGTACGACCCGGGAGACCGTGAGCCGCAACATTACACACTTCAAGAAAATGGAGATCATCACCGAGGGTGCAGACGGCCACCTCATCGTCCATCTTCCGAATCTGAACGCACATTTGAAAGCCTCCACCTGAATCAGGTGGAGGCTTCATCGTAGTATTGGGACTGGTCTGTAAACAGCGTCAGCACAAGGTAGAGTATCAGGCACAGGCTGAAGAATGCGAATCCCCAGCCGACCGTCTTCTGGTCGACGAGCAGATAATTGTTGCACAGTGTGCTCTCGAAGAAGATGTAGAGATAGGCCATGATGCTGAAGAGGATGGCCAGCACGAGCAGCAGGATGCTTTCCGTCGCCTTTCCGATCTTCGACCAGCTGTCCCGGAGCGGAACGCCTGCCAGGAACGGAAGCGAGATGAACTTGAATGCTTCGACTGCCATGATCTCGAGCGATTCATCCATCGCCTTCGGCACCATCCAGTACATGACGATGATGAGGAAGAGGATGATTCCCGGCAGGCCGCTTCCATTCCACTTGCCGAAGAATTGCCGGAAACGCTTCATGAAGAATGGCGCCATCAGAAGGCCGGAAACGAAGAGCAGCGGCATCTGCATGTGCATATGGAATGCCATGATCGATTCGAGCAGGTGCCTCACAGGCGGCAGTGCAAGGAAGAGGAAGAGTACAAGTCCATACCAGAACTGCTTCATGATGCCGCCTCCCCTACATATTTGTCGAGTGTCTGCACTGCCCCGTCGATATCCCGGTAGTCGAGCACTTCTACGAGTCCGCCGTCCGGTCCGAGCAGGTAGAATGAAGTGTTGTGTTGATAATCCGCATCTCCTTCAGGGATGACTGTGACGCCGTACGTATCGAGTACCGTGTCGAGGTCCGAAGCTTCAGGCACCCGGAGCATCCGCCACGTGTCGCCGTCGGCATCAAAGTATTCAGCATACCTATCGAGCACCTCCACCGTATCGCGTTCGGTATCGAATGACGTGCTCAGGAAGACCAGATCATCACTGTAGGCTTCCGCATCGAACGTATCGTACACTTCCTTCATGTTCGCCTCCATCATCGGACAGGCCGTCTCACATGATGTATAGATGAATGTCATCAGGATGTATTTCCCCTCGAATTCATCGAATGGATACGCCCGCCCCTTGTTGTCGACGACGTCCACATCCGGGAAATCGGGCTTTTCATTTTTCAGGGATTCGACGCGTTCCGCTTCTATCGTATAGATCCGGAAGCCGTCTGTGGAAATATAGAACAGGAGGCCTCCCAGCAGCAGGATGATTATGATGGATATGATGTCCTTTTTCATGCGGGCGGCCTCCTTTCATTTGAATTACCATGTTCTGTGCGGCGGTGACCCCGGTGGTGCATTTTCAATCAGGTCGACAAGCGGGACGACGTAGCCCATCGAGATGATGAGGATGGCGACGATAACCCACAGCCCCCAGTTCTCGGTCCATTTTGGTGTTGGATGTGCATTGTCCTCAACACGTGAATCCATGAATGGTGTGTCCCCTTTTGGTGCAAAGAACATCAGATGGAATACGATGTAGACGATGAGGATGACACCGAAGAACAGCAGCGTGCCGCCTGTTGCCAGGAAGGATAGGTATGGTTCCCAGCCGAGTGCCGTGGCGCTGTCCCCATATGTCGTATAGGAAGTCCGTCTCGGTGCGCCGAACAGGCCGACTGCATGCATGGAAAGTGCCATCAGTGCCATGCCGACCGTCCAGGTTGCTGTCTGGAACATGCCGAGATGGTGGATGAATGGCGTCATCACACGGCCTGAGAGGTGCGGGATGAGCCAATAGACAAGTCCGAAGAATGTCATCACGACGGTCACGCCGACTGTGATGTGGAAGTGTCCGACCACCCACAGCGAGTTGTGTACGACCTGGTTCAGCTGGTTGTTTGTTTGGGCGATGCCGCCGGCGCCCCCGATGATGAATGAAATCATCGCAATCATGATCGTGAGGAAGCGTACATCTCCCCAAGGGAGGACCCACAGCCAGCCGAGGAGTCCGCGTCCGCCGCGTTTGCGTCCCGTGCGTTCAAGCACCGCGAACATTGCGAATGCCGTCATCAGTGAAGGGAATGCGATGGACAGGCTCATGAATACGTGCATGAACTTGAGTCCTTCTGAGAAGGCCGGGTCGACGATCTGGTGGTGGAAGCCGCCGGGTACATTCAGGATGACGATGAGTATGACGACGAGCCTTGCGAGCGTGTCGCTGAAGATGCGTCCGCCGATGATCTTCGGCAGGATCGTATACCATACGGAGATCGCAACCAGGTACCAGACGTTGACCAACGTATGGCCGAAGCTCCAGAACAGTGTCCGGCTGAGCATGACGTTGATGGTCTCCGTCCAGCCGAATGCCCAAGGGATGAGCATGAGTACTTCGACGGTGACACCGAGGCTGCCGAAAATCACGAGCGTGTAGATGCCGACTGCGAAGAATGCCAGTATCGGGAGATGCTGCCCTTTATTCCTCCGCTTCCATTGGAAGGCGCTGATGAAGACGCCGAGGCCGGCCAGCCAGATGCACAGGACGACGAACACGAGGCCGATATAGAACCACGGTGACGCCTGCATCGGCGGATAGAAGGTGTACATGACGGTCGCTTCACCGGCAAGCACCATCCACACGACGAGTAGAGAGCCGATCAGGAAGCTCGCAAGACTGGACCAGGCGAGTATCTTCACAGTTTTGGACAGTTCACCGAGCGTATGCCTTATGGCTGCATACAGGTAGCCATTCGTGAACAGCGTCGTGAATGCCAGGATCAGCAGGATGCCGTGGAGTGTAAGCACTTCGTAGTAGTTGAAGCTCGCCGGGAGCTCGAATACGCCGCCCCGGTTCAGCCCTTGGAGCAGTCCGAGTGTACCTCCGATCAGGAGCATGATGAATGCGAGGAAGAAGTGTACAAGCGGAAGGGTGTTGTTCTTCATATGTGTCTGTATTGTATTTGCCATAGTCTATTCCTCCACCGTTATGGTCGCAGACATCGTCTGGTGTCCGGTTCCACAGTATTCGTTGCAGATCAGCAGAAACTCATCCGAGTCGTGGAAAGTCTGGGTGATGCGCTGGACCTGTCCCGGGACGACCATCGTGTTGAGGTTCGTATGCGGGGCATTGACGCCGTGGATGACATCCTTCGAAGTCATGATGAAGGTCACTTCCGCACCTTTCGGGACGGTGATTTCACTCGGTTCGAAGCTGAACGCCTGAAGCGTCATCACGACTTCATATTCATTCTCCCCTGTCTGGTAGACTCCGGGATTGTCGAACGGCGCGGTGTTCTCCACCTGGGCCGGGTCGATCGTCTCCTTGTGGCTTGGAGGCGCCATTCCCTGCGCGAATGCCTGGTACCCTGTAATTGCCATCGAAATGACCAGCACAGCCACTCCGAATATGAGCCATATCTCTTCAAATCTATGCATTTTCATTTTCTTTCTCTCCCATCTAGAATCTCATCATATAGAACATCAACAGCAACAGTATGAATAAAATGATCGTGCCGCCTACGAAGACGACTGTAGAAAACAGCGTTCCCTTCAGAGATTCCAATTCCTCCTGTGAAGGCTGGTGTACTGTATTGTATGGCGGTTTCGTATATTTCCTTTTCATCCCGCTCTCCCCTTTCTCCTTGATTGATGTGTTTGAAATTTATCTTGATTTAATTATATATTTTAAATACATCTTTTAACGTGATGCATATCACGATGCCTCAAGTCGAATTTGTGACAATGGGAGATTTTGATGGGAGAATTTTGTAAGTTGAGGGTTACTTTGCCGGTGTTGGCGTGGTGAGGGTGAATTGGAGAGTTAACTCACCGTCGCGGGCAGAACGATGGCAAGTTAGGGAGTTAACTCACCGTCGCGGAAGATACGATGGCGAGTTGGGAGCTCAATTCACCGTCGTAGGAGAAACGATGGCGAGTTGGGAGCTTAACTCACCATCGCAGGCGAAACGATGGCAAGTTGGACGCCTAACTCACCGTCGCGGCCGAAACGATGGCGAGTTGGGAGCTTAACTCACCGTCGTAGGAGAAACGATGGCGAGTTGGGAGCTTAACTCACCATCGCAGGCGAAACGATGGCAAGTTGGAGACTTAACTCACCGTCGCAAACAGAACGATGGCAAGTTGGAGGATTAAACAAAAAAACGCGGCGATCCAATTCGGATCACCGCGCTGCAATAATTATATCCATGTTAAACCAATTCAAATAAAAAAAGCAGCACACCTTCTATAGTGTGCTGCTCAAACAAAGGGGATGGGAGAAATTTTTCACTGTTTTAACAAAGGGGTATGTTTCAGTGATAAAAATTTCATGTCTAGAATATACCACGGTTTAAGGCCTCAGACAATATTTTGAATGGCTTTTCACAATATGGACATAATGAAAACGTATCCACCTTATATCTTGTACATAAAATACATACATGTATAGTTTATTGCATAAACTAAAAGGTCCCCGACCTTAAAATAGATCGGGGACTGCCAGGCATTATACCTCCTGGAGCAGAGCTTCAAACTGATCGAGCTGTGCTTCGAATACCTTCATGGCATTCTCTATCGGTTCTGATGTCGTCATGTCGACACCGGCATTTTTGAGCACATTGATCGGATAGTCGGATGAACCTTTTTTCAGGAATTCGTTGATGTAGCGTTCGGCTGTAGCTTCGCCTTCTTCAAGCACCTGTTTGGACAGACTAGCAGCTGCAGCATAGCCGGTGGAGTACTGGTAGACATAATAGTTCATGTAGAAGTGCGGGATGCGCGCCCACTCCACTTCGATATGATCGTCATATTCGACCGCGTCACCGAAGTACTTGCGGTTGAGTTCTCCATATACTTCATTCAGCTTGCCGGCTGTGAGCGGTTCCCCCGCCTCCTTCATGGAGTGGATCTTGTGCTCGAATTCAGCGAACATCGTCTGCCTGAAGACGGAGCCCCTGAATCCCTCGAGCTGCTCATTCAGCAGATAGAGCTTCTTCTTCGTATCTTCAAGGTTTTTGAACATATAGTCGGCAAGCAGTGCTTCGTTGAAGTTGCTGGCGACTTCAGCGACGAAGATGGAGTAGCCGGACATATTGGATGGCTGGTTCTGTCTGCTGTAGTAGCTGTGGACACTGTGGCCGAATTCATGCGTCAGAGTAAACAGGTTATTCACGTTGTCCTGCCAGTTCATGAGGATGAATGGATTCGTGCCGTACGTACCTGAGGAATAGGCGCCGCTCCGCTTGCCTTTATTCTCATATACATCGACCCAGCGGTTCTCGAGGCCTTCCTTGATGATGTTCACATAAGTCTCGCCCATCGGCTCGAGTGATGCGAGCATCCATTCCTTCGCTTCTTCATAGCTCATTTCGAAGTCGACATCTTTGACCATTGGTGTATAGACATCATACATCTTGAGTTTATCGAGGCCGAGCATCTTTCGGCGGAGTTCCGTATAGCGGTGCATCAGGTGCAGGTGATCGTTCACCGTCTTCACAAGGTTGTCATAGACCTCTTCCGGAATGAAGTTGTTGGACAGCGCCTGGTGCCTTGCGGATTCATAGCCGCGTGCCTGGGCCTGGAATACATGTGTGCTGACGACACCCTGCAGTGTCTGGCTGAGCGTATTTTTATATGCGCCATATGTGCTGTACAGGTTCTCGTATGCCGACTGCCTCAATTCACGGTCGCTGGATTTGAGGAGGTCGATGTAGGTGCCCTGCGTCAGCGCGTGTGCATTGCCTTCGGAATCCACTGCATCAGGGAATTCAAGGTCGGCATTGTTGAACATGCCGAATGTTGAAGTCGGGTTCGACATGACCTCCCCTGCCTGAGCCAGCAGTTTCTCCTCCTTGTCGCTGAGCACATATGCACGCTTTTTATTGAGCTTCTCAAGATCGAAAGAGAACTCGCTGAGGCGGGGATCCATGCGCCACTCTTCGAGTGTCTCCTCATCGACCTTCATGATTTCCGGCACGAGGAAACTCCATGCAGTATTGAACTTCACCACGAGCGTGCGTGCCTTCGATTCGAGTGCACTGTATTTGTCTTCCGATGTATCCTGATCATGCTTCAAGTGTGCATAGACGAACAGTCTGCCGATTTCCTCACTCAGTTCCCGTTCCGTCTCCAAAGCGTCGGCGAGTGTTTCCAATGAATCGATCTGTCCTTTGAAGCGCTCCTCTTCCCCGAGTCGCCCTTCCAGTTCCTTATATTTTTCTTCGAATGCCGCATCCGATTCGAAGATGGTTTCAAGATTCCAAGTGTTCTTCTCTTCCTGTTCCTGTCGTGTAATGACTTTTGACATAATTACCCCTCCATTTTTCTGATGGTATAATTTTCTCAATATTCGTTATAAATTTCAAGTATCGAAGTTTATTGTGAAATATATAACATTTTATAGGCGGAAAGAAGTGCATTCAGCACCTCCTCTTTCGGGGGTGCAGTCTGCATTTCACGCATATGGATGAAGCGGCCGAACTGACCCCTGTCGAACACCCCCTTCTCCAGTGCATGCATGATATAAAGCTTCCATTCCAGCGGTGGATTCAGTATCCACCTTTCTGGCTCGACACTCATGCACAGATGCGGCGGCAGATTTCCGGCATCCAGTGAAAGCTGGTAGAGGAATGTGAGTGTGGGATTCAGCCGATTCTTCTGCTGGCGTTCCCGCTGTATCATGCGGCTGATGTCCTTCTGCCCAAGCTGGAGTGGAGCGACGGGTTCTGCGGGGTGTCGGGCAAGCAGGTCATCAGGGGTGATTTCTTCAGTGTGGCATGTCCACCGGTTGCCGCCTCTGTGATGTCTGAGATGCCATTTCATCAGTCTTTTGTGGGTGTTCGAATAGGTGAACAGGGCGGTGTTATAGAGGGTCGACATCTGAAAATGTGTGGGGATGATACAGCCGTCCCCCTGTCTGATGGATGCTTCATCAAGCAGCCAGATGACATCCAGGCCGATGGAATGGTAGCCTTTCGACCGCTCGGTGATGAGTTCCGGAGAAATCGCCGAATACTGGATTTCAAGCGCCCGGTTTCCAACCATCAAGTCAGGAATCTGCTCGATTTCCTGAAGATAGTACTCCATCGAAACGTGATGACGTCTGTTCAATGCCTGATAGAGGTCATGCTTCGCCTCAAGGTGTTCAAGGGACTCTTTTTTATACAGATAGCGGATGCAGTCGACGATCCTATGGTGGGAAAAGTGCGCCGTCTTGACGTTGCCCGCCTTGAAGGTGACGGGTGCCTCACATACCGGGCAGAAGTATTTCACTCCTTTTCTTGCTTCATCTGCTGTGATCCTTGTGCCATGTGTGTCAGTTGCTGTGAACATAAAAAAACCTCCTCTTCTATATATGGAAGAAAAGGGGGTTTTTGATTTATTTTCGCTTCAAGTAAATTATTTTTCTTTAAAAAATCTTCTTACCCGGGCTCTGACGTTGATGCTCATGATGATTTGACCGTATTCTTCAACCACCATGCTGGATATCTCTGCTGGAGAACTGTATTCGAGAAGTTTCGCTTCGATGCGTTCCATATCCATGTAGTCCATGCGGTAGTCGAAGAAAATCTGATAGTAGTAGCTTCCTTCGTGGACGATGAGCAGATCTTCGTACTGCGTTTCATCGACTTCCACTTCGTGGGTGTATTTTATGAGATCCTCGAAGTCATTGAATTTCACCATGACCGGCTCTTTCGTCACTGGCGCAATTTCTTCCTTGTCTCCGGAAATGCTTTCAAGGAACTGTTCTACATCATTATTATTCATATCCATAGGCGTCTGCTCCGTTGAGAATGGTTTATCATCCTGAGATTTGGAAACCACCACTTCAATCCCTTTGTCATAGGCATGCACTTGGATCCATAGCGGCCCTTCCATTGAGAAATCTTCTTCATGCTCGTGGTTCACTTCGTCCATGATGGACCAGAAGAACTCTTCACCACGCTTCCGGTTCATCCATAGGTCTTCTCTATCAAATCCGCGATTCTCGATGTCCTGGTAGGTAATGAAAAACTTGATCGTCGAGTCGTCAATTCTTTCAATCCTCATACTTCTCACTCCTCTCCTTCAAGTATGCTCCTTATCTATATTATACCTTATTCTTATGGGGTAAAACCAGTTTTGGAATTGTCATGTCATTATACGCCAAAATACCCGCAGACATCAAGTAATCTGCGGGCATCTCAATCGTAAGTATTATATCAGTTATTTTTGGGGAAACACACTTATAGTTCAGCGAGGCGCTTTGCTTCCATCAGATGGAAAGTCCTCACCTTACGAGGCAGGAAACGACGGATTTCATCTTCGTTGTAGCCAACTTGAAGACGTTTTTCATCCATGATGATCGGCCTTCTGAGAAGACCAGGATTCTCCATGATCAATGTGTAAAGTTCCTGCATTGGCAAGCTGTCGATATCTACATTAAGTTTCTGGAAAGTCTTGGATCTTGTAGAAATAATTTCGTCTGTGCCATCTTCAGTCATTCTGAGGATGGACTTCACTTCATCCAATGTAAGTGGTTCAGAGAATATATTTCTTTCATTATAAGGAATTTCATGTTCTTGTAACCATGCTTTCGCTTTACGGCATGATGTGCAGCTTGGAGAAGTAAAAAGTGTTACCATACAACTCACACTCCAATTTTAAAAAGATTTGTAACAACAATCTATACCCGATTCATCTCCATTATAAACATATTTCATATAACTTCGATAAATTGATGTATAAACTTTATTTACACTACGTAGTATACAGGGTGAACATTAAAATAAAATGAGAATTATGTAATAATCTCACAAATTTTTAGAAAAGTTATGATTAGATTAAATTTCAGCATCAGCGCATCCATATTGCAAGCAGCCCGGAAGTTTATTATCATGTATATAATGACTAACATAAAGGTGATTACGACATGAAAACATTATTCTCAGGAGTACAACCAAGCGGCATCCCCACTATCGGAAACTATATCGGGGCATACAAACAGTTTGTTGAGATGCAGGAGGAATATGATTCCTATTTCTGCATCGTTGACCAGCATGCCATAACCGTCCCGCAGGACCGTCTCAAACTCAGGGACAATACAAAGAAACTCGCAGCCATCTATCTTGCCTCCGGCCTCGATCCGGAAAAGATTACACTCTTCATCCAGAGTGAAGTGGCGGCACATGCGAAGGCAGCATGGATGATGCAGTGTGTAGGATATATCGGGGAGCTTGAGCGCATGACCCAATATAAGGATAAGGCACGCAAGCAGAACCAGCGCGACGGCATCAGCGTCGGCCTGTTGACATACCCATCCCTCATGGCTGCCGACATCCTCATCTACAGCGCTGATGTCGTGCCTGTCGGAGAAGACCAGGGTCAGCACCTTGAATTGACCCGCGACTTGGCAGAACGCTTCAACTCGAAATACAACGACATCCTGACAGTACCTGAAGTCAAGCATCCGGAAGTCGGCGGACGCATCATGAGCCTGAACGATCCGACGAAGAAGATGTCGAAGAGTGATGACAACCAGAAGGGCTTCATCTCACTTCTTGATGATCCGAAAGCCGCGGCCAAGAAGATCCGCAGCGCCGTAACGGACTCGGGCAGCGAAATCAAGTACGACAAGGAAGAGAAGCCCGGAGTTTCAAACCTGCTGACGATCTATTCCTCCCTGACTTCAAAGAGCATCAAAGATCTCGAGAAGGAATACGAAGGCAGCAACTACGGCACATTCAAATCCGACCTCGGAGAAGTTGTCGAACAGTTCCTGACGGAATTCCAGGATAAAGTGAACCACTATCTGGAAAGCGGCGAGCTGGATGACATTCTGGACGAAGGTGCCATGAAGGCATCACGCAAAGCCGATAAGATGGTCGAAAAGATGGAACGTGCAATGGGACTCGGCAGAAAACGCAGATAAATTTCATATTACAGCGGACGGGCAGCTTCCTGTCCGTTTTTTTGTTATCGGTGAAGGTTCTGCGATATCCAATCCAGAGTCGCAGGCGTTTCGACTGCGAGTTAGACCTGGAACAGCAGAAAGCCTGCCTTCCACATTGGAAGACAGGCTTCATCTATATATTATTCTTCGTATTTCTTGAATACAAGGCTTGCGTTATGTCCACCGAAACCGAAGCTGTTTGATATCGCATATCGGATATCCGCTTCTACTGCACCTTCTGTGACGTAGTTCAAGTCGCATTCAGGGTCTGGATTGTCCAGATTGATCGTCGGATGGACCTTGCCATCCCGGAGGCTCAGCACCGTGATGATGGCTTCCATGCCACCGGTACCACCGAGCAGGTGGCCTGTCATTGATTTCGTGGAATTGACGAGCAGGTTATAGGCATGATCTTTGAATACATTGCGGATGGCAATCGTTTCAAACAGGTCATTGTACTGTGTACTTGTACCATGGCCATTCACATAACCGATTTCATTCGGGTCGATGCCTGCATCCTTCATCGCTTCGATCATCGCGCGGGCACCGCCCTCGCCTTCTTCAGCTGGTGCTGTGATGTGATGTGCATCGCCTGTTGTTCCATAGCCGACAACTTCACCATATATCTTTGCACCGCGTGCTTTGGCATGTTCAAGCTCTTCAAGCATGACGATGCCTGCACCTTCACCGATGACGAATCCATCCCTGTCCTTGGAATATGGACGGGAAGCCTTATTCGGATCATCCGCTGTGGTCAGTGCTTTGTTCGCCTGGAAGCCTGCAACCCCCATCCGGGTGATCGGCGCTTCTGTTCCGCCCGTCACCATGGCATCGGCCTGGCCACGTTCTATGAACTTGAAGGCTTCACCGATGGAGTTCGTACCTGTCGCACAGGCAGTGACAGTGGCGCCATTGGGACCTTTCAATCCATGCTTGATGGAGACCTGGCCGCTTGCCATGTCCGGAATCATCATTGGAACGAAGAAAGGGCTCACACGGCGTGGTCCGCGCTCATAGAGCACTTTGAAACCATCTTCAAGGGCTTGGATGCCGCCGATTCCGGAACCGATCCATACACCGATGCGTTCACGGTTGTCGTCGGTGATTTCAACCCCGCTGTCCTTCACCGCTTCATCGGAGGCCACCATCGCATATTGCGTAAAGCGGTCCATACGGCGTGCTTCCTTTTTGTCCATATAGTCTTCAATATTGAAGTCCTTGAGTTCCCCCGCCACGTGAACATTATATTCACTGTTGTCGATGCGGGTGATCTTATCGATACCATTTACTCCCTTGAGGGCATTCTCCCAGGTTTCAGGTGCAGAATTACCAATTGGCGTCAACGCACCGATACCTGTTACAACTACTCTTCTCTTATCCATGAGTTTCCTCCTTATTGTCTCCCCATGTCAGGCATATTGCCCCCCATGTCAGGCCGCCACCAAAGCCGACCAGAACGAGGGTGTCTCCTGACTTTATTCTACCATTTTTAACTTCATGATGGATACTAAGCGGTATTGATGCAGCCGAAGTATTTCCATATCTGTCAACTGTCACACTCATGCGGTCCTCTGGAAGACCCATGCGTTCGCGTGCTGCATTCATGATCCGGATATTCGCCTGATGCGGCACCAGCATATCGATGTCTTCCTTGGAGAGTCCCGCTTTCTCTGTCACATGGACACTGGACTCGCCCATCTGCCTGACGGCAAACTTGTAGACTTCCCGGCCATTCATCCTGATGTTGCCGTCCGCTTCATCATCGTAGAGGTACGGTCCCCCATGCCCGTTGCTGCCGAGCTCGAAGGAATGCATTCCGTGCCCTTCCGCCACTTCACCCATGACGACGGCGCCTGCCCCGTCACCGAACAGGACAGCTGTGGAACGGTCTTCGAAGTCGGTGATCTTGGACAGCTTGTCTGCTCCGACCACCAGTACATGATCATATGTTCCCGTCTGGATGAACTGCTGGGCTGTGACCATCCCATAAATGAAACCTGTACAGGCCGCCAGCTGGTCCATTGATGGCACCGGCCTCAAGCCAAGCCTTTTCTGAAGCAGGGTTGCGACAGTCGGGAACTGATGATCGCCTGTCGAAGTCGCCACGATGACCAGGTCGATGTCCTCTGGACCGACGCCTGAGTTCTCCAGGGCCTCCTTCGCCGCTTCATAGGCCATGTCACTCGTATCCATGTCCTCGGCAAAACGCCGTTCTTTGATGCCTGTCATCTCTGTAATCCATTCGTCGGAAGTATCAAGTATCTTTTCAAAGTCATGGTTGGTAAATACCTTCTCCGGTACATAGGTCCCCAGACCCAGAACACCTACATTTTTCATTTGACCACACCTTATAATCTCATATTATCACTAGGTACTAATTTATCATATTTGAAGGTGTCATACAACAAAAAAAGCATCCATGCCTGGCATGGATGCTTCGTATTTCAGCTTATTCAGTTTCAGTTACGCCCCAGTTATAAGGGAGTGTTTCTTCGTTGTAGCCGAGTTCGATGCTGTAGTTTGCGACTCTTTCATTTACAGGTACTACATATGATCTGTAGAGTGTCGGTACTACCGGCATCTCCTCAACCATAAGCGCCTGCCATTCGTTGTAGATTTCCTGTCTCTGCTCTACATCGAATGCTTCAGGAGAGTTGCCCTCTTCCATCAGCTGTGTGCTTTCTTCAGTCGCATAGCGTGGGTAGTTGAATGGTACATCCGGACCGTAGAGACCGTATGGATCCACATCGGAACCGACGCCCCATGCACCCTGGTAGATGTCCACTTCAGGATCGTCGTTTTCAACCATATCGTAGAATGTGTTGAATTCGATCAGGCGGCCGTTTGTAAGCTGTACATTCAGGCCGATATCTTTCCAGGACTGGATGTAGTAGTTTGCCAGTGGTTCTGCAGTGTCGCCGCCGGACATGGAAGCGAAGTTGATCTCAAGCGGTTCGCCATCCGGTGTTTCACGGAAGCCGTCGCCATCAGTATCTTCGTATCCTGCTTCATCAAGGATCTGATTCGCCTGCTCTGGATCGTATTCAGGAACTTCCAGGCTGTCGTCATGCCAGTTTGCGTGATATGGCGTGATCAGGGATGTCGCTTTCCAGCGGAGTCCGTTGTAGAAACGCTCGCCGACTGCGTCGTTGTCCATCGCATGCCACATTGCACGACGGAGTTCCTTGTCGCCCATCTTCATTTCTTCCGGCTTGTAGTCTACACGTCCTTCGTCTTCGTTCCACTCACCCAGTTTGAAACCGATGTAAGTGTATGCACCTTCGATGTTTGCAAGCCATTCCACGCCTTCCATTCCCTCAACATCAGGATACTGGTCGGTCGGGAAGTTGATTGCAAAATCGACTTCTCCAGTTTCCAGAGCATTCGCTATGGAAGATGGAGATACGACAGTCAGTTCGACGCCGTCAAGGTTCGGTTCGCCTCTCCAGTAGTCTTCATACTTGGACATTACAACCGCTTCACCCGGAGTGATGGAGTCCACTTTATATGGTCCCATTCCAAGCGGGTTCTCGCGTGTCTGTGGCGCTTCAGCCATATCTGCGATCTCTACCCCTTCATAGTGGTGCTCAGGCATAGCGTATGCCCAGAATCCACCGGCAGTGAGGGATGGTGCCAATTCCTTATAAGTAAATGTAGCAGTGTACTCATCTTCCACTTCGATGCCGGAAATTTCTTCTGCATCTCCAGATTTGTACTCGTCATAGCCTTCGATCAGAGTGAATCCGTCAGTCGCGCCACGGATACCCGGGTATTCCGGATGTCCGATGACTTCGTATGAATAGACATAGTCATCGATTGTGACAGGTTCACCATCGTGCCAAGTGACACCTTCCTGCATAGTGAATGTAACTGTGTTATCGTCTTGATTCACTTCGTAGGTCATGGCGCCATCGTTCGTGTACTGGAAGTCTTCATCCATTGACATCAGCGGCTCATCGAAGAGGCTGATGACCTCAAAGTCAGGGTTCCCCTGGTAAAGGTTGAAGTTCAATGTACCCTCGAATGGCGTGTCTGAAGTCAGACCTACATTAAGGGTGCCTCCCTCGCTCACTTCACCATCATTAGATACGGTCTGGTTGAAGTCTTCATAGTTGTATACATCTCCTGAAGCTGAATCATCGGATCCTTCCTCCGACCCTTCTTCAGAACCTTCTTCTGTTGATTCTTCAGACCCTGTGTCGCCAGAGCCCTCTTCTTCTGACGTCTCTTCTGATGAGCCCCCGCCACATGCAGCCAATGCCAATACCATGATCAGCATCGTAAGGAACATCAATTTCGACCAAGAATATTTCCCCATCGTATTTCCTCCCTATAATTTAGAATATAACTGATATATATACTTAGTTCAGCTGAAACTGAAACTTAGTACCAGAATATGGTTAAAACCGTCTTTGCATTTTAGTGCGTATGTAACTCCATCTACGCATAATGTTATCACAATTGTCTGAAATATCAATGTCTTGTTAAGAATAAATTTCAATATATGTGTATTATAACACTCTATTGTTATTTTTTTGTAAACATCAGCAGTTTCATCGAAAGCGCTTTCATTTTATTTCATTTATAAGGTTCCATTTCACTGGAACCCTATAGATTATGCCTGTCTCTGTCTTGCATCTCCAGCACGTCTCATCGCTTCCCCGATGTTCCGTACACACAGCATGAGCACAAGGATCATGATTGCCGCCGGCACCCAGATCCACGGTCTATGCTGGAGGGTCTGGGAATTCGTTGCGTAGGCCATCAGCGTACCGAGGGAAGGGTAGTCTTCCGGGAAACCGAATCCGATGAATGACAGACCCGACTCGATGCCGATATTCGCCGCAAGCGACAGCGTGCCGTTGACGATGATGATGCCGACCAGGTTCGGCATGAGTTGCGTAAAGACGATCTTCCCATGCGAACTGCCCAATGTTTTGGAAGCACTGATGTAGTCGAGCTCCCGCTCCTGGATGGCGAGCGACCGCACCAGCCGTGCGGTACCCGTCCACAGGAATGCCGCCATCATGAACGAGAAGGTGAAGATGTCATAGGATGGTGAGATCGTGACGAAAACGATGACGATCATCAGGAATGGCAGCACCATGAAGAAGTCGACGATGCGCATCATGATGTTGTCTATCTGGCCACCGAAGTAGCCGGAAACGACCCCGTATACGACACCAAAACCGACACTCATGAGTGTCACGAGTATACCGATCGCGAGGGAGTTCCTCGTACCGATGATCAGCTGGCCGAAGATGTCCCGTCCGCCATAGTCGGTGCCGAGCCTGAACGTCTCGTCAGGCGCCTGGTTGATGGCAAACAGATCGACCATGACGATCTCCTCCCTGTCGAGGAACATCGTCAGCCCGAATACATAGGCTGTAATGATCGTGAACAGGATGAGTGAAAATAGTGCAAGCTTGTCTGCTATCACTTCCTGGATGATGATCCGCCACCCCGGAGTACTCCTCGGCAGATTCTTGGAATCGAGCGCGCCATGGCCCGCAGCCCCGTGAGGCAGGTCTGCCTTAACGGTCATGTCCATATCGCCCTTTTCGTAGGTATGGTCATCATCCGTGCGTGCTTCGAACGGGTCCCCATTTCTCGGCTTGTCATCACTTTCCGTATTGCGTCGATCCAGTTCCTGCTGACGGAGACGCGCTTTGTCTTTATTTGCATCTTCTTCCGGACGCCCGGCGCCGGAATTCTGATTGAAATCATTTCTATTGCCCACTTTATACGCTCCCTCCTATTTGATGCGGATCCTAGGATCTACGATACTGAGAATGATGTCCGATATCAGTGCACCGAGAATGGCCAGGAATCCATAGAACAGGATGAGCACATTCGCCACACTGAAATCGCGTGTTGAAATGGAATCCAGGAACAGGCGGCCCATGCCCGGATAGCTGTAGATCATCTCTATGAAGATGGAGCCCCCGAGCAGTGCAGTGATCTCATAGCCGAAGAATGCTGCAATCGGCAGGATGGAGTTCCTGAAGACATGTCTGTTGTATACTGCGGACTCCTTGACACCCTTGGCACGTGCCAGAATGATGAAGTCCTTCTGTTTCGTCTCTATGATGCCGCTCCTCAAATACTGCACCGTTCCCACCAGCCCGATCAGGGCGATGGCGAAGCTCGGCAGGACGAGATGGTTTATCTTGCTGAGGATATAGTCGATGCTGCCCGGCTCAAGCCCCGGTGCGACGGAGCCGCCTGTCGGGAACCAGCCCAGATTGTAACCGAAGACCCACAGTATGACGAGTCCGAAAATGAACTGCGGCGTTGCAAAACCGAGATATGTATATCCAGTGATTGCATTATCGAGCAGTGAGTCGTTATAGCGTCCTGATACGAGTCCGAGCGGCAGCCCAAGCAGGTAGATCAGGATTGTCGAGAACAGCGAAAGCCATACCGTGTTCATCAGACGGTCGCCGATTACATCCATAACCGGACGCTGGTGGAAGATTGATGTTCCAAAGTCACCCTGGAACATCGCAAAGACCCAGTCCCTGTACTGGATGTACCAAGGATTGTTCAGGCCGAGTGCCTCCCTTTTGGCTTCGATGGCCTCCCTAGGAATGTTCGGATCGATCAGTCCGGACAGTGCATCGCCCGGCATCATCGACCCCATTATGAATACGAGTACACTTAAAATGACGAGTTGTGGAAATGTGATCAGAAGTCTTCTTATTGTAAATTTCAGCATATGTTCATCAACCTTTCACCGGCAACGCCACTCTGTGCGTCTCCGTAATGGATTGCAGCGGGAAGGCCCTGCCCTCTTCATCAAGATGGTCGGCGAAATTCTGGTCGTACTCTTCCTTGACCATCTGCCTGAATGCGAGATTGGCTTCTATTTCGTCCACATCCGTATCCGGAATTGCTGCAATCAGCCGCTTCGTATATATATGCTGTGGATTCTTGAAGATTTCTTCCGTCTTCCCCTCTTCGACGAGCCGCCCCTGGTACATGATGCCGATATGCCGGCACATGTGCCGGACGACACCGAGGTCATGGGCGATGAACATCATCGTAAGATTCATATCTTGCTGGATGTCCTGCATGAAGTTGAGCACCTGCGCCTGTACAGACACATCGAGTGCCGATACCGGCTCGTCGGCGATGATCAGCTTCGGGTTCAGTGCGATCGCCCTGGCCACACCGATCCGCTGGCGCTGTCCACCCGAGAACTCATGCGGATACTTATAGAGGGAGCCCGGCGGCAGACCGACACGCTGAAGCAGCCCCAGCACTTCCGGAACAAGCTCGTTCCTCGGCTTCTTATTGTAGTTCCTGATCGGTTCAGCGACGATGTCGAATACGCGCTTCCTTGGGTTGAGCGAGGAATACGGATCCTGGAAGATCATCTGGATATCATCCCTGACATCGACCTTCTTCCCTTTGCTGTTGAGCTTCTGTCCTTCAAAATATATTTCGCCATCAGTGACATGGTTCAATCCCATGACTGCTTTTCCAGTCGTGGTCTTTCCTGAACCCGACTCTCCCACAAGGCCGTAGGTCGTGCCCTCGGGGATACTGATGCTGACCCCATCCACCGCCTTGACATGGTCCTTGACCGTGTTGAAGAAGCCGCCCTTTATCGGGTAGTGGACTTTAAGATCTTTAATTTCCAATAGATTCATCGTGCACTTCCTCCTCGGGCCCCTGTTTCAATCTGGTATTCCTCTGCATCGATATCCTGGGCGGAGCCGCCTTCGAGGGAAAAGTTCCTGTAGCAGGTGCAGCGTACATGATGCCCCTCTGCAATTTCCCTGAGCTGTGGATTCTTCTCATGTTCGGAAGCAGGCACCCATGGGATGCGCGGCGCGAAACGGCAGCCTGTCCGGTCCATCTTGTTCAGTGCCGGCACCACACCCTGTATGACATGCAGCTTGCTGCCAAGCATCGACTCGGTCGGCAATGAATTCAGAAGTGAGCGTGTGTATGGATGCTGCGGGTTCTTGAAGAGCTCCCGCACAGGGGCCACTTCAACAATCTGGCCGGCATACATGACGGCTACACGATCGGCCATTTCAGCCACGACCCCAAGGTCGTGCGTGATCAGAAGGACGCCTGAATTCAGGTCGTCCTGAAGCTCACGGATCAGGTCGAGGATCTGGGCCTGGATCGTCACATCAAGTGCCGTCGTCGGCTCATCGGCGATGAGCAGCTTCGGACGGTTGGCGATTGCGATTGCGATGACGACACGTTGCCGCATGCCCCCGGACAGTTCATGGGGATAGGCCTCTGCGACCCTGTCGGCACGCGGAATGCCGACGCGGTCCAGCAGTTCGACAGCGTAGGACTCCCGTTCATTCTTCGATTTCGTGTTATGTATCTTGAGTGTTTCGATGATCTGCTGCTTTATCTTCATCAGTGGGTTGAGCGCCGTCATCGGATCCTGGAAAATCATCGCCATGTCTCCCCCACGGATTTTATTCATCTTGCCTTCATTCAGTTTCAGGAGGTTCCGTCCCTGAAAGTTGACTTCCCCTTCAATGCGGGCCTTCCTATGCAGCCCCATCAGTGAGAATGCTGTTGCACTTTTCCCTGAGCCCGACTCCCCTACAAGCGCCAGAACTTCATTCGGCTGTATGCTGAATGAAACATCATCCACTGCCGGGAAATACTCGCTGCCGATTTTAAAGGAAGTCGTCAGGTTATTCACTTCTAAAAGCTTTTCAGTCATTTATCTTCACCTATTCTTTCCCCTTTTATACATGATTGCTTAATTGGGTGTTCCAATGTGGTGGAAACTGCATTGCTGCAGTCGATATACGGAATATGCATCGATGAATGGAGGTTGGGTGTTCTCCAGTACAAAGGCTGACTGCCTGGCGCGGATCCATTTGTGGCTCCAAAAGCCTGCGGTCATCATATTCCATAGTTTTCACCTCCATATATTTTAAAGCCACTGGAATTAATTTGCAATATTCATTTTTTGAATTGCAACAATATTTAAGCATTTGCAGAAACTAAATATACACTAGTGAATAAATGTTTTCAACCCAATTTTCCTGTCTTTACAGCCTGATTTGTAAGCGTTTATAAAATATTGTTGAATTGATGGGCTTTGGAAGCCGTTATGTGAAAAAATTATTTTTGCAGTCCTGTACTGAGATTACCACTATACATGGAAATCGTTTTAGGTTATCATTAGCTTATATAATTATGTAGTGGAGGCAGGACCATGAAATATATCATCAGTTTCATCTGGGCACTCATGCTGACTCAAATGGTCAACTTCGTTCTTAACAGCCTTGGCGGCGGCGGGCCACTCAACATCTGGAGCGGTGTACTCCTTGCAGTACTCGTCACAGTGACGATAATCGTTCTGGACTTCATGCTCAAGCCGGACAAGACGAACGAAGCACAGCATAACCATTGATCATAAAAAGGCTCGCCACGATGTGGTGAGCCTTTTTTTCGTTGTGGCCTGCCTCCGGTGTATCCAGGGGAACCATACGCTATACTTCCACCCCGAACGCCCTCGCTTCGATGACGAGCTGCCGGACCAGTTCGCCGGCTGACATGTAGCGGGCCATGCTCTTCCCCTGACCGGCAAGGAGCATAGCATATTCTGTACTGCCTGCAGCCTTCGAGGCATCCTGTATCGGCTGGGTCAGGCGCCTCTGGACCGGATAGTCGACCATGCGCTTTGTATGCACGGCCATATCCCTGATGAACGTATTCTGGATCGCTCGTGCAGCACGACCGGTGAATACCTTCGTCAATACGGAGGGAGTATGCCGATTCTCCGACAGCGCATTCTTATGTACCGGATGCGCTCCGCTTTCTTCTGTGGATATGAAGGCCGTGCCCAGCTGGACGCCTGCAGCACCGAGTACCATTGCGGCTGCCACTCCACGCCCATCCATGATACCGCCTGCAGCGATGACCGGAATCGACAGCTGGTCAGCCGCTTCCGGGATCAGACTCATGAGCCCCACGATGCTGTCATCCACAGGGTTGAGGAATGTCCCCCGGTGGCCGCCCGCTTCTGCCCCCTGAAGCACAACAGCATCGAATCCGGCCCGTTCAATCGCTTCAGCTTCCTCCACTGTCGTTGCTGTACCGAGCAGGATCGTCCCGGCCTCTTTCAGCCGTTCGATGTGACGATTTTCCGGGATGCCGAAAATGAAGGAGCATACAGGCACCTTCTCCTCCACAATGACATCGAGCTGGGCATCGAACTTCACTTTGATGTCCTTCATATCCGGCGGTATGAAAGTTTCCTGCTCCAGCCCAAAGTGGTCATACACCGGCCTCAGCTTTTCATAGGCACCGGCAATATTCTCTTCAGTGACTTTGAAGTTCCATGGGACGAACAGGTTGGCACCGAAGGCGCCATCGTTCCGCTTCTTCAGTCCATGGATCGCTTTACGCAATGCTTCCGGATCCATGCCGCCTGCACCGATCATGCCGAGTCCCCCGGCCCGGGAGACGGCACTGACCAGTTCTTCGGTCGTGACGCCGCCTGCCATAGGCGCCTGTATGATTGCATGCTCCACCCCGAGCAGTTCCTTGAGCATACTGTTGCCTCGTGATGTATCCACTTGCCCTACCCCCTTGACGTTACTTCCATGAACGTGTTTCTACTATTTAAATGGAGGTGGTCCGTCCACCCCCTTGTTACTGTACACTACAATGGCCCACATTGTGTTTATCTATACCCCAATTTCCAGATGCTATACAATTTTACATATCTATTCTATGATAAAAGAAATAATAAATTTGAAATGAAGGTGCAGAGGTATGAAAATACTACCCGCAATCCGTTCCATGAAGGATTTTGAAAAACTGATCGGCAGTCCCTACCGGGCATGTGTCATCCTCGATATCCATATCGGTCACTTGGAAAGCCATATTACTACAATAAAAAAACATGGATTCGACGTCTACCTGCATCTGGACCTCATCAAAGGGCTGGCGGTGGACACTGCTTCACTCGAATACATCCATCAGAAATATCGGCCGACAGGTATCGTGACCACACGCGGCAGGATCATCAAAAAGGCCAACCAGCTCGGCCTGGAGACTGTACTGCGCATTTTTGTCATCGATTCCTCAGCCATCGAGAAAAGCATCGAACTCATCAGACAGACGGAGCCGAAGCTGATTGAAATCCTGCCCGGCGTAATTCCGAAAGTGATCCACCTGATCAATTCAGAAGTGGAAGCTGATGTCATCGCAGGCGGATTGATCGAAACACAGCGCGAAGTCGACGAAGCCATCGCTGCTGGAGCAAAGTATGTGACTACGAGCAAGACCAGCTTGTGGTTCGATCCGGCCAACCATACTTCATGAGGTATATAAAAGTTGACAGCGCTGCCATTATAGGATAGATTATAAAGTAAGTTAATAGGACACGGAGAGACAGAGCCCACATTAGTAGCTTTTACATAGCTACCAGTGTGGGCTTTTTTATGTTTTATTAGCGAATCAATCAAACAAAGGAGTGGTTTGCAATGAATGAACTCGTTGCAGAATTTGTTGGAACGGCAATACTTATCCTGTTCGGGGCAGGCGTCGTCGCCAACGTCAATTTGAAGGGGTCCCTGGCGAAAGGGTCGGACTGGATCGTCATCGCATTCGGTTGGGGTTTTGCGGTGGCTTTTGCCGTATATGCCGTCGGCCAGTTCTCAGGTGCACACATCAACCCGGCCGTTACACTCGGCTTCGCATTTGCAGGTGAATTCGAGTGGGCGAAAGTAATTCCTTACATCATCGCACAGGTGCTCGGGGCAATGGTTGGGGCATTCCTCGTCTGGCTGCACTTCATGGCGCACTTCAAGGATGAGGAGGACGAAGGCACGAAACTTGGTGTGTTCGCCACAGGTCCGGCCTATCCAAACTATGTCGCCAACTTCACCAGTGAGATGATCGGTACATTCATCCTCGTCATGGGCCTGCTCTTCATCGGTGCCAATGATTTCACTGAAGGCCTGAACCCGCTCATCGTCGGCTTCCTCATTACGGCGATCGGACTCAGTCTCGGCGGTACTACGGGATATGCCATCAACCCGGCCCGTGACTTCGGCCCGCGGCTCGCTCACTTCCTCATGCCGATTCCAGGCAAGGGAAAATCGAACTTCGTCTATGCCATCGTACCGATACTCGGTCCTTTGGCCGGCGGTGCGCTCGGTGCAGTGGTATATAACGCGATATTCCTGGGTTCACCGGACCTTTTCCTCGCCATTGCGATCGTCTTCACTGTTTTGGTTCTCGTGCTTGGGGTATTTCTTAATAAAAGCATCCTTAAGGGCGAAGCTTCCAAACTGATGTAGATTTCAACGTTTTTGAATACAACAAAAGTAAAGGGGAATGAATCAATGGAAAAATATATCATGTCTATCGACCAGGGCACTACGAGTTCACGCGCCATCCTGTTCAACAAGGAAAGTGATATCGTCGGCACCAGCCAGAAGGAGTTCAAGCAGTATTTCCCGGAATCTGGATGGGTGGAGCATAACGCCAATGAAATCTGGAGTTCGGTCCTCTCCGTGGTTGCAGGTGTCATGTCTGAAAATGACATCAAAGCCGAACAGATTGAGGGCATCGGCATCACAAACCAGCGTGAAACCACCGTCGTCTGGGATAAGAATACCGGCCGGCCCGTCCACAACGCCATCGTCTGGCAATCCCGCCAGACCGCAGACATCTGTGATGAACTGAAATCCCAGGGCCATGAGGATACATTCCGCAACAAGACCGGTCTGCTCCTCGATCCTTACTTCTCCGGTACGAAAGTCAAATGGATCCTCGACAATGTCGAAGGCGCACGGGAAAAGGCGGAGAACGGCGACCTTCTTTTCGGTACCATCGACACGTGGCTCATCTGGCGCTTCACTGAAGGGGATGTCCACGTCACGGACTATACCAACGCCAGCCGTACACTGATGTACAACATCCATGAGCTGGAATGGGATAAGGAACTGCTCGACATACTGGGTGTTCCGGAATCCATGCTGCCGGAAGTCAAATCCTCGAGTGAAGTATACGGGGAAACGACGAAATCCCACTTCTTCGGACGCAACGTTCCCATTGCAGGGGTTGCAGGAGACCAGCAGGCGGCCCTGTTCGGCCAGACCTGCTTCAAGGAGGGCGACGCGAAGAACACTTATGGTACCGGCTGCTTCCTGCTCATGAATACAGGCACGGAAGCCATCCAGAGTCAAAACGGCCTGTTGACGACGATTGCCTACGGCATCGACGGCAATGTGAAATACGCTCTCGAAGGATCCATCTTCGTTGCGGGATCCGCCATCCAGTGGCTGAGGGACGGGTTGCGCATGTTCAATGACTCGCCGCAGTCGGAATCATACGCGAACCGCATCGAATCGACGGAAGGCGTATATATGGTTCCGGCATTCACCGGACTCGGCGCGCCATACTGGGATTCTGAAGCTCGCGGTGCCATCTTCGGACTGAGCCGCGGGACTGAAAAGGAACATTTCGTCCGCGCCACGCTTGAATCCCTCGCCTACCAGACGAAGGACGTCCTGGATGCGATGCAGAAGGATTCTAATATAGAGTTGGAGACGCTGCGTGTGGATGGCGGCGCTGCAGCCAATGACTTCCTCATGCAGTTCCAGGCAGACATCCTCGATACGACTGTAGAACGTCCGGAAGTGCTTGAAACGACGGCCGTCGGGGCAGCCTATCTTGCAGGCCTCGCAGTCGGCTTCTGGAAATCCACCGATGAATTGAAATCGGTCAGCGAAACGGACAGCGTATTCGAACCGAAGATGGAACAGGAGCAGCGTGATGCCCTCTATGATGGCTGGCAGCACGCCGTACAAGCCACACAGGCATTCAAACCGAAACACAGCTTCAAGAAAGAAGATTCACAATAAAGACCCGAGGACGCATGGGCTTTATTTGCCATAAAAATAGGAGGTAGGAAAATGCTGAACACATTGACCAGAAAAGACCAGTTACAGCACATGGAGAAAGTCGACTACGATATCGTCGTCATCGGCGGCGGCATCACCGGTGCCGGAATCGCACTCGATGCGGCGAAGCGCGGCATGAAGGTCGCACTCGTCGAGATGCAGGACTTTGCTGAAGGGACGAGCAGCCGGAGCACGAAGCTCGTCCACGGTGGACTGCGGTATCTGAAGCAGTTCCAGGTAGGTGTCGTGCGCGAAACCGGACTCGAGCGTGCCATCGTATATGAGAATGGCCCGCATGTGACGACCCCTGAATGGATGCTGCTCCCATTCCACAAAGGCGGCACCTTTGGACAGTTCACGACAAGCATCGGCCTGCGTGTCTATGACATGCTTGCTGAAGTCAAAAGGAGCGAGCAGCGCAAGATGCTGAGCGTGGGTGATGTGCTTGAGAAGGAACCACTCGTGAAGCGGGACGGCCTGCTTGGCGGCGGCTACTATGTAGAGTACAGGACGGATGATGCACGTATGACGATTGAGGTCATGAAGAAGGCTGCAGAGTTCGGTGCAGACCCGATCAACCACGTGAAAGCCGTAGGCTTCGTATACGACGAAGGCAAAATAGTCGGCATTCACGCCGAAGACCAGCTCAGCGGGGAGACCCATCAGATCCTCGGCCGCCGTGTCATCAATGCGACCGGGCCATGGGTGGATGATGTCCGCTCGAATGATGAGGAAGCCAAAAAGGGCAAGAAACAGCTCTTCCTCTCAAAAGGTGTCCACCTCGTCTTCGATGAGCAGGACTTCCCACTCCACCAGGCAGTCTACTTCGATGCCAAATCAGACGGCCGCATGATCTTCGCTATCCCTAGGGACGGCAAGACATATGTCGGAACGACGGATACGCATTATGAAGGGGACAAGCAGAACCCCGTTACAACACGCGAAGACCGTCAGTATCTTCTCGATACGGCGAATGACATGTTCCCTGGACTGGACCTTACAGAAGAGCATATTGAGTCCACGTGGGCAGGCATACGCCCCCTCATCCATGAAGAAGGCAAGGACCCTTCAGAAATATCACGGAAGGATGAGATCTGGGAAGCGAACAGCAATCTCATCACCATAGCCGGCGGAAAGCTGACCGGCTACCGCCACATGGCCAAGGAGATCGTCGACCTCGTGGCCAAACGTCTCGCCAAAGACTATGGGCTCAAATTCGAGAAAAGCGATACCGTGAATCAGCCGATTTCAGGCGGTGATGTGGGCGGCAGTGAAGGCTTCAATGAATTCGTGAGGAATATGGGCAACCGTGCCCCATCCTATGGCCTCTCCATCACAAATGGCCAGAAACTTGCCTCCCATTACGGCAGCAATATCGAAAAGATTTATGAAATCATCGGTGGACTCGGAGAAGCTTCAGAGCACTACGGACTGCCGAAGGACATCCACGCAAAAGTCATCTACAGCATACAGCACGAAATGGCTGCAAACCCGCGTGACTACTTCGTCAGACGTACAGGTGAACTCTACTTCGACATCGCCAGGGTAGAGGAATACAAAGATGGCGTCATCCAATTGATGAGCGACATCCTAGACTGGGACGGCAGCACACGCCAGACCTACAGAGATGAACTTGAAGTCGCCTGCCGTGAAGCAAAAGGCGTCTCCACCATGGAACACGCATAAATCATCTTCACCCGCCCGAATATGGGCGGGTTTTTTATTTTGGTTCGGCGAGTGGGCGGGCAGCGTGGGCTTAACCCGCGGTCGGAACACCTGCGACGGTGAGTTAACCCCCTAACTTGCCATCGTTCCGCCTGCGACGGTGAGTTAATCCCCTAACTTGCCATCGTTCCGCCCGCGACGGTGAGTTAACCCCCTAACTTGCCATCGTTCCGCCCGCGACGGTGAGTTAATCCCCTAACTTGCCATCGTTCCGCCCGCGACGGTGAGTTAACACCCCATCCCCGGCACAAATAAAAAAAGCGCCGGCTTCTGCAGCCGGCGCTTCATCTTTATACTTCTTCTTTTCTGAATCTCCTCAGGAAATCCTGGAGTCTTGGGTTATCCGACTTGTTGATGACTTCATCGGCGGTTCCGGATTCGGCGATGACGCCATCATCCAGGAACAGGACGCGGTCTGCGATTTCCAATGCAAAATCCATTTCATGTGTGACGAGCACCATGGCCATTTCATCCTGTTCTGCGAGGTCACGTATGACTTCTAGCACTTCCCCGACAAGTTCCGGGTCGAGTGCTGAAGTGACTTCATCGAACAGCATGATCTTCGGCTTCATGACCAGTGCACGAGCCATGGCGACCCGCTGCTTCTGTCCGCCTGAAAGGTTCGCAGGATAGGCTTCATATTTTTCGCCGAGCCCCACCCGGTCGAGCATCTGCTTGGAAAGTTCCACGGCTTCCGATTTCTTCATCTTCTTGACCTGGACAAGTGGTGTGACGCAGTTGTCCAGTATCGTCTTATGCGGGAAGAGGTTGAAGTGCTGGAAGACCATGCCGATATTCTTCCTTACCCCACGCAGGTGCTTTTCGTTCGCCGTCTTCATCTTTCCGCCCGATTCCATCCTCCATAAATTTTCTCCGGCGACTATGATGTCGCCGTCAGTCGGCTCCTCAAGCGTCATCAGCAGACGGATGATCGTAGTCTTCCCCGACCCACTCGGGCCGATGATGGCAATCTTCTCAGTCGGGTATATATCAAGATTGATACCCTTCAGGACATGTGTATCACCGAATGACTTATGAACATCCTTATATTGTACGATTGGTTCCATTATTCGGCCACCTTCACTTTCTTTTTCTTAGTCTCGAATCGACGATTCATTTTATTTTCAAGTCTTCTGATCAAAAGTGCAGAAGGATAGCTGAGCAGAAGGAACAGGAGCGCGACGATGGTCAACGGTTCAATATAGGACCATGTCTGCGCGCCATAGCTCCGTGCGATGCTCAGTATGCCTACAACCCCGATGGTTGCTGCAAGCGGTACTTCCTTGAACAGTATGATCAGATAGTTCCCGAGCATCGGTATCGTCGGCGGCAGTGCCTGCGGCAGGACGATCTTCGTCCATTTGTCACGGGTCGAGAAGTTGAGTGCCGTCGATGCTTCCCACTGTCCCTTGTCCACACTTTCTATTCCGGAACGGTACACTTCACTGATATAGGTGGAAAAATGAATTCCAAGTGCCAGCATGGCGGCGACGAACGGTGTAAAGGACGTTCCGACATACGGCACCATCGGCCACGCGAAGTACAGGAAGAAAATCTGCACGATCGGCGGCGTGGATCGTATGAACTCCTTGATCCAGTAGACGATGAAATTGAATGGTTTGATTGGAGTGGACTCGAGAATCAGCCAGACGAACCCTGCAACCATTGCCAACAGATAGCTGGCAATGGTGAGTCCCAATGTGATCTTGAGTCCTTCCAATATGATCGGAAATGCGTTGAAGAATGTTTCCCAACTCCAATATGTTGCTGACATCAGCTCGCCACCCCTCTCCTGGAGATTTTCTCACCTTTTTTGGAAAGCCAGATGAGCGGCAGTGCGATGATGAAGTACATCACCAGTACCATCAAATAGGCCAGCGGCCCTTCTGAAAGGTTGGATGACCGATATATGTCCCCGTAGTAGAGTATGTCGGTCAGGCCGATCAGCGAGACGAGGGCCGTACCTTTAAGTATCTGTATCGAATAGTTGCCGAACTCGGGCAGCATCAGCCTGAGTGCCTGGGGCAGTATTACATGCCTCATGCGCTGGAACCTTGAAAGGTTCAATGCGACACTCGCCTCCGTCTGGCCCTTGTCGATGGAAAGTATGGAACTTCTGACGACTTCGGACATATATGCCCCATAGTTCAGTGCAATGGCAATGACCCCTACCCACCAGTTGCTTCCAAGATCGATATTGAACAGCATCGGCACTGCATAATAGAGCCAGAAGAGCTGGACAATCAGCGAAGTCCCCCGGAAGATTTCAACATATAATGTAGTGAAGCCACGAATGAATGGATTTTTCGCCAACCGTGAAAGGCCGGCGATGAATGCCATTACGAAAGAGAAGAACGTGGCCACCAGAAATATGCTGATGGTCGTCCATGCACCCTGGGACAGGTAGGTCAGTATGTTCACCCCAGTATCAAACATTTTCCTCACTCCTTATCTGCCAATAAAAAGGTCCAGTATTTCCAAAGGAATGACTGGACCTGAAAAGATTATTCGCCTTCACACAGCTGCTCGGTTGTCACTTCTCCGACTTCCACTCTGTTGTTTTCTGCAGTGAAGCCTTGGGATTCATCGAGAATCTCATCGATTGTGCCATCTTCCTTCAACGTTTCGAGTGCATCGTTATATGCAGTGCGGAGCTCTTCATCCTCAAGGTTGAATGCTGCTGCACCAAAGCTTGGGATGCCCTCGATATCGGGCTGTTCGAAATCTTCCACGATCTCCACATCGTCACTGTCCAGTGATTCATATGCTGCCCTGAGCGTTGCTTCAGTCGCCGCTGTCACATCCGCGTTACCGGATTGGACAGCTGAAAGCTGTGCAGGTATGTCTCCGACCGACATGATCTGGCTTGGATCTACACCTTCCTGATCGAGGAAGTCGAACTGTGTCGTTCCTTCCATAAGTGCCACCGTCACGTCAGGATTTTCTGCGATATCCGCATAGCTGTGGATATCTTGCGGGTTGCCCGCTTGGACCACGAGCCCTTCACCGTACTGCATTTCAGGTTCTGCAAACAGTGCATTTTCACAACGGTCCGGCAGGATCGCCATACCTGCAGTGATGACATCATACTGTCCGGCCTGTACGCCCGGAATCAGTTCGCCCCAGTCCGTCAGGTGCCCTTCCACATTGTCGATGCCCATTTCCTGGAACACCGCTGTCGCTATGTCTATTGCAGCCCCTTCAAGTTCTCCACTCTCTGAATCCTCATAAGCGTAAGGCGGTTCATTCGCAAATCCGATGTTCACTGTGCCACTATCCTGAAGTTCAGCAAGCTTTCCTGATTCTCCACCGGATTCTCCTTCTCCGGACCCGCTGTCTTCCGAGCCTCCATTACCGCAGGCTGCGAGTACGAGAACAAGCCCAAGCATAAGTACTAATGCGTAATTCTTCAAAAGAATCTCCTCCTAGTAAGTTGGTTATCTTTCCCTAGCCATGAACATGTACAACGTTAGTATACAGGAGTGATGCTCTGTGTCAAATTCAGGATTTGATGGATAAAAAAGGTGTAAACATAATGTCGGGGGCTATGCTGTAAAAGCAGTAGGACTTGAATCAATTTTATTATAATTTTACAGATAATTCAAATTATATTGTAAATTTAAACTTATAGAATGATTTTCATCAACTGAGATATATGCAGAAAAAAAGCTGCCCCTCATCAGAGGGACAGCTTGGATAAAACTGATCTACATATCAAATTGCAGCGCGCCGTCTCGGTAGTCTATCTTTACATTGATGCCTTCCGACATATCCGCTTCAATTAGTTTCCTTGCAAGCGGTGTTTCTATGTGACGCTGGATGAAGCGTTTGAGCGGACGTGCACCGAACTGCGGTTCGTAGGCCTCTTCAGATATCCAGTCCTTGACCGCATCAGTGACTTCAACGGTCATATGCTGGTCTGTAAGGCGCCTGTTCAGGTCATTGATCAGCTTGTCTGTAATGAGCTTCATGTTCTCCCTGGACAGCGGACTGAAGATGACGATGTCGTCCATGCGGTTGATGATCTCAGGTTTGAAGTGCTGATGGACCTCCTTCATGACGATGTCCTTCGTACCTTCGGAGATCTCCCCATCCTGCATCACCGTATCGAGCAGATGGTTCGAGCCGATATTCGATGTCATGATGATGATCGTATTCCTGAAGTCGACCGACCTTCCCTTCGAATCCGTCAGGCGGCCTTCGTCCAGCAGCTGGAGCAGGATGTTGAAGACATCCGTGTGGGCCTTCTCCACTTCATCCAGGAGGATGACGGAGTACGGCTGGCGGCGGATGGCTTCCGTCAGCTGGCCGCCCTCCTCATGTCCGACATATCCCGGCGGTGCACCGATGAGCCTGGAGACGGCATGCCGTTCCATGTATTCACTCATATCGATGCGGATCATGTGCTTCTCGGAATCGAACATCGTCGCCGCCAGCGTCTTAGCGAGTTCCGTCTTGCCGACACCGGTCGGGCCGAGGAATAGGAAGCTGCCGGTCGGCCGGTTCGGATCCTTGATGCCGGCCCGTGCCCTTATAACAGCATCGGCAACGAGGTCAACCGCCTCATCCTGCCCGACTACACGTTCATGAAGTATATCGGACAGCTTCAACAGTTTATCCTTTTCGGTTTCGACGAGCTTCGTTACCGGTATACCGGTCCACTGGCTGACGATGTAGCCGATTTCATCCTCCGTCACCACTTCGCGGATGATGCGGTTCTCACCGGCGCTTTCCTCCTGGAGGGCCGCTTCCAGCTCTGAGAGTTCACGCTCGAGCTGCGGCAGCCTGCCGTGCCGGAGTTCTGCGGCCTTTTCAAGCTCATAGTTGTTTTCGGCCTCCTCGAGCTCCTGCCGTGTACGGTCGAGCTCTTCACGCTTATCGTTGACCTTCTGGATCTGCCCCTTCTCCTTCTCCACACGCTGAGCGAGGGACTGCTGGGCTTCACGTCCTTCGGACAATTCCTTCTGCAGCTCTTCAAGCCGTGTCCTTGATACGGAATCATCCTCCGACTTCAAGGCCTGCTCTTCGATTTCAAGCTGCATGACGCGGCGGTTGATCTGGTCGAGCTCGGTTGGATTCGAGCCCATCTCCGTCCGTATCGTGGCACTCGCCTGGTCCATCAGGTCGATCGCCTTATCCGGCAGGAACCTGTCCGTAATGTACCGGTCGGACAGTTCAGCCGCTGCAACGAGGGCGCGATCGGTGATCCGCACCCCGTGGTGCACCTCATAGCGCTCCTTGAGCCCGCGGAGGATGGAAATCGTATCCTCGACATCGGGCTCCGGTATCTGTACCTTCTGGAAACGGCGTTCCAGGGCGGAGTCCTTTTCGATATATTCGCGGTATTCATTCAGTGTGGTGGCCCCGATGCAGTGGAGTTCCCCTCGGGCGAGCATCGGCTTCAGCATATTGCCGGCATCCATCGCACCTTCAGTCTTGCCGGCGCCCACCAGCATATGGATCTCATCGATGAAGAGGATGATCCGCCCTTCCGACTCCTTCACTTCCTTGAGTACGGCCTTCAGGCGTTCCTCGAATTCACCGCGGTACTTCGCACCGGCGACAAGCGCAGAAAGATCGAGTTCAAATATCGTCTTATCAAGCAGGCTGTCCGGGACGTCCTTGCGCACGATGCGCTGGGCGAGCCCTTCCACGATCGCCGTCTTGCCGACGCCCGGCTCCCCGATCAGGACCGGGTTGTTCTTGCGTTTTCTGCTCAGTATGCGGATGGAGTTGCGGATTTCCTCATCGCGCCCGATGACGGGATCCACATTGCCGCTCCGGACTTCCTCGACGAGGTCACGTCCATATTTTTCCAAAACTTCATATTGCACTTCCGGATTTTGTGTTGTCACATGATTTCCCCCTCTTACTTTGTTGATGATCTCCCTGATCACTTCACTCTTGTTTCCGACGGTCTCCTTCAGGATCGGTTCCGTCTCGATGCCTGCCATGAGCATGTGTTCGACCGAGATGTATTCATCCTTCATTTCGCCCATGATCTTCTCTGCCCTGTTCACGACCTGTGTGAAGCCGTTCGACATGTACTGCCCATATTGGACATTGTCTCCCTTGACCACATTGTACTTCGACAGTTTTTCATCATATTTCGTGAGCAGTGCATCCACATCGATGTTGGCCCGTTCCAGTACATCCCGTGCCATGCTTTCATCTATGGTGAAGAGCGCCTTCATGACGGCTTCCACTTCGATCGACTGGAGCTTCATGTCGACGGAAATCGACTGTGCCCTTTCGATGATGGACTGTACCGTGTACGTCATCCTGTTGATATCCATATTCATCACCTCTTGTTCTAAAATGGGAGCAGCTTTATTCAAACCGCCTCAAAATGTTTGACCTTTTTTGACCTTTAACTATATTATACACCCACTGCATTTATTTTCAAGTAATTGATAGCTTTTATCCGACATTTATTTTATATTATATCCTAGGGTTTCATAGGAGGTTGAATCATGGATATTTTGGAAATTATCCGTTACATATTTTTGGGGCTGCTGCAGGGGTTCACTGAACCGATTCCTGTATCATCCAGCGGCCATCTCGTCATCGCCCGGGAAATTTTCGGGATAGAGGCCAAGGGCCTGTCGTTCGAAATACTGCTGAATACCGCATCACTCATTGCGATACTCTTCATCTACCGCCAGGATATCACTGCAATCGTGGTCAATCTGAGCCGCTTCCTGTTCAAAGGGGCGCGGGATGAGGAAGCCGTCGAGGACTTCCGCTATACCATCTATCTCATCATCGCCACCATTCCGGTCGGTGTCTTCGGCATCCTGCTGAAGGACGTCATCGGGGACAACGTCTCTATGCTGACCGTCGGACTGATGCTGTTCATCACCGGCCTCGCACTCTGGTTCATCAAGAACAAGCGGGGCGTGAAGCGCGACGGCGACCTGAGCATCAAGGATGCCATCATCGTCGGGCTGGCCCAGTGCGTTGCACTGATGCCAGGCGTGAGCCGCAGCGGTGCCGCACTCGTCGGTTCAATGGCTGTAGGCATGAACCAGAAGAACGCCCTCAGGTTCGTATTCCTGCTCTACATCCCCGTATCGCTCGGCACGGCACTGATCTCCGTCGGGGACCTCGTGAACGACCCCGAGATCATATCGCTGGCCATTCCCTATGCGCTTGCATTCATCGCCAGCATCATCGCCACATACTTCGGCCTGAAGTGGCTTCAGGGGGTCATGGAGCGCGGGAACCTTGCAATCTTCACCTATTACTGTTTTGCGCTCGGTTCATTCGCCATCCTGTATCATCTGTTCATCCTGTAGGATATGGTCCATACAATATCATCCATACCCCGGCAGTACACACCGGACACAAAAAAATCCCACAACCTTCAGGTTGTGGGATTTGCTTATATGCCGGCCTAGCTCACACCGAGTGCTATCTTGGCGTAACGGCTCATTTTATCTTTGTCCCATGGCGGATTCCATACGATGTTGACTTCCGTCTCTTTGACTTCAGGAAGTTCGGAGAGTGCAGTTTTGACCTGGTCCACAATCTGTGGTCCCATCGGGCAGCCCATGGAGGTAAGTGTCATTTCAACACCTGCGTTGCCATCTTCATCAAGATGTACACCATAGACGAGTCCGAGGTTGACGATATCGATGCCGAGTTCCGGGTCGATGACGTTCTCAAGGGCACCCATCATGCTTTCTTCCATTGCTTTATCCATTTATCTCACTCCTTTTAGAGTATATACTATATAATATATCAAAAAAACTACACGATATAAACATAAATGATATGATAGTTATGATAGTTTTATGAATGTTGACAAGGAGATTTGCCGTAATGGAAAAGCATCTTATATGTTTGGACCTGGATGGGACGCTGCTGAACGACGACAAGGCAATCAGCCCATTCACCAAAAAAACACTACTCGAACTGAAGACACGCGGCCATGAAATCATGATTTCGACCGGCCGCCCCTATAGAGCAAGCGAACCCTACTACCGGGAACTGGGCATGAATACACCAATCGTCAATTTCAACGGCGCCTTCGTCCACCATCCCCAGGATCTGTACTTCAAGACAGTGCATGAGGAACTCGACCTGGAAGTCGCCCAGGAGATCGTCAAGCGTGTACCGGATTTGAACATACAGAACATCATCGCCGAAGTGAAGGACAATGTCTATATCCACTACCATGACGAGGTGCTCTTCGAGGCCTTCAGCATGGGCAACCCGCAGGTCAAGATCGGTGACCTGACCCAGAACATCGAATCGGGCCCGACGACCATACTGATCCAGGCTGAGGAACCGGAAGTGCCGGCCATAAGGCAGGCACTGGATGACCTGTTCGCCGAAACGATCGAACACCGCCGCTGGGGTGCGCCCTATCCGGTCATCGAGATCGTCAAGAAGGGCATCAACAAGGCGGTCGGCGTCGACTACTGCCGGGGCTACCTCGGCATAGACCAGAAGTACACGATCGCCTTCGGCGATGAGGACAACGACACCGAAATGCTCCGCTATGTCGAGCATGGGGTGGCGATGGGCAATGCCATCGATGAAATCAGGACAGTGGCCGACTACATGACCGACACCAATAATGACGAAGGCATCGGCCAGTTCCTGAACGACTTTTTCAAATTGAATCTATAACAAAGAAAGGAGCAGATGATATGCAGTTGATCGCAGACAGCTGTTCAGATATCTCCGTGGAGGAACTGGACAGGATGGAGATAGAAATGATTCCACTGAAGATTACGATTGATGACAAGGACTACCTGGACCAGTTCGACATTTCAAGTACGGAGGTGCTCGATGCCATTTCAGAAGGCAAACGTCCATTGACGAGCCAGGCGAACCCTGAGGATTTCACCAAGGTCTTCCAGAAATACGTGGAACGCGGGGAACCTGTACTCTACATCGCCTTCTCGAGCGAACTCTCGGGCACATACCAGAGTGCCGTAATCGCAAAGGATACGATTCTGGATGACCACCCTGATGCGGACATCACCATCATCGATACGAAGGCTGCAAGCTATGGCCTCGGACTGATTGTGGAGCGTGCCCATGGCTATGTGGAATCAGGATTGTCCAAAGATGAGGTTATTGCCAAAGTCGAAAAGGATGTCAAGGACATCCGCCACTTCTTCACAGTCGACGATCTCGACTATCTGGCAAAGGGGGGACGTCTGTCGAAAGGACAGGCATTCCTCGGCGGCCTGCTCAACATCAAGCCGCTGCTCCATGTTGAAGAGGGGAAACTCGTCCCGCTCGAGAAGCACCGTGGCACCAAGAAGGTGCACAGCAGCATGGTCAAGCACCTGATCGCCGACAATGTCACCCGTGAGGTGCATATCACCCAGGCCAATGCGGAAGCGCAGGCGGAGCAGCTGAAGCAGAAGATACTGGACGGTACCACCATCACTGACGTCAGGATCAGTACAATAGGGCCGACGATCAGCAGTCATACGGGCAATGGCACGGTAGCAATGTTCTATTTCAATGAAGGGGTGTAGGCATGGGAAAGGTTATTATTGTAGGCGGCGTGGCCGGAGGCGCCACGACAGCCGCACAGCTCAGAAGGATCGATCCGGAAATCGACATCACCATCTATGAGAAGGGCCGCGACATCAGCTACGGCAACTGCGGCCTGCCCTATCACATCGGCGGAGAAGTCGAAGAGCGCGACCAGCTGGTCGCGGCGACACCCGAAAGTTTTGCGGAACGCGATGTCACCGTCGAAATATTCCATGAGGTGACGGCAGTCGATCCGGATAACAGGACGGTACAGGTGAAGGATATCAGAAATGACCGCACGTTCGATGCAGCGTACGACTACCTGATCCTCTCCCCCGGTGGTTCCCCGCGCCTCATTCCAGCACTGCTTGATGTGCCCCAGGCATTCGTCCTCCATTCCCTGGAGCACCTGGATGAAATCAAGGCCCACATCGAAGAGAAGAACATCACGCGTGCCGTCGTCGTCGGTGCCGGGTACATCGGCCTTGAGATGGCTGAGAACCTTGTCCACCGAGGCATCGAGGTGACGCTTGTGCACCGGGACACGGAAATCTATCGGCCGCTCGAGTCCGATATGAGCGATTTCTTCATGGAGGAGCTCAAATCCCGGGGAGTCGATGTGAAGCTCGATACGGAAATTGTGGAGGTTTCAGGTGATACTGCGACCCTCTCAAACGGTGAAAAGATCGAGGCTCCGATGATCATCGCAGGCATCGGCATCACACCGCGCACTGATTTCCTTGAAGGATCAGGCATCATATTGAATGATGAAGGCTATATCTGCACAGATAAGCATGGCTGCACCAACAAGGAAGGGGTATATGCCGTCGGGGATGCGATCGAAACGAACTACCATCACGTGGACCGTCCGGTCCATGTGGCACTCGCATGGGGTGCCCACAGGATGGCATATGTCATCAGCAACCAGATCAGCGGTGACAGTTCCGTCTGCTTCGAGGGGCTGCTCGGCACCAACATCATCCGCTTCTTCGACTACGATATCGCTACGCTCGGCCTGACCGAGCCGGAGCTTGCGGACTATCCGCACTTTGTTGTGGACCATAGGCAGAAGAACAAGGCCGGGTACATGTCGGACAGTGTACCGATCCATGTCCGCGCCTATGTGGGCAAGGATGACGGCAAGATACTGCGTGCAGTCGTCGTCGGTACCGAAGGCGTCGACAAGCGCATCGACATCCTGTCGGCCCATATCCGCCTCGGCGGGACCGCCATGGACCTTGCCAACATCGAAGTCGCCTACTCCCCGCCATACTCAAGCCCGAAAAGCGTGCTCAACATGATCGGATATAAGGCGATAGAGAAAATGAAGAAAATACATGAATAAAATATAACCCCCTCCAGCCGGAGGGGGTTATATTATTAATAACGAATTATTCCCCGCTTCTTCTTCCTCTTCTCGCAACAATCCAGATGAAGATTCCGAACCCGCCGAAGATGAGGAGCCCGGCGTATATATAGCCGTTGTTGAATCCTCTTTCTTCGATTACGGCATAGAGTTCCGTCTCTTCGCGGTCAAGCACTGCCAGGAAGGCATCATCCTCCATGTCGCTGCTGCGCAGAAGGTCACCGATCAGGAGCCCGCTCAGCATCTTTCCTTCATCCTGGGACTCGATCGGGATTTCGGCATTTTCCGTAACCGACGTGTCGTTCAGATTCAGTATGAAATCAACATCGGAAGTATAGTATCTCTGGACATAATGTCCATCTTCGTTCTTCAGTATCTCCCTTTCCCCTTCAAACATGTTCGGGTGCTGCGACAGCACGTTATTGAGCGACTCGATGTAGTCCACGACCTCCTGGTCGGTCCAGAGGTCCATCTGACGGTGAACGTGCGGTATGTCGTCCCCATTCAGTGCGACTTCCGTTCCGTATTGGAAGGCGATCGGCCCCGGATATGCATACAGATAAGCCGTGAGCTGGCTGATGCGGGTGCCGGGGAACATGTTCTCTTCCACCGCAGACTTTGTGAAGCGTTCGCTGAACCAATGGTCGGCAAGCAAAAGTGTGCCGTCGGTCGGATGTTCGGGAATCTCCCGGTCCGTCGTACTGAATGATTCAGTCAGCTGATTGGTTATGGCAGGGTCGTTCACATGGTCGAACCCTTCTGCAGACATCCCCTCCCCGGGGATGATGCCGTAGGTCGTCACGCCTTCAGGCATGAAGGTTTCGGCATCGATGCCATCCTGCACGAGGGTCATGCTGACTCCATCGACATCATATTCGTCGACGAACGCCTGGGCCATCTCCTTGTACCGCGTCTGGTTGTCCGCATTGGTGAAGTCTATGAATTCGGCGTCGATCATATCATAATAGCTCTGCTGGAGTGCATTCAGCTCGGGATCTTCAAGTGCCGTGTAGCCATCGGCCATTGTGGCCGGCATATCGACGACGACTTCCATATCCCGTCCATGTGCGGCATCGATCAGGTCGCGGAATGCTTCAGCGCCGCCGAAAGCCGCTTCGACCTCTCCATAGGCTTCGACATCATAGCCGAGGTAATCTTCATCCGCCTTGTCGAATACCGGGGACAGCATCAGCGTATCGAAGCCCATCTTTTCTATGTAGTCCAGATTGTTTTGGATACCCTCGAAGTCGCCGCCAAACGGCAGCGGTGCGTCTTCATCGTCTGTGACGCTGATGTCATTCCCTGAATCGGCATTCAGGAAACGGTCGACGACGATCGTATAGATCCGTGCTTCATCGGCCTCCTGGGCCGCCACTTCGCCGTTCGACATGGATATGCCCATGAGCAGAACCGCCATATATATCATTATTCTCTTCATTGCTATCCTACCTTCTATTTTTATACTGCAAGTATACTAGATAAAATTTGAAAAAAGCACCATGTCAATAAACGTTCACAAATTTGCATGAAAAAAGGCACCCTGTAGAAGAGTGCCTGGCCCAGTCCCGCCTACGCGAACAATGCGCTCAACGGACCAGCCGGTAGATAGATTCCAAGGGCAATCGTCACGATCAGGAATATGACCAGCGCGATGACGAGATTGCGTCCCGTCCCCTTTTTGCGCTGCTTGATCAGTGCCATCTCCATCAGGCCGATCGTGATGAGACCCGCAAGGAATTTGAGCCCGTACATCATCTGGTCGCCGCTGCTGAAGTCGAGGAACAGCATGAGGCCAGTGAACAGGATGATCAGGTAGATCAGCCTCAGGACCATATGCAGTGCTTTTGAATACTTGGATTCGCCATCCGGACTGTCGATCGAATTATACGTGATGATGAACAGTATGATCGCCAGTACGAGCGCTGTCAGGTGCAAGTGTATCATTTAATCTTCCTTTCAAATATGAATCAAGAATATCTTATCATATTTCAGGAAGGATTACCCATCAATATATGTCGTCAATGTACCGATGCCATTGACGGATATGCGCACCTCATCGCCGGGCTGCAGGAACTTCGGCGGATTCATGCCGGCACCGACACCGCCCGGTGTTCCCGTAGCGATGATGTCACCCGGCTCAAGGGTCACATACTTGGAGACTTCAGCAATCAGTTCGTCGAGCTTCAATACCATCTCGCGCGTGCTGCCATCCTGTCTGATCTCACCGTTCACCTTGGTTACGATCGATGTCTGCTCGGGATTCGGGAGTTCATCCTTCGTGACGATGAACGGCCCCATCGGGCAGCCGCCCTTCAGGCTTTTGGAAAGGAATGCCTGGTGATGTTCCTTCTGCAGGTCACGGGCAGTGATATCGTTGATGATCGTATAGCCGTAGATGTGATCCAGTGCCATGGAACTCTGGATCTTCTCGGCGCGCTTGCCGATGACGACGCCAAGTTCCCCTTCGTAGTCCAGTTCGCTGGTGATGTCCTGATGATTTGGAATCGTGGCCTCATCTCCGACCAGGCTAGTCGCCGCCTTTGTGAAGACATAGAGGCTCTGCACTTCGTTGTTCATCTCTTCGGCATGCTTCCTGTAGTTCCGTCCGAAGGCGATCACGTTGTTCGGCGGCGTGACGGGTGCACGGAAAGTGATTTCATTGAACGGCGCCTTGTACTGGTCTGCATCTCCCGACTCCTGTGCCTTTTCCACTAATTTTCGGACATGTTCCTGGAAATCCAGCGTGTGGTATCTAGAAATGCCTTCAAGCAGGGTTTTAGGATAATCCGCTTCATCTCCGAACGCTTCGAACAGCTTCGGAAGGATCCAGGCACTCTCCTCACGCTTTACTTTGACGCCGTAATACGTATGATTCCCATAATCAAATGTTAAAAATTTCATGGAATACGCTCCTTATGTGTGTATTTACTTCATTATAACAGACAATGGCTATCTGTTGATTCCATTTTCAGAATTATGCGTAAATAAATCCTCGATGCTTCTGATACGGTAACGGTGCATCACGGTTGCAAGGACCATCAGGAAAACCAGAATGATGAGGACGGTCCAAATCATGGCTGCAATCTCCATTTCCCCATACATTCCCGCGCCTATGCCGTAGAAGATCATCATGAAGACGACATTCGACAGGATGTAGAGCGTCAGGAAATATCTGCCCATCCGCCTGAACACTTCCAATACGGAAGACGGCACGATGGTGGTGAGGTACATCATCAGCAAGAAATAACCGAGGGCGAGCACCGGCCCGCCGAAGTTCTCCGCCAACAGGCGGCCGCTGTAGCTGCCGAGGGTCAGCACCTGGATCATCTTGATTGCCATGCCTCCGCCTGCAAGTACGATGAAGAGGATGATGTGCATCACCGGATTCGAGCGGATGAAACGGACGATATCGAGTCTGCCGAGGCTCATGCCGACGAGCAGCCAGGGCAGCACGGTGAACAGCAGCCCATAGAGCGTGCTGATTACATTCCTCGAGAACAGTTCAATGTTCAGTGCGATGATGGCGAAGTAGTCCGTACTCCTGAAGACACTGGTGAATTCCTGGACATCCTGCATCGCCGTATATATGATGTCCGTCGGGGAGCCGACGCTCGCAAAGAAGCCGACGAGCACATTGGCCGTCAGATGGAAGAAGAACAGCAGCAGTGCCGCCAGGAGGGACACCGCCCAGTGCGCCTTCAGGAAGAGCAGTGCCACCAATGCCATCAGTACGAGGCCGGGCAGGAAATCAAACGCGAATATGAAGAATGTCTGTACGATGCCGAGCGCCAGAACGAAAGCTGCCACTTTGGCGAGATTGCCGATCCCGTAATGCCTGAAGGCATTGATGAGATAGCCTGTGGCCAGGGCCACGAGCGGTACGATGGCGCCGCCGATGAAGATGTCCAGCACCTGGAAGGTGCTCAAATTGCTGCCGCTCAAGTATTCATATGGGTTCAAAGCTTCATAGGGCATCATGAAAAAGAGGCCGTTCATCAGCAGTATGCCGAGGAACGCAAGCCCTAGGATGATGCTTGAACGTGTGCTGTCAGTCATCAAATTTAATCGCTCCATAATCAAAGAAATATAGGTATACCGTAACATCTTTTCTGAGTGCCTGCATTATCGAGCGACTGTATATGTCCATCTGTGTCCGGTATCTTTCCACGAGATCGGCTTCAGTCAGACCCGTATGCGCCACCCGGTCCGTCTTGTAGTCGATGATGACGAAATCATCCTCCATCTCAAGGAGTGCATCGATGATCCCCTGCACCATCTGCCGGTCGAAGCCGGAATAGCCGATGGCCTGCTGGTTCATGATGAATGGAATCTCCGTATGGATCGACTGCTGGTCTGCAAGCAGCTGACGCATCGTTTCATCTTCCAGGAACCGGTGGATGTTCTGGATCATCTGGGTCTGGTGTGCCTGCGTGATCAGCGGATCGTCGGCCGTCTGTTCCAGGATCATCCGTTCGATGAAGGCCGCCTGCGCTTCTGCATCCAGTGTGCGGAGCGCATCATAGCGGTTGAGCAGATGCATCATCATCTGGTGCATCATCATCCCGAACACCGGCGCATCGAGCGATTCGTTGCGGAAGTTCGGAGCACGGAAGTTCGGTGTCCGGTCGTGCCGGATTACGGCACTGTCATCCGGCGGCGTTTCATTGCGCCGTTTGATCTCCGTCACGGATTCCTTATATACGGTTTCCGTCGCCTCCCTGTACGGATACCGGTGGAGGATGCGGTCCTTCAGCAGCTGGTCCCCCCTGACCTTCAGGCCCTCCAGCGCTTCGAGGGATGTATATTCGACCGCCTGGGGTTCCGCCTCCACCTCTTCAATGGTGTGCACTTCAAGTGCATCCATGGGCGTATTGATGAGGACTGGGGCAAGCAGATCCTGTATGCTCCGGATGGAGAGCCTGTCGTCCGCATGGACCATACCGCCTCCATAGCTGTACTTCTCCGTCCGCTCACGCTTGTAGACGAGGGGGATGATCAACTGGTCGATGGCACGCGTCAACGCCACATAGACGAGGCGCATCTCCTCGCTGATCCGTTCCTGCTGGATCATCTGTTTGACGACCTGGGCATGGATGCTCGGCAGGAGCACCTGCTGCTCCGGCATGAAGCGTTTGAAGGCGATGCCCCCATCAGGGTGGATGGTCACCTTCTTCGTGACATCCATCATGTTCAGCTGCCTGTGCAGGCCGGCATATATGACATGGTTGAATTCGAGTCCCTTGGATGCGTGGATGGTCATGACACGGAGCGTATCCGCATCATCGGAGACCGTATTCTCCTCGCCGAAATCCTGGCCGTCCTGGATCATGCGCCCGATGTAGGTGATGAATTCGTAGAGGGAGAGGTGGGACATCTTCTCGAAATCCATCGCCTTCTCCACAAAGCCATTCAGATTGGCACGGCGTGTGAGGCCGCCCTTGAGTCCTGCGAAATACTCCAGGATATTGAGTTCAAGGTAGATTTCATCGATCAGCTCCGGCACACTCATGTACCTTGCATAGTCCTGCAGCGTCCGGAGCGTATCCAGGAACTCCTCGATCTTCTTCATCACGAGTGCCGGACCCTCGTAGCCGACAAGGGCCTCATACATATATTCACAGTCGGAATCGGCCCGTATGCGTGCGATGTCATTCTCCGAGAAGTCGAACATCGGCAGGCGCATGACGCCGACCAGATGGTCATCCTGCAGCGGATTGTCGACGATGGACAGGATGCTGATCATCGTGCGGATCTCAAGGGTGTCGAGATAGCCCGACCGGTTGTTGACGAACACCGGCAGTTCCGCTTCCGACAGCAGTTTACGGTAGGCTTCATTATCCCTCGTGTTCCGTGTCAGGATGACGATGTCCCGGTAGTCCGCCCCTGCTTTCCTGAGGCGCTTCACCACCTGGACGATGTGGAGTATCTCCGCATCCTCCCCCTTGCCTTCCGCATCTTCGATGATGTGGCACTCCGAGGCGAGCGGCGGGGCATCCAGATAATTCCCCTGGACGAGGCGGTGGGTTTCATCATACTCCACTTCCCCGACTTCCCTGTCCATGATGCGCTCGAAGACTGCATTCGTCAGATCGATCACTTCGCCGCGGGAGCGGAAGTTGTGGTTCAGGCTGATGACCCGGCCGCTGCCGGGCTCACGGAAGCGTTCGGACTTTTCGATGAAGAGTGACGGATCAGCCTGTCTGAATTTATAGATGGACTGTTTGACATCCCCCACCATGAACAGGTTGCCCGTCGCCTCATCCCCGCTTTTCAGGGCCTGGATGATAGCCTCCTGGACACGGTTGATGTCCTGGTATTCATCGATCATGACCTCCTTGAACCGGCTCTGGTACATGGAGCGGACCGCTCCGTCGGATGCATTCAGGATGGCCAGCGCATAATGCTCATAGTCGGAGAAATCCATTTCATTGCGGGTACGCTTCTGTCTGCGGAAGCGTTCGATCACTTCCAGCACAATGCGGACCAGGGTGTTGCTGTAGCCGTTCAGCGGGCCGAGTTCATCCTTCACACGGTCGAGCGTATAGACCGGAGCATCCCTGATTTCCGCATACCGCTTCTTCACACGGTTCTGCACTGCAAGCAGCTGCGCTTTGGCATCCGGGTCTTCGATGTTTTTGATGAATGCAGAGCGGCCATCTTTGAGGCCGAACGCCGGCAGTTCCACCGGCCGGCCTTCCCGGTTCTCCTCCATCGCACCCATGACCGTGCGGCCGAGCCCCTCGAGGGCATCGAAGGCATCACGCACCTGCGTTTCCTTGATCGATTCGTGCGTCACCACATGATAATGCTGGCGCAGCTGGTCGACATCGGCCATCAGGGCGTCGAGCTTCAGTTTGATGTTGTGGTTGTGCGCATCCAGGATGTCCTGCAGGTGCGCTTCATTCAGATACTGGTCGATGTTCCCCTCCAGATAGCCTTCCGGGTCGGGGCTCGCCACAGCGGTATAGTAAAGGTCGCGGATCGTATTCAGCAGCCCATCGTTGCTCTTGTCGGTCGACAGCATCATCGACAGCGTGTTGAAATCCTCTCCTCCTTCATCGTAGTAGGATTCGAGTACGTTCGATATCACCTGGTCCAGGCGGATCTTCATCTCGACATCCCCGAGCGTCCGCATATCCGGGGACAGGCCGATCGTATTGTAGTGCATCTGTATGAGGTGCAGGCAGAAGCTGTGGAGTGTGGATATGTGCGCCTCCTTCAGCTTGAGCATCTCGGTGTAGATGGCCGGGTCGCGCTTCTCCCCATACGCCTGGCGCAATGCCTTCTCTATCTTGTCCTTCATGTCCCGTGCACTCATGTTGGTGAAGGTGGCGACGAACACTTCGTCGATGCTGTAGCGGCCACCGAGGATCTTGCGGATGATCCGTTCGACCAGGACGGTCGTCTTGCCGCTGCCGGCCGCTGCGGCCACCAGCACGTCCGATCCTTCATATTCAATCGCTTCAAGCTGTTTATCTGTCCACTGGACCATCAATGGATACCTCACTTTCAAATAGGCTGACTGCTTCCTCATCCAATTCGTTCTTCCTTATATCCCGGCGGTTCATCAGCGCATCGATGTGGCATGCGGACTTGAAGTCGCACATCTCACATGCAAGCCGGGTGTTCCCCGCGTCCATCGCCATCGGTGACGCGAGCACTTCCCCGCCGTATATCTCATCCGTTGCATTCCTGTACATGTCCATGATGTGGTCGGCGTAATGCCGGAAGAGCTCCGGACTGAAGTACTTGCCCTTCGTCCGGGCATTGATCTTGCCGTTCTTCGATACGGAGATCGGGAGATATCTGTTGTATTCCTTGAAATCGTCGAGGTCCGCAAGCATGCCGCTGATGCCGACAGATGTCTCATCGAGCTGCGCATCATATTCCGCGTGCTCGTTGATGAATACGCCGTCCGGACGCATGCGCTTCTTGTGCTCGGCTTCCGCCGCCTCCAGCGCCGCCTCGTCATCAAGTGACAGGAGCGGATCCCTGACCGGGAAGAAGAGCATGCTGTTCGGCATGATCTTCTCCTTGCCGAAGTGTTCCCTCCCCTGGTCCATCAGCACATGCATGTAGGTCATCATCTGCAGCTCGAGTCCGTTCAGTACGCCTTCACGCGAGATGCTCCGTGTGCTCGACTTGTAGTCGATGAGGTTGACGTAGGCGCCGTCCTTCGTCTCATACATGTCGACGCGGTCGATCTTTCCGCGCAGGTGGATCTTGTAGCCATCATTGCTCGTCAGCGTGACCTCCTCCATCGGACTGTCCCTGAAGCCGAATGACAGCTCGACATCGGCAATCCTGTAGTGGCCGAGCGATTCGATGTCCTTCATGAAGAGGAGCAGTTTGATGATCGCATCGCGGGCCCTTGATTTCAGGGATTTATAGTATCCGGTATGTTCGAATATGCCGAACTGGATCGCCTGTGAAAACCGTTCGATGGAGTCCGCCACCTGTTCGCGGACCTTCTCCTCCGGATGACGCAGCGTATAGTCGAGCGACTTGACGACATCATAGAGCACCTCGTGATACAGGTTGCCGAGTTCGATCGGCGCCACCTGATAGGGCTTCCGCACCTTGAGCTTCAGGCCGTATCGGCTGAAATGCTGGAATGGGCATCTGAAGAATGATTCGAACCGTGAAACGCTGGCATTCATCTCGGGGGTATAGAGCGCCTCCGCCGTCTCGCGCGTCAGGGGCTCCGCCCGGTTGTCATACGTCAGGTTGCGCTTGAGGCGCGGGTACACATCGTGCCAGCGCTCCTTCATCAGTATATGATATGCCTCGACCCATCCCCTGTATTCCGGGAGCTCGAGGAATGCTTCCGGCGACCCGACGGGTGCCGTCATCATCTCACGCACTTTCAGGTGCAGGAGCGGTTCCATGCTTTCTATCGATGTGATCAGACGGGACGGATTGAAGCGGTCGTATTCCGATGTCCGCCTGTATTCATAATTTTTCACGCGTGTCTCCCCAGGCAGGAGCTCTTCGAGGAACGGGCTGATCTTCGTCGCTTCGCCGGACGGCAGTGTGCCCGCCCAGCTGAGGTATAGCCCCTCCGTCGCACGGGTCACACCAAGATAGAAGACGAAGCGCTCATCCTGGGCAAGGGTTCTGGAACTTGGGGAGAGCTCGATGTCCGCATGCTCGAACACCGTCTTCTCCTCATCGGAGATGATTTCCGTATTGCGGCTCTCCCGCGGCATGACGTCCCGGTTCAGGCCGATGATGAAGATGTATTTCTTGTTCTCCACCTTCGACAGGTCGAGGGAACCGACCATCACCTGGTCGATCGTCGATGGCAGCAGGCTGAACTCCGCATTCTTCAGACCGTCGATGAAAGTCTCGTAGAAGAGGGTGAATGGCACCTCTTCATCATCAAACACCGTATAGGCATCATCCAGCAGCCGGATGAACATGTTGTAGGCCTGTTCAGTCTCATCCCGCACCTGTATTTCGTTCCTTTCATCGAGTGCCTGCATCTCTTCGGCGAGCACATCGATGATCCCCTCATCCACGATGAAGTCATAGATGGTATTGATGTAGTCGCGCACTGTGCCTTCCTTCCTGAATTCCCTGAAGACCTTCTCGAGCTTTTCGAGCACTTCATTCTTGAAATCGATCATCCCGGCGTACGCATCGCTTTTGTCCACCCGCCTGATGCCTTCATCCGTCACTTCCGTATAATAGCGGAACTGTTCGTCATCGAACAGGGAGGCGCCACTCAGGCCGCGCTCCAGCACGAAGTTCTCGAGCTGATCGATGTAGTGCCGCTTTGATGCTTCGCACAAGTATCCCGTCTTCAGCACATTCATGAATGCGCCGAACTCATAGTTCCGCATGTAGCACTCCAGGAGGCTCATGATGAACTGGATGAAGGGATGGGAGTGCATGGGCACTTTCTGGTCGATATGATAGGAGATGCCGTACCGGCGGAAGACCGATTGGAGCACGGGTTCATAGTTCGCGTCCCGGTAGAGTACACCGACATCGGTATAGTGGGCCTTCCCGTCGAAGACGAGCGACTCGATCTCCCTGGCCACATCATTGACTTCCTCAAGGACGTTCGGCGCCTCGGTGAATACGACCCCGTCATAGTCGTAGATCGACTCGTTCCGGTCGAAGTACCGTTCGACCTGGATGAGCCCATTCCTGCTGGAGCGTCTGAAGTCCTCCCCGAAATGCTCGAAGGACAGCCTGTGGTCGCCCATATGGTAGCGCAGACGTTCAATGACGGAATCCGTCTTCCGGAACAGCTGCTTGTTCGTCCCCTGATGGGTCAGCAGCAGGTTGATTTCCCGGACCCGTGTCTCAAGCGCCTGGATCAGCGCAAACTCGCTCTCCGTGAAGTTGTGGAACCCATCGATGTAGATGACGGCGTCCTCGAGCGAGCGGATCGGTGTATCCGAATACAGGAGATCGATGAACTGGTCAGCCAGATTGATGTCCTCGATCTGGAGTTCCGTGATGCGCTTTTCCCAATTGCGGTAGATGATCTCGAGATCATGCATCTTGTCCCGGACGCGGCCGGACGGGGTCTCGATGCGCCCGAAATCATCAGGTGAAACACGGTAGGCACGGAATTCACTCAGCATATCCAGCACCTTGCCGGAAAATTTTATGTACTGTGCGCTGTCGCGATAGAATTCGAATTCCGATTTCATTTCATTCATCATCTTGTGCAGCAGCATGATGTGGCCGCTCTCGGACAGTGCATCCCGTGTCGAATGCCCCGTCTCATTGAAGATGTGCCACATCAATCGCGAGAAGCTGAACACCGCAGTACGCAGACTCCCGACACTTGGGTTCTCCCCCGTCGGGTTGGTGATGATGTTCTCATAGCGTAATGTATTCTGGGTAGGGGTGACGATATAGATGCTCGAACCGAGCGGTGCTTCACTTGTGATGGCATCTATCTCATCGAACATGCGCTGTGTCTTTCCGGTTCCGCTGATTCCTGTCCAGATGTTGATTCCCATGTATTTCCTCCTTATGAGTAGACAAAAGACACCCCAAGGGGTGCCTTTCTAATCAAAATTTACTGCAATCCTATTGAATGGCCAGAACCTGAGCTGTACCTCACCGATGATCTGGGATTCATCGACGGTGCCGAAATCGCGGCTGTCGCGGCTCAGCGGCCTGTTGTCCCCGAGTACGAGGTACTGCCCTTCCGGTATGGTCTCCCCTTCGACCCCAAGGTCCTGGAGCGTAAAGTTATCCATGTACGAATCGGTCCTGTGCACAACGTAGTCCTCTTCCAATGGCTCACCGTTCACAAAGACCTGCTTGTCCTCCATCGTCACCGTATCCCCCGGCGTACCGATGACGCGCTTGACGTAGGCAGGCCCCGCCTCCGAATTGAAGACGACGACATCGCCCGTTTCATATTCCCCAAAATTGTCCATGAGCTTGTTAACGACCACCCTGTCCTCATCTTCGAAGGTCGGGTCCATACTGAGCCCGTCCACTGTATAGGAGACGAAAAGGAATGACCGGATGAGGACGATGAGCACGACGGCAATCAGGATCGCAACAAGCCATTCACCTATTTCCTTCTTCACTCGACTTCACCTCTATTTCTCTAATTTGCGGTTTATATATTTCTGGTACCATTTCGAAAAGAAATAGAGTACCACAAGGAAAATGATTGACACTGTCAACTGCAGCGGTGAAGTGAAGAATGAAGTGATGTCATATCCGACGACCGACATCAGCAGGATCATAATCGCTTTTGCTGCAATCAATATGGATAAGTATACGGTCTTTTTCATGTTGGATAAAGCCGCGATGACATTGACCGCAAAACTCGGCGTAAACGGCAGGGACAGCAATATCAGCAGGAAGGAGAAACCCTTCGTGTCGATGAAGTGCAGCATCCTCCCAAGCCGTTCATGCTTCTCGATGTATCTTTGGGCCGGCTTCCTGAAGAGGTATCGGACGAGCAGGAACACAAGGTAGCTTCCGATCACCGTGCCCGAGTAGCTCGCCACGAAACCCAATAAGAATCCATATGAATTGATGTTGATGATGACGATGGCGAACAGGGGAAGGAAGGCAAACAACGACTCGGCCATCGCAAGCAGGAAGCCCACGATGAGGCCAAGCGCCTCCACCTCTGCAAACAGGGACTCCATCCCTTCCCGGGTGGTCAATTTTTCAAACAGCTTTTCCAATTCCACACACATAACCTCGCACATTTAATAAAGGCTATATTACAGTGTAATATAGCCTGACTATCCTTCAATTATATAATTTTTATCCGAGTCTGTCATTCAATTGTTTTCTGAGGTCCTCAAATCCTGATTTTCCGAGCAGGGCGAACATGTTCTGCTTGTACGCTTCCACACCCGGCTGGTTGAATGGATTCACACCAAGCAGGTAGCCGCTCATCGCACAGGCGATCTCAAAGAAGTAGACCATGTACCCGAATGTATAGGCATCGAGCTTCGGCACATTCACAACCATGTTCGGCACGCCGCCGTCCACATGGGCGAGCACCGTCCCCTGCATGGCCTGGTGGTTCACTTCGTCCACCGTCATGCCTTCGAGGTAGTTCAGGCCGTCGAGGTCCTGTTCCTCAGCCTCGATCACCACATCGCTATGTGGCGTCTCCACATTGATGACGGTTTCCATCAGCATGCGGCGGCCTTCCTGGATATACTGGCCGAGCGAGTGGAGGTCTGTGGTAAAGTTTGCGCTGTGCGGCAGGATGCCCTTGTTGTCCTTGCCTTCACTTTCACCGAACAGCTGCTTCCACCACTCCCCGAAGTAGGAGAGGCGCGCCTCATAGTTAATCAGCATCTCCACATCGTATCCCTTGTTGTAGAGGACATTGCGCACCACTGCATACTGGTAGGCCGGATTCTTTTCAAGCGATGCCTCAGAAAGGTCGCCCATTGCGGACCGTGCACCTTCCATCATCTTTCCGATGTCGATGCCTGCGGCTGCAATCGGCAGCAGTCCCACTGCGGTCAGGACAGAATATCTGCCGCCGACGTCATCAGGTACGACGAACATTTCATATCCCTTTTCACGTCCGAGCGTATTGAGTGCACCCTTCTCCTTGTCGGTCGTGACATAGATGCGCTCTGCCGGATTGTCGTATTTCTCCTCGAGCAGTTTCTTGAAGACGCGGAACGCTATCGCAGGTTCGGTCGTCGTGCCGGACTTGCTGATGACGTTGATTGAAAAGTCCTTATCCTTCAGATGGTTCTTGAGCTCATTCATATAATGGCTCGACAGCTGATGTCCGGCGAATACGATCTCGGGGCCGTCCTGGCCGAATGTCGGCGTCAGCATTTCAACCGCCGCCTTCGCACCGAGGTAGGATCCGCCGATACCGATGACGACGAGCACATCGGAGTCGGAACGGATCTTATCTGCAGACTGCTGGATGCGTGAGAACTCTTCCCTGTCATAATTTTCGGGAAGGTCCACCCACCCCAGGAAATCACTGCCGGCGCCTGTGCCCTTGTGGATCATTTCATGTGCACTTGAAACGAAAGGCGCCAAGCCTGACATCTCTTCTTCACTCATGAATGGTGATGCATTTGAATAATCGAATTTAATATGTGTCATAGGTATCCTCCAAATAGTTTATCCATCATCCATATTGTAGATAAAAACAGGAGGCCATTTCAATTATTTTGTCGCATTCGCTGCAATATCGCGATTTTTGGGGATGAGCGTCCTTATTTCATCCGCCTTCCCTTCGTTCAGCAGGTTGACGATGCGGCTGCCGACGATGACACCATCACAGTGTGCACCGATCTTCTCCGCCTGTTCCGCATCATTGATGCCGAAACCGGCACAGACAGGCACATCACTCGCCTGGCTGATCTTCTCAAGATGGTCGTAGAGGGAGTCGACAAAGCCTTCCCTCACACCCGTCGTGCCGTTGACCGTCACTGCATAGATGAAGCCCTCAGCACCTTCAATGACTTCCTTGATGCGGTCTTCCGAACTCGTCAGCGTGATGAAGCGGATCATCGCGATGTCATACTTTGCAAGGGGCGCGCCGAATTCACGCTCTTCCTCAAGGGGCACGTCCGGGATGATGACGCCTGAGACGCCCGCTTCATGTGCCAGTTCCGCAAAACGGTGTGCACCGAGGCGGAGCACCGGATTGGCGTAGGTCATGATTACGACAGGGATGGATACCTCGTGCCTGATCCGTGCAAGTTCGACCAGCACCTTCTCAAGTGTGACCCCCTGTGCCAGCGCGCGCTGACCGGCCGCCTGTATGGCCGGGCCGTCTGCAACGGGATCTGAAAACGGGATGCCGAGCTCCACGATCGATACACCGGATGCTTCAAGCGATTGTATCTGTCCCTTCAGATTCTGGAGGCCGCCGTCGCCCGCCATGATATACGCGATGAACGCCTTCTCGTCCTCTGCTTTCAGTGTGCCGAATGCCTTTTCCAATTCGAATTTGCTCATAGTTCCCTTCCTTCCTCTCTTGTCTTGATCTGTGCCACGTCCTTGTCTCCGCGTCCCGACAGACAGATGACCAGTGTTTCATCCGGGGACATCCCTGCCGCCATCTTCACTGCATGCGATACCGCATGGGCGCTCTCGAGCGCCGGGATGATGCCTTCGGTATGCGACAGCAGCTTGAAGGCTTCAAGCGCCTCCTCATCCGTCACATGTTCGTATTCCGCCCGTTCGATATTCTTCAGGTGGCTGTGCTCCGGTCCGATGCCCGGGTAGTCCAGTCCGGCTGAGATGGAATAGGCCTCCTGTACCTGGCCTGCTTCGTCCTGCAGGAGGTGCATCTTGGCACCATGAAGGATGCCGATGGATCCTTCATTCAATGAAGCTGCATGCTCCCCGGATGGTATGCCATGGCCTGAGGCCTCGACTCCGACGAGACGGACCCCCCTGTCATCGATGAATGGATGGAACATGCCGATCGCATTGCTCCCTCCGCCGATGCATGCCACGACCGCATCGGGCAGCCTGCCTTCCTTATCGAGCATCTGCTGCTTCGTCTCCCTGCCGATGACCGACTGCAGGTCACGCACAATCTGCGGGAACGGGTGCGGTCCCATCGCCGAACCGAGGATGTAGTGCGTATCCTCGACATTCGCCACCCAGTAGCGCAGCGCTTCGTTGACGGCATCTTTGAGCGTGCCCCTGCCCTGGTCGACGCTGACGACTTTGGCGCCGAGCAGCTCCATGCGGAAGACGTTCAGCTCCTGGCGCTTCACATCCTCCTTGCCCATGAAGACCACGCATTCCAGGTCGAGCAGTGCACATACGGTTGCTGTCGCCACGCCGTGCTGTCCAGCCCCCGTCTCGGCAACGACCTTCTTCTTGCCCATCCGTTTCGTGAGCAGCGCCTGACCGATCGTGTTGTTGATCTTATGTGCGCCCGTATGGTTCAGGTCCTCGCGCTTGAGGTAGATTTTTGCCCCGCCGGCCTTTTCCGATAAGCGCTCCGCGTAATAGAGCGGGGATTCCCTGCCGACATAGTCCTTCAAGTAGTAGTTGAGCTCCTGCTGGAATGCTTCATCGTACTGGGCAGATTTATATTCCGCCTCCAGTTCCTTGATGGCACCCATCAGTGTCTCCGGCACATACCTGCCGCCGTATTCTCCGTAGTGGCCGTTTTCATTCGGCTGAGTGTAGATCTGTTTCATTTATATGCACACCTTTCATCTGTTCAGTCAATTCGAATATTTTCTTCCTGTCTTTCACACCATCCGTCTCCACGCCGCTTGAGATGTCGACATATGCAGGTGATACGGCTTCATATGCCTGACGGACATTGCAGCTGTTGATGCCGCCTGCGAGAATGAGGCGGCTCTGGTCCACGCCCGGGTGATCGAGGGCCGACCAGTCGAATGCATGGCCCGTGCCTCCCCGGTACCTGCCCGGCGGACTGTCGATCAGTATATAGTCTGCACTGTAGCGGAACATCTCCCGGATATCCGTCTGGCGGATGGAGAAGGCCTTGATTACCGGGATATCCAGCGCTTCTGCATAGTCCCGCGATTCGTCCCCATGCAGCTGTACAAAGTCCAGGCCGACCGCCTCGTATATCCGCCTCACTTCATCGATCGGCTCATTGACGAAGACACCGGTACAGTCTATGTCCTGCCCGACGGCGCGGACTATTTCACGCGCCTCTGCCACACTGATCTTCCGGCGGCTGTCGGCGAACATCAGTCCGAGCATGTCCACACCGGCATCCACTGCCCACCGGGCCGCTTCCACCGACTGGATGCCGCAGATCTTGATCTTCATCTGCGCGGCACCTTGAGTGAACGGGTGGTCGCATCCGGCTGCTCTGCACGCATCAGCGTCTCGCCGACCAGCAGGGCGCTTGCCCCTGCGTCCCGCATGCGAACAGCATCCGCTTCGGTCTTTATGCCGCTCTCAGCGATGAAGTGCGTGGAGACATCGCCATATTTTGCAAGCAGCCTTTCGGTGTTTGCGATATCCACTTCGAATGTCTTGAGGTCCCGGTTGTTGACGCCGATGAGTTCAGGGCTTATTGCGAGCGCCCGCTCCATCTCTTCTTCCGTGTGGACTTCGACGATCGATTCCAGGCCATATGTCCCGGCGTAGTCGTACAGACGTTTAAGCGTTTCGTCATCAAGGGCCGCCACGATGAGCAGGATGACATCGGCACCGTACAGGTACGCCCGGTCAATCTGCCGCTCGTCGATGATGAAATCCTTGTTCAGCACCGGTACACCGACTGCACATTTCACCGCCTCAAGATCCCTCATAGAGCCCTTGAAGTAGTTCTTATCCGTCAATACGGAGATCGCATCCACACCGCCTGATACGTATTTTGCCGCCTGTTCTTCAGGCTTGATGCCGATGTTGATGTCCCCCTTCGAAGGGGATGCCCGCTTCACTTCTCCGATTACGGCCATCGTCTCCGAGTCTTCAAGGCGTGCCCTGAAGGATACCGGCTTCCGGCTCCGGATGATCTCCTGGGCATCCAGTGATTTTATTTCAATGCGTTTATGTGAAATGATCTCTTCAAGTATTGCCGCCATTTTATATCCCGCCTTCTTGTGTATAGGTAACCAGATGGTTCAATTTCGCAAGTGCCCTGCCTGAATCGATGCTCTCCCGCGCCTTTTCGATGCCTTCCTCGATCGTCTCCGCCCGCTCTGCACTGAACAGCCCGAGTCCCGCATTCAGCAGGATCGTGTCGCGTTGGGCCGGTGTCGCCCGTCCGGAGAGGACATCAAGGAGGATCTGCGCATTTTCACCGCTGTCGCCGCCGGTGATCGCTTCCTTCGTATATGTCGGCAGGCCGACCGATTCCGGGGTGAAGGTCATATTTGTGATTTCACCGTCGGCAAGTATCGTCATGTGGTTCTCGCCGAGCAGGGATGCCTCATCCATCGAACCTGCCCCGTTGATGACCACGGCGCGTTTCCTGCCGAGACGCTTCAGCACCTGTGCCATCATCTCCACCTTATCCTTGCGGTAGACGCCGAGGAACTGGTAGTCCAGGGCTACCGGATTGATCAGCGGCCCGATCAGGTTGAAGATCGTCGGTACCTTCAAGTCGTGCCGCACCTTCATGATCTGCTTGATCTTCGGATGGGCGTGGGGAGCGAAAAGGAATGCGATGTCGTTCTTATCGAGCAGCGTATCGATATCCTCCGTGTCGAATGAGAGGGAGACGCCGATTTCACCCAAGACATCTGAACTGCCCGTCTTGCTCGTGATGCTGCGGTTGCCGTGCTTCGCAACCTTCACGCCCGCACCAGCCAGCACAAAGGCGGATGTCGTCGAAATGTTGAAGCTGTTCGAGCCGTCCCCTCCGGTGCCGCAGTTGTCCATCACGCCATCGATATGGCGGCGGATCGGCATCGCATGCCTGCGCAGCACTTCGACGAGTGCTGCAATCTCCTCCACCGTCTCGCCTTTCGCCTTCAAGGCCATGAGGAGTGCTGCGATCTCACTGTCGCTGACTGCATCCAGCAGCAGGATCGAGACTGCTTCCGACATCTCTTCGAAAGTAAGGTCCTCACGCTCGGACAATTTTGCCAGATAAGGTTTCATGCTTCTATTTACTGCTGGTTTGACTGCTTCTGATCTCATCATTTTTCCCTCCCAGAATATAAGAAATCCTCCATGGACCATGACTGGTCTATGGAGGACGATTTCACCGCGGTGCCACCTCGCATTGAGTCCGTACCGGACTCCTGCTCTTGCCGCGTAACGTGCGGCGGACGGACGCATTCCAATCAGGCCCATTCACGGAACATGCATGCATCGGTTTCCAGCTTCCCCGACTCTCTGTGCCATGCGGTGCTCCACTACTTGCTCTGATATGCGTTCTATCCCATTTTCTATACAAAAAGGCTCCCCTGTCTTTAAAAAAGGACGGGGAGCCGTGGTGCCACCTTTATTGACCGGTCGTGACCGGTCCACTCAAGATATGGACACATATGCATCCATATCAACCATGTAACGTTGGAAAGACGCCGGTGCCTTTCTGCGGCAGCCGGTTATACAGAAGTCCATTCACAAGATCATTGCACCGGTTCGCACCACCCACCGGCTCTCTTCAGCATGGAGAAATTGCTACTTCTCTTCTTCAATCAAAGGCTATTCAATTGATTGAATATTATAATAATACAGTCGCGGCATAATTACAACCCCTAATCGGAAAAAAGTTTTGCCGATTGCGGGAGACCCCGCCAATACAGGGTCTAGTCCAAGTCGTGGAATTCTTTTGCGATACGGTTCAGCGCCTCTTCAAGTACGGATCGTGGGGAAGGTACGCAGATCCTCTGGAAGTCGTTGCCTTCCGCGCCGAACATCTTCCCGTCCTCAAGCAGCACATTGGCCCTGTTGTAGATGCGGTCATGCACTTCCTCCGGTGTGATGCCGTAGCCCGAGAAGTCCATCCACAGCACATATGTGCCCGCCGGACGTTCGACTTTGACCTTCGGCATTTCGCGCGACAGGAAATCGATTACGAAGTCGATGTTGCCATCGATGTACTCCCTGACCTGGTGGAGCCATTCATCCCCTTCCGTGTAGGCGGCGATGAGTGCGGAGACCGTGAATGGACTGGGCAGGCTCATCCCCTGCTCCTCCTGGAACTGCTTCCTCAAGCCTTCATCCGTAATCACCACATTCGTACAGTGCAGTCCGGCGAGGTTGAACGTCTTGTTGATGGCCGTCAATGTGACGATGTGATCCGTGTGGGATGCGGCCTTGACGATCGGTGTGAAGGTCTCACCCAAGCGGATCAGGTCTCCATGGATTTCATCCGCGATGATGGTGACGCCATTTTCACGGCAGATGTCAGAGAGGCGTGCAAGATCGTCCTCCCTGAAGATGTTGCCCGTCGGGTTGTGCGGATTGCACATGATGAACATCGTCGTATCATCCTCTTTGGCCAGCTTCTCGAAGTCATCGAAATCGATGTGGTAATGCCCCGCTTCGTCCCGCTCCAGCCCATTGTTCTTCACTGTACGGCCATTGCCTTCAATCGCCGAAGTGAATGGCGGATACACCGGCCGCTGGATGATGACGCCATCCCCCTTTTCGGAGAATGCCTTGACCGCAATGTTCAGGGAATGCACCGTACCCGGGGCATATATGATCTCTTCCTTGTTGATTTCCCAGCCATATTTGTCCGAGAACCACTTCTGTATGGCTTCATAGTAGGCGGGGGGCGTAATCGTATAGCCGAAGATCTGATGGTCCACCGTCCGCCTCAGTGCCTCGACGACCGGTTCTGCCACCTGGAAGTCCATATCTGCCGTGAACAGTGGAATCGTATCCTCATCATATCGTTCCGTCAGGCCGAATTCCTTGATCAGTTCCCCGCCATCCCATTTCATGGCATAGGTGTTCCTTCTGTTTATCGGTGTATCGAAATCATATTTCATCATAACCGCTCCTTGTAGATATGTTCACATGGAACAATTATAGACTTTGATGCGGCGAACTTGAAATTATTCAACTTGAAAACCCCTCCAATAGGGAGAGGACCATCCTATACCGCCCTGTCCATGCATGTGACCAGGCGGTCCTCTATATCCTGGGCGAACTGCTTGAGCGCGTCATCATTGACCATTTCAATCAGTGCCGTCGGTTTAGGAAGGCCGATCTTCGTCGTACCTCCGTCTTCATAGACGACGATCTTGCACGGCAGGAAGTAGCCGACCATCTGGTTCTCCTCGAGGACGTTCTTTGCTTCCTGGGGATTGCATACTTCAAGGACACGGTATGGCTGATCGAACTCCAGGCCTTTCGATTCCAGCGTCTCCTTGATGTCGAAGTGCCACAGGACACCGAACTTCTCCTCCTTCAGGCTGGCTTCAAGTGATGATACTGCGTCTTCAATCGGCTGATCCGTCTCTACTGTGTAGTGGAACATGCATTCATCTCCTTGTCGAATCTATTTGCATAAGTACTCTACCCGTTAAGGAGGCTGATGATTCATGGAGCCTGCCGGTCGTTCAGCATGCGGTTGGTGATGTTCAATGTACCGATGTGTGCCACCCGCTCATACAGTGCACTCAATTCATGCTCCGTGAGGTTCTGGCCGTTCTCCACCCACAGCTGGTACATGTTGATCATGCCGGATATATGGTATTCGATGATGTATTCGTACTCGATTTCCTCCCTGATGCCCAGTTCATGCACGAAGTTCATGATGATCTGACGTACCCGTGCCTTCATCTCATGCGGAAATCTCGGGTCCCCCTCGGGACCAAGCAGTATGGCGATGCGGTCACCATGCTCATTGATATAATCGGAGACGCCGTTCAGCGACTCCTCTACCTTCCCGCCGTTCTCCCTGATCTCCTTCAATGGATCGAGGATCATGTCTTCTGTCGGCATCACTGCGGCCTTCTGTATTTCCAGCACTTCGTAGACATCGGAGAAATAGGTGTAGAAGGTCCCCCGGTTGTACCCGGCAAGATCCGTGATTTCCTTGACTGTGATCTTTTCCAGCGGCTTCTCCACATAGAGCGACCAGAATGCATCCAGGAGATTTTTCCGCGTCTCCTCTTTTCGACTTATTTTCGACATATTACTGCTCCTTTTCAACACTTGCCAGTGGATTGTATATTGAATCGATTATATAATTTAACTATCATTGAATATTATACAACATGTTGTTGGATAAAAGTATGCATTTTTCATATTAAATTAGGAGTGAAAATATTTGAAACTAGCGGATTTCTCGATAAAGAGACCCAAGTTCACCATCGTCGTAATGATCATACTGATCCTGCTGGGGGCCGTCTCGCTGACCCGCCTCCCGCTCCAGCTCCTCCCGAATGTGCAGCCGCCGATTGCTGCGGTTGCCACCACATACCAGGGAGCCGGGCCTGAAGAAGTGATGGAGGATGTCACCGTGCCGCTTGAGGCGGAACTGTCGACCGTCAGCGGATTGACCAACATCTCATCCCAATCCCAGGAAAGTTCCTCGATCATCCTTCTCGAATTCGGTTATGACATGACCATCGATGAGGTCGAGAACGAAATCATGCGGACAATCGAGAATACAAGTCTGCCCGACCAGGCGGGCGATCCCTCCTTCCTCGAATTCGACATCACGATGTTCCCGAGCATGACGCTTGCCGTTACCTCGGGCAATGACAGTGTCAGTGAATTCCAGGGTCAGGTCGATGATCTCATCGGGGAACTCGAGAACATCAACGGTGTCGCCTCGATCAGTAAGACGGGAAGCATCACCGAAGAGATTGCCGTCACACTTGATACGGAAGCACTCGAAGAGTATCAGTTGAGCCAGAGTGATGTGGCTAACATCATTGAAGCGAACAACATCTCCATCCCGAATGCCACCATCGTCGACGAAGAAGCACAGGAGGCCATAACGACACGGACGGTGAGCAGCATCGACGGTGTCGAAGAACTCCAGAACCTCGTGCTGATCGACCTGCCTGAAGATGCCGGCACCATCTCCCTCGATGATGTGGCCGATGTGGAAATACAGGAACAGGATAACGATGTCCTGACACGCCTCAACCAGGACGATGCGATGCAGATCGAAATGAGCCTCTCTTCCGATGCCAATGCATCGACAGTCAACGGCGAGTTCCGTTCCGTGCTGGAAGAACAGCTCGACAAGGAAGAATTTGAAAACCTGACGGTGGAGGTCCTTTATGATGAAGGCGAGTATATCGATATCGCCATCAACAGCGTCTACCTGTCCCTGATCAGCGGGGCCATCCTTGCGATGGTGGTGCTTTTCGCCTTCTTGCGCAACCTGAAGTCGCCGCTGATCATCGGGATTGCCATCCCGTTCTCCGTAATCACCACATTTGCACTGCTGTACTTCACCGATATCAGCATCAATATGATGACGCTCGGAGGACTGGCACTTGGAATCGGGATGCTTGTCGACAACGCAGTCGTCGTCATTGAAAACATCTACCGGCACCTCTCCATGGGCAAAACGCCGAAGCAGGCCGCAAGCGACGGTGCCAAGGAGGTCGCGGCAGCCATCACCGCCTCCTCCATGACGACAGCCGCAGTATTCCTGCCGGTAGTATTCGTCAGCGGCCTGGTTGGACAGCTGTTCACACCATTTGCAATCACAGTGGTATTCAGCCTGCTTGCCTCCCTGTTCGTCGCACTGACCGTCGTGCCGATGATTGCAAGCCGCATTTTGAAGGCACCGGATGAAAACAAAGAGAGGAAACGCCAGAACAAAGCCTATATGAGAGGGCTCAGGAAGCTCTCACGCTGGACACTCGCGCACCGCATGCTCGTTCTGGTGCTGACGGCAGTCATACTTGTCATCGGTGTCGTCGGCATCTATATACAGGGCATCGATCTGCTGCCGGAAAGTGACGAAGGCACAATGATGGTGGAAGTGGAAATGCCCCAGGATGCCATCCTCTCCGATACGGAAGAGACCATCGGACTGATAGAGGAGAAGCTTGAGGAGTACTCCGAAATCGAGACCTATATGAGTACCATCGGTTCCGCATCTACGATGAGCCCGGTCGATGAAAGCAATGTCGGGAACATCATGGCCACACTCGTCGGTCAGGGCGAACGCAGTGTCACCACCAATGAGTTCATCGAAGACATCGAAAGTGACATCGAAAATATCGATCCTTCCGCAGACATCAGCGTCAACCCGATGTCGCAGGCGGGAACCGGCTCGAATCCGAATACACTGACGCTCAATGTTGCGGATGAAGATTCCGACCGTCTGGCGGAATCTGAAGCAGCCATCATTGAAGCACTTGAAGATGATAGTGAGATTGAAGGCGTCACTTCCAGCCGTGAAGACATGATCCAGGAACTCCAGGTGCGCGTCGACCGTGCAGCTGCACGTGCGAACAACCTCCAGCCTGCCGAAATCGGCAGTTCCATCTACGAAGCGGCAAACGGCGTTGCCGCCTCCACTGTGGATGAAGGGGAGGAGTTCCTGACCATCAACGTCAAATATCCGGAAAGCATCCTCTCCAGTGTCGATGCCTTCCAGGATATCCAGATCGCCAACGGCCAGGGGGAATATGTCTCCATCGGTGATGTGGCCGAACTTGAAGAAGCGGAAATGCTGCCGCTCATCAACCGGGATGACCAGAGGGAAACGAGCGAACTGACGGTCAACTATTCTTCCGACATGAGCCTGAACGAAGCGGGCACCCACGTCGAATCCATCGTGGACGACGCAGAATTCGCTGATGAAACCGAGACTTCGATCGGGGGAGACCTTGAAATGCTCGAGGATGCAATTCCACAGCTCGCCCTTGCGATTGCACTCGGCATCATCTTCATCTACCTTGTGATGGTTGCCCAATTCGAATCATTCAAGCACCCGTTCGTCGTCATCTTTACACTGCCGCTCAGCATCATCGGTGTGATGTTCTCATTGATCATCACCAATAATCCGCTCAGCGTCATTGCCGTGGTCGGCATCATACTGCTGCTCGGCATCGTGGTCAACAACTCCATACTGCTCGTCGACTACATCAACCAGCAGAAGGAGAAGGGCATGCCGGTACTCGAAGCGATCGAAAAGAGTGTCCAGGACCGTTTCCGCCCGATCGTCATCACCGCGTTGACGACGGCGCTCGGCATGGTGCCACTCGCCATCGGCATCGGGGAAGGTGCAGAACTCATCGCTCCGATGGGCATCGTCGTCATCGGCGGTCTCATCAGCAGCACCTTCCTGACATTGTTCATCATTCCGATCATCTACAGCTACTTCGACAGTGAAACCCGCAAGATGAACAAGAAGTACATGACGCCGGATGGTGAAATCATCACCCAGAAGGAAATCGATGCACAGAAACGTGAAGAGGAAGCACTTCATTCCGAAAACGAATACGATTATAATTCGGAAGCCGCATATCCCGATGAATCAGATCATGATGCACCGAAAGTGCAGGAAGATCTGTCCGGACAGGAAACCGGCGGTTCCGACCGTGACTACATCGATGAGATGGAGCGGTTGATCGATAGAATGAAGAACGACCGAAGAAAAGAATAGAAGACAATACAAAAAGCCTGTTCTCCAAAGTATTGGAGAACAGGCTTTTTCGATGATGCAGGGTGGCCGGGCCCCGCCCCCTAGGCCCATCCTCTGAATCTGACTGCTTCTGAAGTCCGTTTGATGCCTACAGTATAGGCTGCAAGCCTCATATCCATATTCCGCGCTTCATGCAGGTCATATATGGTATCGAATGCGCTCTTCATCTTCTTCTCGAGCAGCTCCTGAATCTCATCCTCTTCCCAATAGAAGCCCTGCTTGTTCTGGACCCATTCAAAGTAGGAGACCGTCACACCACCGGCTGAGGCGAGGACATCCGGAATGATGAGGGCGCCCTTTTCCGTAAGTATGCGGGTCGCCTCTTCTGTGGTCGGGCCATTGGCCGCCTCACAGATGATGTCCGCCTTGATGCGTTCGGCATTCAGTTCAGTGATCTGATTCGCGATTGCTGCCGGGATGAGGACATCGCAGTCCAACTCAAGCAGTTCCTCATTCGAAAGGACGCTGACTGCCATATGATCTGCAAGATCAACTTTTTCCCGGTTGTCGAGGACATAGTCTATATCGATGCCTTCAGGATTGTACAGGGCACGGGAAGACCTTGAAATACCGAGGATCTTCGCTCCTTTGTCATAGAGCATCTTGGATATGTAGCTTCCTGCATTCCCGAATCCCTGGACGACGACGCGCGCTTCTTCGATCGGGATGCCCCTCTTTTCCATCGCCTGCTCGACACATATGACTGCACCCATGGCTGTAGCCGTTTCACGGCCTTTCGAGCCGCCGACGGAAATCGGTTTTCCTGTGATGAATTGGAACGGGTCATCCGAATTCTTCACGCTGTATTCATCCATCATCCACGCCATCACCTGGGCGTTTGTATAGACGTCGGGTGCTGGGATGTCCTTTGTCGGACCCACAATCTGGGAGACTGCCCGCACATAGCCCCGTGCGACCCCTTCAAGTTCCCTTGTGCTCATCACCCTCGGATCACAGATGACGCCGCCTTTGCCGCCACCATAGGGAATGTCGACGATTCCCGCCTTCAATGTCATCCACATGGACAGCGCCACGACTTCATCTTCGGTGACATCAGGGTGGAACCTGATCCCGCCCTTCGTCGGACCTGCAGCATCATTATGCTGCGCACGGTATCCTGTAAATACTTTCGTCGAGCCATCATCCATCTCCACCGGTATACGGACTTTCAGTACTCTGAGCGGCTCCTTGATGAGTTCATACATTCCCTCATCATACCCGAGATTATCCAGTGCCTGATGGATGATCTTTTGGGTGGATGTAATGAGATTTGATTTTTCTGCCATGCTTTCCTCTCCTTGTCAAACGATATTGCCGTCCACCGGATTGAATCTTTTATGTATATTTATAATAATATGATGCAAAATCATAATACAGTAAAAAATGTAAAGAATAATCGCAATGGACGTTATTATTAGAAATTTTCAACATATTCAAATATTTATAATAATACAATTGCCTTGATAAATCAAGGAAACTATGGATAAAAATTCAAAAAGGCCGGACAGATGTCTGTCCGGCCCTTCTTTTGTCGCGCTTAAGCCCAACCTCTATAGCGTGCAGCTTCAGCAGTACGTTTGATGCCGACGATATAGGCGGCAAGGCGCATATCGATATGCCGTTTTTCATGGAGATCATAGATCTCATTGAATGCTTTCTTTAGCTTGATCTCAAGCTTTTCATTCACTTCTTCTTCATCCCAGTAATAGCCCTGGTTGTTCTGGACCCATTCGAAGTAGGAAACTGTAACCCCGCCTGCAGATGCAAGTACATCCGGTACAATGAGTACACCTTTATCGGTCAGTATCTGGGTCGCTTCCTTCGTCGTCGGACCATTGGCCGCTTCACAGATGATATCTGCCTTGATGTTGTCTGCATTCTCTTCTGTGATCTGGTTGGCGATTGCAGCCGGTATGAGCACATCACAGTCGATGTTGAAGAGCTCTTCACCTGCAAGAACGTCATCGAACAGATTGGTCACCATGCCAAAGCTGTCACGGCGGTCAAGAAGGTAATCGATATCGAGTCCATCCGGTTCGTGCAGGGCACCGTTGGCATCTGAAATGCCGACGATCTTGGCTCCTCTGTCCGACAATATTTTGGCGAGGAAGCTTCCTGCATTCCCGAAGCCCTGGATGACGACGCGTATCTCATCCATCTTCTTGCCGCGTTTTTCAAGCGCCTGCTCGAGACACAGGATGACACCCATCGCTGTGGCACGGTCACGGCCCTGGGATCCGCCAAGCACTAGCGGTTTCCCCGTAATGAAGCCTGGAGAGTTGAATTCATCAATGATGCTGTACTCATCCATCATCCATGCCATGATCTGGGAGTTCGTAAAGACGTCCGGCGCAGGAATATCCTTAGTCGGTCCAACAATCTGGGAGATCGAACGCACATAGCCGCGGCTCAGGCGTTCGACTTCAGCGATGCTCATTTCCCGTGGATCACATATAATGCCGCCTTTACCGCCGCCATACGGCAGGTCGACGATACCTGATTTCAAGGTCATCCACATGGAGAGGGCAACAACTTCCTCTTCATTGACATCCGGGTGGAAACGTACGCCACCTTTCGTCGGTCCGACAGCATCATTATGCTGTGCACGGTAACCGGTGAACACCTTGACGGAACCATCATCCATACGCACCGGGATGCGTACTTTCAGAAGACGCATCGGTTCCTTGATCAGCTCATACATTCCCTCATCAAAACCGAGTTTATCCAAAGCCTCATGAATGATTGCCTGTGTGGAAGTGATAAGATTTGATTTCTCTGACATTTTATATCCGCCTCTTTTTTGGAACTGTTTTCAATGTTATTGTAACACATTAATTACTATTTGAAAGCGTTATTTGGACAGTACCTTCCTCACTCTTTCGAGCGCCCAATCCAGGTCTTCCTTCGATATGACAAGCGGTGGTGCAAAACGGATGACCGTGTCATGCGTTTCCTTGCACAGAAGACCGAGTTCTTTCAGCTCTTCACAATATGGACGTGCAGACTCCGTCAGATCGACGCCTATGAACAGGCCGCGTCCCCTGATTTCCTTTATCAATGGTGTGTCGATTTTTTCGAGTTCCGCTTTGAAGTATTCGCCAAGTTCATTCGAACGCTCGACAAGTTCTTCATCCACCAGTACATCAAGTGCTGCCTCCGAAACGGCACAGGCGAGCGGGTTCCCTCCGAATGTGGATCCGTGGGATCCCGGATTGAACACGCCAAGCACCTCTTTATCTGCAAGTATGCAGGAAATCGGGAAGACGCCGCCGCCGAGCGCTTTGCCCAGAATATACATATCCGGTTTCACATCATCCCAGTCCGTCGCGAACATTTTGCCTGAACGGCCAAGTCCAGCCTGGATTTCGTCTGCAATGAAGAGTATGTTGTGTTCGTCACACAATTCCCTGACTTCCTTGAGGAAACCTTCAGGTGGAATATTGATGCCTGCTTCCCCCTGTATCGGCTCGAGCAGTATCGCTGCAGTATTTTCGGTTACTGCATCCCTGATCTGTCCGATATCGCCGAAATCGACCAGCTTGATGCCGTCGAGCAGCGGGCCATAGCCACGGCGGTATTCCGCTTCCGAGGAAAGTGAGACCGCAGCCAGTGTACGGCCATGGAAGTTCTGGTTCATTGCGATGATTTCAGCTTTGTCGTCCTCTACACCCTTTACATCATAGGCCCAGCGTCTTGCTGCTTTGATGGCCGTCTCCACAGCTTCCGCACCGGTGTTCATCGGCAGTGCCATTTCCTTGCCGGCAAGCTTGCAGACCTTCTCATACCACGGTCCAAGCCTGTCGGAGTGGAAAGCACGGGATGTCAGGGTGAGCTTATCTGCCTGATCCTTGAGTGCCTGGATGATCTTCGGGTGCCTGTGCCCCTGGTTCACTGCAGAATATGCACTGAGCATATCCATGTATTCATTTCCTTCCGGGTCCCTGACCCATACACCTTCTGCCTCCGAGATGACGATCGGCAGCGGGTTGTAGTTCGGCGCACCATACTGTTCTGTCTGCTTGATGATTTCTTGTGATTTCGTCATTTTACATCCCTTTCCAAAAAACAGCGGATGGATTCCCACTGTTCTATTTGTGTTCTTGCTGGTGATGGAGCTTGAAACTGTTCGGAGCTTGTTTTACCTTGCACATGGAGTGTCAGGCAATCCGGCCAACCTGTTTCCGGGCCGGCGATGGAACATATTGAAGCCGACGAATGCCAGGCTGGAGATTTCCTCCTGCATGAGCATATCTTCATGCTTCATTACTGGTATTTCCCTACCTCAAGTTTACCTTCTTCTTTCCCGATTTCAATATGCTTTTTGATTTTTCCGGGGAAATGGCTGAGTGGTCCGGGATCGATGCCGGATTCCTTCCTGTCATCCATCATGACAAGCTCCCCTTTGTGCAGCATCACTCAGTAATCTTCCTTATAACAGTGAAGCACTATAAATAATAATGGACTTTTTTTCAGATTTTTTCAAGCTTTATGAAAAATGGGCTGCAGACCTCCCAATCCCCTTTGCAGGCGTGTTTTAATCTGCTTTTCCAGGATCAGGATTTGCGCCCCTGATATTTTCGGCAAATAAAAAAACTGCAGAGGATCACCCCCTGCAGATTCCATATTTCCGGCTGTACGTTTCGATTGTCTGGCCAGCTATGCTACTTCATGCGTCGTTTCGCCGTCTCTATCCAATCCGGCATCTTTTGTCTAAGGGACTCGAATCCATATTTTTCCGTATCCTTGATCTGGTCCAGGACGGAACGCCTATCCCGTTTCCTTTCCTCATTCTTGAAGTATTCATTATCCTTCAGAGTAAGGTTGAGTTTCCCATTCTTGTCCACACTGAGCACTTTCGCCTTGACTATCTGCCCTTTGGATAAAAATTGATTGACATCGTGGACGTAATCGTTCATCACTTCTGAAATATGAATGAGTCCTTCTTGATTATCAGGGGTTTTGACAAAAGCACCATACGGCTGGATACCAGTTACTTTGACCTTCACGAACTGGCCTGTCCGATATTTTTTTGCCACTTGGATTACCCCACTAACTTTCAGTAGTTCATACGCACTGATTATTTTATCATAATAGGAAGGGATTATCTAATCATAGGTCGGGAACAACGCAAAAAACCGCATGGAGAGCTCGGCTCATCCTGCGGTCAAGGTGCTTTATATAATTCCACGATCTCCAGTCCCTCTTCAGCCACCGGACGGATTTGTGCAAGCGGTATCTCCTCTTCAAACGAATGGAGGAAGATCTGCTGTATCTTCCGGCCCGCCGTTTCGACGTCCCGGGTGCTGTGAAGCACTTCCATGCTGTCATAGATTTCAGCATCATAGTCGAAGTCCTCCGCCGCCAGTCCAAGTGGGTCCCACTCCTTGAGCAGCCGATAGAGTTCGATGCTACCTTCCGGATTCATGGTACTGTTCCTGTTCAATTCTTTCCATCACCTGCTGCTCGAAACGCTTCATCTTCTCTTCCTGCTTTTCTGAATGCCTCTTTACGAACCGGTAGGCAAGGTAGGCAAGCAGTATGCACAGGGCAAGCATGAGGAGCGCAGGGATATACTCCGTCTTATCCTCAGGGAAATATAGAAACGGCATCATGATTAATCACTCCCCTTTACTCACTACAGTATAACAAACACCATTTATGTATGAATCCTTTATTAATGACTATTTTGTGAGCATTTTATGATGAAGGGAGAGGGCCTGGTGCCCTCTCCCTCATGATCCTATTCGGTGATTTCAATCGTTTCGATCTTGACATCCTCAACCGGACGGTCCTGCGCCCCCGTCTTCACTTCAGCGATCTTCTCGACGACATCCATGCCGCCGATGACCTGCCCGAATACAGTATGTCGCTGGTCGAGCCACGGTGTGCCGCCGCGCTCTTTGTATGCTTCGATGATTTCAGCAGGATACCCTGCGCCTTCAAGCTGTCCGAGCATCTGGGAAGGGACTTCCTTCGCCTGGACGATGAAGAACTGGCTGCCGTTTGTACCCGGGCCCGCGTTCGCCATGGACAGGGCACCGTACAGGTTGAATGCCTCGGTGGAGAACTCATCCTCGAAGCTGCCGCCGTAGATGCTTTCGCCGCCCATGCCTGTACCAGTCGGGTCTCCTCCCTGAACCATGAAGTCCTTGATGACACGGTGGAAGATCTGGCCATCGTAGTAGCCGTTCTTCGCGTGGGTCGTGAAGTTCTCGACCGTCTTTGGTGCGATGTCCTTAAAAAGCTTGACCTTCACATCTCCATGATTCGTGTGGATGACGGCCTGTACTTCATTACTGCCTACTTCTGTCGTTAACTGTGGGTAAGTCATGTTATGCCTCCTGATTTCATTTATTGCAGATTCAGTGCTTAAAATGTGAAAAATATGTGACATAAAACTGCTTTTTTCCTATTTATACTATACAGATATTTTCACTTTTTTCAAACCCTATACGTTTATTTACCCTATTGGTTACTGTATAATTGCTATATATATTGTGCAAATAAAGGAGGATACACTTTGGCACTGATACACTTAGCGATTTTATTACCTCTGATCGCCGCCATAGCAATCGGCGTCATCTACAGGTATTACAAACGCCTTCATCTGGGCTGGTTTGTTCTGCCGGTTCCACTCATTATTGTAATCTACCTGCTCACACTCGTACCTCGGGTGAGCAATAATCAACTGATTTATGAATCATTGGCGGTCATGCCGAGAATAGGCATGAATTTCGATGTGTACATAGATGGTCTTGGACTTTTATTTGCCATACTCATTTCCGGTATCGGAGCACTTGTCGTCCTTTACTCGATTGGTTACCTGTCACACAGGGAGGACCTTGGAAGCTTCTATGTCTACCTGCTCATGTTCATGAGCGCCATGCTTGGTGTGGTACTGAACGATAATGTACTGATGCTCTATCTCTTCTGGGAACTGACATCCATCTCCAGCTTCCTGCTCATCGCCTTCTGGTTCATGAAGGAGCGGTCATTGTACGGCGCCCAGAAATCCATGCTCATCACCATGGGCGGCGGATTCCTGATGCTCGGCGGATTCATACTGCTCTATATAATGACCGGCACATTCAGCATCAGGGAGATGCTGAACCAGGTTTCAGCCATCCAGGAGAGCCCTCTGGCACCGCTGGCGGTCGTGCTCATCCTGTTCGGTGCCTTCACCAAATCGGCACAGTTCCCATTCTACATCTGGCTGCCGGATGCAATGGAAGCGCCTACTCCAGTAAGTGCCTACCTCCACTCCGCCACCATGGTAAAGGCGGGCATCTACCTCGTGGCAAGACTGACGCCACTGTTCGCATTTTCGGAACTGTGGGTGTGGATCATACTCCTCGGTGGACTGATCACCATGGCTTGGGCCTCCTTCAATGCGATACGCAAGGATGACCTGAAGGCCGTCCTCGCCTTCTCGACGGTATCCCAGCTCGGACTGATCATGTCACTGCTCGGTCTCGGTGCCCTGAGCGTCGTGACCGGTGCAAACGAGGAATACTTCTCGATTGCCGTGGTCGCGGCAGTCTTCCATCTGATCAACCATGCGACCTTCAAAGGCGCACTCTTCATGGTGACGGGCATCGTCGACCATGAAGCGGGTACGAGAAGTCTGAAGAAGCTCGGCGGCCTGCTTACGGTCATGCCGGTGTCCTTCACTCTGACGCTGATTACAGCGTTATCCATGGCGGGGCTTCCGCCGTTCAACGGCTTCCTTTCGAAGGAACTCTTCCTTGAAGCGATGATCCACGTGGGAGATGCGAACTTCAGCGCACTGGCGGATGTCGCATTCATCTTCCCGCTGCTCGCCATTGTAGGCAGCATATTCACCTTCATATATTCCATACTGCTCATATACGGTGTCTTCTTCGGCAAACGGACTTATGATACGCCGAAGGAGCCGCATGAAGCGCCTGCGCTGATGCTCATCTCCCCGGCGATCCTGACTGTCCTCGTTCTTGTCTTCGGCTTCTTCCCGAACGTATTGTCAGGAACGATCATCGATCCGGCTGCAATGAGCATCATGGCGTCCGATACACCGCTCGAGACCCATCTATACATGTGGCATGGGTTCGCCAACCCGGCCCTGTGGGCAACGGTCTTCATAGTGATTACAGGCACCCTGTTGTTCTACTTCAGGGACAAATGGATGTTCATCTACGACTATCATAAGGACCGCTTCACCCTGAACTACCTGTATGACCAGGGGTTGATCTACAGCCGCTTCGGTTCACGGAAAATAACCGATTCGTACATGAGCGGCTTCATCCGCTCCTATCTCGTATATATATTTCTGTTCTTCATCGTGATGGGCATCCTCACGCTGCTGAATACAGGGATACGGATCAGCTTTGATGATATGGCGCCGGTCGGCATACACGAAATGGCCGTCGTGCTCATCATACTGGTGTCGATTGTCGTCATCCTCGGCACGAAGTCGCGCATGGTTTCCATCATCATGCTTGGGGCCATCGGATTCTCCATGTCGCTGTTCTTCGTATTCTTCAGGGCAGCCGACCTTGCACTGACACAGCTTGCCATCGAAACGGTGACGACTGCGCTCTTCCTGGTCTGCTTCTATCATCTGCCGAAGAACAGCAGACACCAGGAGCGTATGAGGTTCAAGCTGACGAACTTCCTCGTCTCCCTCGGGGTGGCGCTCATCGTCATCATCATCGGGCTTACCGCCTATTCGAACCGGCTGTTCGACCGCATCAGCGAGTTCCATATAGAAAATGTATATGAGCTTGCCGCAGGCGGCAACATGGTCAACGTCATACTTGTCGACTTCCGTGGGTTCGATACACTCTTCGAAACACTCGTATTCGGCATAGCAGGCATCGGAATATACAGCCTGATGAAACTCAGATTGAACAGAAAGGATGGGAATAATGAAGAACACGCTGAAGAAAGCCGGATATAATAAAGTTCAGAAACAGATGAACGATGTATTTCTCCAGTTCACTGCGAAATTGGTCTTCTTCATCGTCATCATGTTCTCCTTCAACCTGTTCTTCGCAGGCCACTATACACCGGGCGGCGGATTCGTCGGGGGGCTGCTCGCAGCAGCGGCACTCATCCTCCTTCTGATCGCCTATGACCGGAAGACGCTGGAAAGCATGGTGCCCATCGATTTCAGGTTGGTCATCACGATTGGACTGGTGTTTGCAGCAGGCATACCGACGCTCTCCTTCCTGTTCGGCACACCGTTCTTCACACACCAGCACACCTATGTGGAGATTCCGGTGTTCGGGGAAGTGGCGCTCCACTCCGCAGTCCTTTTCGACATCGGGGTCTTCCTTACAGTAGCTGCCACTGCCCTCCTCATCATCGTACTTGTAGGGGAGGCGGATGAATAATGGAACTGATCACAATCATATTGAGCGGCATCCTCATCGGCTCTGCCGTATACATGATGCTCTCGAAAAGTGTCTTGAGGATCATCATCGGCACTGCACTCCTCAGCCATGGGGTCCACCTCATGCTGCTCACAATGGGGCAGCTGAAGCGTGGGAACATCCCGGTGCTCGATGAAGAAGTATCCAACTACTCTGACCCGCTGCCGCAGGCGCTCATCCTGACCGCAATCGTCATTGCCTTTGCACTGACCGCCTATATACTGGTTCTTGCCCTGAGAAGCTATAGGGAGCTTGGTACAGACGACGTTGAACAGATGAAAGGAGTTCCACATGACGACTAACATATTGCCTCTATTGCCAATAATGATTCCATTCTTTGCGGGAATCATCATGTTATTTACAGGGCAGCGGCCATTGGTACATAGGGTGATTGCGACGATAAGCAGTCTGCTCATCATCATCTCTGCCATATGGCTGGTCGTCCTTGTCTATAGGAATGGCACGATTGCAACTTTCCTCGGAGACTGGGCCCCGCCCTTCGGCATCAGTGTCGTCATAGATATGGCGGCAGCGCTTCTGCTCCTTACAACCGCAATCATCACATTGTTTACCGTAATCTATTCCTTCCAGTCCATCGGTGTCGAACGTGAGAAATTCTACTACTATGTCATGGTCATGTTCATGATTTCCGGTGTGAACGGCGCGTTCTCCACCGGGGATATATTCAACATGTTCGTATTCTTCGAGGTCTTCCTGCTCGCTTCCTATGTACTCATCACATTGGGCGGCACGAAGATCCAGCTTCAGGAAGGATTCAAGTATATACTCGTCAACATGATCTCCTCGAACTTCTTCGTTCTTGCTCTCGCCTATCTCTATTCGGTGACAGGTTCACTCAATATGGCGGATATCCACACGAAGCTTGAAGGGTTTGAAGGAGAGTACAGCATCATGAGCCTCCTCGCCGTCGTCTTCCTTTTCGTATTTGCAACGAAGGCCGGGGTGTTCCCCCTCTACTTCTGGCTGCCGGGCTCATATTATGCACCCCCGATGCCCGTGCTTGTATTGTTCGGGGCGCTGCTTACGAAAGTCGGCATCTATGCGATTGCCAGGACATACAGCCTGTTCTTCATAGATAATGTCGAATTCACCCACCAGATGCTGCTTCTGCTCGCTCTGGCCACCATCGTCATGGGGTCCATCGGTGCACTCAGCCACGCGGATATGAAGCGCATCATCATCTACAACATACTGATTGCAGTCGGCGTCATTCTTGTCGGCGTATCGATGATGGATGAGTCCGGAATGCTCGGTGCGTTCTACTACCTGATCCATGACATGATAATCAAAGCGGCGCTGTTCATGCTTGTCGGCTTCCTCATCTACCGTACCGGGGAGACGAACGCCGAAAGGCTGGGCGGTCTGATCAAGATCCACCCCATTACAGGCTGGATGTTCTTCATTGCCGCCCTGTCACTTGCAGGAGTGCCGCCACTTCCGGGATTCTACGGCAAGCTGTTCATCGTGCAGTCGACGTTCGCCAACGACAACTACATCGCCGGCATCCTCGTGCTCATTTCAAGCCTTGTTGTGCTGTACTCCGTCATCAGGATCTTCATCAGCGCATTCTGGGGCGAGGATATGGACTTCAGCAGGCTGAAGCCGGTCAAGAGCGATAAGCTGCTCTTTGCCTCCATAGCGATGGTGATCGTCTCCGTCGCTTTCGGTCTCGCGGCGGATGCACTCTATCCGATGTTCGAGATGGCAGCGCAATCGTTCCATGATCCAGCCTCTTACTCTAATTATCTGCCGGAGGTGGAATAGATGGCATTACAAATACTGATCAATCTGGCCCTCGCCGCCCTTTGGATGTTCCTGTCCTCGAATTTCAGTGTGGCATCATTCACTGCCGGCTACCTGCTTGGGATGCTCGCAGTGTATATGCTCAGGAATTTCCTTCCGGGATCCTTCTACCTGAAGAGAGTCAAGGCGATCATCGTTCTTGTGTTCATCTTCATCTGGCAGATGATACTGGCCAACATCGATGTCGTCAAAGTCGTCCTGAGTCCGAAGGTTGACATACGCCCCGGATTTTTCGCATATCCATGCGATCTTGAAGATGAATGGGCAGTCAGTCTGCTTTCCGCCCTGATCACATTGACTCCTGGAACCATTGTCGTGGCCATATCGGATGACCATAATACACTGTATATCCATGGCCTCAATGTTGAGGATTCAGAAACGGAAATCGCCTCGATCAAGGACAGCTTCGAGCAGGCGATCAAAGAGGTGAAGAAACCATGAATACTTTCCTTGATATCGTCATCATACTGAGCATCATCATTCTTGCATTCTCGATGGTCGGCATGGTCTACCGCATGGTCAAGGGACCTTCGCTCCATGATAAGATCATGGCGCTCGATGCTTTCGGGGTCATGCTTATGGCGATGATTGCACTGATCGCCATGACCCTCCATACGACCTATCTGCTTGTGGTGATACTGCTCATCGGCATACTGGCCTATATTGCGACGATCGCATTTGCCAAATATCTGGAGAAAGGCGTGATTTTTGAAAATGATAGAGATCATAATGAGTAGCCTCATCGCCTTCTTCATACTGGGTGGTGCCTTCTTCACAGCCGTCAGTGCCATCGGTGTCATCAGGCTGCCTGATGTCTATTCCCGGATGCATGCAGCTTCGAAGAGCTCCACGCTCGGGGTAATGATGATGATGATCGGCACCTTCCTCTACTTCTGGTACATGGACGGCTACATGGACAGCAAGCTTTTCCTTGCCATCCTGTTCATCTTCATCACTGCACCGGTATCCGCCCACATGCTTTCACGCAGTGCGTTCCATACCGGCGTCACGCCCTACAAGCTGACTGTGCTGAATGAACTCAAACGGGACGAGATGGGCGAATCCGACGATACGGACACCCACCCGATCACAATAAAGAACTTCAAGAAATAAATAAAAAAGTGCAGTGGCACCCAAATGGGTGCCACTGCACTTTTTTCATCTCTTCTTTTTCACTGCCATGGTACACCGGGACAGGCAGACGAGTGATTCCTCCTCGTCCATGATCTCGATTTCCCATATCTGCGAGCTCCTGCCCTGATGCCGGCACCTTGCTGTGGCGGTCAGCCTGCCCGACTGCTTCGTCTTGATGTGGTTGGCGTTTACCTCCATGCCGAAGGTGATCTCATCTTCGGCAATAAGCCCTGTGGCTCCGCGGCTGGCGGCCGTTTCCGCCAATACCACATTTGCTCCGCCATGAAGGTAGCCGTATGGCTGGAGCACCTTCTCCGTAACCGGCATCCCCATTACCATGAGGCCCGGCTCATCCCGCACGACTTCAATCTCGAGCAGTTCGATCAGACCGCCGCTATTCATGGACATCCCCTGTCTCGAACAGCTTTACGATGGTGCGTATCATCACGCCTGTCGCCCCTTTGGGACCATATGGCGTTTCTTTATCCGATGTACCCGTCCCCGCAATATCGAAGTGGATCCACGGTGTGCCGTTGGCGAACTGCTTGATGAAGCAGGCCGCGAATGATGCTCGGCCTGGCTTCTCCACGTGATTCGTGAGATCTGCGACCTGCGACTGGCGTACATTCTGCTCCTCGATTTCGGAAATCGGCAGCTGCCAGATCTCTTCACCGGTATGCTTCGTCATTTCCACCAGCGGTGCGAGGAATGAAGCGTCCTTGTTCGTGAACACCCCTGTACGCTCTGTACCGAGTGCAGCCACGACGGCACCGGTCAATGTAGCGAAATCCATGATCAGGCTTGGTGCGTACTGGGAGGCATGGAAGACTGCATCCCCGAGTACCAGACGGCCTTCAGCATCCGTGTTCTTTATTTCCACAGACTGTCCGCTATAGGAAACATAGACATCGTCCGGCCGCATGGCATTTCCATCCACCATATTTTCTGCGAGTGCTACGACTGCGATGACATGGACCGGCAGCGACATCTCCGAAATGGCATGGACCATGCCGATTACATTCGCAGCCCCGCTCATATCATATTTCATTTCCGGCATGCCGGTCTTAGTCTTGATCGAATATCCGCCTGTATCGAACGTGATGCCCTTGCCGACCAGGGCGATCGGCCTGTGTCCTTCCGCTTCCGGGTGACGGTATTCGATGGTGACGAGCCGCGGCTTCGCCTTGGAGCCTTTGCCGACTGCATTGATCAGGCCATACCCTTCTTCTTCAAGCGCTTCCGCGCTCTTCACTTCTCCCGTCACATACGGATGGGAGCGGAATATGGCGGCGATCTTGTCTGCCATATGTTCCGGTGTCATGATGTTCGGCGGCGTCTCACTGAAGTTCCTCGCCATGGCAATCGCCGCACCGACTTTCCTGTAACGTGAAATCCTCTCTTCAACCGCTTCGCTGCTGGTGATCGAGAACATCGCTTCTTCAGAGAAGAGGGGCGCCTGGTCGGTCTTATATGTATTGAATTCATACACACTGATCTCCGCCATTATGCCCACCGCCTCCGCAAGCATGTCCATATCCACCGGGAACGTATCGAGCAGTATCTGCCCGCGGACCGTATCCGTATCTTTCATGAACTGGAACATTCTGCCCAGTGCTTCCGACAGCCTCACTGAATCAAGCTTGTCGATCGCCCCGAGTCCGATGGCGATGACTTTGCGGTAGTCCCGCTGTATGGTCACGCCAGTTGTCGTCACTGCTGAAAATTCCGTGGACAGGACATCCTCCTTGATGATGGCATCCATCTGGCCGCCAAGCAGCGTGTCCACTTCTTCATGATTCTCCATACGGGCCGGCTCATGCGGCAGCCCGATGATGATCGGTTCCTCTGTTGCGACATATTTGTCGCGATATTGAAATTCCATCATTTATCCTCCTAGAACATCTGATACCCGGCTTTGCGCAAGTAGCGGATCGTCATACCGGCAAGTATCGTCCCGACGAGCCCGCTCCCAAGCATCAGCATATCCGCCGGATGCAGATTCACAAGCCTCTCCCCAAGGGTGCTGAAAGCTTCAGATGTATTTGTAAAATATTCCGCTGATGAGATGCCATCCACGATGAGCAGGACGATGAAGGGGTATACACCCACCATCAGCCATGTCATCTTCAGGATCATATTCAGTATGAAGCTGATCCCGTAGAACAGGACGAAGAACAGCAGCATGGATATTGCAAGTTGTATTATTGACATTATTGGTTACCCTCCACATGAAAAAAAGGCACGGGCATTAAAGCAATACCCATGCCTGTCATATCAGTTGTATCAGAACATTTTTCCTTTTGAATAGGCGAGCAGTGGGCCACCGATTTTGAATATCGCCCTCGAATCGATGACACGCTTCATGAATGCCGCCTTCTTGCCTTTGATCTCACGGCCCATTACAAGTCCGATGCCATCTTTGGATCCGAGTGAACAGACGGTACCCCTGTCGTTGTAGGAGAACTCCTCGAGCCGTTCCCCTTTGAGTGAAAGCTCGATGTTCTTCGCTGTATGTTCACCCAGCTGCATGGCAATCTGGGCAGTCGTCGGCCATGGACGCTCAGTCTCCCCGTTCATCACCGCAGCGACGTCACCGATTGCATAGATGTTGTCGTACCCTTCAATGCGCAGATCCGGTCCTACGACGATGCGTCCACGTTTGACACCATCGAATGATTCTTCCATCAGGCTGCTGCCACGTACACCAGCCGTCCAGATGACGCTGTTCGCTTCGATCTGCTGCTTCTCATCATTCACTTCCACGACGAAGCCATCTTCATTCGCTGCAACGATCGGCGTATCGACCATGAATTTGACGCCACGGTCCTTAAGGAATTCAACAGCATATTCGACGAGGTTTTCAGGGAACATCGGCAGCATTTTAGGCGCTGCTTCCACACATGTGATGTTCACTTTGTTGTAGTCGATGCCATGCTTTTCACAAAGCTCCGGTACGCTTTCGACAAGTTCGCCCAGATACTCTATGCCTGTAAATCCGGCACCACCGACAAGGATGGAAATATCCTTCGGATCATTGGATTGCCTGTAGTTTGCAAAGTTCCGTTCGATCTCCTTGCGTGCTGCTGTAGCAGTCTCCGGGTTGACGATTGAATGCGCATGCTCCTCCATGCCCTCGATGCCGAAAGTTTCACTTTCGAAGCCAAGCGCTACGACAAGGATGTCATATTGGAATGTGCCCTGAGTCGTTTCCACACGCTGTTCATCCTTATGGATGGCAGTAACCTCAGCCGGTACGAAAACCACCTTCTGTGCATCGACCACCTTGTTGATCGGGTATACGCCCTCTTCCCAGTCGATTGTTCCTGCAGCCGTTTCATGCAGCCACGTAGCTTCATAGTGGTACTCATTCTTATTGATGAGTGTGATATCGGCATCTTGATGAGACAACAATTTCTGAAGTTTGGATACAGTCTGCAATCCGGCATACCCTGCACCCAGCACCAAAATTTTCTTTCTTTCAAAACTCATTATAACGTCACCTTTTCTCTCCATTTTTTTATACTGCACCTGAATTTGGGCATAATTAAAACCGCTAATATTAATCTCCTATAATATTAGCGATTTTCTTCACATATTTCAAGCGGTTTGGATGAATCTTTAGCAATCTTCCGGTTGGCCGGCGACTTCTTTAGTCCTGAATGAAGAGCCGCATCCACAGGCGAGCGTCGCGTTCGGATTGTCTATGGTAAAACCGCCGCCCATCAGGGACTGTTTGAAGTCGATCACAGTACCGTCTATGACGGGGATATCCTTCTTGTCGACTAGTACTTTAACACCATGGAATTCGTAGACTTCATCGTTCTCCGTCTGTTCGGTTTCAGCCGCCATACCGTATGTCAGACCGGTGCAGCCTCCACCCTGGACTTTGAACCTCAGGTAGCCATCTTCCATCTCGTTCTTCTCAAGCATGTCCTTCACTTCGTAGGCGGCGCTTTCCGTCAGAGTTACGTGAGACACATAATCACCCCTCGTTGATTTTTATTAATTCCAATTATAGAGCAAATGGACGTCTAACTCAAATCTTCGGTCCATTCTTCCATTTCCCGCTTGTTCCTGTCTATCCTCTTATATATCTTCTCAAGGAGCTTCTCCGGTGTCATGGCACTGACTATCTCGCCGTCCACAAGTACGAAGAATGCTTTGCTGCATAATCCGCAGTTGTTCAGGCAGCCATAGTCCAGCACATCGATTTCGGGATCGTCGTCCAGTGTCCGGTACACCTCTTCGGTGCCCTTCAGCATGTTTGATGAGCAGAACTCGACAAGGGTAAACATTGCACTCCCTCTTTCTCGGCATTATTGCCGACTTTCATTGTAGTTTATCGCGTTAAATATTATAATATAAATAATAGAATTTTAATACAAGGCGGTACTGACTATGAATACTATCGTATGTCTCGGAGGCGGCTATGGAAATATGCGCTTCATACAGCGCATCCTTCCAAAACTGCCCTCCGGCTACACCATCACCCTCGTGGACAAGAATCCTTTCCACGGGATGAAAACTGAATACTACGCCCTGGCTGCAGGGACGAAAAGTGAAAAGAACGTCCGGGTCGACTTTCCCGACGACGACAGGGTCAATATCGTCTTTGACACAGTCTCGGAAATCGACATCGACAGAAACAGGGTCATCCTCGAGAACCAGACACTGGACTATGACATGCTCGTCATCGGTCTCGGCTGCGAGGATAAATACCATGGCGTGCCCGGTGCTGAGGAACATACATACAGTATCCAGTCACTCCGGGAATCGCGCGCTACATACGAGAGCATCGGGGACCTCAAGCCCGGCTCCACAGTCGGCATCGTGGGTGCAGGCCTGAGCGGCATCGAAGTGGCCAGTGAGCTGCGCGAGGCACGCGAAGACCTCCACATCAAACTGTTCGACCGCGGCGACCGCATCCTGCCGATGTATCCGGCACGGCTCAGTGCCTACGTCAAAAGATGGTTCGATGACAATGACGTCGAAGTCATCCCGAACTCGAACATCGTCAAGGTCGAAGCCGACAAGGTCTACAACAATAATGAATCGCACGATCTGGACCTGGCGATCTGGACAGCCGGTGTACAGCCGGTGGAGGTCGTACGCAACCTGCCCGTTGAATTCGGGCCCGGCGGACGCGTCGTACTGAACCAATACCATCAGGTGCCGGGACACGAAAACGTCTATGTGGTCGGAGATTCGGCGGCACTGAAGCATGCACCTTCGGCTCAGGTCGCCGAAGGCCAGGCCGAACAGATTGCGGAAGTCATCGAGGATATCCTCAAGGGCAAGGCCCTTCCGGAAGAGATGTCGGACATCAAAATGCAGGGGATACTCGGATCACTCGGCTCCAAGGAAGGGTTCGCCTACCTCAAGGAACGGACGGTCACAGGCCGTATTGCCCGAATGTTGAAAAGCGGTGTACTCTGGATGTACAAACTGGGCAATAATTAACAAACAGCCCCCGCATCGCGGGGGCTGTCCATTTGGATGTATCAGAATACCTGTTCCACTTCCACAAATCCTGGTACTTCTTCAAGCAGTGCACGTTCGATTCCTGCCTTGAGTGTGATTGTTGAGCTTGGGCATGTGCCGCAGGCTCCAAGAAGACGCAGCTTCACAATGCCGTCTTCCACATCCACAAGCTCACAGTCTCCTCCATCCCTCAGCAGGAACGGACGCAATTTATCCAATACTTCATCGACTTGTTCAAACATCGTATCTTGTCCAGTAGTCATGAAATTCACTCCCTCTTATTTCATACGCAAATGATTATATGTATATTATAATGGATATGGAACAAAAAATCCATCATCTGAAAGGCGGATGTTACTTCATGAAATATGCAATCAATGTATACGGCCGTGATGTCGTATGTGCAAGCTGCGTCAACGCACCAGGTTCCAAGGATACGTACGAATGGCTTGAAGCCGTACTGTCACGGAAGTACCCAGATCATGAGCTCAAGTTCAATTATATCGACATCGACCATGAGGACAACCTGTCGGATTATGACGAGAGCCTCATCGAACGCATCAATGAGGATGAGCTGTTCTATCCACTCGTCACCGTAAACGATGAAGTCGTACAGGACGGCCATATCCGGCTCAAGCCGATACAGAAGACAATCGAAAAGGAAGCATGATTTTTGCCCCTGGGAAGCATTTCCCAGGGGCATTTTTCATCAACCATTCGCCAGGTGGAGTCCACGGGTATGGAGCATACGGGCAAACATGCTCGTCACTACAGCCACAGCCACATCCTTCAGTATGAATGGAAGTATCGCCACCTTGAAGGCAGCAACAGCACTCATCGGCGTGTCGAGTACCACATTCATGATGAAGATGAAGTACAGGAAGCCGAACAGGAAGATGACAGCCGTTGCAGCGAGTGCAAAGCTGATTGCCCGGGCAGATGAGGACTTGTATGCAGCACCGAATCCGGCAAGCCAGGCCGCAGGTATGTAGCCGACGATGAAGCCGAAGGATGGTGAAACAAGCGATCCGATGCCGCCTCCCCCGGCAAAGACGGGCAGCCCGACGAGGCCCATCAGCATATAGACGAGCGCACTGAGCGCACCGAGTTTCGGCCCGAGCATCAGACCGGCAAGAAGGACCATCGGCACCTGCATCGTCACCGGTACCGGACCGATGGGCAGACGGATCTGTGCACCGATTGCAATGAGGGCTGCAAACAGGGCAACGTAGAGAAGATGTTTCGTTGACATAAAACCACCTCTTTCCTTTATGTCTACCATCATATCACTAACGGAACCCTATGTTAACCTTTTATTTTTATAGGTTGACAATGAGCGGTGAAGACGGCCCATAGGGACGCCTTCCCTATTGGACCGGTGTAATCGGTTTGCCGCCGTTCAGCACTTCCATGATGTTGTTGACGCAGAGGTTCATCATGTTGTTCCTCGTATCCACAGATGCGCTGCCGATGTGTGGAAGCAGTGTCATGTTGTCGATGCCGATGAAAGGATGATCCCGTCCAATCGGTTCATTCTCATAAACATCGAGGGCAGCTCCCTTGATGTCCCCGTTCCTGACCGCTTCTGCAAGATCGTCCTCCACCACATGGGCCCCGCGGCCGATATTGATGAAGTAGGCACTCTCCTTCATCTGGCTGAATGCCTCCTTATCAAAGCGGTGTTTCGTCTCGCCGGTCAGGGGCGCGGCACATAATACAAAGTCCGATTCAGCCAGAAGGTCTTCGAATGAGACCAGCTCAGCACCCATGGACTCGCCGACTTCCGAGCGGCTGCGGTTATGGTAGAGTACCTTCACACGGAATCCCGACAGGCGTCTGGCGAATGCCGCGCCGATCGAACCCATGCCGAATATGCCCACCGTCTTGCCGAATACATCCGTACCTGCCATATGGTAGGGGCTCCAGCCGGACCATTCCCCAGCCATCAGCTCACGGTTCGCCTCCAGTACACGGCGTGCGGCCGTCAGCATGAGCGTGAAGGCCAGTTCAGCGGTCGTTTCCGTCAGCACATCAGGCGTGTTCGTAATGACGACCTCATTGGCTCTGGCCGCCTCCAGGTCGATATTGTCGAAACCGACGGCCAGGTTGGCCACCACTTTGAGGTTCTGCGCATTTTCAAGCATCTCACGGTCGACCTTGTCGCTGAGCATGGTCATCACGCCGTGGGCATCCTTCGTCTCTTCGAGGAAGCGTTCGCGCGGCATCGGCTGCTCATCTTCGTTCCATACAACCACTTCGAAATCCTTCTTGAGCTTTTCAATCATGTTCGGGTTGATCTTTCTGGTGATTACAATCTTCTTCACTTACTTCACACTCCATTCCTTCAGATGGTCGATCATATATTCAGGCTGTCTTTCCTGTTTCTTCACTTCCTCGGCCGGTGTGACCCCCGTATTGACGTGAAGGGTGTGCACACCATTGTCGAGGCCGGTGCGTATATCCGTGTCATAATTGTCCCCGACGAGCAGGACCCTGTCCTTCGGCAGCCCAAGTGTGGAAACCGCCGCCTCCAGTATGATCCCCTCAGGCTTTCCGATTACAATCGGTTCGACCCCCGTCGTACTGGCGAGCACCGACACCAGCGAGCCGTTCCCCGGAACAAGACCCGCTTCCGTCGGAAACTTCCGGTCCGGGTTCGTGGAGATCAGTTTAGCCCCTTCCGCAATCAGAAGGGCGCCGCGCGACAGTTTGTCATAGTTGATTTCCCTGTCGAGCCCCATCACCACATAATCCACATCGGCATCCGCCAGTGTGAACCCCGACTCCGCGAGGGTCGACTTCAGACTTTCTGAACCGATGACATGAATGCGTGCTCCGGGCTGTTCGTTCTCAAGATAGGCGGCTGTCGCCATCGCTGAAGTGTAGAGGGTTTCCGGATGGATGTCGAACCCCATGTCGATCAGCTTCTGGGCAGCCTCCTGCTGTGTCTTCGTCGCGTTGTTGGTCAGGAATACATAGGGTATGCCGTTCCTGTTGAGCCTGTCGATGAAATCGATGGCCCCGTCTATGACCGTGTTCCCGCTGTACATCGTCCCGTCAAGGTCGACGAGATACCCTTCATACTTCATGCTGGTCTCCCTTGAATGCAGTGATGGTCTGCCCCTCATTTTCGAAGAAGGCAAAGACATTCCCTTTGAAATCCCTATATGCCGCGAAGTGTGCCTGGAAGTCCTTCTTCATCGCTTCGTGGTCGAGCTTTGTATAATTGCGCGTCAGCTCGCTGCGCCATGTGAATGTTTCACTGAAATGGCGGTTGTCATCCGATGGGATCACCCCTTCATTCTCCATGATGTCCATGACGTCCTGGTAGCTCCCGGGGTCCCTCAGGATGAATCCATCGATGATCATGTTGCCGACATCCACCACGGCTTCGATCAGCATTTGGCATGTGCGTTCGAGCGCAAGCCCTTCGGCCTTATCGAAATCGGCTGTGAGCCCTTCAATATAGTCCAATCTTTCAAGCAGTATATCCTTATCTACAAAGTACATCCATCGACACTCCCATAATCGTTCTTTTGTAACTCTTCCTATAATATGATAGCATAATTCCAATACACTTGAACTGGAGGGGAATCCTTTGATTGACTTCTTTCTTTATGATGAATCAGAAGACACCTATACACGCTACGTCAGCTTTGTGGGTGAACATGGGCGGTATGACCTCGCCATCATCCAGACGGACCGCTATTTCGGCAAAAGCCTGGTCCTGAATACACAGGGGAGCCGTTTCGGCATCATCGGCCCGGATGACCTCGAAGAGGAAGGGTACATCGCCCATATACTCGGATACACCGATGACGAAGCCTCGGAGGTGGAGGCGTTCCTCTCGGAAGTCATCGCCTGACCAAGTACAGGTCCATATAAGAATCAAGCCTGCTCCCCAGACGGGGAAGCAGGCTTTTTTCATTCCCCATCCACAGGCTGGTGGGCGGCGAGTGTCTTGTTTTTCTTTGGTTCCGGACTGCTGTCCGCCTGGTCCCGTCCATTGGATGAATTTTCGGGGCCGGGGCTTTCTGTCTCCGCTTCCTGGCCGGCCTTCATTTCCGATTTCGGTATTTTCCGCAGTACGAAGTAGGCGCAGCCGAAATTACAGTACTCATAGAGGTAATCCTGTATGGCGCTGTATTTCTTGTCGCGTTCCACCTTCGATTTGCTGTCGCGGTAGAAGCCGGTCAGCCTGAGTTTCTCATAGCCGATATCCCCAACGATATAATCATATTTATTCAGCACTTCACTGTACTTCTTCTTAAATTGTTCTTCATCAAAAGCATCCCGGTAATCTTCCACCAGTTCAAAATGCATATGATCTATCGTAATCATAGTACTTACTCACCTTTCAAAAGTTCATCACCCTGGGCCTGTCTCGCCTTGGCAGCTTCATTCACCTGCTCGTCGGCATGATAGCTTGAACGGACCATCGGCCCTGCTTCACAGTGCTTGAAGCCTTTTTCCATCGCCACTTTCCTGAGCTTGCCGAATTCAAGCGGCGTGTAGTACTTCTGGACTTTGAGGTGCTTCCTTGAAGGCTGGAGGTACTGGCCGATCGTCAGAATGTCGACATCGTTCGCACGGAGGTCATCCATCGTCTGGTGGAGCTCCTCGACCGTCTCCCCAAGGCCGACCATGATGCTTGATTTGGTCGGGATGTCGGGATACATCTCCTTCGAACGTCTGAGCAGTTCAAGCGTCCGGTGATACTTCGCCTTCGCACGGACCCTCGGTGTCAAGCGCTCGACCGTCTCGATGTTATGGTTCAGTATATCCGGCTTCGCATCCATCAGTGTCCTGAGGTTATCATACTCCCCACCCATATCCGATGGCAATACTTCTATTGTAGTAAATGGATTCTCCTCGCGGACTTTCCTCACTGTCTCCGCGTATACCCTGGAGCCGCCATCCTTCAGGTCATCCCTTGCGACCGCGGTGATGACGACGTGTTTCAGGTTCATCAGCTTCACGGATTCCGCAACGCGGTTCGGCTCATCCCAGTCGAGTTCATTCGGCAGCCCCGTCTTGACTGCACAGAAACGGCAGGCACGTGTGCATATCGCGCCCAGTATCATGAATGTGGCCGTGCGGCGCTCCGCCCAGCATTCGTGTATGTTTGGACATTTCGCCTCTTCACATACTGTATGTAGGTTCTTCTCACGCATCATCTTCTTCAGGCCGGTATAGTTCTTATTGGTGTTCAGCTTGATCTTCAGCCAATCCGGCTTTCTAAGTATCTCTTCATTTTTTGTAGCCAATTTACAATGCCCTCCTTAATTAAATCAATATCATGTTCATATTATCATAATTATTCGAATAAAGTGGCAAAAAAGAAAAATTCTTCACTCAATGTCATACTATAAAAAAACCGCCACCCGGGGGTGGCGGCCAATTCAACCTATGATTCTGCACTCTCCTTGACGATCGGTGTATAGACGACTTTGGAGACGACCACGACGATGATGAGGAGCACCAGCAGTGTCAGAAGCGCAAGCGGAAGACTTGATGTCAGACCAAGTACCAGATACCCGGCCAGCGCGATCATAGCGGAGCCGATCGCATATGGCAGCTGCGTCATTACATGGACGATGTGGTTGCATCCTGCCCCCGTCGAGGAGAGGATCGTCGAGTCCGAAATCGGTGAACAGTGGTCACCGAATACTGCGCCTGCAAGTACTGCTGCGATGCTTGGCAGCAGCAGATCAGTCGCCTCGAGTGAAATCATGATTTCACCTGTGATCGGAATGAGGATGCCGAATGAGCCCCAGCTTGTCCCCGTGGCCAGCGCCATCAGACAGGCGACCGCAAACACGACCGCAAGCAGAATGCCTGTCGGCATATTCGAACTCTCGACCATGGAACCGAGCAGTTCGCCGGTGCCGAGCTGGCCGATCAGGTCACCGATCATCCATGCCAGGGTCAGCACGAGTATCGCCGGGAACATGGCCATGAAGCCGGTCTTAACACCAAGCCATATCTCCGTTTTGCCGAAGTCATCGTCGCTGTGTGTGTACCTGAAGAAGTAGAACAGGCTGAGCAACAGGCCGACGATGCCCCCGATGACGAGGGAGTGCGTCACGAGTGTATTTTCGAAGATGCTGAAGATGTCCATGGAACCGCCTGTCACTGCACCTGTTACGAACATCGCTATGATGACCGTAAAGGCGAGCCCCAGGATCGGTACGATCAGCGCCTTGGCAGAACCCTGCTGATGGACGGGGAGTTCCTCGTCCGTTTCGCCGGGTACTTCGCGCGTGTCCCCGACCACCTGTCCATCATTGATGGCGAGGGATTCATGCTTCCGCATCGCTCCGATGTCGAAGCGTGTAAGGATGACGATGAACATCATCGCCACTGCAGTCAGCACGTAGAAATTCATCGGTATCATATAGACGAATGCCTGGAACGGCGTCACCGCCACCATGCCCGCTGCGGCAATCAGCGGGGCCACAAGACCCATGATGCCTGCGCCCCAGCTTGAAATCGGGGCAATGACAGAAATTGGAGATGCCGTCGTATCGATCAGATAAGCAAGCTTTGCACGGGAGACATTGTATTTGTCCGTCAGGGGTTTTGCCACCTGCCCCACGATCAATGCACTGAAGTAGTCATCGATGAAGACGATGATGCCGAGCAGTGCAGTCGCCATGTTGGCACCCTTCCGGGATTTCACCTTCGTCAGCGCCCAGGCGGTGAAGGCCCTTGCCCCACCCGACATGTTGATGAATGCAGTCATGATTCCAAGGAGACTGAGGAAGATGAGGATGAATGCATTCCACGTATTGATGGCACCCCCATCAACGAAAATGATTGCGAAACTGCTCCATATCATCCGCAGTGTCTCCATTATATCCGCACCCGCAATGACGAACGCCGAGGTGAGGATGCCGACACCGAGACTGATACCCACTTTTCGCGTCAGCACCACAAGCAGCAGCGTAAGCAGCGGCGGGATGAGGGAGATGTACTCCCAGTTCAATATACTTTCCATATATATCCTCCTGAAAAACGATTTAGATCATAAAAAAGACGTCACAGCAGCATTACAGAATCAGCCACCGTGACGTCAATCACCAATATGTAGCGCATCATCGTAATGACAGTACCAGGACTCTTCGACCTGATCCCAGGATGTCACCCCGCCGGGTGCACCCTTCGGCAACTGCCCCTTTCCAGAAGTTCAAAGCATGCCTGCTCCCTCCTGTACTCATGGCCGTTGCGACCTCTACTTTCCGTTCTTCAATTGTCATAGAATATTATAGCATAATCTGCATACTTTTCAACTATAATTCCGTGCGGTACATCTTGACGATTTCCCTCAGGAACTCGGGCATCTTATAGACCTTCTTCGAATACCTGAACTGCGGGAATATCCTGCCGAATGTATACATGTCCAGCGTGCCGAGTTTATAGTGCCGGCGGTCATCGATCCGTTCGCCATTGATGTAGTATTCGCGTTCCGACTGGACATAGCCGATATTGTCCGTGACGAAGCAGCCGAATATATCACCGCGGAAGCCGAGCCCCCGGATGATGTCATCCTTGAACTCATGCTTCGACGCCTGATTGAACACTTCCTTCAGCTCACGTCCGGTCAATTCGATCTGGACCGTGTTGATCGCGTGCGGCAGCACCTTATGCAGATCATATTCCGTCAGGGTCCCGCCCTCGAAGGACTTCGCAATAAGCCCCGTATGGAGCAGGCTCGCATCACTGTCCGTGAACAGCCTGAGCATGCGGGCCAATGCCATGATGAACCGGCTGGTGGAATAGAGGGTCCGTTCGATCGGCGGTGCCTCTTCCTTTACGACCGTCGACATCATGTCCCGGCCGATTTCATAATAATGGTCGTCACTGCTCGACAGCAGATCGGTGTCGTAGAGTCGGGCATGCTTGCGGATGAGTGCGCGCCCTTCAAACTCCAGCGTCACCTCCCCCACAAAATCCCCGAACCTCCCGGCAGCGGCAAGCAGCGTATCCCCGATCCACTCACCCTCTTCGAAATAATGATGTGTATGTGAACTCAATATGACATCTATTTCAGGAAACATCATTGCGAGGGATTCATCATCATAGCGTCCGAGATGGCTCATCATGACGATGCAGTCGACCTCTGTATTGATCTCCGTGATGGCTTTCAAAATCCACTCGAAAGCCTCCGACACTTCCCAGCCCAGCGCTTTGTAGAAGGGCGTGAATTCGACCGTTGCGGCGATGAAACCGAATTTGATGCCATTGATCTCCTTGATGACATACGGCTTGAAGTATGGGGAGGTGCTCCCCACCTCACGAAGGTTGGCACAGATGACCTCGAAATCCGCGCCGTCGTACAGTGTCTTCAGGTCCTCCTTCTGGAGGGTGATCCCTTCGTTGTTTCCGATTGTGGCGATATCGCATCCGGCTTCGTTGAGGATCTCCACGTTGCCCTTGCCGAGTGTCGCCTCGGTATAGGGGTGGGAGCGATCTGCGTGATCTCCAAGGTCGACGTACACCATATCCTGCTTGTACTGCCGTTTCTTGTTGTCGAGAAAATCCTTTATCTTCAAATAGTTGTACAGATGACTATGTATGTCATTTGTATGAAAAAGCTTCACTTCCATCCAATCACCTCTAAATGATGGTCTGTAGAATCATGTATACTCCGAGCAGCAGAAGGACTGTGCGCAGCACGACAACGAGCGAATCAGAATTGAAGCGGTGGTTGGCCATTACGCCGATCTTGGCCCCGATGAATGCGGCGGGGACGATGAAGACCGCGTACCAGAAGTCCACATTCCCCTGCAGTATGTGTCCGGCTGCAGCAGCCGAGCCGGAAAAGAAGACCATCATCATGCTGGTGCCGATGGCGATCGTCGCCGGCATACGGAAGACGAGCAGCATCAGCGGCGTCATCAGTGCACCACCACCAATGCCGAAAAGCCCTGTGAAGAAGCCCACCACAAATGTCGAGATGATGGCAATGTAGGCCGGAAATCCATAGTGGTGGACCTCCCCCATGTTGTCCACATGGGGTTCCATATACCGTTCATCCTGAAAGATGGAAATGGGTTTTATCCTATCCCTGACGATGAGCAGGGTACTCAGGAATATGAGGAATATGCCGAAATACAGATTGAAGCTGTCTATGGTGAAGAGACGGCTGGCATACGACCCGATGAAAGCCCCGGGCATGATGCCGAGCAGGAAGAGACGGCCATTCTTCCAGTCCACCTGGTTGCTTCGTCCATAGGAGATCATCGCCGACAATCCGATGACGATCAGGATGATGCTCGAAGTGCCGACTGCACTCTGCGGTGTGATGCGGTCCAGGATCCCCATGTTGATGCCGAAGAATATGAGCAGCGGAACGATGATTACCCCGCCGCCGATACCGACGAGTGCGCCAAGGGCAGAAGCGGCAAGCCCGATCAATATAAGAATGATAAATTCCATAAGCGTGGCTCCTTTGAAAGACCAGGGGATCCTGGCTGTAATTGTGCATCAGAAATCTTCTTCCCTTTACTGCTAGAACAGCTTCAACTGTTTCGGGGAAAGCCCTTCATACCGTATACCCATCATTGACATGAAATCCTGCGCATTTCCTGCGGCATGGCCGCCGGAATTGTTGTTGAACACGATGTAGATGTCCTTCGTCTTGTGATTGAGGATTTCGACCTGCCTCTTCAGCCATTCCAATTCTTCTTCGTTGTAGTCGTAGAGATACCTGACTGTCCGCCATTCCTGGCTGCTGCGGTCCTTCTGTGTCCAGCCGTGGACGTTGCGCCCATGCAGCCTGATGAATGCCGTCCGGTCCGTCACCCGGTTGACGAATGGGATGCTGCCGATGCCGGCCTGGGGTTCGTCACAGATGCTGTGGATCATGCCGTTGGCGTCGAGGAATGACAATGTCTCCTCCCGGTAGCGTGTCTCGAACCATGTCTGGTTTCTGAACTCTACCGCCACCTTGTATGGTTCAAGCTGTTCCTTCGCATACTTTACATAGCGTATATTCTTATGTGTACAATCGAACCATGGGGGGAACTGCAGCAGGACGAATCCGAGTTTCCCAGCCTTCTCCATCGGGCGCAGCATATCCCGGAATGCGCTGAAGACATCCCTGATGGAGTCGTAGTGGTCGCGGTAGTCGCTGTGCCCCGTCATATACTGGTGTGCCTTGACGACAAACTTGAACTTGTCCGGCGTCTCATTGCACCATTTTTCAACCGTTGAAGTACGCTGGATCGCATAGTATGTCGCATCCAGTTCAACGATGGGGAAATGGGAGGCATAGGCCTGCAGCTTATCCTTCTTATTTACAAGGTCGGTATACAGATCATCATGATCGCCCCAACCCGTCAATCCAATATAGATCATAGAAATCACCTTAATTTATTGTAACATAATTCGGCCTGCCATTTGTATAAAGTCCGCATCAGAGATGCTATGCCAAGTATATTATTTATAATAATTACAATCTATGTTATAATTTATTTATAATAATTATAAATAATATGAGCATCTCTTTTGTGGATGACGGGAAGTTGATATAAGATGGTAGTTGAAAACGCAGCGATTATGGTTATTTATATTAATATATAGATAATAAAAGCATCTTAAGGAGATGACTGCAATGGCTCTTGATTTGAAGGACTATGGAAACGACCCATTTGTAATCAACATCGACGACGCTACACTGCAGAACGAAGACTACCGCGTTGCACTATGGACGGGTGAGGAAATCCAGATCACGCTCATGTCCATTCCGCCCGGCGGGGACATCGGTGGGGAGGTCCATGAAGGACACGACCAGTTCCTTCGCCTCGAAGCTGGACACGGCAAAGTGATCATGGGGGACTCTGAAGATGAAATCACTTTTGAAAAGGAAGTCGGCCCGGATGATGTCATCCTGATTCCAAAAGGCAAGTTCCATAATGTGATGACTGTCGGCGACGAACCGATGAAGCTCTATTCAATCTACGGCCCGGCACACCATCCCCAAGGAACCAGACAGGCGACGAAAGAGATCGCCATGGAGGAAGAAGCAGACCATCACTGATCTCTTCCCCACTGCAGGAAACAGCCATGCAGGTGCATGGCTGCATCATTCCTGCCATTGAAGAACCATCCCTGCCACTCTAATCTATAAGGAGCACATTCCCATGACTATAATAGAATTCAAAAACGTCAGCCACAATGACATTCTACATAATATTACCGGCCACTTTAACGAGGGGCGCATCACAACCTTCGTCGGACCCAGTGGTGCAGGAAAGACCACATGCCTGAAGCACATCAACGGTTTGCTGTCGCCCGATTCCGGAGAGATATTCTTCAGGGGCGAGAACATTGCTGATATGGATATGATCGAACTGAGGAAGCGCATCGGCATGGCCTTCCAGAGTGCACCAATGATCGGCGGCACCGTCTATGACAACCTCAACCTTCCAAAAGCCATCTTCGGTGAGACAATCGATGAGGCGCATGCTCTCGAGTGCCTCGAACGTGTCGACCTCGGCGGCATCCCGCTCGATCAGAATGTAAAGTCACTTTCCGGCGGGGAGAAGAGCCGCATCTCCATTGCGCGCACGCTCGTCAACCGCCCCGAGGTCCTGCTCCTCGATGAGATCACTGCGAGTCTCGACTACCGGATGGTGAAGGAGGTCGAACGGCTGATCGTCCGCCTGCAGCGCGAAAATAATGTCACCGTCATCTGGATCACCCACGACCTCGACCAGGCACGCCGGGTCAGCGATGACATGTGGTTCCTCAGAAGCGGAGAACTGATCGAATTCGGGGACGCCTCCTTCATCGACCAGTCGGATAATCCGCTCATCAGAAAATTCGTGGAGGGGGAAGAACTTTGAGTTATGCATAGCTTGCACTGTCCCTGATATTCATCGCCATCCCGCTCGGCTTGGCGATCGTGCTCAAACTCGGACTTGAAAAGGATATCATCATCGCCACCATCCGTTCGATCATACAGCTGCTGATCATCGGATACATCCTCACCTTCGTCTTCGAAAGCGACAGTCCGATCTTCATCATACTGATGATCATGCTCATGATCGCCGCTGCCACACAGAACATCATCAAGAAGGGGGACGGCATTCCGGGCATCACCTGGATGATCGTCCTCACCCTCATCGTGGTCGAAACGGTGACGATGGGCATCATGCTGAGTTTCGGCATCATCCCTTTCGATCCGGAAGAAGTCATCCCGATCAGCGGCATGGTCATCGGCAACTGTATGGTGCTGTCCCTGCTCTTCCTCAACAAATTCAAGGATGAGGTCGACCGCAGTGATGAAACCATCGAACTCATCCTGTCCATGGGCGGCCAGCCAAAAGTCGCCATCGACAAGAGTCTGAAGTCTGCAATCCAGACCAGCATGATTCCGACGATAGAAGCCCAGAAGACCATGGGGCTCGTCCAGTTGCCGGGCATGATGAGCGGCCTCATCATCGGCGGCGCCGATCCGATGGAAGCCGTCATGTACCAGCTGCTGATCCTGTTCCTCATACTGACCACCGCAGCCATGTCCTCCGTCATGGTCGGATATATGGCATATCCGAAACTGTTCAACCAGAAGATGCAGTTCATCGGTCTTCAGTATAAAACAAAGTAGATTTCGAGTCCGCTTCCGGTTGGAGGCGGATTTTTTATTTTTATGTCCCGGATGGATGGTGGGAGGGAGTTTAACTTGCCGTCGTTCCGCCTGCGATGGTGAATTAAGCCTCCAACTCGCCATCGTTCCGGCCACGATGGTGAATTGGACAAAAAAAGGTGCACAAATGTGCACCTGACTACAGCTTTTCCCCGAGGGTCTCTTTTATGCTTTCGTATGTGGCCTGCCAGAATGTCTCATCACCAATAAAGCGCGAAGTCAGCGTCTGGATGGCTTCTTTGAACTGTGCATCGTATTCCGGCGCATCCTTTTCCGGCAACCCGGCCATCAGCTGGTCGACTGCTGTCTGCACCGTTTCTGAACGCGGGCCCCAGTGCGCGACTTCTTCCCCGTCTTCATCAATGAAGATGAAGATGGGAATCGAACGGGATCTGCCGTTCGTCAAATACTGGTCCATCAGTTCGAGATTGCTGTCCCTCAGCAGCATACGTACTTCCATGTGGCTCTTTTCGGCCAGGTGCAGCAGTATCGGGATGTTCATCATGGCATCACCGCACCAGTCCTCGGTAAGGACGATGACCCGGAGTTTCCGGTTTTCCAGCTGCCTGAAAAAGTTTTCGTCATCCGGGATCTGGAATTCATCGTATACTTTCTGCAGATTCTCGCGGTGCTTTTCCATTTCTTCAATATACACTTCTGCTGTCATTGCCTGATCATACCAATGTTCGAGCGGCATCTTCTCTCCTCCAATATTCGTTTATCATCCCGATTATATCATTCCCTCGTACACCCAACTAATAAATGGGCATTGTATTTTTTGATGCCCTGGACTATCCTTTTAATAATAGAGAAGGGAGGCACAAGTATGGAATCGAATTCAAAACACCTCAGGGGCCTGATTTTTGTCCTGCTCGGTGCAACATTATGGGGCGTCGGAGGTACAGCTTCAGACTATATTTTCAGGAACACGCCGGTCACTGTGGAATGGTATGTGGCATTCCGCCTGACGGTGAGCGGCATCATCCTTCTTTTTGCATATTGGCTGTTTTCCCGGAAACAGCAGCCTGTCCGGCTCGACCGCCGCACCCTTGGCATGCTGATCATCTACAGCCTCCTCGGCATGACGATGGTGCAGTATTCATTCATGGCGGCAATCGGTTACGGCAACGCCGCCATCGCAACGGTGCTTCAGTATACGGGACCAATCTACATCATCCTGTGGCTGATCATCCGCAAATATGCAAAATGGACGTTCGCCGACGCCTTCATCATTCTCGGCATCATCACCGGCGTTGTGCTTCTTGCAACAAATGGAGACCTCTCAAGGCTGGTCGTCTCACCTCCCGCCCTGATATGGGGTCTGATATCGGGTGTTGCACTCGCATACTACACCCTGCATGCCCAAGTGCTCCTGTACCGTCTGCACCCGCTCCAGCTCGTCGGCGGTTCGATGCTCATCGGGGGGATTGCGATGAACTTCATCCATCCCATCTGGCAGTTTGATTTCAGCTTCGACTGGACGGTCGGGCTCATCACCATACTGCTCTTCTCCGTCCTTTTTGGAACGACCCTCGCTTTCCTTCTTTACATAACCAGCCTGAAGCACATCTCCTCAAAGGAAGGTGGCGTCCTCGGAACTGTCGAACCGGCTTCGGCGGTCCTGAGTTCAGTGTTATGGCTTAATATCAGCCTGGGATGGTATCAGATCATCGGCACCATCATCATCCTCGGGGTGGCCCTCTATATTTCAGTCGGCCGCAAGGAGAAGGAGAAAAAATAAAACCACCCTGCGGGGTGGTTTTTTACATAGCCGGAAACAGGCCCAGCCATATCGCTGTGACCATTGCCAGCAGAAGGAGCACTTTTTCGTAGGCGGTCACCTGTTCGACATCCCGTACCCGCATCCTGAGCACGAGATAGATGCCATACCCGAGCATGAGCAGCGTACCGATGGCACCGATCGGCCGGTCCCCTATCATGGAAAAGGCGATCAGACCCACCAGGATGAGATAAATCAGTGCAGGCAGGCCCGCACGGTTCATTCCAAACCGCTTCACTGCCCATACGACACTCGTTTCCTTCACAGGTGTCGCCCTGTGGTCGGCTCGGATATCAGGCACATGGTGAATCATGACCCAGGCCATGCACCAGATTGCGTTGATCGATGCATTCTGCCATGCCCAGGCGGGGATGTGATCCAGCATGATCCATGGTGCTGCCAAGCCCAGCAGCAGAAGGGAGGGGAATAGGCTCAGCCATTCGCCAAGGAAGGGGCGGTATGCAAACCTGAATGGGGCAAGGGAATATGTAGCCGCCCCCCACAGCCCGACCATGCACAGGATCGCGAGCTCAATCTGTCCGAAGAGGAAGAACAATGCTGCAGCAAACACAAGTATCGCCGTCACGATAAGACCTATACGCTTCAGCATGCCGAGGGTCATGGTGCCGGTCTGCAGCACACGGCTGCCGCCTGACAGCAGTCCCGGACTTTCCTGATCTGTACCGGAGTGGAAATCTGTGATGTCATTGAAGACATGGGTGAGCACACCGTGGACGAGAAACCCTCCGATCACGAGCAGAATGAATAATAGAAATAGATTGAACTTCGATACATCGTACCCGAACGCCAGCGGGAGCACTGTTGATATGATGGTTGCGATACTCGATGTCACGACCGCAACCACCCGCATGAGCATCCCGATCCCCCTGAAACTGTATGATCCCTGTTCTGCCATAAATATACCCCTTTCGCCCTTTATGTTATATGCTGTCGTGCATTGCGCAGTGCCTGTTCGATATCACGCTTCCAACGCTTCCTGCCATTGACGACAAAACGCATGGATTCACCACTTCTAAGGACGAGTTCCAGTCCGTTCGGGACCGGGAGCACCTTCATGATATGGTGGCTGATGAGATTCACATGCTCCACTTCCTCGAGTGCTATTTTCGATTTCTTGTTGTTCAGATTCATCGCGTGCGGAAAATGATATATATATTTCGATGTCAGGTGGAGTTTTCCACTTGTGGCCACGCCATTTTTGAACAGATTGCCGTTACCGCTTCTCAAAGCCTCTTCCTTCACTTCTTCTCCTCCATTTCCTTGAGTATCCCTTTGGCCGCTTCAATGACATCCCCGGGCGTGACGCCATAATGGGAATGAGTGCCTGCCGCCCTTTCACCAGCGGTTGCATGCAGATATACCGCAATCTGCATCGCTTCGGCTGCCTCGGCACCCTGGGCCAGGAAGGCAGCGATCATTCCTGTGAGGACATCGCCGCTTCCCCCTTTTGCAAGCGCATCATTTCCATGCGGATTCACCCAGAGCCTTTCAGGCGTCGCGATGATCGTCCGATGCCCCTTCAGTACGAGATTGACCTGATACTTTTCTGCAAAGTCCTTCGCAACACCCATCCTGTCGGCTTCAATATCAGCGACCGTCCGGTCTGTCAGATTGGCCATCTCGCCAGGGTGCGGCGTGAGGATGACGGGCCCATCGTATCGGACCAGCAGTCCGAGCCGGCCCTTCACATGGTGCAGTCCATCGGCATCTATGATGATCGGCTGACCATCCAGCTGCCGGATGATCTCTTCGATGAACGCCTCTCCTCCATCAAACCTTCCAAGTCCCGGTCCGATGGCCACTGCATTGACCTTTTCAAACAGTTCCGCCTCCACACCCGCGCCACTGAAATGGCCGTCAGCTTCCGGCAGGGACCGGAGGAGGGCCAGCTGGTTCTGCCCCGCAACGGCCGGATAGATGCCTTCCGGTATCGCCAATGTGACGAGGCCGGCCCCCGTCTTATATGCGGCATGGGCACTATAGAGCGGGGCACCGACAAACGGTCTGGAGCCGCCAATGACCAGCGCATGTCCGAAAGTACCCTTGTGCCCAAACTCCGCCCTCCCGGGCAGTGCCTGGACAGCCAGCTGCTCCGTGACCAGTTCGGGCAGCTTCATACCGATCCTATCCGCCAGCGTTCCCGGCACTGAAATGTCCTTCACTGCAAGCCGTCCGATGACTGAAGGCCCATCCTGTGTAAAGAAGCCGAGCTTCGGAAATGCGAACGTAATTGTTTCGTCCGCCCGCACCGCCACATTCTCCACCCGCCCTGTATCACAGTCGAGACCGGATGGCAGGTCCACCGCATATACATGTGCTGCATGGCTGTTGACCCTGTCAATGACATGGTCGAACGGCGCCCTTACCGCACCGGATATACCCGTACCGAGCATCGCATCTACAATCACATCAGATGAAGCAAGCGCTGCATCGAGCCGCCCCAGCCCTTCTTCAACGGAATGGAGCGGCAGTTCCCTCGCAGTATGTATCCGGTATTGCACCAGTGCATCGCCCTTCAGCTTCCCCGGGTCCACAAGCAGCCAGGGCGCCGGGGTATACCCTGCATCGGACAGCCGTCTGGCGATGACGAACCCATCCCCTCCGTTATTTCCACTGCCGATCAATATGACGATCGGCGCCGACCGGTCCGGGTATGACCGGATGATCTCTTCTGCAACCTGGTTGCCGGCAATCTCCATGAGGACGGCACCGGATATACCCACTTCATCGATCGCAAACTGTTCGATGGCGCGCATTTCATCCCGCTTCACAATTTTCATGTTCAACCCCCATTCGCCTTTTCTGCCATTATACACTCAATTGTTTGAAAATAAAAAATCCACGGCAAAGATTGCCATGGAAATATTCAGCCGCCTTTCATGCATTTCTCCATATCCAGCGCTGCGTCCACCCTATTGGAGTCTGCCCCTGGCATCGACCCTGATCTCTTCAAGCACTTCGTCCCCTGAAACCAGCCAGGCTGTATCATACAGGTTCGATACAGGACAGATGTGGTTCGGTATGATCCGCACCTTCTCCCCGACCGCCACATTCCGGTTGAACGCTTCATCGTAGATGATCGCATGTTCATCGAACACGGAATCGATATGGACCCCTTCATATTCCCTGAGGAGACCGAGTCCCTCGGTACGGGTGATTCCGGCATTCCTCGTCTGCATGGTCAGCCCTTTTGCGCCGACATCCGTAATGACTCGTGCCTGCGTCGGTTTGCTGATTACGCTCGTCAGCACTGACGCAGCACAATGTGCATACGTACCGATGACATTCGACTGCCCGGCGTCCATCAGGATATAGGTGCCCGGCCTGATTTCAGTAATGCCGTCAGGAATGTCGAAGCCCAGCATGAAGGGCGGTGTCGAGCCGATGCTGATGACTTCGGGAGGCATGTCCATCTCCCGGGCGAGCTGCGCAAAACCGAGGGTGCGGTGGGCACTTTCCTCATAGAGTGTCCTGCAGGCTTCAGCATCCTCCGCTTTGTATGTATGCCCATCGTGTGAGAAGACTCCCCTGAAGTGTACATTATCGCTCCTGCCTATCGTTTCGACCAGCTTCTTGAAATCATCCACTTCGATGATGCCGGAACGCTTTTCACCCACTTCAATTTCCACGACCACCTGTGCTTTCCGGCCGCTGCCCTTAAACACAGCGTCTGCTTCCTCAACATGATGGATACTGTCGATGCCGAATGAAATGTCGATGGTTTCGGAAAGCCGCCTTATGCGTCCCAGTTTCTTCCTGCCGACAATCTGATTGGCGATGAATATGTCATCGAGGCCCGCCTGTGCCATCACCTCAGCTTCCCCCACCTTGGCTACCGTAATGCCCTGGGCGCCCGCTTCAACCTGCCATCCTGCAAGTGCCGACATCTTGTGGGTCTTGGTATGCGGCCTCAGTGCCACCCCATTCCTGTCGGCAAAATCCTGCATTCCTTCAATGTTCTCCCGTACCCTTTCCCTGTCAATCAGAAGGGCCGGTGTATCAATATCCGAATAATGCATACTTCTACCTCCCATATATTCATATCCAATTCAATTCTATCATGAACCTCTTCAACAGACAGGCTTCAACATCCAACATCCAACATGCGGCAAGCCAGCATCAGCCCAATCTGCACTTGATCCATTACATTAAAAGATATCTTCTTTCATATAATAAGGTACATACATAGTGAAATTAATATCTAAAGTTTATTTAAAATTATATTACATTCGTATTACTGTTTCATATCAATTTTTCTATATTATTGAAAAATTAAGACATAATGATATCGTGAAACACGTACCATACAACTATGAAAAAGGAGCAGAACTACATTTATGAAGAACTTCAAATCTCTAGCACCATTGCTTTTCACACTTCTTGCTGTACCGAGTTTTGCATTCGCAAGCTTCAGCACCGCATCCGCCGACCAGTGGCACGAGAATACATATGAAAGCAGCCAGCCTCAGGGGCTGCACCCCATCGTTGCCGAACGTGCTGAAATATTGAGGCAGAGGGCTGCTTCCATCGGCATCGTCATCAGATTTACAGATGGTTTCCGTTCATTCGAAGAACAGGATGCCCTCTATGCCCAAGGACGTACGGAGCCGGGATACATCGTCACTAATGCCCGTGGTGGACAATCCTATCACAATTACGGCCTCGCGGTCGACTATGCGCTTGAAGTGGGTCATCAGGTCATCTGGGATATCGAATATGACGGCAACGGCAATGGCAGATCCGACTGGTTCGAAGTAGCACAGATGGCCAAGGAGCTTGGCTTCACCTGGGGAGGGGACTGGGAAAGCTTCCGGGACTATCCGCACCTCCAGATGGATTTCGGCTATTCACTGCATAACCTTCAGACAGGCAACCACTACCTGTACTGATGTTCATATGAACCAAAAATCACCCTGGTCAATATTGACCAGGGTGATTTTCATGATTTCTGGTGTACGCTGAACCTATATCAGCGTATCATAGACTTCCTTCACGATTTCATGGCTCGGCATCGGACCGAGGTTCTTCGTAATCGTACCTTTGAGATAAGACGCACTCATATGCGGTTCTATTTCCGCAACCGATTCCCGGCTGCCGACTAGATAGGCGCCGCTCAGTTTGCGCTCCTTGATCTCTTTCGACAGGCGCGGGACAAGGTTCTTGTACCAGCGCTGCCTGTTCTCATCGAACCGCCTCTGGAATGCGTCCTTGCCGGTTGCCCGGTCGACGGGCGGCGTCGCCTTGTCATAATCCACCCAGTCCTCCCGGTCAAGGTCCCAGCTGAAATGCCTTTCATCGAGAATCTCCCCGAGTGCCGTTTCTATAAAAGCGACATTCCTCTGCTGGATGACGATGATGCCTGTTTCAGGAAACTTCTGGTCCAATGCTTCCAACTGCTGTGTCTGGGCTTCAGTGCTCCAATGGAAGGAGGTGGTTACAGGCACCTGAAGGATCTTTTCCTCCCATAACTCGCCATCAGCCGATGCCGCAAGGAAATAGCTCTTCTGCATATTCAGCTGCTGTTCCTGAATGCGCGTTTCCATCCGGTCCAGAAGCTTCTTCAGTGCCTTCCCCTCTTTCGGATTTTCACTTTCCTTGACCTGGTCCTTCAATTCCTTCATGCCATTTTTCAAATGGATCTTCCATTCCCCATTCTGCTGGCCTTCACTGGCGTCCGTATTGAGATACATGGTGAGGATGCCGATGTCATCCGATTTTGCGTTGATCTTCTTTATGTCTTTTGTCATAGCCATATACGTGCTCTCCCCTTCTTCGTAAATTCATATTTGCGAAGCGGCACACATTTCTATTGCTTTCCACTTTCATACAGTCTACCCTGAAATATTTCATATGAAACATCGATCAAGCTCCGTTGCGGCCCACTGCAACCTCCCCGTCCCTTCTGCCATGCATGAAGTGATAGACCGCAATGCCGGCCAGGATCACCGCAACAAGCACCATATACATCCCACGATAGCCGAAGACGGGAACGATATATCCAAGCATCAATGGTCCAAGTCCGAGACCAAGGTCGAGAGCGATGAAATAGGTCGAATTGGCAAGCCCCATCCGGTGATGCGGAGTCAGCTTGATCGCGAGCGCCTGGGCGATGGACTGGAAATTCCCATACCCAAGGCCCATCAGTACTGCTGCCGCAAGAAACATCCACCCTGCGAAAGACTGGCTGAGCATCAGCATTCCTGTTGCGAATGAAATGAGGGCAGGATAGACCACGATATTGGCGCCCCTCTGATCCATCAGACGACCTGTGAACGGGCGCGACAGCAGCACCGACATGCCATAGATGAGGAAGAAGAAGCTGCCTGCTTCGACCAGGTCGATTTCAGCTGCATATTCGGTCACGAATGACAGGATGCCTGAATATGCAAGGGCCAGGACGAACATTGCGATCGAAATCGGGAGTGCACGCGCTTCAAAGTAGTCCGTAATCCTGAACCCCTTCCTGCCCGCCTCAACTTTGACCTCAGGAGGCTGCAGCGAAAGGCTGAGCACAAGGCTTAGGGCTGCCATGATGAGGGAGAAGAGGAAGATGCTGTTGAACCCAAACTGAGTCAGAAGCATCACACCGATCAAAGGCCCGATGGCTGTAGCCATGACCACACTCATGCTGAAGTATCCGATGCCCTCCCCGCTCCTTGAAGTCGGAATGATCTGTGAGACGATGGTGCTCGTCGCCGTCGTCGCAAGGCCCATTGCCAAACCATGCAGAAATCTGAGCACCATCAGCGGATAGAGGCCGAGCGGCAGAAAGTATAGTGACGTCGCCACCAGCACGGACACCGTGCCGATCAGCAGCATCTTCTTGTTGCCGACCACAGCAATCTGCTTTCCACCATAGAGACGGCCGAACAGGGCCCCGATGATGAAGATGCTGGAGACGAATCCGCCCATGCTGACCGAAGCATCGTATGTGTCCATGGCATATGTCGCCATCGTGACGAGCAGCAGGTATAGCGACAGCATGAGTATCAGATTGGCGACAGACGTGAATACGAAATCCTTCGTCCATAGTCTTTCCTTATATGTATCACTCATATGGTATTCAACATCCTTATCAATAGAAGTGGTTAGTCCGCCTAACTATTGTATTCCTTTTTATTCATCGTGTCCATGAATTCCGGAAGGTCCCGAAACTGAGATTTCCATCGGCCGCTTCCTGATGCGGTACATGCCGTTATGCTGTTATAATGGAAGATGAAGACTGTGCCGTCCATAGGACGGACCAATAAAATGCTTGTGAGGGAATACCTATTGGATAATCAACGAATGCCACTCCACCTAAAAATGGGCAGCTTTCTGGCCAATATGAAGAATCTGCTGAAAGGCAAGGTGCTGCTGGCCAACGTGCTCCCTGTCTTTACAGCATACTGGCTGGCCCTCTATTTCAGCGGTGCACGCTTCATGGACCACCTGGGACTGTTCCTGCTGACGATGGCAGGGAGCACACTTGTCATCTCAGGGGCACTGATGCTGAATAACTGGTACGAGAGTGACCTCGACATGAAAATGGACAGGACCCGGAACCGCCCGACGGTGACAGGCGCCTTTCCACTGCGCGCCGTACTGTGGGGAGGAATCGCGACGACGATCATCGGCCTCTCCATCATGATGTTCACCACCTTCGAGGCAACCATCTATTCATTCCTTGGCTGGTTCTTCTACGTCGTCCTCTACACATTCTGGACGAAGCGCAGATATACACTCAATACCATCATCGGCAGCATTTCAGGTGCATTCACCCCACTGATCGGGTGGGCCGTCATCACACCTGTGGATCATATCGTACCGATTGCTCTGTTCTATCTGCTTCTCATCTGGCAGGTCCCCCATACGTTCGCCATCGCAATAAAGCGCCTTGAGGACTATACCCGGGCTGGCGTTCCCATGCTGCCGGTCGTGAGCGGCGTCGATCTGACGATCCGCCAGATCATCATCTACGTGATTGCACTCCTGCCCTTCCCCTTCATTCTGGCCGATCCGATGGGCTGGGGCTTTTCCACATTTGCACTCGCCCTTACCATACTTTGGATCATACTCGCAGCAATGGGACCGAAAGCCGGGAACAAAAAGGTATGGGCACAGATGAACCTGCGTTACTCGATCATCTATCTGTTCCTCATACTTTTCTCTATGGTGCTCATTACATTCTTCACGGGGTGAGGAAGATGCTCAAAAATAAAAAGCCTTATCACACTTCATGTGTGATAAGGCTTTTCGTATATCGATTAACCGATGGAACCTTCCATTTCGAAGGAGATCAGACGGTTCATTTCGACCGCATATTCCATTGGCAGTTCTTTCGTGAATGGCTCGATGAAGCCCATTACGATCATTTCTGTTGCTTCTTCTTCTCCGATGCCGCGGCTCATGAGATAGAAGAGCTGTTCTTCTGATACTTTGGAAACTTTCGCTTCGTGTTCCAGTGAGATGTTGTCGTTCAGGATCTCATTGTAAGGAATCGTATCTGAAGTGGACTCGTTATCCATGATGAGCGTGTCACATTCGATGTTGGAACGTGCGCCATCCGCTTTCCTGCCGAAGTGGACCTGTCCCCTGTAGGAGACCTTGCCGCCCTGCTTGGCAATGGACTTGGAAACGATTGTAGATGATGTGTATGGAGCAAGGTGGATCATCTTAGCTCCGGCATCCTGCAGCTGTCCTTTGCCTGCAAGTGCGATGGACAGTGTCATGCCACGTGCGCCTTCGCCTTTGAGGAATACTGCCGGATACTTCATCGTGATCTTGGAACCGATGTTGCCGTCGACCCATTCCATTGTACCGTTCGCATCAACGAATGTACGCTTCGTAACAAGGTTGTATACGTTGTTCGCCCAGTTCTGGATTGTCGTATAACGGCAGTATGCATCCTTCTTGACGATGATTTCAACAACAGCGGAGTGCAGTGAATTCGTCGTATAGACCGGTGCAGTACACCCTTCTACATAGTGTACGCTTGATCCTTCATCACAGATGATCAATGTACGTTCGAACTGCCCCATGTTCTCGGAGTTGATGCGGAAGTATGCCTGCAGTGGTGTATCGAGTTTCACACCTGGCGGGCAGTAGATGAATGATCCGCCGGACCATACAGCCGAGTTGAGTGCAGCAAACTTGTTGTCCGTCGGCGGGATGACTGTCGCCCAGTATTCCCTGAAGAGGTCTTCGTTTTCACGGAGTGCGGAGTCTGTATCCTTGAAGATGACACCTTTGTCTTCAAGATCCTGCTCCATGTTGTGGTAGACAACTTCGGATTCGTACTGTGCGGAAACACCTGCTAGGTATTTCTGCTCAGCTTCCGGAATGCCGAGCTTGTCGAAAGTACGCTTGATCTCTTCAGGCACCTCATCCCAGGAGCGTTCAGACTGCTCAGAAGGTTTTACATAGTATGTGATTTCATCGAAGTTGAGTTCTGAGAGGTCGCCGCCCCATGTAGGCATCGGTGTTTTATAGAAATGTTTCAGCGCTTTAAGTCTGAAATCGAGCATCCATTCCGGCTCTTCTTTCATTTTGGAAATTTCACGTACAATTTCTTCAGTAAGGCCGCGGTCGGAACGGAAAATGGATACGTCTTCATCGTGGAAACCATATTTGTAATCGCCGACTTCTGGTGCTTGTTTAGCCATTTAAATCACTCCTTCTTATTGTTTGCTGTCAGCCTTGACACCTTTTTCAAGGGCCTTCCAGGACAGTGTGGCACACTTGATGCGTGCCGGGAACTGGCTTACGCCTGACAGCGCTTCGATATCTCCCATTTCTTCGGAGATATCATAGTCTTCACCGAGCATCATTTTGCTGAATTCGTCTCCCATGGAGAGTGCTTCATTGATATTCTTCCCGGTGATGGACTCGGTCATCATGGAGGCACTGGCCATGGATATGGAACAGCCTTCCCCATCGAATTTGACGTCTTCGACGATTTCATCGACGACATTCAAAGTAAGACGGATGCGGTCTCCGCATGTCGGGTTGTTCATATCCACCGTCAGTGTACCATCTTCGATGACCCCTTTGTTGCGCGGATTCTTATAGTGATCCATGATGACTGAGCGGTATAGCTGGTTGAGATTGTTAAAATTCATAAGAGAAAAACTCCTTCGTACGCTTGAGGCTTTCGATAAAGCTGTCAATCTCTTCTGTAGTGTTGTATATATAGAAACTTGCACGGGCCGTAGATGATACCCCCAGCCACTTCATCAGCGGCTGTGCACAGTGGTGGCCCGCCCTGACAGCTATGCCTTCAGAATCGAGTGCGGTGGCAAGATCATGCGGATGCACATCTTCGAGGTTGAATGTGATCAGGCCTGCACGTGACTCGGGACCATAGATTTCGATGCCCTCCACTGCGTTCATGCTTTCAAGCGCGTAGTTCACAAGTTTCTGTTCATATTCCAAAATGGCTTCCGGGCCGATGTCTTCGATATAGTCGATTGCTGCAGCAAGGCCGATTGCTTCTGCGATCATTGGCGTTCCTGCCTCGAACTTCACAGGGAGGTCCGTCCAGGTGGATGTCCTGAGATCGACAAAGTCAATCATATCCCCACCGTATTCAATCGGTTCCATATCGTCAAGCAGTTCACTTCTTCCATAAAGTACACCGATTCCCGTCGGGCCGAGCATCTTATGGCCGCTGAATGCGTAGAAATCGACATCCAGGTCCTGTACATCGACCGACATGTGGGGAACGGCCTGCGCCCCATCGACTGCGATATAGGCATCATTCCTGTGGGCAACTTCTGCGATTGCCTTGATATCATTGATGGTGCCAAGGACGTTCGAAACGTGGGTGATGGCGACGATCTTCGTCTTTTCGCCGATTGTCGCCTCCACATTCTCCATCGTCAATGTGCCGTCCGACTCCATGGGAATGAACTTCAATTCCGCCCGGGTGCGTTTGGCCAATTCCTGCCAAGGCACTATATTGGCATGGTGCTCCATCTCCGTCACTACAATTTCATCGCCCGGCTCTATCACCATGTCACCGAAACTGCGTGCTACAAGGTTGATTGCTGCAGTGGTTCCCCGCGTGAATACGACTTCCTCAAATCGCTTGGCATTGATGAATGATCTCACTTTCATACGTGCCTGTTCGTAACCATCTGTCGCTTTCGTGCCGAGTGTATGCACCCCGCGGTGCACATTGGAATTGTAAGCTTCATAATACGCAGTCATTGCATCTATTACAGGTGACGGTGTCTGACTCGTTGCTGATGTATCAAAGTAGATGAGGTCATTGCCGTTGACCTGCTGATCAAGGATTGGGAAATCCTTTCTGATATCTTTTGCATTCATGCGGGAAAACCCCTTTAACGCTTATTTTGAAAGAACTTTAAGTTCTATGACTTCTCTGAGCTGGTTTTTCACGGATTCAATCGGCAATGCACGCACTACCGGGTCGAGGAAGCCGTGGATGACGAGCCTTTCCGCCTCTTTCTGGGAGATGCCGCGGCTCATCAGGTAGAACAGCTGGATCGGATCCACACGTCCGACGGATGCTGCGTGGCCTGCTGTAACGTCGTCTTCATCGATCAGAAGGATCGGGTTCGCGTCACCGCGCGCCTTCTCACTCAGCATCAATACTCTGGATTCCTGCTGGGCGTCACTGCGCGTTGCGCCATGCTTGATGTGTCCGATGCCATTGAAGATGCTGGATGCACTGTCCTTCATTACGCCGTGCTTCAGGATATGGCCTGAAGAGTCCTTGCCGTAGTGGATGATCTGTGTCGTGAAGTTGAGCGTCTGCTCTCCACGGCCCACAACGACCGTCTTAAGGTTGGAGACGGAATTATCTCCCATGAGGTAGGTCGTGTTGTCATTGATGACATTGGAGTCGTTCATCAGACCGAGCGCCCAGTCGAGTGTTGCGTCACGGCCGACGATACCACGACGGTTGACGTAACCTGTGAAGCCTTCAGAAAGGAAGTCCACTGCACCGTAGTTGACCTTCGCGTTATCTTTCGCAATGACTTCTGAAATGATGTTGAACTGTTCATTGGATTTATCTACGTTGGAAAGGTAGTTTTCGACATAAGTCAGTTCCGAACCTTCATCCGCGACGATCAGTACGTGGTTGAAGAGAGAAGTCTTCTCATCATCATGGAGTACAACCATCTGTACCGGATCTTCAATCTGTACATTCTTCGGTACATAGACGAACAATCCGCCGTTCAGCATTGCTGTATGATAGGCAGCAAGCTTGTGCTCATCAATCTTTACGCCTTCGGTCATGAAATATTTCTCCACGAGTTCCGGGTGGTTTGCACTGGCTTCGATGATGTTTTCGATTATCACGCCCTGATCGAGCAGTTCATCGGAAACTTGAAGATATGCAGGCGTATTGTTGTGCTGTACATAGATGTTTTTCGTGTGCTCGATGTCGAGAAGGCTCTTGACCGCTTCAGGCAGTTCTTCCAGGGAGCCGTATGTCGCGCTATCCGTCACCGGCTGGGATACTGTGAAGAAATCCCACTTGTTGAGTTTCGTCTTGTCCGGTTTCGGCATATCGAGTGATTCGATTTTTTCTAGTGCTTCTTTTTTCTTGCTGATGAGAAGTTCAGATTCACCGCGTGATTCTGCACGGGAAATGACTTCATCAGCATTGATAACATATTCATTAACTTCAGTAGCCATGGTCATCCTCCTGTCCTATTCTACATCTGCAGCGATAGTTTCGTCTTCAATGCCAAGTTCTTCCTTGATCCAGTCGTAGCCTTCCTCTTCAAGACGCTTGGAAAGCTCTTCTCCACCGGATTTCACTACACGGCCCTGCATCATTACGTGGACGAAGTCAGGTGTGATGTAGTTCAGAAGACGCTGGTAGTGTGTGATGATCAGTGCGCCGAAGTTTTCGCCACGCAGTTCATTGATGCCTTTGGATACTACTTTGAGTGCATCGATGTCGAGGCCGGAGTCTATCTCATCCAGGATGCCGAATTTAGGTTCGAGCATCATGAGCTGCAGGATTTCGTTACGCTTCTTCTCACCGCCGGAGAACCCTTCATTCAGGTAGCGTGTTGACATGTCGAGATCCATTTCCAGGTAGTTCATGTTCTTGTCCAACTTCTTGATGAACTGCATCAGGTTGATTTCGTCGCCCTCTTCGCGCTGTGCATTGATTGCGGAACGCAGGAAGTCGGAGTTCGTCACACCAGAAATTTCGGATGGATACTGCATGCCGAGGAAAAGACCGGCCTGGGCACGTTCATCAACTTCCATTTCGAGTACGTTTTCGCCGTCTAGCAGAACTTCACCTTGAGTCACTTCGTACCTTGGGTGTCCCATGATCGCCTGGGCAAGCGTGGATTTACCTGTACCGTTCGGCCCCATCACCGCGTGGATTTCTCCTTGCTTGAGTGTGAGATCGACACCTTTAAGAATTGGTTTGCCGTCTATTTCGACGTGCAGATCTTTGATTTCTAGAACAGAAGCCATTTATTAACCCTCCAACAGATTATTTTGTATAAGTTTCTCCATACCAGTTTATAATAATTATAAATAATAGTCAAAGCCTGGTACGGGATTTAAATTACCATTATATTATAACGTAAATGCGCCACACTTTAAACCTTTACCCCCCTTTTCACGGGAAAAGGCCCATAAAATAGACCTCACGACTGATAATGGTCGTGAGGTAAATGAAAATGGCTACTTGATGATGTCCAGGGTGAATGGGGGTTTGTAGACTTTCCCGTCATTCGCCTGGATGGCGCCGATGATTAGGAATACATAGAATGCGATGGTGATGATCGGGCCGATGATCAGACCGATGAGGATAAAGGATGTAAGCCAGGCGATGAACATGTAGATCGTGTAGGAAAGGCCGAAATTGACTACATGCCTTAATGCTTCTCCTGTAGCAGGATCATCGTCCTTCTTAAGTACCCAGATGAGCAGCGGGCCGAGGACAGCTGTAAAGGCGGATACGATGAATGAAACCATTACGAGGGACTTGTCGAAGACGTGGACTTTTTCTCCATCTACGTTTCTTCCGTTCATATTTCCTTCGTTCATTTCTCCTCCCCCTCCAATTAAAATACTATACAGTGTATATTTACCCTAATACCTCAAAAAATAACACGCTGTTTCAATTTCTTTCCAGTATCCATTCCATGAGAATTGAAAAAAGGACAGGATTTTTTTCAATTAAAACATATTAATCGTAAGAAAACCCCCGGTCCACAACCGGGGGCCCTGCATTATTCTGTTGGAATGACTGCACCTTCATAATTCTCTTCGATGAACTGCTTGATCTCTTCACCCTGGAGCACTTCCATGAGTTTCTGGATGTCTTCACGCTCTTCATCGCCGGTGCGGACTGCCACAAGGTTGGCATAAGGGGAATTTCCATCTTCGACGACGATGGAATCCTCCGTCGGGCTCAGTCCGCCGTCCAGTGCGAAGTTGGAGTTGATGATGACTGCCGGGGCTTCATTGTTTTCATACATGCTGACAAGCAGCTCCGGAGCAGTCTGGTTATCGAATTCAAAATTCTTTTCATTTGATGTGATGTCATCGAAAGTCGCATCTTCAATGTCAATGCCATCTTCGATTTCAACCAGGCCTGCATCTACGAAGAATGAAAGGAAACGCCCTTCTTCAGCAGGGTTGTTGGACACGAGGATGGTGGATCCATCGGGCAGATCCTCCAGTGAGTCGTAATCCTGGGAATATACGGCCATCGGCTCGATATGTACATTTCCCGCACTTGTGATGTCATAGTCGTGGGATTCCTTTTCCGTTTCCAGGTATGGCGTATGCTGGAAGTAGTTTGCATCCACTTCCTCGTCAGCAAGCAGACGGTTTGGCGTCGTGTAGTCATTGACGATGGAAATATCGAGTTCTATCCCCTCTTCCTCAAGAACCGTTGCCGCTTCTTCAAGGATTTCTGCATGTGGTGCTGGAGATGCTGCGATGGATATCGTACCGCCCGCTTCTTCCGTCTCTTCGTTCTCAGCGTTCTCCGTTGTTTCTTCGCTTTCTTCACTGTCCTCAGTTACGGCATCTTCCGAACCGCCGCTGCCGCATGCGACCAATAGAGCTGCAAAAATAGAAATGGTGAGCAGCAAGAAAATCTTCTTCATTACACTTTCCCTCTTTCCTGATTGGTTTTATTTTAATGACTACCGCTTGTCGACCGCTTTTGCGGTCAAGTCCCCAAGAATCTGGATGACAAAGACGATAATCAGTATTGCTACAGTTGCGACCAGGGTGACATCACTCTGGTTTCTTGTGAAACCGACCATATATGCCAGGTTGCCGAGGCCCCCCGCACCGATGACGCCGGCAATCGCTGTGGAGCCGACAAGCATGATGGCGGTGACGGTGATGCCTGAAATGAGCGCCGGCAATGATTCCGGCAGCAGCACCTTCCAGATGATCGTCCATGTATTGGCGCCCATGGATTCGGCGGCTTCAATCACCCCTTTGTCTATCTCCTTGAGCCCGATTTCAACGAGGCGTGCATAGAAGGGCGATGCACCGATGATGAGTGCAGGCAGTGCCCCCTGCGACCCCATGATCGTCCCCATCAGCACCTTCGTGAATGGAATGAGGAGGATGATCAGTATGATGAATGGAATCGCACGGAACAGGTTGACAAGGAAAGCAGTGACGCCATAGACCGGCGCACTGGCCGCATGCTCGCTTTTGGATGACAGGAAAAGGATGATTCCGAGAATCAGCCCGAATATGAATGTAAACGCAGTGGAAATGACGGTCATGTAAAGCGTTTCGTTCGTCGCCGTAAAGACATCATCCCATTTGACGTTTTCGAATGAGAACATCTCGGCGAATGCATTGATGAATTCGCTCATCCTTCCACCTCCACTGTCACAGCATGTTCAGCCAGTTCCTGCTCCAGGCTTTCAAGGTCCGCATCATCAATGTCGATTGCCACATACAGGTGGCCATAGGACTCATTGTTCGTCCGCTTGATATTGCCCGAGAGGATGTTCAGATCAAGATTGTATTTCTTGACGACCTGCGAGACGATCGGCGCTTTGGACTGAGAGCCGACAAAGCCGAGCTTGAGTATTTTCGAGGTCGGGAACATCTCCCTGACCTCCTCGAATGACAGGGCCGTCTCCTCATCGTTGATGTCATCTTTGACAAAGCGTTTCGTCACGCCATGCTCCGGATTCTGGAACAGCTTTATCACCGGCCCTGTCTCCACGACCCGGCCATTTTCCATCACTGCCGCACGGTCGCATATCTTGCGGATGACATGCATCTCATGGGTGATGAGGACGATGGTGAGATCCATTTCATCACGGATCTTCACCAGCAGCTCGAGGACCTCGTCGGTCGTTTCGGGATCGAGCGCACTCGTCGCCTCATCACACAGAAGCACTTCCGGCCTGTTGGAGAGAGCCCGTGCAATGCCGACCCGCTGCTTCTGACCACCGGAGAGCTGGCTTGGGTAGTTATCTTCGCGCCCCGTGAGACCGACGAGGTCCACGAGCTCGGCTACACGGCGCGCACGCTCCTTCTTCGGTACACCGGCAATCTCCAGCGGGAAGCTGATGTTTTCGGCGACGGTCCGCGACCAGAGCAGGTTGAAGTGCTGGAAGATCATGGAGACCTTCTGGCGTTTCCTGAGCAGGTTTGCCCGGGTCATCGCACTGATGACATCTTCGCCGATCACCACTTCGCCCGAAGAGGGCTGTTCCAGCCCATTCAGCATTCTGATCAGCGTGGATTTGCCCGCACCAGAATAGCCGATGACACCAAATATCTCCCCTTCCTTGATATGGAGATTGACATCATCCACAGCCTGGATGGTATTGTTCTTTGTCTTGAAAACTTTCGTTGCTTTCTTTATATCGATCATACGTTTCACCCTGACTTGTATATTGGAAAGGTCGTACATTTTCCGTTCCACTAAAGAAATAAAAAGCCCACTCAAAAGTTGAGTAGGCACCGGTTTTATCCATCAGCCTCTCATCTTCGACCAGTCGATCAGTGAATTGGCACCTTGTCATAAAGACGGTTGCCGTGGTTTCATCGGGCACTTCCCTCCACCACTCTTGATAAGAGTTTCATTATTAGATTGTTAATAATACTATCATCCGCATTCCTATTCGTCAACAAGGAATTCATCGAACACTTCCGTCAGATGGGTCACCGACTGGAAGGCATATACTTCCCTGATCAGTCTGCCCTTCCTGAACAGAAGCAGTGCGGGCGCCGATCTGATTTCATACAATTCAATGAGATCCTTATGATAGTTCAAATTTATGGAAGTATATGAAAATCCCTTCATTTCAGAGACGATATCGAGCATCCTTTCCGCAATCTGGCAGTTGGCACATATCGGCGCATAGCCATAGAGCACGAACGTCTCCTCAGATTGAATACGGCTGGTAATATCGATTGTCCTTGGTTCTTTCATCATTACTGAACTTACCTTTCATGATCAAGCTTGTATCTACATAGAAATCGTGTCTCATAAGGAGGTTTGCCAAGTAGTCGCGTGGGCAGCGGCCCACTTCACCGAATTTCGGGTCAATATATATGTGAGTACTTTCACTCAGATGTTTTTTAAACCATTTCCTGATGTTTTTTCCCTCTTTGTCCGCGTCGGACAGGATATAGATGTCGGAGCCATTCAGCTGGTCGAGAATCTCATCCAATTTTGAGATTCCCATTGTACCATGGGTGCATATGATCTGTACAGGTTCAATCAATACTTCTTCGATGCGCCGCTTATCCGTCTTTCCTTCGACAATGAGCACTTTATCGGAAAAATACATTGTATTCACCCCTGGTATCATATTTGAAAAAAAACTCCAGACGATGTCCAGAGTTTCAGTTTTTATGCATCCACCATTTCTTCGTAGGCATCCGCATCCATCAGTTTATCAAGTTGTGATTCATCGGACAGTTCAATGACCACCATCCATGCTTCCTCATAAGGAGATTCATTGACAAGCTCAGGGCTGTCCTCGAGTTCTTCATTGATTTCGACTACTGTACCACTGAGCGGCGCATACAGTTCGGATACCGTCTTAACGGACTCCACACTGCCGAACGATTCCCCAGTAGTAATTTCATCGCCTTCAGCAGGCAGCTCCACAAATACGATATCACCGAGTTCGGATTGGGCGAATTCCGTAATACCGATTGTTGCCTTGCCATCTTCAAATTTGACCCATTCATGGTCTTCTGAATACTTGAATTCTTTAGGTGTTGCCACGACAAAAACCTCCTTTTTCTTATACACTTATATAATCTCATAGTTCACACTATTTAGGCAAGGCTAATTCTGGCTGTTCACAAATTGTTTGTATTCCTCTTCCTTGAAGCCGAGCACTACGCTGGAGCCGTCATAGAGAAGGGGGCGCCTGATCAGCATGCCGTCTGTTGAAAGCAGTTCAACCTTCTCCTCTTTCGTCATTTCATCGAGACGTTCCTTGAGGCCGAGTTCCTTGAACTTCTTGCCGCGCTTGTTGAAGAATTCGTCGATATCCCTGCCCGAGCGCTCCACCAGTTCGGACAGTGTGCCGGCTGCCGGCGGCTGCTTCACCATGTCTATGCTCTCGAATTCAACGTCATTTTCCTGCAGGAACTTCTTTCCTTTGCGACAGGTCGTGCATTTCGGGTATTCATATAATGTAATCATCCATTACCTCCAGAAGGGTTGTTATCCATAATATACTTGCAAATAAATGCATATTGCAAGCGGAATCGGACTGCCCGTTTCATATTCCGTCCGAAAGATGATAAAATGGATGATAATCACACTGTTAAAGGAGCATTGATAATGGAAGCAATCAGACAATATGATGACTATAGCAAGAAAATACAGGGCGATGACAAGATCATCATCAAATTCTTCGCCGACTGGTGCCCGGACTGCACACGCATGAACATGTTCATCGATCCGATCCTTGAGGAATACAAGCACATCGACTGGTATGAACTGAACCGTGACGAAGTGCCGGAAGCGGCGGATGAAAATGATGTCATGGGCATCCCGAGCCTGCTCGTCTTCCAAAATGGGGAGAAGCTCGCGCATCTCCACTCTGCAGATGCGAAGTCCCCCGAATCGGTCAAGGATTTCCTTCAGAAAAGCATATAGCACAAGGAAAGCGTCCAAAGTTGGACGCTTTTCTTATGGCTATTCGAATATCTTCAAGTTCTCCTTGAGGACCTCGGCATGAACCTGTCCCGGGGCCGCCTTATGGGAGATATACCCGTATGTCAGGCAGGAGCCGAATACTCCGCCTGCAAGACGTGTGATCCTGCCCATCTCACCCATCGCAATCCCGACTATCTGGCAGTTGAACTTTTCCCGTGCGTCATGGACGGCGCTGAGTACGCTGAGCACATCCCGTCCGTCTGAGGGCTTGTAGGCAAGCTTCAGTATGTCTCCGCCCCGTTCATACATATTCATATATGTCGCCATCATCTCATCAAAGTGCGGTGTATCCTTGAAGTCATGCTGGCTCAGAATGACGCCGACACCCTTCTCCTTCGCCTTCTGGACAAGGTTATCCACGATATCCTCATATTTGAAGAATTCGATGTCGATGATGTCGATGCTGCACTGTTCAAGTACAGCATTGAGCAGGGATTCGTACTCCGCCGCCGTCTTCTGCCCCTTTCCGCCTTCATTCAGCGTACGGTACGTATAGATGATCGGATAGTCCTTCATCTCTTCGACGATGTGGTTGATCAGGTTGATGTGTTCTTCATGACTCAATGCGTCGAATGCATCACTCCTGATTTCGACAATGTCGAATATCCCCGGGTGGGATAGCGCCGACTCGATTTCTTCGTCGATCGTCTCTTTGGAATGGTTCGTAAAAGAAACCACCACCTTCGGTTGCCCTGCTCCAATTTCTACACCTTTAATATTCATATGGATCCCTCTCGCAATCTCTTTTTATTTATATACATTATAGAAAGTTTAAAGAAAATTCAATCACCTTAATGGAATATATGTAAAATTCCTATATTGTTTATTCCCTTAATACAACGGGGACAATCATAATGAGGTGATGAAAATGCTGAAGATGAAGCGGGCTTATGATGATATATCGAAGCAGGATGGAAGAAGGATACTCGTCGACGGTATCTGGCCGCGGGGCATCAGCAAAGAGGACCTGGCACACGACGAATGGTACAAATCCCTGGCGCCCTCCAAGGAACTCAGGCAATGGTTCGATCATGACCCCGGGAAGTGGGACACCTTCAAGGAAAGGTACTTCAAGGAACTCGACGGCCATAAGGAGACCCTCAAAGAAATAAAAGCACAGAGCGCGGGTCATAACGTCACACTCCTGTATGGAGCGAAGGATGAAAAGCACAACCAGGCCGCAGCCATAAAGGAATACATTGAAAATATGGATTGAGCCACTGCTTCAAGGGTCATCTATATTCCTTGAGCCGGTTGGTGATTGTATGGATAAAGTATCCATACAATCATCGTGAAGAGGACACTTCCGATTGGAAGTGTCCTTTTACGTTTACCCTAATCCTCCAGATACTGCAGGATGAATTGCCTGTCATCGTGGGCAATCACATCCCCCCTGTAATGCTGGGGTTCATTGATGCCCGTCAATAGTATGATCGTATCCGGACCGGCATTGCCGATGGCCCGCATGATGCCCTCCTGGCGTGATAATGCCGTAGTGGTGTTGGAATCATCATACGATGGTGGCAGATGCTTCTGCATCATGCCGACGATCTTCTCCTCATCTTCATAGCCGATCTGCTCTGCAGCCAGCACCAGGTGATGCAGCCCCTCAGGGACCAATTTCATCGTCATCCTGATCTTGCGATATCCCCTCATTCCAATTCCAGTCACCATGACGATCAGCTTCTTCTCCATCTTTTCCGCATATTTCATCGCGTTGATGATGGATTCCTTGATTGCAACCGGAGTGTGGGCGAAATCCAGTATGAATTGATGCTGTCCTTCTGAAAACAGCTCGAAGCGGTGTATTGGAGGCGTGACCACATCTGCTGCCCGGATCACCGCTTCAACATCATGCCCTAATTTCAACAGGGCGAATATGCCCGTCGCCAGGTTGATGTAGTTATGCTCACCGAGGAATCGGGGCCTGACTTCATAATGGACATCCCCTACATGGAGGTCGATATGGTCGATGTCCGTCCGATAGCGGTAGTAGGTATCCTCGTGCTCAGAAAAATGATGCCTGTCCTTCGCCAGTACCCGGTATTCGGAGGCATCCATATTGACGAGCACCTCGTCACTCAGCTCGGCCAGGCTCAGCTTCGATTCGAGATACCGTGACATCGTCCTGTGGTAGTCCAGATGCTCCGGACTGAAATTGATGAATACCGCCAGGTCATTGCGTATGAATCCCGTCCGCCCCTGGTCCAGGGCGATGGATGTGGCTTCATAGACGATATAATCATATTCCCTCGTTGAAAAGTACTTGATGATTTCAGCGAACTCGAAGTGCATCGGAGTGGTCGGCGTCGTGTGTGCAAAGTCCACCTTTTCGTATGCGCCATCGAACACCCCGAGGGTACCGATCGTCGCCACTTTATAGCCGAGTTCCGACAGCAGGCGTCCGATGAAATGGCTTGTCGTCGTCTTGCCGTTCGTCCCGGTCACCGCGATATATTTCAGGTTTCTGATGTGCTCACCGTAGAAGAGTTCCACTAGCCTGATCGACACCCTGGCGAAGTCATCGACATAGCAGATGGCGACTTCATCATGGAAATCGATGAAGGCATCCTCTTCAAAATCAGTGATGATGAGCACCGGTTTCCGCAAAATCGCCTCCTGAAGATACTTTGCTGAGTTTTTTGATGCTTTGAGCATGAAGATATGGTCTTCCCCGAGGTTCTGGTACATCGAAGTGATGCCCTGCACCACTTCTTCATTGTGCATTTCTGTATTCACATTGTAACCAGTGATGTTTTCCCGAATCGTTTCGAATACTGTTGCCGCCTTCATCAAAGTCCCCTTTATTCCTTTAATTGTAAATTCACCCTATGGTTGGTCCTTATACTATACATTAAATCACCCCGTCATAATACCTCCGGGATAAAATTTTTGCGCTATATATATGATTCCATAATCGACGAATTGAGCAGATACTGCTCATGATATTTCTTTGAGAGGACAGCCAGGAAGTAAAGCAATGCTTCAGCCTCCACTTCACCTTCCAGAAGATGCTCCTTTAGTCTCCTGTACTCCGTTTTCTCGTCCTCATCGCTGCAATTCCTGAAATAGCCCCACATATGATCGATGGCATTCATCATAGACCCTTTGGTTGGCGAGACCTTGATTGCTTCCATGATCAGCCTTTCGACCGTCTCATAGGAAGCGGCACCCTTCAGGACTTCGCGGATTTCATTGTAGTGCTTCTGGCTGTGGAACATCACCCGGTATTTTTCATGGGCCCACAACTGCTCCATTCTGCCCCTTTCCTTCATATCCTTCCCTCCTCCTTCCCATTCTACCCATGATAAAAAGCCTGCAACCGTTGGCTGCAGGCTTTGGTGGTTATATCCTGTCTATCTTGTAGGGCTGTTTTCCGATCAGGAATTTGAAGATCGGGAACTGCTTCAGTATGATTCCGATGCCGAGGCACATTCCGATCGTCAAGAGGAGTGAAGTCAAGATGAAGATGATCGTCATATCTGCAAACACAGAGGTTGTACTGTATATTCCCGGCAATATGATCGGATGGAACAGGAAGATGAAGAATGAGAAGCTTGATATCAGGGCATACACGTTCGGCGCCAGACCTGTCAACTGTGTAGAGGTATTCAAAATGAAGAGGAACCCTACAGTATGAAGCGGCATGAGTGCATAATCAAAGCTTGTCACAGTATAGTAATCTCCACGGTTCATGAATATCAATATCGTGTAGGAGATGATGACCAACAATAGGATGATGGCAATCTGATCATGGATGAAGGCCAGCACCTTTTCATAGTTTGCACCAATATAGGCACCAAAAAAGTAGAAGAATATCCATCCGAGTATAAACGTTTCATTGCCGAACGGATAGATGTTATCCACAAGGTTTCCTGTGAAGCTGTGATTATAGTAGCTGTACAGGAATGCAAAGTTCACGATGAATGACACGAACAGCAGCAGCTTTGAATTCAGGATCTTTGGGCTGATTCTGAATATGATCCAATTAAGAACGAAGAACTGCATGATGACCAGTATGAAATAGCCATACCAGTTGCCCAGCAGTACGCTGTCCAGAAAGATTTCCCAGAACGTATCCTCCCTGAAGGTGTTTTCTGTAAAGGCATAGATGATGCCCACCATCAGGTAGGGAACCAGTATGAACTTGACCCGGTTCCATAAATAGTTCTCCGGGAGCTTTTCCCTGTAGTTCATTGTGCTGAGCAGTACTGAGAGTATGATGAAGCCCGGTGTCGCCACGATGAAGATGTTTCTGATCCAGTACAGTACCTGTATCTGGTTTTCATCCGGTTCGGTGCTTATGGCGTACTGGGTGAGCAGGTGGGTCAGGACGATGAATACACTCAGTATGACACGCAGATAATTCAGTTCTGTCTTCATTTACCTCAACCCTTCCCAGTCCTCAATCAGCAGTTCGAAGGCGTCTTCACTGACCAGCACCCTAGGAATATAATAAGGATGTGAATCCGGCCGGATTTCCTTCTCTTCCAGAGTGAAGCCGTAATCTATCCCCTGGTCTCCAAAAACTTCTGTAGCCGTGTCATTCGCTTGGCCGAACGGATACGCTATCGAGTTGATATCTTTACCATCAAACTCAGACTCGAAGTAATCCTGGCTCGCTTGTGTATCAGCTTTCACCTCTTCTTCATTCTTAGTCAGCAGTCTCGCTGTATTGCCGTCCAGATGATGGAAATCATGGGTATGTGTCGAAAATTCCCAGAGTCCCGACGCTTCCATTTTATTCAGCTGTTCCTGCTCCAGCAATGAAATATTATTGAAATCTTCATTGCCCACTTCACCAGTTATGACAAAGCCGGTGGCAGGGATGCTGTATTTTTCCAATATCGGATGGGCATTCTCACGGATTGTCGTATCCATATCATCAAAACTGACCCAGACGCAGCGTTCCGGGAAATTCCCTTCTTCATAATATCCGATCAGTTCCTCCATGGTGACGAAATTGGCATCCTGGTCACGCAGGAATTTCATCTGAGATTCGAATGCTTCCGTCGAGACACTGTAGACACTGAGTTCCTTGTTGCTTGAGAGGAACCTGAAAACATTCTCCACCACTCCGTAATCCCTGACCCTGTGATAGTTCAGCCCCACACAGCTGTTCTCTTCATGGGCCAGATCTTCGGGCCTGTCCTGCTCGGGATATTCCGTAGAAAGGTTAGCTTGATTCAGTATAAGCGACATCATCATTGCACCGGACATCATCAATTTTAAAAAAGTCATTTTGAAGTCACCCTAACTAGATTGGCAAAATAGGTTGCCAGAAGATAAACGAATGAAACTGCAGCACCAATGACTACTACCGTGAATATGAACTCGATGTCAGCCGGATCCACATTCAAAATCGTGCGGCTGAGCTGGACATAGTAGGTGTCCAAATTGAGCAGCGTGAAAGATATTGTCATAAGCGCCACTGTACTATACATCCAAAGCAGCAGGGAAAATGCCGAGATGAACACTTCCCTGAGTATATTTAAATTTGATTTGACTGTTGGATATCTCCTCTGTCTGGACTTTTCCATGTCGCAAATTCCCCTTTCTTACGTTTGATTGCGCGCGGCAGTGCAATGACAGCCACTACAGCATTGATCAGCCAGTAGAATACCGGATACCAGCTCAGGAAGACGATGTAGAGGAGGTTCTTCTTCTCATACCTGCTGTCTATCAGGACTGATATCGTAAATTGTATGACGTTTACAAAGGTGAGTACGAAGGCTGACAGGAATACGAGGTTCAAGTTGAAGGCATAGAAGTAATAATCCAGGAAATTGGTGCTGAGCAGTGCATATAGGAGAGTCGCAATGATGGAGTATACCCAGATTACTGAGAACACCTGCTCAAGGTAGAGTATCCATAATGAAGGGTTTTTCACTTTGAGCATGTTCTTGAAATCCCTGATGAGTACTTCCTGTCCTCCCTGTGCCCACCTCAACCGCTGGGTGAAGAGTCCCCTGAAAGTCTCGGGCACCAGCATCCAGCAGAGTGCACGCGGTTCATATTGGATCTTGTATCCAGCAAAGTGGAACTTCCATGATACTGCAATGTCTTCAGTAATCATGTCCGTATCAAAATATCCCACATCTTTCAGTGCCTTCTTGTCAAATAGGGTGAAGACCCCTGAAATCGTGTTGACGAAGCCGGTCAGCACCTGTGCACGTTTGATGCATCCGATGATGCTGGCATATTCGACCGTCTGTATTTTCGCAAGCAGCGAAGATTTGTTCCTTATTCTCGGGTTGCCGGTGACGGCACCGATGTTATTGAATTTTTTGAAGTTCTCCATCATGTAGTACGGCGCAGCATCATCCACCATCGTATCTGCATCGATGACCATGACATAATCATGGCTGGCGTTTTCAACCGCAGTGTTCAAAGCATTCGCCTTGCCCCTGTTCACCTTCAGGTCGATGAAAGTGAAGTCATATTTGGCATTGAGTTCGTGCAGAACCTCAGACGAGCGGTCACTGCTTCCGTCATTGACGACCATTATTTCCTTTTGGGGGTATTTGAGCGCATCGAGGCTCACGATCGTCTCCTTGATGGTGTCTGCTTCGTTATAGCAGGGGACGATGAATGTAATCCCTTCTACATCCTCCTTGTCCGTATCGATCTTCCTGCTCAACCATACTTCACGCAATACGAAGAACATTATCGTGCCGATGAGCCAGAAGACGGATATGACAATCGGATAGAAAAGAAGCAGGTCAAGTAGTATTTGCATAGTTCAACACACTCCTAATAACATTTCCAATACCTTCTATTGGGTGCATTGACTATCGTAAGGCGATATGCTTGTCCAGAAAAGGGACAATTAATCATACCGTGTCCATATTAATTCGCCAGTTATCAATTAATTCAATATATTGTAAGCGCTACCATTGTATATTCCGGATATAGTTGTATAATGAAAGCGAGTATACTATCGTATTTGGCAACATGGACAAGATTGAAGATGGTGTCCTTGTTTAATGTCTTTCCAGATGTCTCCCCCCTTTTACCAGAAGGAATAATGCATAAGTGAGGTGTTTCTCTTGATCTATTTGGATAAAAAACTGCTGCTGCTTTATGATTTCATCGAAAATCATGAATTCGACCGCCGGCAAATCGCCGAGAGACTGGAAGTGTCGGACAGGCATTTGACGAGATTATTGAACCTTTGGCACGAAGAAGGAGTGATCGAGTACAAAAAGGGGCAGGGCCGGGGCATCCATTCTGAAGTGCTCTTCAAAGTCAATCCCGAGGAACGTTTCGTTAATGAATTCATGAGGAATATAAACAAGCTTACCTTGGGCGATATAGAGGAGACATTGAACCTCCCCATCTCGGACATATCAAAGATGGTGATAAAGGAAAAGACCGAAATGCTCCTGTACCAGCACCCTGTACAGGAATCTCCCGGGGAAGAGGGTAATGTGTTCGTCGACTATATGGATCCGGTTCCGGATAGGGAGCTGGAAGAGGCGGTGTGGCATGCACAATCGGACCATATCCTCTTCAATACCATGTGCCGGCTGTACGACCTGGATGATTCCGGTGCAGTCAAGAGGGGTCTTGCATCCTTTGATGAATGGCATGGCAACAGGCTCAGGATCTATATCAGGAAAGATATCCAGTTCTATAATGGAGACATACTTTATGCGACTGATGTCGTCGATTCCCTGAACCGATATCTGCAGAACCAATCCAGCGATGTGATGGACGGAATCATACAGTCCATTGAAGTGCTTTCTGCGTTTCAATTGGAGATCCGGGCAGCCTACCGCACCGATCTGCTTAAACCAATGCTCACCTCACTTGAAGCCGGCATCTATAAAATCGAAGGCGAACAAGTCCTGACCACCGGACCTTTCTATATCGACACTTCCAATCATAGAGGCATCACCCTCTTGAGGAATCCATACTATATGAACCCGGCAGGAGACCTTAAAAAGATAAGGCTGATAAGCGACATAGAACAATACCTTCCATATTTGAACCAAAGGGATATGGAGACACGTTCAGTTCCACTCCAAAACAGGGTCGAATATGCATTGGTCAACCCCCACAGCGACGCTTTGGACCATAACCAGAGGCTCTACGTACTCTCGGTCATGCAGAAATTCAAGGAAGAATATGTTAAAGGGGAGCAGAAGATAGACCACAAGACCTTTCAGCAGTATAAGGAAAGACTCGCAAGCAGCGGATTGGATGCCGTCAGTTTCGAAAAGCCCCTGAAACTGCTCTGCATCGACAGAGTGTCCTTCGGCACAGATCAATTGATCCATTTTCTCATTGAACACGACGTCCCTGTGCTGGTCACCTATATGAGCTTGGAAGATTACCATGAGATGGACACAAGATCACTGGAGGTGGACATTCTCCTGAACTGCGAGTTCGTTCCCAGTGCCTACAAATACCTGCATCTGGTCAGCCATGCCAGATTCAGTGGCTGGTTCAATGAAAGTCCCATCGCAAAAGACCTGATTCATGTATATAAAAACAAGCATAGAGAGTACTGGACACATATGGAAAACCGGTTCATCAGCCACCTGGTCAATCATGCATATGTTCTTCCGTTCACCTACTCCCAAAAAAGAGTCAATGTGCCGGCATCCTTCAGGAACATAGCAAGCAGCCCATTTGGTGTCATCGACTACAACCGGATTATGGTCATCGACCAAGAGGAGGCAAAACAGTAAAGCATACATAATGAAGGGGGTGTTACCTAAATCCAATTAAGGGAGAATGGTGCATTTTAAGGGGGTGCACCATTTGAAACCAAATCAACGGAGGGTGCATTTTAAGAGGGTGCACCTTCTGAACCTAAGAGGGGATGCACTATGAAAGGGGTGCATCCGAAAGGGTGCAGGACGAATGATGGATAAGCGTCTACTCATTTTGGAAAGATATTTGGAAAAGTATAGACAGGATTTCACGCAGCTGAGCGATGAATTGAATGTTTCATCCAGACAGCTGTCCAGAATTTTAAGGAAGTGGGATGAAGAAGGATATATAAAATATATTCCGGGTCACGGTAGAGGTGTCAAAACGAAAATCAAACTCAATATGGATATTGCCCGGGAACTGTTCAATGAGATGAACAAATACAGAGATGAGCTCTCTATTGAAGAGTTCAATAGATATCTCGAACTGCCCTGGCCTGTCGAGTACATCGAATCGATCGGAAAAATCATCGAATATGAACGTGGACAGGCTCCTGCGACTTCCAACTCCATGGCAATGATGGATTATCTGTATAAGGTGCCGGAAACATTCATCCCTGCCTTAAGTATCGAACATGCTTCCACACTGGTCGGACTGCAAGTATTCGAGACGCTCTACAGAAATGATGTGAATAAGGAAATCAAGGTTCATCTGCTGAGGTTTGATGAATGGAGGGGGGATGAACTCCACCTCTTTCTAAAAGGCGGGATACAATTCTCAGATGGGGAGATGCTTGACAGCACACATGTAAAGACGGTATTGGAGACATTGAAGAATGAAAGTGTCTACACGGAGATTTTTCAGCTGATGGGAAAGGTGAAGGTATACGACAATCTGCATCTGTCGCTCCATGTGAAGGACGCCAGCCTTATGATGAAATATTACCTCGCTGAGCCAATGAGTGCCATTTTCAAGTTTGACAAAAATGGAAGGCCCGTGGGCACAGGTTCATACAAGGTTGAGAAATACAACAGCAGGTCTGTCATCCTCTCCGAAAACAAACATTATACTTTCGGTCTCCCTGATGTGAAAAGGCTTCATCTCATAACCAACGAATCGAAAATAGAGAAATACCAGCAGAATGCTTTCGAAGGGACATACTTTCCTGAGATCTACATGTGGAATATCTTCATTTTATTCAACCCGCTGAAAAACCGGCTGTCATTCGAACAGAGAAGCTATCTGAAACAGATCTTCCTGGATGCCACTTATAATGGGAGCACCAGCGAAAATGAACTGTACCGAAAAGCTTCTGCTTTTACACCGGAAAGAAGAATGATCACACCCAAATTCGATTTCCCGATAAAGTTGATGCTGGATAGGTTGAATCCAAGCATCTCGGAAGATATAAGAAGAAGGTTGAGTGCATCCGATATCGAAGTGGAATTTGTCGAGATGGATCTGCATGAATATCTCGAAACAGATCTGAAGACACTCGATGTCGACATGATCCTGATGAAGGAAAGCTATCATCAAAGCCATCCCTGGCAGCTGATTGATCTTCTGACCCACTGCAAGTTCCGGGAATGGTACGGTGGACTTGAAGAAATGAAAGGGTTTCTCGGCATGGCCCACGCCAATGACGAAGAAGCCCGGGACATGAGCCAGAGAATATTGAAGCATATCAATGATAGTGTCTACATTGTCCATCTATTCAAAAAGTACCGGAAGGTCTTTCTGCCTGCCGGTCTGAAGAATATTGTGGAAATGGATTATGGCGCTGTGGATTACAGCAGCATCATTGCTGCAAAATAAATGAAGGACAGACATCAACGGGCTCCTTCATGGCCCTTCTCCTTATGCTGCTCTGTTCAATGAAAAAGCCTGCGACTTTGGTCGCAGGCTTTTTCATTGGATGACAATCGATCAGTTCCCCTTCCTCGGAAACAGAGGATACCATCCACCCTCCTCCCACCACATGACAAGAGGGCAATGGTCCGAGATATTCAAGTGTGAAATATAATATGAACCGAAACCGAGTGTCCTGGAAGCATCATATCCCAGAGGCTTCATATAGACTTCCGGCTTCATCATATGATTGACGATCTCTACCCCCTTCTCGAGGAAGAGCTTTTCCACCAGCTTCCTGTTCATGGCCCCTGTAAAGTATGCATCGGATTTTGGATGTCCGCTTTTACGCAGTATGGGCACTCCTTCATCCCGGACATTGGATCTCATCTTCACGATACGGCTGATGTAGTCGGTGGTTTCTTCATTATAGCCGATTCCTGAAGAGGGCCAATAGCCCTCGTAAACCTTCTTCGCATCATCCAGCCTGTTTTTGAATTCGATGAAATGCCGCAAGTATATTCTTGTGTGCGGCAGAAGCCTTTCCATTTGTGCGGTGATATAGTCCAGATCCCTCGTGTGGACAGCGAAAACGATGATGTCCAATCTCTCTATGGACTGGAGATCATCGAAGGTCGCCACCCATCTCCTCAGTCCGTCAACGAACCGCTCACCCGACCAGATTGCTTCATCGATGTAGATGTATGAAGCAACCTCTCCTTTCCCACATTCAGCCATGGAGATGCCGTATACTTCAGAAAGGGCTTCATCGAACATCTGCAGAACCATCTTCTGGTTCCCTTCCGCCTTTCTTGGATCCATGAACTTAACCGATTCCACGCTGTCCGGGAATATATTAGCATCCGCTGTGATTTCACCTATCATCCGCTTCATTTCCATCCTGGAAAGATATGACCTGCCCAACACATTTGCCAGTTCCTTCAATATGACCTTATGATGTTCCGCAGGAAACTGCTCCAGCCACCTTTCAACATGTCCATCGCTGAAGTTTATGTTCCCATAATCGCTGACAGCAGCCAAAAGCGAAGATATCAAATCCCCTGTATCCTTCATCAGCACTCCCCCCTGAAAGGCTGTACCATATTTCCTACCATCATCTGCCTGTACCTCGTAATCATATGTAATTGAGCTGCGTCTTCCACTTTTATGGCCAAAAAAAGCCTGCATATGGATGATGCAGGCCGGTGCGATGGACCCTTCTCCTAATCCCGGAAAGTGGCAGAGCCGGGTCGGAAGGGATTCGAAATCGTTATTTGATGATCAGGACCGGCGTGTTGACACGTTTTGCCACTTTGTGTGTGACATGTCCAAGTACATGTTTGATCTCACGTTTTGAACGCCTGTTGCTCATGACGACAACTTCATAATTGTTTTCATTTATCTCCTTCAGAAGCTCGTTCGTCACACGTCCTTTACTGAAGCGGGTCGTATAGTTCAACCCCCTTTCCTCCAGTTCTTCGAGGAAAGGTTTGAGCTTCTCCTCCTTATCGCGGATGATTTCCTGAAAATGTTTGCCCTGATACTTTACGTTATCCACCATTTCGCTCTCCGGAATGACATTGAAGATCGTGATCTTCGCATCCTCGCTGTTGTCGGTCAGTTTGACCAATTGATCCGGTACGTTATTGAAGGAATTCCCAAAGTCGTAAGGCAGAAGTATATCCTTGTACATAGTCACACACCCTTCTGTTTTCTTAAGTTTCCTGCCTCTAAAATAACAGATTTCAATAAGTTTATCCAATAATTATTCTGAATTTTAAAATTGTGCTCATCCGGTAGTTTTTTGGCCGCCTCTTTCATTTGAAGGACTGCAGAACCCTTTTAGCCGGAACCACAAAAAAGCCCCCGGCCCGATGATGGGCCGGAGGCAGATATGGAGACGGCGGGAGTCGAACCCGCGTCCAGAGACTTTGGCACAACTCTTTCTACGTGCGTAGTCCATTTTTCAATTTCGCATGGCTGATGGTAATGAACGGACCATAGATCCATGCTAGTCTGATTGATCTCTTCACCCGGTTCTCCAGACGGAAGAACCGGATGCGTATCCTGTTAAGGTTGAATCATCCGATCACGACGCACAGGAAACGTCATGGGATGATGCAGAGTGCTCTTAGGCAGCTACTGCGAAGTTATCTTGTTTGCCAGTTATTATTAACTGAGTATCGTTTATGACGGAGCCGATACCTCCGGCACGCTTAAGTTGCTCAAACAGCCCCTGTCGAATCCGGAACGTCCCCGGATTAAAAGGTACATCCCTCTCGAGACGTATACTATATAATACCATATTCCGGAATGAAAATCAAGGTGGATGCTACTGCATACGGTCCTTGAGCGCGCGGTCGACGTCGCGTTTCATCTGCTTGCGCTTCAGGTCTTCCCGCTTGTCATACTTCTTCTTGCCGCGTCCGACACCAAGCAGCACTTTGCAGAAACCGTTCTTGATGTAGAGCTTCAGCGGAATCAATGCATATCCTGCCTCCTGCACCTGTCCCTGCAGCTTGTCGATCTCCTTCCGCTTCAGCAGCAGTTTGCGTGTCCGCAGTGGATCGTGGTTGTAGCGGTTGCCCTCCTCATAGGGGGCGATATGCATGTTGTACACATACATCTCACCCCTGTAGACCCGCGCATAGGCATCCTTCAAGTTGGCCGACCCCCGTCTGATGGACTTGATCTCGGTCCCCCTGAGCTCGATGCCCGCTTCGATCGTATCTTCAATATGATAATCGTGGCTCGCTTTCCTGTTCTGTGCAAGGGGTTTATCATGTGTCTTCTTCATAATTACTTCTTCCTCTTACTTTTTTTGGCGCCTTTGTAGAATGGCTTCTTGTTGGTCTTGCCCTTATCGAAGTTTTTCTTGCCATCCTGCTTCTTATCACCGGCCTGCTTCTTTTCACCATTCTTCGGTTTGGACTTGGCCTTGATCTGGACAGGCTTGTCCCTGCGTTCCCTCGGCTGTCGTTCAGGCATTCCGACGACCTTGAAGTCGATCAGCCGCTCTTCGAGGTTGACGCTCAACACTTCCACTTCGACAGGGTCCCCGATGCGGTAGACGGTGCCCGTACGGTCGCCGATCAATGCCATATGACGCTCCTGGTACTGGTAGTGGTCGTCCGTCATATAGGAGACATGGACAAGACCTTCTATGGTATTCGGCAGCTCTACGAACATGCCGAAGTTCATGACGCCGGAGATGACGCCTTCGTACGTCTCGCCCACATGCTGGATCATATACTCCGCCTTCTTCAGGTCATCGGTATCCCGCTCTGCTTCCTGGGCCCTTCTTTCCCTGTTTGAAGTGTGCTCTGCGATATCAGGCAGCTCGGCATCGATCTCATTGATCGTCTTCCGGTCCGTCTTCCCTTCGATCAGATACTTCCTGATCAAACGGTGGACGACGAGGTCGGGATAACGGCGGATCGGGGACGTGAAGTGCGTATAGTACTCGGCCGACAGGCCGAAGTGTCCAAGATTATCCTCCGCATACCTTGCCTGCTGCATGGAACGCAGCATCAATGTACTGATGACCATCTCTTCCGGACGGCCTTCAACTTCTTCGATGATCTCCTGCAGCGCACGCGGATGGATTTCGTTGCCCTTCCCTTTGACGATGATGCCGAAGTTGGTCACGAATTCGAAGAACTGGCGCAGCTTCTCCTCTTTCGGGTCTTCGTGGACACGGTAGAGGAACGGGACTTCCATCCAGTGGAAATGTTCAGCCACCGTCTCGTTGGCGGCAAGCATGAACTCCTCGATCATGCGCTCGCCGACGGAACGTGTACGGAGGACGACATCCGCCGGGGTGCCATCCGCTTCAACGAGCACCTGCGCTTCATTGAAGTCGAAATCGATGGCGCCGCGCCGCTCCCTTCTGCCACGGAGTATCTTGGCCAGTGCTTCAGCCTCCTGCAGCATCGGATAGACGTCACTGTATTCGGAAATCAACGCTTCATCTCCGGAATCCAGCATATTGTTGACTGCGTCATATGTCATGCGGCGGTCCGAATGGATGACACTCTGGAAGATGTCGTGGTTGACGACCTTGCCCGCAGAATCAATCTCCATCCGGCAGCTCATCGTCAGACGGTCGACATCAGGATTCAATGAACAGATGCCGTTCGACAGCCTGTGCGGTATCATCGGGATCACCCGGTCGACCAGGTACACACTCGTCCCCCGCTCATATGCTTCCTTATCGAGGGGAGAGTCCTCCTCCACATAGTAGCTGACATCAGCGATGCTGACGATGAGTTCATGATTGCCGTTGTCGAGCTTCTTGACGGAAATCGCATCATCGAGGTCTTTCGCATCGGCTCCGTCTATCGTAATCGTGAACTCATCACGCAGATCCGTACGGCCTTTGAGTTCTTCCTCATTGATCGTATCCGGTGCAGCCTCCGCCGCCTTCATCACTTCATCCGGGAACTCGATTTCTATTCCGTGTTGGAAGATGATGGATAGTATATCCACTCCAGGGTCATTCTTGTGGCCCAGTATCTGGATGACGTGACCTTCCGGATTTGATTCCTCTTCACGGTATTTGGTGATTTCGACGAGCACCTTATGGCCATCCACTGCTCCGAGGTTCTGGTTCTTCGGAATGAAGATGTCATCGACGACCTTCTTCGAATCGGGGACGACGAATCCGAAATGCTTGCTCGCACGATACTCCCCGACGACACGTGTCGTACCCCGGGTCAGTATGGTCGTGACCTCGCCTTCCTGGTTGTCCCCCTGCGAATGCTTCTGCACTTCCACAAGGACGATGTCCCCATCGAAGGCACCATTGATGGCATTCGGCGGAATGAAGATGTCCTCCATCTCGATGTCTTCCGGACGCAGGAAACCGAAGCCGCGCTTATGAAGGGAGAGCTTACCTTTGACGAGGTCCGTTTCGCTCATCTTCATGTACTTGTCCTTCTTCGTCCTGTAGACTTCCCCCGACTCTTCAAGGGCAACCATCTCTTTCACCATTTCCTTGAAGTCTTCGGAGTCATATGCAGACAGTTCCTGCTGGAACTGGTCCATTGTCATCGGCCGATAATCTTCGGATCCGATCATTTCCAGAATCTTTTCTCTATAGTTACCCATGAATATGCCTCCTATTGCTCATTCCAGTCCAACTGGTTCATAAATGCGTGTATATCTTCGAACAGTTCCTTCTTCTCTTTATCTATCGTCAGTACATGCCCTGATTCCGGGTACCACTTCAGCTGCTTCTCATCTTCTTCAGTCCCGGACTCGTCATGGATGATGTTCGCCGAATCCGGATTGATCATTTCATCCTTTTCAGATTGGGCGATGAAGAGCGGTACATGCACATCCGGCAGACTGTCTTTTGCCGTCTCGATCATATCCCTGACCTCATCCAGCATGACGGTCGGTTCGAATGCCGCCATTTCACGCTCGATCTCCCCTTCCGACTTGCCTTCCATCTTCTTGAATCCCCGTGCGTATTCAAGCACACCCTCATACATCGTTTCGCGATCCTTGAGGTACATCGGGCTGCAGATGGTCGAAACGCCCACTACATCACGCACTGTCGCAAGACGCAGTGCAAATACACCACCGAGTGAAAGGCCGGCTACGAATATCTTTTCATATCCCTTATCCACCAGGAAATCATAGGCTTCAAGCACCTGGGCCCACCATACGTGCGGGCTTGACTTCAGAAGGTTCTCCGGGGGTTCGGCATGCCCTTCGTAATGGGGGGCATAGGAAGTGATCCCCTGCTTCTGGAGATGGCGTCCGAGCTGCCTTACATCCGATGAATTGCCGGTGAATCCATGGAGCAGCAGGACCGCCTGCTCCCCCTCCTCGAAGAAGAATGGCTGCGGTAACTGAATCTTCATTATTTATACCCTACTTTCAATTCATTAATTTCATTGTACTTTAAAAATCGTGCTTATAAAAATAAAAACCCCCTATGACATAGGGAGCTTCATATATTAGCTTAAATATGTGAGCAGCAGCATGATCAGGAAGAACAACAATGATAGAATGACGGTTGCCCTATGAAGTATAAGATCCATGCCACGCGCTTTCTGTTTACCAAATAATTGCTCTGCACCGCCACCGATTGCACCTGAGAGGCCGGCGCTTTTCCCTGACTGTAGCAATACCACTGCAATTAAAGATATACAAACGATAATCAATAGCACGACCAGTAGTGTTTGCATGTGGTAATCCCTCCGAATGATATTAACATTATGCATTTTATCAGATATGACGGGTGATTGCAAACTGGGAAGAGCAACCGCAGTGCCCTTCCGTCCACCTACCTGCAGTCCCTGATGAACGCTTCAACTTCCCCCTGTTCAGGGATGCTCGTGATGGCGCCTCTTTTAGATGTGGAGAGGGCACCGACTGCATTCGCAAAGCGGAGCACCTCCGGGCCGTTCTGCCTCAGGGTTTCAAGGGCGGACCCGGAGTCCGAGGAAAGCTTACGGAGCACTGCCCCTATGAATGCATCCCCTGCGCCGGTCGTATCGATGGTCTCCACTTCAAAGCCCGGATGCTCACAGCGTCCGCCTTCCCTGAAGAGTATCTCACTGCCAAGCGGCCCTTTCGTATAGATGACGGCTTCTGTATCCCCTGTGAAAAGTGCGCCCAGGGCAGTGGATTCCCTACTGATTCCGGTGATGAACTCAAGCTCTTCATCCGACACCTTTATGATATCGGCAAAACCCATGAATTCACGCACCGCTTTCCGGCACGCCTCTTCATCTTCCCACAGCGGCAGGCGGATGTTCGGATCGAAGACGATGGTGCCGCCCGCCTCCTTCACCTTCTGGATCACCGTCCGGTGTGTCTCCTTCATGACACTCTCCACAAGGTCGACCGAACAGAAATGCAGGATGTCGGACTTCGCGAAGTCGATTCCGCTGACTGCCGCACTGTCATATAGAAGATCGGCCGAAGGGTTCCTGTAGAACGAAAAGTCCCTGTTCCCCGCCTCATCAAGAGAGACGAAGGCAAGTCCCGTATTCGCTTCATGTGTCCGGGTGATGTACGCCGTATGTACCCCCTTCGCTTCAAGGAGTTCCAGTATACGGTCACCGAATGCGTCTGTGCCGAGCTGTGTCAGAAGATGGGATTCCCCGCCGAGTATCGCATGTGCCGCAGCGACATTCGCCGGTGCACCCCCGACCTGTGGCTCGAAGCCATCGACATCCTTCAGCTTCCTCCCCTTTTCTGAAGGTATGAAATCGATCAGTGCTTCTCCGATAGTATAAAGGCGTTTCAACATCACCATCTCCATTCTTATGCTTGTTGCGAGAATTATATCATATGAGCGGCAGCGGTTTCTCCATAAAAAAAGCCTCCCCTGGCAGGGAGGCTATGATCTGTACTACTTCTTGTCCAGATTATAGAAGGAGGAGAGTCCTTCGTATTTTGCCGTTTCGAACAGTTCGTCTTCAATCCTGAGCAGCTGATTGTACTTCGCCACCCGGTCCGTACGGGATGGTGCACCTGTCTTGATCTGTCCGGCATTGACCGCAACAGCGATGTCTGCAATCGTCGTATCTTCCGTTTCGCCAGAGCGGTGGGAGATGACGGCTGTGTAGCCGGCACGTTTTGCCATTTCAATCGCTTCAAATGTTTCTGTCAGCGTTCCGATCTGGTTGACCTTGATCAGGATGGCATTGCCGACACCTTCATTGATTGCGCGGGCAAGTTTCGTCGTGTTCGTCACGAAGAGATCATCGCCGACGAGCTGTACCTTGTCACCAAGCTTCTCGGTGAGCAGGCGCGTACCTTCCCAGTCGTTTTCATCCAGGCCATCCTCGATGGAGATGATCGGGTATTTCTCGATCATTTCTGCATACCAGTTGACCATCTCTTCAGATGTGTAGGATTTGCCTTCACCTTTGAGTTCATATTTGCCTGTTTTTGCATCATAGAACTCACTGGAAGCGGCATCCATTGCGAGACGGATCTGGTCGCCTGGTTTATATCCTGCCTTCTCCACTGCTTCAATGATTGTTGACAGCGCCTCTTCATTGGATCCAAGGTTCGGTGCGAATCCACCTTCATCACCAACACCAGTGTTGTAGCCTTTATCCTTCAGCACCTTCTTCAGGTTATGGAAGATTTCAGCTCCCATGCGGAGGCCTTCCTTGAATGACTCTGCGCCGACAGGCATGATCATGAATTCCTGGATATCGACGTTGTTGTCTGCGTGCTCTCCGCCGTTGATGATGTTCATCATCGGTACTGGAAGCTGCACAGCACCGAAGCCGCCCAGATATTTATAGAGGGGCTGGCCGAGGAGATCCGCTGCAGCTTTCGCTACGGCCATTGAAACTCCGAGGATGGCATTGGCGCCGAGCTTCCCTTTATTTTCAGTACCATCGAGTGCGATCATCATCTTATCGATCGATACCTGCTCGAGTACACTGAAGTCGCCATCTACAAGTTCAGGCCCGATGACTTCATTGACGTTCTCGACTGCTTCTTCGACACCTTTTCCGACGTAACGTGTGTCATCGCCGTCACGCAGTTCGACAGCTTCATATTCTCCTGTGGAGGCACCTGAAGGGACGAGTGCACGTCCAAAGGCGCCGCTTTCCGTCAATACTTCCACCTCAACTGTCGGATTCCCGCGGGAATCGAGGACTTCGCGTGCATAAACATCTGTAATTAATGGCATATCAATGTCTCCTTTTGTGTTGGTTTATATATTTGTCAGGAAAGGATACCTTTCCGGCAACAACTATCTGATTAGACTTTCACCTGTCATTTCTTCCGGCTTATCGATGCCCATCAGGTCGAGGAGGGTTGGGGCAAGGTCGGCCAGACGGCCGCTTCCCACTTCCACGCCCTCTTTGGTGACGATGACCGGCACAGGGTTTGTAGTATGCGCAGTCATCGGTTCCCCTTCGATGGTCGTGACTTCGTCGGAGTTGCCGTGGTCTGCGGTGATGATTGCTGTACCGCCCTGGGCGAGTATCTCATCGACGATCGGGCCGAGACACTCATCCACTGCTTCAATCGCCTTGACGGTCGGCTCCAGCTTGCCGCTGTGTCCGACCATGTCCGGGTTGGCAAAGTTCAGGATGACGAGGTCGAGGTCTTCCTTGGCAAGCTCATCCATGCAGCGGTCCCTCACTTCGTAGGCGCTCATTTCGGGCTGGAGATCATAGGTCGGCACTTTCGGGGAATCGATCAGCGCACGGCGCTCACCGTCGAATTCATTGTGCCGTCCCCCGCTCATGAAATAGGTCACATGCGGGTACTTTTCCGTCTCTGCAATGCGCAACTGTCTCTTGCCCGCCTTGGAGACGACTTCCCCTATCGTGTTGATGATGTCATCCTTTTCAAAGACGACATCCGCCACTACATTGTCACTGTATTTTGTGAAGGTGACGAATTTCAAGTCCGAATACTTCTCCTCGATTTCGAAGCCCATGAACTCCTCATTGGTATACACTTCGGACAGCTGGGCTGCACGGTCGGGACGGAAATTGTAGAAGATGACTGCATCATTATTCATGATGCCGCGGTCGTAGTCGCCGTCCTGGCCGAATACGATGAAGGGCTTGACGAACTCGTCATGGATGCCTTCTTCATAGCTCGCACGGATGCCTTCTTCAGCATTATCGAACCTTTCACCGACACCATTCGACATCGCCTGATATGCGAGCTCCTCACGATCCCAGCGCTTGTCCCGGTCCATGGCGTAATAACGGCCGCTGACTGTGGCAAATTCACCGATGCCGATTTCCTCAAAGCGCTTTTCCGACTCTTTGACATAGTTGATGGCGGATTCCTGATTGACATCACGGCCATCGAGGAATGCGTGTACATAGACATTCTTCAGGCCTTTCTCCTTGGCCATCCTGAGGATAGCGAACAGATGCTCATAATGGGAATGCACCCCGCCGTCACTGAGCAGGCCCATCACATGCAGGGCACTGTCATTCTCATTCACATGATCCATAGCATCAAGCAATACTTCATTGCGGAAGAAATCCCCATCCTCTATGGACTTGTTGATCCTCGTCAGGCTCTGATAGACGACGCGGCCCGCACCGATGTTCAGATGCCCGACTTCCGAGTTGCCCATCTGCCCTTCCGGCAGACCGACATCAAGACCGCAGGCACTGAGTTCATTATGCGGATATTTATTGAAATAGCGGTCGAAGTTCGGTTTGTTGGCCGCCTTAACGGCGTTTCCTTTCACTTCATCCCTGTTGGCGAAGCCATCGAGGATGATGAGACCTACTGGTTTTGCCATCATTTAGCACCTTCCAACAGTTGAACGAAGGACTCGGGTTCCAGTGAGGCACCGCCGACCAATGCACCATCGATATGCTCCTGTGCCATATACTCCTTGATGTTCCCAGGCTTTACGGAACCGCCGTATTGGATGCGGATTGCATCTGCAGTCTCCTGGTCATATAGTGAAGCGACCGTTTCACGGATGACGCCGCACATTTCATTGGCATCGTCGCTGGTTGCGGATTTGCCTGTACCGATCGCCCAGATCGGTTCATAGGCGATGACCGACTTCTTGACCTGTCCGGCATCGAGGCCTTCAAGTGCCTGTGTCACCTGATCCTTGACCTTGTCGGCCGCCTTGCCCGACTCGCGTTCCTCATCTGATTCGCCGCAGCAGATGATCGGCACGAGACCTTTGGAATGGAGCGCATGCGCCTTCTTGTTGATGTCCGCATCCGTTTCATTGAAGTGCTCCCTGCGCTCGGAGTGGCCGATGATGACATAATCCACGCCGAGGTCCTCCAGCATGGCCGGGGATACTTCACCCGTATATGCACCGCTGTCCTCAAAGTGGCTGTTCTCAGCACCTACACCCAGTTCCATTCCTTTCGTCTTCTCAACGAGGGAAGGGAGGTGGATGAACGGTGCACATACCGCACTTTCGACCTCACTTTTCTTCGGCAGGTCGCCGAGTGCATCGATGAACGCCTCACCTTCAGAAATCGTCTTGTTCATCTTCCAGTTGCCTGCTATAAATGGGGTCCTCATAAATCTTCCTCCTCATATTATAAAATCAGTCCATACCTATTTATCGTCTATGACGGAAAGTCCCGGCAGTTCCTTGCCTTCGAGATATTCGAGCGAAGCGCCGCCTCCTGTGGAAATGTGGGAGAAGTCATCCGCATATCCCAAGTCCATGGCTGCTGCTGCGGAATCGCCGCCGCCGATGATCGTCTTGGCATCTGTAAGTTCCGCTATCGCCTTGCATACACCAATCGTCCCTTTGGCGAAGTTCTCCATTTCGAACACGCCCATCGGCCCGTTCCATACGACGGTCCTTGCACCTTGAAGCACTTCCTTGAAGTTGGTCACCGTGTCCTCTCCAATGTCGAGCCCTTCCATATCTGAAGGGATTTCATCTACAGAGACGGTCCTGTGCTTGGCATCGGCATCAAAATCTTCTGCCACTACGATATCAATCGGAAGCACAATCTTATCGCCAGCTTCTTCAAGGAGGGATTTTGCAAGTTCCACCTTGTCCGCTTCAAGCAGAGAATTGCCGATTTCCTTGCCCTGTGCCTTAAGGAAAGTGTAGGCCATACCGCCGCCGATGATCACCTTGTCCGCCTTGTCGAGCACGTTCTTGATGACACCGATCTTGTCGGAGACTTTGGCACCTCCGAGGATGGCTACGAATGGACGCTCCGGTGAATCGATGGCGCCGCCGATGAAGTCTATCTCCTTCTGCATGAGGTAGCCGGATACCGTTTCAATGTTCGAACCGATGCCGACATTGGAAGCATGGCTCCTGTGGGCCGTACCAAATGCGTCGTTGACGAAGACATCCCCAAGGGAAGCCCAGTATTTTCCGAGCTCTGCATCGTTGCCGCTTTCCTTCTTCCCGTCGATATCTTCAAAACGGGTATTTTCAAACATCAGAAGTTCCCCGTCCTCAAGCTTGTCGATCGCCTGTTCAAGGGCATCTCCACGTGTATGCGGAACAAAGGGTACATCCTTGTCGAGCAGTTCAGCCAATCTTTCGGCTACAGGCTGGAGCGTCTTATCCTTCTTGTCCTCCTCGCTCTTCACTTTCCCGAGGTGGGAGAAGAGGATGACCCTTCCGCCCTGCTCAAGTACATACTTAATCGTCGGAAGCGCCTGTACGATACGGTTGTCATTCGTGATCTCCCCGTCTGACATCGGAACGTTCAAATCAGCGCGGAGAAGCACCTTCCTGCCTTTCAGTTCTACATCTTCTACAGTCTTCTTCATTGCCATGCCTCCTATACTTTTCTGTCCATTCTTATTATACCCATATGTAAATGGGAATAAAATAAAAACGGGCGGTTCCCCGCCCGTTTATTCATCGGCATTACTTATTGTTCGTCACCATGTGGTTCAGTGTTCTTACAAGCTGGGCAGTGTAGGACATTTCATTGTCGTACCATGCTACTGCACGTACAAGCTGTTTTCCGTCGACATCGATGACACGTGTCTGTGTGGCATCGAACAGGGAACCTTCTTTGATTCCGATGACATCAGTAGATACAATCTGATCTTCAGTATAGCCGAATGAAGGGTTCTTGGCTGCCTTCATCGCTTCGTTGACGTCTTCTGCAGTGACCGTCTCATTGAGTACTGCCGTCACTTCAGTGAGCGAACCTGATTTTACCGGTACACGCTGCGCACCGCCATCGAGCTTGCCATCGAGTTCAGGAAGCACGAGGCCGATCGCCTTTGCAGCACCTGTGGAGTTTGGCACGATGTTCTCTGCTGCTGCACGGGCACGACGGTAGTCGCCTTTCGCGTGTGGCGCATCCAGTGTGTTCTGGTCACCTGTATAGGCGTGGATCGTCGTCATCAGGCCGCGTTGGATGCCGTATTTGTCATTGAGCACCTTAACGACCGGAGCGAGACAGTTTGTTGTACAGGATGCAGCTGAAACTACCTCTTCAGAACCATCGAGTACATCTTCGTTCACACCGTATACGATCGTTTTCATATCGCCTTTGCCGGGAGCGGAGATGAGTACTTTCTTGGCGCCTGCATCAAGGTGTTTTCTTGCATCTTCTTCATTGGTGAAGAAACCAGTACATTCCAGGACGATATCGATATCGAGATCTCCCCAAGGAAGTTCTGCAGGATCTTTTCTATTGAAGGATTTGATTTCCTTGCCATTGATTTTGAATCCACCGTCAATCTGCTCAACTTCACCTTCGAAGCGTCCTTGAGTGGAATCATATTTGAAGAGGTGCGCGAGAAAATCGTCATCTGTAAGGTCGTTTACTGCCACCACTTCCATATCGTCATAGTTCAGAATTTCCCTTGCCGCCAATCTGCCGATGCGTCCGAATCCATTAATTGCTACTCTAACCATAATTTATGTCCTCCTTGATTTCATATATCATTATTATTTAACTGTCCAATAAAAATTCTGCGATGGTCTCATCAATAAAAAGCACGGTATTCCTGGGTGCCATCTTCATGTAGGCTCTGACCGCCTCTTTCTTGCTGCTGCCGCCAGCTACGGCCAGAATGGCCTTCTTGCTTTCCAGATCTTCGAGCTGGAGGCCGATTGTTTTGACTTTTCGGACGATGTCCCCCTCTTTGTCGAAATAATAGCCGAAGGCTTCACCCACTGCGCCGCTATCCTTCAACCCGGCGAGCGTCTCGTCGTCCACATTGCGCCGCTCGGCCATCGTAAAGGCTTCTCCGATGCCATGGATGACATAGTGCGATTGCCTGTTCAGTTCAGCGATTTCCTTTACGGATGGCTCGGCCTTCAACGATTCAAGTGCACTTTCACCGACGTTGTCCGGGGCATAAAGCACCTTGTGTTCACCACCGGTTGCTGAAGCCAGCCGGCTCGCTATCGAGTTCGCCTGGTTGCCCAGTTCCTCACCAAGTCCGCCACGTGCCGGAACGAACAGCAGCTTTTCATCTGCGGGGTGCAGGTACTTCCCGACATTGGCCATCGTAGAGCCGCCCGTCACGGAAATGACTGCACCATTGAAGAGCATCTTCTGGAATTCCTCGGCCATGAGCTTCGCCAATTCCTGCTGAAGTTCAGGACTTTCGTCTGCATCACCACGGATGATGAAGAAATCCTGCAGCCCATATTTGTCCCTGAGTCTGCGCGCAAGATCGGTTCTTCTGTCCAACGTGGTCATGTAGGGGGATAAATCCCGCAATACTTCAATACCCGATTGGGAGATGGATATGCCTTTTTTATCTATATCTATCAACCCCAGGGCATAAAGCGAATCCACTTCTTTCCTTAAAACTCTTTCCGTCATGTTCAATTTCCTCGAAAGTGTCCGGCGCCCTATCGGCTGATGGGCTTCAATCTGCTTGAGTATGCTGGAGCGCTTCTGCAATTCCAGGACAACTTCCGGGGCGATGCGTTTCTGGATGTCCAACAGTTTCTGCCACATGAGACTCAACACCTCTCGTCAAAGTGAGACGTATTACGTCCCACAAGGGACAAAAAATAATTACATCATTTAATATATCATAAATATTAAAGAATGCAATTATTTCTATTGCGTTATTCTATTCTTTACCCACAATATCCTTAAGATAATCATAGACGTATACAAAATCTATGATGCCCTCCTGGATGACCTGCCCTTCGTGCATGAGTACAGGGACCCGGATCATATACTCCTCCTGGAGTGCATCATCCTGATCGATGTCGATGCTCCGCATCTTTACATCACTGTATCTGAGTTCCGACAGGGCAAGCTTTATCTGCTCTATCCCTTCGTCGCATAAAGAACACCGTTCCCTCGTATAATATGTCAGTTCAAGCACATTTATACCTCTTCTCTCTTCAATTTCCTTCTGATCGTCTGCAGAACCTGGTCGGCCATCTCGGTACTGATGATGCCCATGGCGATGGCAAGCGAAATCAGTGCAGCTTCGAATCCATACTCCAAAGCGGTCATATATTCATTTAATACTACGTGGCGCATCGCATCATATGCCAATCCACCAGGGACGAGCGGGATGATCCCACATGTGATGAACAGGATGATCGGCATCTTCCTGCGCCTGGAATTCAGGATGGCGATGGCGGAGAGTATCAGCGCACCCAGAAAGGAGGAAAGGACGAGATCCGTCCCACCCTCCCTGAACAGGTAGAAGACGATCCAGCCGAAAGCACCTGTGGTACCGCAGCTGATGAGCGCATTCCTCGGCGCATTGAAGAGCACACCGAAGCTGGCGGATGCAAAAAAGCTGAGTACGAATTGATAGAAATAGATCAACAGCATCCCCTCCTATACCAGCATCAATACGAGTCCGACACCCGCACCGATGGCAATCGCAGTCAGGCCGGCTTCAGCGCCCTTCATGATGCCAGCCATCAGATGGCCACGGATCATTTCCCTGATGGCATTCGTGATGAGCACGCCCGGAACAAGCGGCATGACGCTGGCGATGATGATAGTATCCAGCATGATGCCATACCCGAGCTCGACAAAGATGACTGTCACCGTCGCTATATAGAGCGCTGCGAAGAACTCTGTGAAGAACTGGACCCGTGTATAACGCTGGATGCCCTCCATCAGGAAGACGCCTCCGGCACCTCCTATGAAGGCAGCCGGAATATCCCTTGCGATCCCCTCGAAAAGCAGCAGGAACATGATGCCGATGACGCCGCCCGAGAGGACGAGGAGCCACAGTGGGAAAAACCGCGTATTATGTATCTTTTCCATTCCCCTTATCGCCTGCTTCAAAGGCAGCCCGTCGGAAATCCTCCTGGACAGCTCGTTGACGACCATGACCTTCTCCAGATTGTTGGACCGTTCCTCGATACGCAGCGTCTGGGTCAGCGCATAATCGTTCAGGGAAAAAATAATGACCGTGGGAGTGACGAAAACCTGGGCATTTTCAATACCATAGTTCGAAGCGATGCGCAGCATCGTATCTTCAATACGGTATGTTTCAGCTCCACTCTCCAACAGCATCTTCCCGCAATTGATCGCAATGTAGAATACATCGCGTACAAAATCTTCGCCAAGGACTTCATCTGGAGCTTCTATAACCTCAAGTTCGCCACTCACACGGCCCACCTCGATTGACACCCCCGGAGAGAATCGAACTCCCATCTCAAGAACCGGAATCTTACGTGTTATCCATTACACCACGGGGGTATGATAAAATCATATTAATATTTCTTAATAAAGCATATACAAGTATAGCAATAATTTCAAATGAATTAAAGGCTTAATTTTACTCTTTATAGCAGATGTTTTTCTTTTGACCTAATTTGACTAATGTGGTATAAATGAATTAGTGAATGATAGCAATCATATTCCCAGGAGGTAATACAATGAACTTAATACCTACAGTAATTGAACAGACAAACCGCGGAGAACGTGCCTATGATATCTACTCTAGACTGCTCAAGGACAGGATCATCATGATCGGCACAGGCATCGACGACAACGTAGCGAACTCCGTCGTCAGCCAGCTGCTCTTCCTGCAGGCACAGGATCCGGAAAAGGATATATTCCTCTATATCAATTCCCCAGGCGGCAGTGTGACTGCCGGCATGGCGATCTATGATACGATCCAGCACATCAAACCGGATGTACAGACGATCTGCCTCGGCATGGCGGCATCCATGGGCTCATTCCTGCTCGCTGCAGGTGCCAAGGGCAAAAGGTTCGCACTGCCTAATGCTGAAGTCATGATCCACCAGCCGCTCGGCGGGGCGCAGGGTCAGGCGACAGAAATAGAGATCGCAGCCAAGCACATCCTGAGAACACGCGAGAAACTTAATAAGATCCTTGCCGAGCGCACCGACCAGCCTCTGGACAAGATCGAAAGGGATACGGACCGCGACTTCTTCATGACAGCGGAAGAAGCTAAGGAATACGGCCTCGTGGACGAAGTGATGGAGCCTGAAAAGCTTAAAGGCTGATCCGTTCCAGATGGAAAGCGTCGGGAGAGATTTTCTCCCGACGCTTTCTTTTTTTGGGTGAATCCTGATTATACATATACTTTAAAGGCTATAAAGACACTAAGGAGCGTGATGATATGAATATATTGATAACAGGCGGTTCAGGTTTCGTCGGTTCCAGGCTGACGGATATATTGAAGCAGGAGCAGGACCACGTCTATATACTCAGCCGCAGTGACCGTAATTCGGACCACCCTTTCGTGCATTATATACAGTATGACCCGGATCATCCGGAAGATGATTCCTGGATGGAGGATATGCCGCTCAAGGTGGACGCCATCTACAATCTGGCCGGCGCTTCGCTTCAGGAGAAATGGAGTGATGAACACAAGGAGGAAATATTCAATTCAAGAGTGACTGTCACCCGCATGCTCAGGCGCTGGGTGGAACAGGCGGACATCACCCCGAAAGTGCTCGTCAATGCCAGTGCCATCGGCTACTATCCGGTCAGCAAAAGTGTCCGTTATACTGAAGCGGATCAGTTTGCGCCCCATGATTTCCTCTCCAGGGTGATTGTGGCCTGGGAAGGCGAGGCGGAGAAGTTCGAAGATTTGGGCGTCCGTGTCGTATGTGCACGATTCGGCCTTATACTTGACGCCGAGGAAGGGGCACTGCCGAAGATGAGCATCCCCTATAGGCTGGGGGCCGGCGGGCCCCTGGGAAGTGGTGAGCAGTGGTACAGCTGGATCCATATTGATGATCTCCTGAACGCCCTCCTCTATGTGGCGGTACACTCGGAAATCTCAGGACCGGTCAACTTCACCGCGCCCATGCCGCTCAGACAGAAGCAGTTCTCAAAATACTTGAGTTCCGCACTCGGTCGTCCGGATTTCATCAAAACACCGGCATTCGTGATAGAGAAACTGCTCGGGGAACAGTCACTCCTCATCTTGAAGGGACAGTATGTACTCCCTGAGGTGCTGATGGAAAACGACTTCAAATTCCTTTTCCCGACCCTTGAAATTGCACTCGAGGATATATTCGACCTTGAGGACAAGAAGAAGACCGTCGGCTGATTGGAACACTAATCTTTTTATCCCCCCATCAGCAAGTGGTATAATTGAGGCGCTTTAGAAAGGAGATTGTATATGGACAATAGGAAACTTGTACGCTCCTCAACCGACTCCTATATCATGGGAGTATTCGGCGGCCTTGGCGAACGGACCGGCATCGACTCGACGATACTGCGGATCATCTTCGTGGTACTGACTGTGGCGACAATGAACATCTTCCTTGTAGTACTGTACTTCATCGTCGGCTTCATCATGCCGACCGATGATGAAACCGGCCGTACTACCGGACGCCCCAGCGAACCTTTCGATTCCGATTCATTCTGATCCATGCAAAAATGCTTGTACTCATCATCGAGTACAAGCATTTTTATTTGAAGGTGACCTCTTCGCCGCTTCTAAGCTTGTCTGCAATCTTATCAAGCTTTCTGAGGCGGTGGTTCACACCTGATTTTGAAATGACGCCTGTGGACATCATTTCTCCAAGCTCCTTCAAGGAGACGTCCTGATGTTCCACACGCAGCCTGGCAATCTCCCGAAGCCGCTCCGGCAATTCGTCAAGGCCGATCTCCTCATCGATGAACTGGATGTTTTCCACCTGACGCATGGCAGCGCTGATCGTCTTGTTGAGGTTCGCCGTTTCACAATTGACGAGACGGTTGACTGAATTCCTCATGTCCCTGACGATGCGGATATCCTCGAATTTAAGGAGGGCCTGGTAGCCGCCGATCAGGCTTAGAAATTCAGCAATCTTCTCCGCTTCCTTGAGATAGGTGATATAGCCGCGTTTCCTTTCGATGAACTTCGCATTGAGCTGATATCCATTCATCAGTTCTGTGAGGCTTTGTGCATGTTCTTCATACAGCGAGAATATTTCCAGATGATAGGCTGAAGTTTCGGGATTGTTTACAGACCCCCCAGCCAGGAAGGCCCCGCGCAGATAGCTGCGGATGCAGCACTCCTTCTCCTTGACCGAATCGCTGATTTCATGTGAGAGTACGCCGCCCTTCATGATATCAAGATCCTCCAGCACCTTCCGGCTGTCCTTCTTTATGCGGGAGATGTAGACATTGTTCTTCTTCAGCTTCATCTTCCTGCGGACAAGCAGTTCTATCTCGACACCGTAGAGATTCCGTATCAGTGAAAATATACGCCTTGCGATGGCGGCATTTTCGGTCTGGATATTGATGATCCATTCCCCATTGAAATGGCTGAGTGCCCCATTCATCTTGATGAGTGCAGAAAGTTCACTTTTCATGCAGCACGTATCCACTTCGATTCTTGTCAATTCATTCTTCATCTCGGAAGCAAATGACATGCAATCACGCCCTTATCGTTTATTTCTTATATTGAAGCGTGCTGATTTCCTTGAGTGCAATATCGTATATGATCTCTGCCAGCACTTTGTTGTTGTGGCGCACGGCGCCCTCTTCATCGATCTGGACCAGATGATCGTCTGTGACCACTGTGGCCCCCATCTCCTTCAGACGCTCCCTGTCGCTTTCAACTGTCGTCATATCGTTCCGGCTGTAGTAGTCGGACACACGGCCCTTGATGTCCTCTTCGTTCAGGATGATGAAATCGACGACGTTGCTGCCCATATGCCTGTTGATCGCTTCCAGGTGATCGGCTGCGGAATACCCGAGCGTCTCACCCATCTGCGTCATTATGTTGGATACATAGACCTTGATGCCTTTGGCATCCTCCACCGCTTCCCGCATCCCTTCAGGAAGCAGGTTCGGGATGATGCTGGTGTACAGGCTTCCAGGCCCGAAGACGATGACATCGGACGCCTTGATGGCTTCTATCGCCTCCGGCGTCGCCACGGTGTCATTAGGTATAAGATAGACTTCCTCTATCTTCTGCTTCACTTCCGGAATATAGCTCTCCCCCACGATGATCGAATTGTCCTCCATGCGTGCTGCGAGCTTCGGACTGATGTTCGTGGATGGAATCACCGTACCCTTCACGTTCAATATCTTGCTCAGTTCCTTGACCGCCACGGCGAAATCCCCAGTCATATCATACATCGCAGCGAGCATCAGGTTGCCGAGGGCGTGACCACCAAGCGCTTCCTTTTTGAAGCGGTAGGCAAAAAGGTTCTCAAGCTTCGTCTCCACATCACTCAGGGCTGTCAGCACGTTCCTGATATCCCCCGGTGCAGGCATATCGATCTGGTCCCTTATCAATCCCGTCGAACCCCCATCATCGGCAACGGAGACTATTGCGGAAATATCCACAGGATACTTCCTGAGCCCCCTGGCCAGTACGCTCAGGCCCGTACCACCACCGACCAGTGTGATCCTAATCTTCTTCATTTTCCGTACCTTCAACCGGCGCGTCCCTGTGGACTGCGCGGATAGCAAAATCAAAATCGTCGCTGAGGTCCCTGACCAGTTTTTCAGCAAGCGTCACCGAGCGATGCTGACCGCCTGTGCATCCGATTGCGATGACAAGCTGCGACTTCCCTTCCTTCATGAACTGGGGGAGCATGTATTTGATGAGGTCATAGAATTTCGCATAGAAGGTCTTCGTTTCCTTCCACTTCATGACATAGTCGGCTACAGGCTTGTCGAGTCCCGTATAGGGCCTGAGTGCATCGACATAGTGTGGATTCGGAAGGAACCTCACATCGAATACAAGATCCGCATCGATCGGTATGCCGTGCTTGAAGCCGAAGCTCATCACATTGACGTTGAAGACGGAGCGGTTTTCACCGGCGGACATATCGAACATCATGCCCCTGAGCTCTTTCGGGGTCGTCTGTGTCGTATCGATGATGTGGGTGGCCCGCCCTTTCAGGTCACTCAACAGCTCCCGCTCCTTTGTGATGGAATCCAGAAGGTTCGCTTCATTGTCGAGAGGATGGGCGCGCCGTGTCTCTTTATACCGTGTAACGAGGCGGTCGTCGGCTGCATCTATAAAAATGATTTCAAGGGCCAGGTTGGGATGGTCCCCTATCTTTTCGATTTCGGCCACAAGGTGGTCGAAGAACTCCTTGCCCCTAAGGTCGATGCCAAGGCCGACACGGTCCATCTGACCATCAGTCGTCTCCATCAGTTCCACAACCTTCTGCAGTAGGATCGGCGGCAGGTTGTCGATGCAGAAATATCCTATGTCCTCCAATGCTTCGATGGCTACGGATTTCCCGGCACCGCTCATTCCCGTTACAATAATCAGCTGCTTCATTGCTCCACATCCTCTTGTCTTTTTCGTCTTTCTTTTCCCTCAATTAAACCACGCCTGAAGCTTTGTAGCAATATTATATGATACGCCCTATATGTGCTGTTTTCAATCGAATGGCTCAAAAAAATCCCCAAGGGAGATGTCCTTGGGGAAGCTGCTATTTGCTTTCCTGCATATCTGCAAGCTTTTCGATATAATGCTGTGCATTCTGTGCAGCAATGCTGCCGTCGCCTGTAGCTGTAACGATCTGGCGCAGCGTCTTGTTGCGCACATCCCCTGCTGCAAAGATGCCCGGGATGGATGTTTCCATTTCATCATTGGTTTCCACATACCCAAGTGTATTGAGTATACCGAGACCCTCAAATGGGGCTGTCAGAGGCTTCATGCCGACATAGATGAAGACGCCGTCTGCATCATACTCGTATTTGGAACCCGTATTCTTGTCGAGCAGCGTGACGCTTTCCACTCTGCTGTCCCCATTGATGGACTGGATTTCAGTGTCCCAGATGAACTCGATCTTATCGTTCTTGAATGCACGGTCCTGAAGGATCTTCTGCGCACGCAGCTGATCCCTTCTGTGTACGATGGTCACTTTGCTGGCAAACTTGGTCAGGAATACACCTTCTTCGACTGCGGAGTCCCCGCCGCCGATGACGACAAGCTCCTTCTCCTTGAAGAAGGCACCGTCACATACGGCACAGTAGCTGACGCCGCGGCCGCCGAGGGCATCCTCGCCGTCGACGCCGACCTTCTTGTATTCAGCACCCGTCGCAATGATAATCGTACGTGTAAGGATGTCTTCGCTGCCGGTCTTCAATACTTTGTAGTCGCCTTTATCCTCTACGGATTTGATGTCTCCGTATTTATATTCGGCACCGAACTTCTGGGAGTGCTCGAACATTTTCGTGGACAGCTCCGGACCCGTGATGAAATCAAATCCAGGGAAGTTCTCCACTTCTTCAGTGTTGGCCATCTGGCCGCCCGGCATGCCGCGTTCCAGCATGACCGTCTTCAGGTTGGCACGGGAAGCATAGACGGCAGCCGTCATACCTGCCGGTCCTGCACCGATGATGACGACATCATAGATATTTTCTTCAGTCATGAGATAAAACTCCTTTTCTTCTGTATCAGCTATCAAATATTATAAGGGCTATCGTCCGATTTTTCATCAAATCTGCTTGACCTTCTCGAGCGCCTTGTTCAGGCGGTAGAGGGTCGTATCAAAACCATCGACGAGTGCCTTCTTGGTGAGTTTCCTGCCGCGCTGATGAAAGTACAGCGTGGCTGCTGCGAAGGCATTGATGTCCTCAAGTTCCACCTTGCTTTCATAGAGGGCGTGGAACGTCTCTATCCAGGCCAGCTGGTCCTCCTCCTCTTCGTATCCCGCACGGCGCATGGCTTCAAGCCCTTTATGCATACGGCCGAGGCGGACGAGCTTCAGTCCCTGGAAGAGGAAGGAGATATAGAGTTTCTCATAGTCTTCCAAAGCTTCTATCGTCTCCCATACATCGTGGCCCAATATGGCATCGCGCGGCACTACATTATAGATCTTGTATAGACCGAGCAGACGCACATAGGGGTCATCATCCTTCAGGTAGAATGCCTCAAGATCGGCAATCCGCTGCGTTGCCTCCTGGCGCTTCCATGGACTGTATATTTCATTTACCTGATGGAATGTCTGCATCCGTTCCCAGAACATCCGGGCTTCCTCGTCATGCCCTATATGATAGCTTGCATGACTGAGTGCATGAAGGAGCTGGAAACTGACGAACGCCTGCTTCTTGTACAGTGGGAACAGCAGTTCATAGGATCGTTCATACTGCTGGAGGAAATTGAGGACGAGCCCGACCTTGAAGCGATCGTCATCATCAAGCGGCTGGACGACTTCGAGCTTCTTGAGGAAGGTCCTGTATTTCTCCTCCTCCCCTGTATGATAGTACAGCAGTGTCATGTGGCTGAGGGCGTGCATGTCCGTACGATCCTCCTTCAGCAGCTGTTCAAGCAGTTCGTGCGCCTCTTCGTAGCGGTTCAGGAACAGCGCCGCCATCGCTTTCTGGTTGCGGAATTCCCGTTCCTCCCGGATCGATTCGGGAATGGTGGAAAGGAAGTCCAGCGCCTCTTCTATGCGCGCATTCATGAAAAGATGCTGGAACAGGTGCTGGCCTGTGAAGCGGACCGCTTCCCGCTCGACTTCATCCTCATCCTGGATGCTGACCTCGAACATCTGCTCGAGCTCCTCATCATAGCCGGATTCCGGCTCATGCTGGACGTACTGCACGCCGAAGAGGAACGCCTTGTTGGGGTCGTTCATGATGATGTAGAGCTGGCTCAGTATAAAATAAAATTCAGCATCATACTGATGCTGAATGAAGGCATTAATCAATATATGTTCAGCTTCTGCTCCGCGTCCATTTTCAGCAAGCAGGTATGCGTACTGGGAAAGGTATGCCAAGTTGTTCTGATCGAGCTCGAAGGCCTTATGAAAACTCTTCAGTGCCGCCTGCTTCTTATTCTGTTCTGTTTTTTTCAAGCCCTGATTAAAATGGAACTCTCCATTCTGATCGAAAGGGATCACTTTCCTATTCATTATTCCTACTCCTTACTATAAGCGGGTTGCCGTAGCAGATTGAATGGTCGGGAACATCTTTCGATACCACACTGCCCGCACCGATGATGGCGTGGTCTCCGATCACCACACCAGGCAGAATCGTCACATTCGCTCCCACCATAGTATCGTGGCCGATGCGCACGTCTCCGATCCTGTACTCATCCACCAGATATTCATGAGTCAATATTACTGTATTATACCCGATTATACTGTTTTTGCCAATGTAGATACGCTCGGGATGCATCAGATCCGGCATCGCCTTGAATGCCAGGGAGACATTATCTCCGAGCTTCATTCCAAGCAGAGTGCTGTAGAGTCTGTGCTTCCATTTCGTCGACGGGCAGTAGCGTCCGATTTCAATGACGATGAAATTCCTGACGACCTTGAATCGGGAGATGGTCTGGTACATGTTCCACAGGGGATTGACCCCGGCCGCCTTGATCCTCTTCAATCTTCTCATGATCCATCCCCCTATCTTCCTTTGTATACACCTTCTGTATCCTTGTATCTCGGCAGCTTGTATTTCATTTCACGATAAATCCATACAGCAGCCGCTGCCACAATGATCAGTATGGAGATGAACTGTGCAGTCCGCAGGCTCTCCCCGATCATAAGGCTGTCCGTGCGCATGCCCTCTATGAAGAAGCGCCCGATTGAATAATAGACCAGATAGAGCAGTATGGTCTGACCGATCTTCAGTTTCGGACGGAGCAGGATGAGCAGGACGAAACCGATGATGTTCCACACCGATTCGTAGAGGAACGTCGGGTGGTAGTAGGCACCGTCTATGTACATCTGGTTGATGATCCATTCCGGCAGCATCAGGGATTCCAGGAAGCTCCTGGATACTTCGCCACCATGGGCTTCCTGGTTCATGAAGTTCCCCCAGCGTCCGATGGCCTGGCCGAGTATGAGGCTCGGCGCTGCAATGTCTGCAAGCTGGAAGAAACTGAAGCCTTTTATCCGGCAATAGATGATGCCGGCGAGAAATCCACCGATGAGTCCGCCATGGATCGCCATGCCGCCTTCATTCACCATGATGATGTCGAGCGGATTCTGGCTGTAGTACTCCCATTGGAATACGACATAATACAGCCTCGCCCCGACGATCGAGGCGATGATGATGTAGAACATCAGATCCATGAAGAGCCCTTCGGGCAGACCTTTGCGGTTCGCTTCACGATCTGCGATGAAGTAGCCGATGAGCATCCCGGAGGCGATGATGACACCATACCAGTAGATGCTGAGCGGCCCGAGTTCTAGAGCGACGGGGCTGAAGGGGGCATTAAAGATCATCGATCATACCTCCATTGACCTGGATCTGACGGTTCAGACGGTCGTTGAATTCCTGGGCAGCGTCATACCCCATGTACTGCATCCGGTAGTTCATCGCTGCAACCTCTATGATGCCGGCCAGACTCCGTCCGGGACGGATCGGAATCGTCTTCTGGTCTATCTCCGCATTGAGTATGCGCATCCGTTTCTGGTCGAGACCTAGCCGTTCATATGTCTTGCCGGGCTCCCATGTCTCCAGATTGACATTCAGCATGACCCGCTTCTCCTCAAGTATGCTGCCCGCCCCAAAGAGTGTCATCACATTGATGATGCCAAGCCCCCGGATCTCGAGCAGATTGCGGATGAGCGGCGGCGCCGAGCCCATAAGGACGTTCTTGGATACTTCCTTGATTTCGACATTATCATCAGCTACAAGGCGATGCCCGCTCTTTACGAGTTCAAGTGCCGTCTCGCTTTTGCCGACACCGCTTTCCCCGGTGATCAGCACACCGATGCCGTATATGTCGACCAGGACACCGTGCATGTTCGTTTCTGGTGCCAGCGCCTTTTCAAGGAAATTCGACATGCGGCTGATGAAGTTCGTTGTATTATCCTCCGTAACCAGCAAAGGTGTATGCGTCTGGTTGCACGCCTCGATCAGCTCAAGGGGGGCGCTCAAATTACGTGTGATGATGATGCACGGGGTCTCTTTCCGGCACAGCCGCTTCGACCTGTCCTCCCGCTCCTCCTCGGTGAGCATACGTTCGAAGAATGAGGATTCCGTCATTCCAAGCACCTGGACGCGGTCTGAGGAATAGTGGGAGAAGTATCCGGCCACTTCAAGGCCTGGACGGGATACATCGATGTTCTCGATCTCCTTGTCTATCCCTTCGTTACCGGAGATGAGTTTCAAATTGAATTTATCTATTATCTTCTTTACTGTAAGCATCTTGTCACCTCGGCTGTTTATTACTTCAACTATAAAGAATCGGAAAATCATTTTCAATAAATCGGGTTGCAGGCGAGCGGCAATTTGGGGCCAACCCCCTTATTTCACAGGGCCGCCATATTTGTTCCAGGCGGGTGTTCCGTACAGAACGAACAAAGCCCGGCAGAGGCTGCCGGGCCATGGGTTCATCCTATTCAGCTGCGGTGCAGCGTTACGCTGCCGAACTTCGTCCCCACTTCCAGGAGGAGCGCCTTCTCATCGGTATCATTGACGAGCATGAGCTCCTTGAAGCCGATATCCTGGGATTTCATGAACCTGGCGTCCAGATCCGGTGGATAGTTGATCTGGCCGACGACGGTGCTCAACCGTCCTTCCAGGGCACGGTCATGCGGCACATTTATATTGATGCTGCCCATGTTCGCATTGATGGTGGCCGATTCGGTACGCTCGTTGAGGGAGATGTTCACCGAACCATTGGATGATACGGTGACATCCTGTGCATTGAGTGTTTCGGTATTGATCGTCCCGACCATCGAGATTAGTTCAAGGGCGCCGTGGGCACCGCCTTTGACATTGACGTTGCCTCTTGAAGTCCGTATGAAGGCACTGCTGCTTGCCGTCTCGTCCAGATTGATGCTGCCGTTCAGCAGATCCACGGTCAGATCATTGAATTCCTGTCCCTCGATGCTGACGTTTCCGTTTGACCCGGATACGATCAGCCTGTTGACGATGGATGGGTTCACCTGCAGCTCGACGTTCACCCGTGCTGTCCGGATGTCGGAAACGATGATGAGCTCGTCATTCTTGACTTCACAGATGATGTCCTGGAAATAGTTCCTCTGCTTGTCGAGCTTGCGGTAGAAAGGCGTGACTTCGAATTTCGCCGTCGTCACCCTGTCCGTCGGCACCACCTTGACATTGCCGTTCGTAATATCGACCGAGATGTTCGAATAGCTGTCTTCGATCGTTTCAATCAGACGGTTCTTCGACCCTTGTGTGAACATCGAATCGATTGTGCTGTTTTTGACATTATCGAATGCCTTTTCAAAGGTCTTGTAGACCTGCGCCGTCTGCTTCTGCCCTTCAAGCCTGCTCTTCACCTGGCTGAATGCCTGATTTGCCTTATCGGTATTGACGTATCTCTGGAATTCACTCATGAACTGCTGGAAGACATCCTTAGAATCTTCTTCGGCTGTATTCCTGGTGTGTTCCTGGCGGCTGCCTTCATTTTGCTCCGTCTGTCCCCTGTCCGGTTTGGACTCTATTGCGTCGAGAAGCCGGACTGCTTCCTCGGATGTGATCTTTCCTTCTTCCAGCATTTTTAGAATGCGGTCTTTATTATCCATTTCAATCCCCCTGGTGGTTTCTGTCCAACCATTTTTTTAGATGATGGCCCGTATAGCTGTCCGCTTCCGCCATGACATCCTGCACGGATCCTTCGACCACGACCGTGCCGCCGCCATCGCCGCCCTCGGGACCCAGATCGATGATGTGGTCCGCCACTTTGATGACGTCGAGATTGTGCTCGATTACGATGACGGTGTCCCCGTTGTCGACGAGCCTCTGTATGACGGTGATCAGCTTTCCGATGTCTTCGGAATGCAGTCCTGTCGTCGGCTCATCGAGTATATACAGCGATTTGCCATCGGACCGCCTATGAAGCTCGGAGGCCAGCTTGACACGCTGGGCCTCCCCGCCGGACAGTGTGGTCGCCGGCTGGCCAAGCCTGACATAGCCGAGGCCCACATCGAGCAGCGTCTTGATCTTGCGCTTGATTTTCGGGATGTTCTCAAAGAAATAGTACGCCTCTTCAACAGTCATCGCCAATACGTCTGCAATGCTCTTATCCTTATATTTCACTTCGAGTGTCTCTCTATTATAACGCTTTCCATCACATACTTCACATGGTACGAACACATCCGGGAGGAAATGCATTTCTATCTTGATGATGCCATCGCCCTTACAGGCCTCACAGCGCCCGCCCTTGACATTGAAGCTGAAGCGGCCCTTCTGATAGCCCCGCACTTTCGCCTCGTTGGTCTGGGCGAAGACATCGCGGATATTATCGAATACCCCTGTATAGGTGGCCGGGTTGCTCCGCGGTGTCCTGCCGATCGGCGACTGGTCGATGTCGATGATCTTCTCAATATTTTCCGCCCCTTTGATTTCCCTATGCTTCCCTGGTATCTGCTTCGTCTTGTAGAGTTTCGAGTGCAGTCCCTTATACAGTATTTCATTGATCAGGGTACTCTTCCCGGAACCGGAAACCCCCGTCACGACATTCATTACAGACAGAGGCACCTTCACATTGATGTTCTTCAGGTTGTTCTCCTTGGCGCCGCGCACTTCAAGGACGCGCTTCATGTCCGGCTTACGGTAGTTTTCGGGCAGCGGTATCTCCTTTTTGCCGCTGAGATACTGTCCGGTGATGGAATTCTCATCCTTCATCACTTCCTGCGGGGTGCCCTGGGCCATCACACGGCCCCCGTGCTCCCCTGCCCCCGGACCGATATCGATGAGGTGATCGCTCGCAAGCATCGTATCCTCATCATGTTCTACGACGATCAGCGTATTGCCGAGATCCCGCATGTCCTTAAGGGTTCTGATCAGCCGGTCGTTGTCGCGCTGATGGAGGCCGATTGACGGTTCGTCAAGTATATACAGCACTCCGCTCAGCCTCGAGCCGATCTGGGTCGCCAGCCGGATGCGCTGGGCTTCGCCGCCTGAGAGCGTCCCGCTGCGGCGGTTGAGTGTGAGGTAGTCGAGACCGACATTGTACAGGAACGTCAGCCGTTCATTGATCTCCTTCAGGATCGGTGCCGCAATCTGCCTGTTCTTCGGCGACAGTTCGAGGCCCGTGAAGAACTCAAGCGCCTCCTTGACAGGCTCGTCGACCGCCGCTCCGATATGACGGCCATCGATTTTGACGGCCAGTGCCTCCTCGTTCAGGCGGTATCCCCCACATGTCTTGCATTCGATTTCCCTCATGTAAGTGCTCATGATGCCGCGTGTATACTCGGAAGGACTTTCCTTATACCTGCGTTCGATATTGTTGACCAGGCCTTCATAAGGCATTCTGCGCTGACGGACGATGCCATTGCTCTGCCTGAATTCATAGTTGACCATCTCACCTTTCGAACCATAAAGGAGCAGGTTCTTTTCCTTCTTCGGCAGCTCCTTGTAGGGCGTCTTCATATCGATGCCGAAATGATCGCACGTCTGCCTGAGCAGCGTCGGATAATAGTCTGAACTGATCGGCTGCCATGGCACAAATGCACCATCTTCAAGGGTAAGGGAGTCGTCGGGGATGACCAGGCGCTCATCCACTGCCATCTTCATTCCGAGGCCATCACAATCCGGACAGGCACCATAGGGGGCGTTGAACGAAAACAGCCTCGGCTCCATTTCCGATAATGTGAATCCGCATTCGGGGCATGAGAAATGTTCCGAGAAGTGCATGTCATGCCCATCGATCACATTGACTGTGACATTGCCTTCGCCTTTTATGAGTGCGGTCTGCAGCGAGTCGCTCAGACGGGATTCTATGCCCTCCCGGACCGCCAGGCGGTCGACGACGACATCGACGTCATGTTTCTTGTTCTTCTCCAGTTCCGGCACAGATTCGATATCATACATCTCACCGTCTACGATGACGCGGGCGTACCCCTCCTTCGCCAGCTCTTCGAACACTTTTTCATGCATGCCCTTGCGTCCTTTGATGATCGGGGCGAAGAGCTGGATCTTTGTCCTTTCAGGCAGTTCCATGACACGGTCCACCATCTCCTGGATCGTCTGGGAAGTGATTTCTATATTATGGATGGGACAGTATGGCGTTCCGGCACGTGCATAGAGCAGGCGCAGATAGTCATAGATTTCCGTGATCGTCGATACGGTTGAGCGGGGATTGTTGCTCGTCGTCTTCTGGTCTATGGAGATTGCCGGGGAAAGCCCCTCGATCGAATCGACATCCGGCTTCTCCATCTGTCCAAGGAACTGTCTTGCATATGCGCTCAACGATTCGACATAGCGCCGCTGGCCTTCTGCATAGATCGTGTCGAATGCCAGGGAGGACTTGCCGGAACCGGACAGTCCCGTCATCACCACCAGCTGGTCCCTTGGGATATCTACATTGATGTCCTTTAGATTATGCTGTCTTGCACCTCTGATGCTGATATTTTTATTTTTCAAAAATGATCACCCTTCTGCTTTCAGCTCAAACAATGCGTCTCTCAACTCTGAGGCAGTCTCGAAATCGAGTTCCTTGGCCGCCTGTTTCATATCTGCTTCCAGCTGAGCCATTATTTTTTCTCTTTCCTTCTTCGTCATCTTGCCTTTCTTCTTGCCGTCTTTCTTTCTGCCTTCCTCTTTCAGGTCGACCTGGGCGCTGATCGTGTCGCGGATCTCCTTCTGGATGGTCTGCGGCGTGATGCCATGCGCTTCATTATAGGCGATCTGCGTGTCCCGGCGCCGTTGCGTCTCATCCAATGCATACCGCATGGAATCGGTGATCTTATCACCATACATGATGACATGACCACCGCTGTTCCGCGCTGCACGTCCGATGGTCTGGACGAGGGAACGGCTGGAGCGCAGGAATCCTTCCTTATCGGCGTCGAGTATCGCTACAAGGGACACCTCCGGGATATCCAGACCTTCCCGGAGCAGGTTGATGCCCACGAGGACATCGTACGTGCCCATGCGCAGCTCCCGCAGTATTTCTATCCGCTCGAGCGTCTTGACCTCGGAATGGAGATACTGGACCTTGACGCCGGACTCCTTGAGGTAGTCCGTCAGATCCTCGGACATCTTCTTTGTAAGTGTGGTGATGAGTACACGCTCGTTCCTTTCGGTACGTGTGACGATCTCCTCGAGCAGATCATCGATCTGGTGCTCCGTCGGCCGCACATCGATGGTCGGATCGAGCAGGCCGGTCGGACGGATGATCTGCTCCACCATCTTCTCGGTGTGTTCGATCTCAAATGGTCCCGGCGTCGCTGAGACATACAGCAGCTGCTGGGTCTTGGCCTCGAATTCCTCGAACTTCAACGGCCGGTTGTCAAGCGCACTCGGCAGCCTGAAACCATGGTCGACGAGCACTTTCTTCCTCGCCTGGTCACCGTTGTACATCCCCCGTATCTGCGGCAATGTAACGTGGGACTCATCTATCATTACGAGGAAATCATCAAAATAGTCGAGCAGTGTGTACGGCGTCGATCCCATCGGACGGAGGGTGAGGTGGACGGAGTAGTTCTCGATGCCGGAACAGAAGCCCATCTCCCGCATCATCTCAAGATCATAGTTCGTCCGCTGCTCGAGGCGCTGGGCCTCAAGCAGCTTGTTGTCCTCCCTGAGGATCTGGAGCTGTTCCTCAAGCTCACGCTCAATCCGTTCGATCGCCACTTTCATCTTCTCTTCACGCGTGACGAAGTGGGATGCCGGGAAAATGGCGAAGTGTTCCCTTTCGGCGAGCACTTCCCCTGTAAGATAGTCCACTTCCCTGATGCGGTCGATTTCATCCCCGAAGAATTCGACACGGATGCACTGTTCGTCCCTTGAAGCAGGGAAAACTTCCACTATATCTCCCCTTACCCGGAATGTCCCCCGCCTAAAATCGATATCGTTGCGTGCGTACTGGACATCGACCAGTTTGCGGAGAAATTCATTTCGGTCCATCTGCATGCCGACACGCGCACTGACGACCATATCCTTATATTCTTCAGGATTACCGAGGCCGTAGATGCAGCTGACCGAAGCGATGATGATGACATCATCACGCTCGAACAGCGAGCTTGTCGCAGAGTGCCGCAGCTTGTCGATTTCGTCATTGATCTGGGCGTCCTTCTCGATGAATGTATCAGTCTGGGGCACATAGGCTTCCGGCTGATAGTAGTCATAGTAGCTGACGAAATACTCTACCCGGTTGTTCGGGAAAAATTCCTTGAATTCGCTGTACAGCTGGCCCGCAAGCGTCTTGTTGTGGGCGATGATCAATGTCGGCTTGCCGACCTCCTCGATCACCTTGCTCATCGTATAGGTCTTCCCTGTACCCGTGGCACCGAGCAGCGTCTGGTGCCTGTTGCCGGACTTGATCTGTCCGCTTATCTCTTCTATCGCTTTTGGCTGGTCACCTGCCGGCTTGAACTTGGAAACGACTTCAAATTTTGCCATTCGACTCTTCCCCCATTTTTTACTCAAACACTATTCTACAAAATAAAAATAGAAATAACAAACATTTGTTCGGTTATTTCTATTCTTCATCCACTTGATCTAAACTGTATATTTCCACCAGCATATAGCCGATGACTATTGAAATGGCATCGATGAAAATGACCCATTCGGAATGATAGAATCCACGATAGATCGACACGCCGAAAATGATGAACGTCAAAAGGACGGCCAGAAATTTATTGCGTGTCAACCGTGTGAATACCACAACGGTAATTGCAGGAACGACCATTGCCATCATGTACCAGTAAAGCGCCATCCATCAGATCTCCTTGTTCATGATGGATTCTGTAATATCCATCAGTTCCGTTTTCGGTATAAAACGCTCTTTCAGCATATCCGTAAGTATATTCTCGAGAAAGTCCTGCACGCACGTGAGGTGGGAGAATTTTCTTATGGTAAGGAGGGACATCTCATAGATTTCGAAGAACAGGGGTTCCGGATTCCGCTTCTGTATCTCACCGAAGGATTCGTACAGGAGGTCGATCTTGTCGGCTACGGAGAGGATCTGCCCCTCCAGGGTCCCGTCCTTTCCCTCACGGAGGCGCTTCAGATAGATGTCATGATACTCGGGCGGAAACTCTTCTTCTATAAAACGGGTCGTCATGCTTTCCTCCACTTCCTTGAAGAGCATGTTGAGCTCCCCGGATGCATATTTGACCGGTGTCTTTATATCACCTGTGAAAATTTCCGGATAATCATGGTTCAGTGCTTTTTCATACAGACTCTTCCAATTGATTTCGTTTCCGTGGTACTCTTCCACAGTCCCAAGGTACTGTGCAATCTTCGTCACTTTGAAAGAGTGGGCTGCGACATTATGATCCTGATATTTGAATTTGCCCGGGCACCTGACCAGTTTCTCCAGGTCATTCAGGCTTTTGAAATACTGATGGACCCCCATTAGGATTCCTCCTTGACGTAGTTAGTATAATCGTTGATCAGATTCTGTTCCACTTCGCCGACATATGCCCTGATGATTTCACCTTCACCATCCACAAAGAATGTGGTGGGCATGAGATGGATGTTATACGATTCGATGGATTCAGCCTCATCAGCAAACTCGAATACCGGATATGCCACTTCGAACTCCTCCAAAAAGGCATCCCTGTTCGAAGGCTTATCGTCCACATTGATGCCGACGATGGCGACCGGCTCGTCTTTTTTCCCTTCATGGAAAGCATTCAGTTCCGGCGTCTCCCTGCGGCATGGATCACACCAGGAAGCGAAGAAATTGATGACGGTCACCTCGTTCGATCTGATGATCGACTCAAGGGAATCCTCATCATTGCGGAGGCCCTTCATCGGCTCACCGAGGATGTTCATGCCGACGGCATGATGGTTGTCACGCCCTTCAGAATCCTGAAGCGTCTGGAGGGACTGCTCCTTGAGCCCCTCTTCCGACATATTCACAACAGCTGCAATACCTGCACCGACAAAGAAGAAGAACACTGCCAACAATAAAATTATGATTATATTTTTCGTTTTCATCATTCAACATACCTTATGATTTATTTAGATTAGTTTAACATAATAGGTCTCTGCTTACATTGTTTTAAGCATGCAAAAAAGGTCAGAACAAAGTTCTGACCCTGTAGATTCATATATATTAGTATCTGAAGTATCCGTCTATCGTACCATTCACATAACTTACAGCACGTTGTCCGACACCTTCGGAAGGGTTGAGTGCATCAACCATCTGGCCGTTTCCGATGTAGATTCCGACGTGGGAACCACCGTTGAAGAATACAAGGTCGCCAGGCTGTGGATTGGATACCTGGGTGCCTGCCGCCATCTGAGCTGCAGCTGTTCTTGGAATGCTCTTGCCTTTATACGCCTGCATGAACTGCTGTGTCAGTGCCGAGCAGTCCACTACTGAAGCAGAGTTTCCACCATAAACATATGATTTGCCTGCCGCTACGGAGTGGGCAACGGATGCCGCATTCCCACCGCCAGTAGAAACTTGCTGGGATTGTGCCTGTTGAGCTTGCTGCTCCTGTGCTTCTGCCTGCTCTGCTTCACGTTGCTGGATTCTTTCCTGACGCTCAGCTTCTGCCTGTTCAGCCGCTCTCTGCTCTGCTTCTGCCTGTTCAGCCGCTCTCTGCTCTGCCGCTGCCTGTTCAGCCGCTCTCTGCTCTGCCGCTGCCTGTTCAGCTGCCTGGTTGTCATTTTGTGCAGCTGCTGGTGCAGAAGGCTGGTCCTGTTCAGTCTCTTCAACTGCTGGTGCTTCTTCCACGACTTCAGCCTGCTCTTCTTCGACTGCCGGTGCTTCTTCCACGACTTCACTCTGCTCTTCAACTGCTGGCGCTTCCTGTACTGCTGGCGCTTCTTCGACGGTTTCAGTAGCCGGTGCCGCGCTTGCAGCTACAATCAATGTTTTGCCTGCATAGATCATATCTGTAGAAAGATTATTCCACTCCATGATCTTCTGATAGTCTACATCGAACTTCTGTCCGATTTCAAAAAGCGTGTCACCGGATTTGATGACGTATGTACCGTCATTTTCCTGAGCATCTTCTTCTGAAGGTTCTGCATCGACTTCAAGTACATCTCCTGGAACAATGAGATCTCCGGAAAGTTCATTGACTTCTTTAAGAGTGGAGACGGATGTGCCGCTTTCATTTGCAAGGCTCCATAGTGTATCTCCACTCTCTACCGTGTACTCTGCTGCTGATATATTGTGTGACGCGATCCCTGTAAGTGCTGTAACTGTTGCTACTGACAGTAGTGTCTTCTTCATAATAAGTAAATCCTCCTAATTTCTTTTGAACCTTAATTGATGTTTCATTGTTTATATATGTCCCCGACCGGGTAATTTTCTAATGTTAGTTTGTCTTTAGGCATGTCCTTTTGACTACGGTGCACACTATAGCACACAAAAATTGCTTTATGGGCATTTGTAATTGACTTGTAATGTAAACGAAATGAGGGGAATGGACTGTAATATGCAGTATCACCCACCCCCAAACAAAAATAAAACAGGCTGAGCCCCATGCCCAGCCTGTTTTCGCTATTTTTATGGATATTCAATTGATGCATTTCTTTCTCTTATTGAAGTGTCATTGTAATATTTCTATTCACCGGTCTGAGTGGACAGCCATTGAACAAGAGCATCCAGTTCCTCTTCATCACTTACCAGTCCGGATGGCATGCCGTTCCCGCCCTCTTCGATCGTAGTGCGGATTTCATCCTCTGAAAGGCGGCTGCCTACATCCGTCAATGCCGGACCGCTCGCACCTTCCAGGTCTTCACCGTGGCAGCTCATGCAGTTGTTCTGCTGGAATGCTTCCTGTGCAAGCTCGGAATCGCCGGCATCTGCACTGTCGGACTCCTCAGTACTTTCCTCGGTCTCCTCTTCGGTGCTCTCTTCCATTGTCGTCTCTTCAGTTGTTGCTTCATCAGTAGCCTCTTCTGAATCTCCACCGGAATCTCCGCCACAAGCACCAAGTACAAGCACCATCGCAAAACTCATAAGTAACCAGAACTTTTTCATCAGCCTGTCTCCTTTACCAATATAATTGTTTATATTAGCTCCATACCCCGGGGCATTGAGTACTTAAACACCATTTTCGGATGTTGGGGCAGAATTATGAATTTTCTAAAGTCTGCCTAGAGCAATCCAATGAAGTTTTCTGGCCATAAAAAATGTTCCCCCAACCGGGGGAACATGATTCATCATCCTTCATCATCCATCGTCATTCGGAGATAGGCATCGATGAACGGACCGATATCACCGTCCATGACCTTGTCGGTGTTTCCGACCTCCATATTCGTACGATGGTCCTTCACCATCGAATAGGGGTGGAAGACGTAGGAGCGTATTTGGCTGCCCCATCCGATCTCCTTCTGTTCACCCTTGATGGCATCGATCTCTGCCCGCTGCTCCTCAAGTTCCCTCTGATACAGTTTGGACTTCAGCATCGTCATCGCCTGGTCGCGGTTTTTGATCTGTGACCGCTCATTCTGGCATGTCACGACAATGCCGGTCGGATGGTGGGTGATCCGTACTGCAGAGTCGGTCGTATTGACGTGCTGCCCGCCGGCGCCGCTTGCTCGGTAGGTGTCGACGCTGATCTCTTCAGGCTTCACTTCGATCTTGATGTCCTGGTTCTCAAACTGCGGTGTAACTTCACATGAAACGAATGAAGTATGCCGTCTGCCTGATGAATCGAAAGGCGAGATGCGCACCAGGCGGTGCACGCCCTTCTCGGCCTTCAGCAGCCCGTAGCTGTTGAGGCCCTTGATCAGCAGCGCGACACTTTTGACACCTGCTTCGTCTCCGGCCTGGTAATCGAGCGTTTCGACTTTGAAGCCCTGCTGATCGGCATAGCGCTGGTACATGCGCAGCAGCATCTCCGCCCAATCCTGGGATTCGGTGCCGCCGGCGCCGGGATGAAGTTCAAGTATCGCATTCAATCCATCATGCTCGTTGTTCAGGAGCATATTGAGTTCGAATGCCTGGATCTGGGCGCGCACCTGGGACACATTCTCTTCCAGCGTACGGTACATGTCTTCATCGTTTTCCTCTTTAAGCAGCTCATATGAAACCTCAATATCCTCGACGGCTGCTTCAATGTTGTGGAATTCATCGACGACTTTTTTCAGGTTGTTGTTGCTGTCGATGACCTGCTGCGCCTCCTCCTGGTTGTCCCAGAAGCCAGGGTCGGTCATCCTTTCTTCATACTCCCTGATCTGGATCTCTTTTTCCTCTAAGTCAAAGAGACCCCCTGAAGTCATCAAGTTTCCCGTGCATGTCACCAATGAAATTCCTTATCTCATACAATTCCATAAATATCCCTCTTTCATCTATTTTCCATGACAATTCTTGTATTTCTTCCCTGAACCGCATGGGCATGGGTCGTTGCGGCCGACTTTCATTTCTTTCTTGGCCGGCTCTTTCTTCACTTTCTCCTTGCTGTCTCCGGCATGCATCTCACCTTTGTCGATGACCTGCTCGCGCCGGATCTCTTCGTCTGACTTCACTTCAGTCTTCATCACATACTTCGCCGTATCGTCCTCGATGGATACAAGCATGTCCTCAAACATCTGGAGCCCTTCATTCTGATACTCCCGGAGCGGGTTGATCTGCCCATAGGACCGGAGGTGTATGCCTGTCCTGAGCTGGTCCATGCTGTCGATGTGCTCGACCCACTTCTGGTCGATCGTCCGCAGCATCATCATGCGCTCGAACAGCCTCATCTTGTCGGCACCCAGCCGCTCTTCCTTCTCAGCGAGTTCATGCTCAATCTTTTCGAGGATGAGTGGAACGATCTCTTCACTTTCCTTGCCTCTGACATCCCCAACTTCAATTGATTCTTCAGTCAGGTACATGTCTTCCACCGTCTTGATGAACTGCTCGTAGTCCCTCAGTTCCTCATCTTCAAGTATATAATAGTTCGTCGTACGTTCTACAGAAGATTCGATCATCCCCATGAGCTGCTCGCGTACATCTTCCTTGTCGATGATCTCATTTCTTTCTTCGTAGATGATCTCCCTCTGCCGCCTCAATACATCATCATATTCAAGCAGTTTCTTCCGGGAGTCGAAGTTGTTCCCTTCGACGCGTTTCTGTGCAGACTCGACTGCCCTGGCGATCATTTTGGAGGTCAGTTCCTCCTCTGCCATGCCCAGACGCTGCATCGTGCTCTGCATACGTTCGGAACCGAACCGTCTCATCAGGTCATCTTCAAGTGATAGGTAGAATGTACTGATACCGACATCACCTTGACGTCCGGCACGCCCACGGAGCTGGTCGTCTATACGCCGGGACTCGTGACGTTCAGTACCGATGACGGCGAGCCCGCCGACTTCTTTGACGCCTTCACCGAGTTTGATGTCCGTCCCACGTCCGGCCATGTTGGTCGCGATCGTCACAGCGCCTTTCTTGCCGGCGTTTGCAATGATTTCCGCTTCCCTTTCGTGGTTCTTCGCATTGAGCACATTATGCCGGATGCCTTTCTTGCGCAGCATTTCCGAGATGTACTCGCTTGTCTCGACGGCGACTGTACCGATGAGCACCGGCTGGCCCTGGCGGTACCTTTCCACCACTTCATCGATGACATGCTTGAACTTGTATTCCTTCGTCGAATAGATCTTATCTGTACGATCGGTTCTGGCGATCGGTTTGTTCGTTGGGATCATGGTGACCTTCATATTGTATATGTTGAGGAATTCTTCCTCTTCCGTTTTCGCTGTACCCGTCATACCCGACAGCTTATTGAACTGCCTGAAGAAGTTCTGGAAAGTGATGGAGGCCATCGTCTTGGACTCGTTCTGGATGTCCATACCTTCCTTGGCTTCGATCGCCTGGTGCAGACCATCCGAGAAGCGGCGCCCCTTCATCTTACGGCCGGTGAACTGGTCGACGATGACGATCTTTTCGTCTTCCACGACGTAGTCGATGTCACGCTGCATGGAGAAATGCGCCTTCAGCGCCTGATTGATGTGGTGCAGGAGGTTCACGTGCTTCACATCATAGAGGTTTTCCACCTTGAACCATTTCTCCGCCTTCTCCATCCCTTCGTCGTTGAGCTGGATGTTCTTCGTCTTGACGTCATACGTGAAATCCTCATCTTCCTTGAGCATTTTGACGAAGGCATTCGCCTGGATGTACTGTGTATTGGACTGGTCCGCCTTGCCTGAAATGATGAGCGGTGTACGCGCTTCGTCTATGAGGATCGAGTCGACCTCATCGATGATGGCATAGTTCAGGCCTCTGAGCACCCGGTCCCTCCTGTAGGTGACCATGTTGTCCCTCAAGTAGTCGAAACCGAGCTCGTTGTTCGTCGTATAGGTTATGTCCGCAGCAAATGCCTCACGCTTCTCCTCGCTGTTCTTTGCATTGAGGTTCAGTCCTACGCTGAGGCCGAGGAAATTATACAGTACCGACATTTCCTCCATCTGCGTGGCAGAAAGGTATTCGTTGACCGTGATGACATGGACGCCCTTTCCGGTCAGGGCATTCAGATAGACCGGCATCGTCGCAGTGAGGGTCTTACCTTCACCCGTCTTCATCTCGGCGATGTCCCCTTTGTGGAGGGTCACCCCGCCCATGATCTGAACAGGATAGGGTTCCAGCCCCAACGTGCGCTTTGAGGCTTCCCGCACCGTCGCAAAGGCTTCAGGGAGGATGTCATCCAACATCTTCTCCTGCTGCTTCTCATCTTTGGCTTCGCCAAGCTTTTCCTTGAATTCATCGGTCTTCACCCTGAGCTGCTCATCGCTCAACTTGGCGAAATCCTCTTTATATTCCTCTACTTTATCAGCAACTTTACGGAGTGATTTCAGCTCCCGTTTATTGCCGTCGTAGATCTTATCCAAAATACCCATGGATTTCTCTCCCCCGCTCTATCTCACTGTTAATTCATTTCATAATAATATCATTAAATGGGGTAAAAATAAAATGAACACAATCAGAAGGAGTCCCTGATTGCATGCAATCAGGGACTCCTTGTAATTATGGATGGAACGCGTCATCAGACGCCTTCATTCGTTTCGATCAGGCCATACTTGCCGTCGTTGCGTCTGTAGACGATGCTTGTACCTTCCGTTTCCCTATCATTGAAGATGAAGAAGTCATGACCAAGCATATTCATCTGCAGTACCGCCTCTTCAGAGTCCATCGGCTTCAGCTGGAATTGCTTGGAGCGCACGATATCGATGCCTTCATCGCTCTCCTCTTCCTCTGTACCATTCGCGCCCGCTTCCAGTGCTGCAAAGAATTCCTGTTCCGGATTCTTTTCCCTGAATTTGCGGTTGATCTTCGTCTTATGCTTTCTGATCTGCCTTTCCAGCTTATCTATTATAAGGTCGACAGCTGCATATAGATCATCATGTCTTTCCTCTGCGCGTAGTGTCAGGTCTTTCATAGGGATGGTGATTTCAACTTTGCCCTTCTTGTTGCCGTATGTCTTGATGTTGACATGGGCGTGTGTATTTGGAGCATTTGTGAAGTAACGTTCCAGCTTGCCCACTTTCTCCTCTATGTGGCTTCTGATTGCATCTGTCACTTCGATATTTTCTCCACGAATTTCACATCTGATCATGGTGAAACCCCTCCTTAAGTACGTTATTCTTCCTACTTTCATTATACCAAACTGTTCAGGCTTTTGAAAACGTTAACACATCGATGATGCCGGGGAAAAAGGTGTATAGTTTCTCCATTGCCTGATGCACCGTCATCCCTGTCGTGTAGATGTCATCGACCAGAAGGATACGCTTGCCTTCAAGATCTTCACGGCGGCAGTTCAGAAGGAATGGATTATCCCTACGGGCCCTCTCTGCCTTTCCAAGTCCGGACTGGCGGCTCCTGGTTTTCGTTTCGAGAAAAGGGCTGTAAGCCACTCCTTTTGCCTCCAGCACCATGGTCGTCTGGTCATAGCCGCGCTCTTCCATCCTGGCCTTCGAGATGGGTATTGGTATGATTACATCATATTCCCTGAAACGGCTGTCGAGAAACATCGCAACCACTTCGGCGAGTGCACAATCACCTGTGAACTTATAGCGGTGGAAAAGCATTTTTACTGCCCCGTGATAATCGAGCAGACAGGTGATGCTCTCAGGTGGACGGAAGCGGCTGGACAGGAAGCGGCAGTCCAGGCACACCGTTTCATCGGTCTGCATCAGCCTGTGGCAGAATCCGCAGCGCTTCCCGGCGCGCCATCGGGAGAGTGCATCGCGGCATCCATCACACAGGGGAGCCCTTTTCTTGAACAGATTGACGATATCCACTTCTTCCTGCATTGCTTCATGACAGTAGTAGCAGATCATCCTTCCACCCTCCTGCGGTTGAAGTCGTGGATGGTGCTCAGGGTCTTCCTGATGCTGGCACTCTGATGGTGGGCGATGAACCAGATGCGGCCGACTGGATCCGTCGTCTTCCTCCCTACACGGCCGCACATCTGTATGAGGCTTTCCGAATTGAACCTTTCCGCATGGATGATTATGGCATCGAGCCGGTCGAATGTGACACCCCGCTCAAGAATCGTCGTCGTCAGCATCACTTCAATCTCCCCTTTCCGCATCCGCTCCACTTTCCCGCTCCGTTCGGGGTCACCGCTGTGCACCGAGGCGGAGGCTGGAAAATAGGCGCTGATCAGGTCGAAGAGCGTTTCCATCATGTGGATTTCCGGCAGGAATATGAGCACCCGCCTTTCTTCTGCAAGTATGGCATCGATCAGCATCATCAATTTTTGGGGAAGACGCCCATGGCCAAGGTCCCGGGAGACATTATGCCAGACCAGCTTCGGCACTGCCAGATCATGTCCGTGGTACCTTCTCGGCAGTGTAATGACATTATCCCTGCCCACCTCCCGGATCAGCTGCCGGGAAGGCGTGGCCGTCATGAATATGAAGGAGGCACGGGGTGACGCTGCACGACGGACCACCTGCATGAGCAGCGGATCCTGCGGCAGCGGGAAGGCATCCGTTTCATCGACGATGATCAGATCGAAGTGTCCGATGAAATTGTACAGTTGATGGATGGTGCATACGGTGAAGTGATGGTTGTACACTTGCTTGACCCCGTCATGCATGAGGTCGATGTCACTTCCCTTGAATGCCACACAGAGGCGCATATGCACTTCCTTCACCACATCTATCCTCGGGGAGGTGAAGGCCACATTCAGCCCGTTCATCCGTGCCCATTCGATACTTTCAAAGGTCATCTCCGTCTTGCCGGCCCCAGTCACTGCATGGACCAGCAGGGAGCCGCCCGTCTTCACCGTTTCAAGGATCCTTTCCGAAGCACGGGTCTGTTGGCTGCTGAGGGTGAAGGAGAGTCCATATGGACTCTCTTCCGCCACCCTTTCAGTGTCCCGGCATCTAAGCGGGGTGACGCTGTCCGAGCGGCCCAGATTGACGCATTTCATGCAGTAGATGACCACCGACCCATGAAAATCCGCATAGTAAGTGTAGAAATAACGCCTATCCCTGTTTCCGCAACGGTGGCATAGCGGCGGTTCGGCCTCCACACCTGCAGGTTTGTAGGTGATGTTGCCTGTATGGTCGAGTATCATCAATCGGCTCCTTTATTTTGGAATGAAAAAGGACGCAGCAAAGAATGCTGCGTCCCTGATCTATAGTTCAGTAGTCTGTATCGATTTCATAGGTCGTATAACCGAGCCCGAGCGCACCCTCACCAAGATGCGTTGCAATCACCGGCCCAAAGTAGCTCAACCTGAATGTTATATCCGGATAGTCGGCCTGCAGACTTTCCATCCATTTTCTACCCTCTTCTTCTGCATTGCTGTGGATGACGACCGCTGTTACCGGTTTGCCCTTATGGCGCTCCATCTCCTTGGCGAACACTTCCTCCACACGGGTCAATGCCTTCTTCTTCGTCCGTATCTTTTCGAAGGGTACGATCCTGCCCTCTTCGAATGCAAGTATTGGCTTGACTTTAAGCAGACTGCCGACCAGCGCCTGTGCATTCGTCAGCCGTCCGCCCTTCTGAAGGTTCGAGAGGGTGTCGACGACGAAATACGCATTCGTATGCTTCTGGCGCTTCATTTCCTCCAGCCGCTCCAGCAGCGTGTCCAGGGGAAGACTGCTTTTGTTCTGCGCAGCATAGAGTGCCATGAATCCCTGGACGTAGCAGGCGACCTCAGAATCGACTGCATGGACTTCGATTCCTTCAACACTCTGGCCCGCAGCCATCGCATTCTGGTAAGTGCCGCTGAGTGCACCTGAAAGATGGACGCTGATAACATCCGTGAAGCCTTCGCTCCTCAAAGATTCCAGGAGGAGGATATAGTCACCGATTGATGGCTGGCTCGTTGTCGGCAGTTCATCCATCTGACGCATCTGTTCGAAGAATTCTTCGTTGGTGATGTCTTCATCCTCCCTGTACACCTGGTCACCCATGAGGACATTGAGCGGGATGGTACGGATATCGTATTCTTCTTTCAGCCCTTTGGGCAGGTAGGATGTTGAATCCACTACTACCGCTATCTTCATTCTCGTTCCTCCAATTTGCATTCACACTTCTATTTTCCATTCACACTTGATATACAGTTTACTACATTCCTAAGGAATCCGTCCATGTGTTACTATGTTCTAGAGGTGAACATATTATGGAACAGCAGTACATGAACAGGGTGGACACGACCACCGAAACAACCATCAACAAGTCACGCTTCATCGCTTACATCCAGCGTACCGACTCGGAGGAAGCGGCAAAATCCTTCATAAATTCAATCAAATCACGGCATAAGGATGCCAACCATAACTGCAGTGCATACATCCTCACACAAAGCGCCCTCATACAGAAGGCTGATGACGATGGAGAGCCCTCCGGCACTGCCGGTGTCCCCATACTCGAAGTGCTCAAACGGGAAGGACTCTATAATGTGACCGTTGTGGTCACCCGGTATTTCGGCGGCATCAAGCTTGGGGCCGGCGGATTGATACGCGCATACTCTGGAGCCGCTTCCGATGCTGTGAATGCAGCAGGCAAGGTAGTGGAGATCGACATGATCCCGTACAGGATTACGATGGACTATACGTATACGAACCGCTTCGAACATGAGCTCGAAGCATCCGGCATCGCCATCAGCGACACGGTCTACACGGACAAGGTCACCTATCTCGTACATGTGGAGGAGGATGCCCGGGGGGCATTCCTCGACCGGGTACAGGAAATCACCAAGGACACCGCCACCCTGGAAGAAATGGAGATGATCCAGGCTGAAAGCCCCGTGGAATGATCAGGGGGACATGCGGTGGAAAATCCTTCTGGCAAAGTCCAGGACGGGTTTTTTATCGCTGTCGATGAGGTTGGTCGCCTCAACGATGATCTCCGTCGTAAGGATGAGCAGAAGAAAGATGATGACCGACCCCGGGATGGTGGACAGGTAGAGGATGATGCTTGCCCCTGAGTACAGAAGGGCGATGAAATAGATCAGCACCACGCTCTCTGCATGTGTATATCCCATATTCTGCAGCCTGTGGTGGAGATGGCTGCGGTCCGCCTTCACGAGCGAGACATTGCTGCGGTAGCGCCGCAATGCGGCAAAGAACATGTCTATGAAAGGCACCGCAAGAATGATGATCGGGAAGAACAGTGAAATCAGTGTAATGTTCTTGAACCCCATGAGCGACACGACGCTGATGATGAAGCCGAGCAGCATCGCTCCATTGTCTCCAAGGAATATCTTGGCCGGGTGGAAGTTGTATACAAGAAAGCCCAGGCACGCGCCGATGAGAATGACGCATATCATCATGACGAATATATTGCCCTGGAGGATGGTGATGAAGCCGATGCTGCTCAACGCAATGATGGAGACCCCTGTGGCAAGTCCATCCAGGCCGTCGACCAAGTTGATGGCATTGATGATTCCCACCATCCAGAGTATAGTAATCGGAATCGCCAGTACGCCGAATTCGATTTCAACGCCGAACGGTGTGATGCGGTCGATGAGGATGCCATATGAGACCGGGACCAGGCTCGCCGCTATCTGCCCGATGAGCTTGAGTCCCGGTTTCAGATCATACTTGTCATCTATTATCCCCACAATGACGATGACGATCCCCCCGAGGATGATCGCTTTGTATTCCGCCTCGATGGGACGGGAGATGAGCACACCGATCGCAAAGGAGATCAGAATGGCCACACCTCCGAGGTATGGTATAGGTTTTAAATGGACTTTTCTGCTGTTTGGGTAGTCTACAAAGCCGAACTTGCGGCTCCCCCAAATGAAAATCGGCATCAGAATCAATGAAATCAAGAATGACACCGTCAATAGAAATAGAGTATACATATCATCACCGTCTTAAATATTTCCAATTCACTATATCACATTCCACTTTAATTATGGAACGCGCATCCATTTTTGCACATTTATATTTTTCATTGGTCTGTGTTTCGTTGTATAATTATGTCACTAAGACAAAGGAGAATTCTATGAAAAGAACAGAAAGAAGAAGGATGCATCCTGCATTAAAGATACTGCTCGCTGTGGTCCTCATATCAGTCCTTGTTTTCGCAGGACTCATCGCGTATGTGTACTTCCAGCTTAAAGGCACTACCGGTCAGGTGTTTGACGACGATTTTTCCAACGCCACTTCGGAGCTCAGGGAAACGGATGTCAGCTTCCGGAACGGAGACCCGATCTCGGTCGTACTGTTCGGCACGGACGACGACCAGGAACGCAATGAAAGCGGAATGGGGCAGCGCTCCGATACGATAATGGTCGTGACCCTGAACCCCAATACCGACGAGGGAAGAATCGTCAGCATCCCCCGGGATACACGTGCTGAAATAGCAGAACGGGGGACGGTGGAGAAGATAAACCATGCATACGCCTACGGTGGTCCTGAGATGGCGAAACGCACTGTAGAGAATTTCCTCGACCTGCCCATCGACCACTTCGTCTCCATCAACATGGATGGATTTACGACGATCATTGATGAAATCGGCGGCGTCACCATAACGAGCCAAGATACATTCGAGCAGTCGGGTTACCAGTTTACAGCAGGCGAGACCTATGAGATGGATGGAGATATGGCCCTCGCCTTTTCAAGAAGCCGGAAGGCTGAAGGTGCCGGCGGCGACGCGGGGCGCCAGAATAGACAGCAGCAGGTGGTTCAGGGCATTGCCCAGGAGATCATGAGTCTCCAGACGCTCACCAACTTCAATGGTGTGCTCAATGTCCTGAGCGACAATGTGAGGACGGATATCCCATTCGGTGAATTGAATGCGCTCCGTTCGGATTATCAGGAGGCTGCACGGAATATGGACCGTCTGACATTGGAAGGTACAGACCAAAGACTGGATGATGGCCTGTGGTATTTCCTCCCGAATGACGAATCGTACAATGAGTTAAGAAGAGAATTGCGGGAGAACCTGGAACTGGAATAAGAAATGGAAGGGAGGACAAGTATATGCTCATCGATTTCGTACTGAATATTTCAATCACCATCACCGGCATATACCTGTTCCACCGGCTCCAGTACCTGGAAGACCGCAGATTCATCGATTCGGACATCTTTCAGGCGCTGCTGATGACCACCCTGTCCGTACTGCTGCTGATGGTGCCGATACATATGTATGATATGGTCTTCAGCCTTTATTTCATTCCATTGCTGATTCTCGTCAAGTACAGCGTCCCCTACCTGATCATCGTTTCGGTGCTGATCGTCTTCATGTTCCACCATATGATATTCAACTTCGACTGGCAGCTCTACCTCATATTCTTCATCCTCTATATACTGATCATGATGATACTGCCTTTCCTGAAATTCCAGAAGTTGAAGGAGCTGACTGCAGCAAGCATCATCTTCACTTCACTCTATGTCATCAGCATCCACATCTTCGTACAGCCACTCACTGCGTTCCAGATGATCGTCTTCATCCTGGCGAGCACCCTCGTGATGTTCGTTGCAATGATGATGTACGAGGACATCAATGCAATCCTAAGGCTCCTTAAACGCTATGAGGAGGAGGAATATAAGGATTTCCTCACCCAGCTGGGAAATGTCAAGGCGCTGGACAACGCTGTCGTCGAACTTCTGGAGGAGAGTGATACACTCAGCATGCTGCTCATCGACATCGATAATTTCAGTCTGATCAATGATGAACACAGCCACGCTTCAGGGGATGCACTGATTAGACAGATGGCGCACCTTCTGAACAACCATGCCCCGACAGGCGGGATGCTATTCAGAAGCAGTGGAGAAGAGTTTTCCATGGTCATACCGGATCTATCCTTCGATAGGACGGTCAGGCTGGCCGAAGCAATCCGCAACAGCGTCGAGCGTGCAAACTTCCATATAAGCGATACGGACACGGTACACCTGACCGTATCGATTGGTGTCGGATACCAGGTTGTCGTCCCCAATACGAAGGGAAGGCTGCTCAAGGAAGCGGACGATATGGTACACGCTGCAAAAAAACAGGGGCAGAACCGCGTCATGTTCAATCCATTATAAAAAAACCAGGATTGCATATCGCAACCCTGGTGCTAGTCTTCTACCGAGGAAAGGTTTTTAAGTGTAATGTTATGATGTGAGCCACTCCACTTCAACTTTCCACCCTCAAAATAGAAAGCCTGGGGAGATTCATGTTTGATATCAAAATGTTCAGCGATATAATTGGATAGGTTCCGATGGTCCTGAACGACCAGGTAGTATCCATCCATATCCCTTTCATAATGGAATTTCTGGAATTCGTCGAAGGCACCAGCCGAAATCGGACATGTACTGCTATGCTTCATAAAAAAGAAATCTTTATTATCCTGCAACAACTTTTGAAAAGCTTCAACCGATGTTGTTTTTGTTAGCATTTCATCACCTTCTCATTAAACTGTTAATAACTTATCATTTATTGCTTCATTTAGCAAATACCATTCTTTGCTGTGTTATAATGACTTTGATTGGAGGATTCACATGAATAATAAACCACTTAAAAGATGGACCTTCCTGGATACCATCAATGCAGCCCTGCTGATAGTCGTTCTGCTGTTCATGCTCGATTTCGAGAACAACAGAGCCGTATCCATCATTCTTCTGGCTGTATTTGCATTCTGGATTACAACCGTGATCCTGAGGAACGTCTTCATCTCCAAAATTGAAAAGGACCCGAACCATCCGATGCATAGGCAGCAGTCGGGTAAAGGGGAAGATAAATAGAGAGCGAACTATGACAGTTCGCTCTCTATTTCGTTGAGCTGATCATAATACTCCTGATCCAGCTGCTGATAAGTCTCCCTTAATGGGAGTATATTCTGCAGCTGCAGTTCCTGGAGCTGTTCATTGTACTGCATCGTGTTCTTGCGCTCTTCGTAGTACTTTTCAAAACCATAGTACATCTCAAGGGTGAGGCTGCGGACACGTACTCCCTTATCGGTCTCGAGGTTCATTTCATTCAGTGATTGTATATGTTCGTTAATGAGGGGGAGCATGACTTCATCGATATGCTCCATCTTCTCCGCCCTGGATTCATCCTGCTGCAGCATCTCGGCCTCTTCTTCGAGCGCCGTGCTATTTTCATTGATCTGGGTGACGATTGCATCCATCTCTTCCGTCTCAGCTTCATCGCTGATCGAATCTATCACTGCATCCCTCTCCTCCTGGTTTTCCATGAAGGTCTGGCTCAGTTGGATGAGCGACTCATTGGAACGGACGGACATATAATACGTTTCTGTATAGTCACTCAGCTGCTGGACGAAGGTCCCCTTCAGCTCCAGGCTCTCAAGGTACGATTCATGGATTTCCGCCAGTTCCTCATTTGAGACTTCGATGCCTGCCACTGCCTCTTTCATCTCCGAGACAATGGGCATGATCTCCTCATCCAGCGTTTCAATCAGGGAAGCAAGCCTTTCCATATCAATCTCCTCGTTTCTGGGAGAGAGCGTTTCGGGCAGATCACCGATTTCCAGCTGACTCATCTTCTCGTCATATTCGGAATCAAGCACATGCACATCATCCATGCTTGCCATATAACTTTCGACATCCGCCTGGAAACTGGAAGTGCAGCCCGCCAACAGGAGGATACCCAGCACCATGGATACTATAATTGAAATTTTTTTATTATGCACGGAAGGTCACACTTTCATATTGTTATAGTGAGGCGGCCTCTGCTCCAATTGCTAAACAAAATATAGCACACATGATGAATCATAACAATGGAATGGATATTGGATTGGCAAACCGGGGGATATTGCCTTATAATGGTGATAAGTATTTTCTCTTGAAAGGAAAAGTTATGGTGAACCATACTCAAATCGAAGAAGACTTAAGGTCTCTATTAGATCATTCAGAAATAAAAACATATGAACCCTTAAAAAAATATACATATACGGAAACCGGAGGTCCTGCAGACTTCTACATCACCGTCCATGATATCGAAGACGCCTCCCGCGTCCTCCAGTACAGTTACAGTAATAATATTCCTGTAACTTATCTTGGCAATGGCTCCAACATCATCATAAGGGATGGCGGGATCCGCGGCATTGTATTGAACCTGCTCGAGTTGAATTATTTATTCGAGTCGGATGACATCATTACAGTAGGCAGCGGACGCGCCATCATTGACGTCTCCAACTATGCAAGGGACCTCTCGCTGACCGGTATGGAGTTTGCCTGTGGCATCCCCGGGAGTGTCGGGGGCGCCGTCTATATGAATGCAGGTGCCTATGGCGGCGAAATCAAGGACTGCCTCCTCGAGGTCACCGTTTTGGATGAAACCGGCAGAAGAATCACTTTGAGGAATGACGAGCTGGGACTCGAATACAGGAAAAGCATGGTCCAGGAAAACGACTATGCTGTGGTCGAAGCCAAGTTCAGACTGAAACCCGGGAAACTGGATGAGATTCAGAAAATGATGGATGACCTGACGGAACGCCGGTCAACCAAACAACCTCTCGAGTACCCCTCATGCGGGAGTGTCTTCCAGAGGCCGCCCGGCAATTTTGCAGGTAAACTGATCCAGGAGGCTGGCCTTCAGGGCTACCGTATCGGTGGCGTCGAAGTTTCGAAAAAGCATGCCGGCTTCATGGTCAATGTGGATGGCGGCACAGCAGGTGACTATGAAGCCCTGATTGAACATGTGCAGAAAAGGGTCTTCAACCTTTTCGGTGTCACCCTGAACCGCGAAGTGCGCATCATCGGTGAACCTGCCCATAAGCAGGTGGAACCCTACAAGTGACGTTCCGTATAATAAAAGACCCATCAAATGATGGGTCTTTCTTTTTATTGCTCCAGAGCCTGCTCGATTTCTTCAAGCTGGCCGATTGTCGTCATCACACCGCCTGAAGCGAGGTACCAGAGTTTTGCGTCGAGGTCGACAACCCTGTCGTTCTTGATCGCGTCCACATCCTGTATGACATTATTGTCAAGGACTGTGCTGGAGGAGGACTCTCCACCAATGGCGCTTCCCCTGTCGAGGGCAAGGATGATGCCTGGGTTCCTATCATTGATATATTCGTAACTGATGGCCTGGCCATGCCTTGTAGTCGAGATTTCCTCATCTACCGGTTCAAATCCAAGGTCTTCAAAAAGGAATCCGTAACGTCCACCTGGTCCGTGTGCTGAAAGTTCACCTTCATTTGCCATGACGAACAGCATCGTTTCATCTGTATCCGTCACTTTCTGCTTCACTTCCTCTATCTTGCTGTCAAGATCTGCATTCAGTGACTCAGCTTCTGAAGATTTGTCGTAGATGTCCCCGATCATCTGTGTATAATGTTTGACTTCTTCGAAATAATTTTCATTCGAAGGTGCGACATAGAGCACTTGGGCATCCGGTGCCGCTTTCTCAAACTCATCAATCATTGCGGAAGTCGCCTGACGTCCTGAAATCATGATGACCTCAGGCTGCAGTTCAGCAATCTTTTCGAAGTCCGGATCTTTCAGTGTACCGAGGTTTGCGTACTCATCTCCCTGAAACGCTTCAAGTTCATCAGGCAGTGTGCTTGCACTTTGTCCTTTAGGCAGTCCGACGACGCTGTCCGCCTCGCCGAGTTCATGGATTGTGGAAAGTGCACCATAGTCGAATACTGCGACTTTTTCCGGATTCACCGGCACTTCCACAGTTTCCGAAACTTCTTCACTTGCTTCTTCTCCTTCTGCAGCTTCATCGGAAATCGTGAACTGGTTTTCCACTTCAACAGTTTCCTGCCCTTCCGATTCTGACGCTTCACTTTCAGAGGTACTTTCTCCATTTCCACATGCTGCAAGGACCATGAGTACCATTACAGTAAACAATAAGTAAAATTTCTTCATTTTCCATTCCTCTTTCCAATTAGTGTTTTCAGCCCCCACTAAAAACATCCATATATCCGATAAGTCCCCATCACCTCCTTAAATGCATACGCCTCACATATACTATGCCCGTACCTGGTCTTCGATGAAATCATCCACCGAAGCATCTTGATGCTCGTCGAAGTACACGCATATCTGCTGTCCATAGATGCACTCTATATTGATGTCCATTTCGTATATGTCCTCAAGGATTTCCTTCTTGATGACATCATCCTTCTTGCCGCTGACTGCCACTTTCCCGTCTTTCATTGCAACGATGTTATCGGAATAGCAGGAAGCGAAATTAATGTCATGGATGACGATGATGATCGTCTTATTGCGTTCCCTCACGAGCCTCCTCAAGATCTGCATGATCTGCACGGAGTGCTTCATGTCAAGATTGTTGAGCGGTTCATCGAGGAAGATGTATTCAGTATCCTGGGCAATCGTCATGGCAATGTATACACGCTGCCTCTGGCCGCCGGAAAGTTCATCGATATAGCGCTCTTCATATTCCTCAAGTTCCATGTAGCTGATCGCCTCATCGATGATTTCGTGGTCCCTTTCGTTCAGCCTTCCCTTTGAATAGGGGAACCGGCCGAAACTGATCAGTTCACGTACCGTGATCTTCAGATCCATGTGGTTGGACTGCTTCAGGATGGCAATCTTCTTGGCAAGGGCATCACTTGGTGCCTGAAGGATGTTCTTCCCTTCCAGCAGCACCTCTCCACTGTCCTGGTCGAGCAGGCGTGTGATCATGGACAGCAGCGTACTCTTGCCGGCGCCATTCGGTCCGATGAAGGAAGTGACTTTCCCTTTGGCAATTGAAACGGATACGTCATTGACTACTTTCTTTTGGCCGTAAATTTTTGATATACCTTTAAGATCGATCATCTTCGACTCTCCTTAAGCATTAATATGATGAAGTACACACCGCCGACAAGGTTGATGATTACACTGATCTCAACCGCCTGGTTGAATACGTACTGGGTCAGCATCTGACCGAGGAGTAACGTAATCACTGCAAGCAGCGTACTCCCGAGGAGCAGGTAGCGGTGTTTGAACGTTTTGAACATTTCATGCGCCAGGTTGACAACAAGCAGGCCGAGGAACATGATCGGCCCTACGAGTGCGGTCGATACCGATACCAGAACCGCAATGATGAGCAGAAGCTGGGAAACTTTTCTATCGTAGTTTATACCCAAGTTTATCGCATGATCCCGTCCTAATGCAATCACGTCCAGGGAATGGAAGTCCCTGAGTACTATGATCAGCATGAGGAGGACGATTGCACCGGTGATCCAGATCAGGGAATCATTGATGGCATTGAATGATGCGAACATCGAATTCTGCAGGATCAGGAAATCGTCCGGATTGATCAGCATCTGCATGAACGTCGACAGGCTGTTGAAGAACGTGCCCAATATGATGCCGATCAGGAGCAGCAGGAATACATGGCTGCCGGTAAGCTTGAAAAGATACTTGAATACCAGGACTGTAAAGATCACAAGCCCGAACATGCTGACCAGATAGTTGACGAAATCATTGGTGAGCAGCGGGGAATTGGTCCCTACTATGAATACGATGATGGTCTGTATGAACAGATAGACCGAATCAAGCCCCATGATTGATGGGGTCAGAATGCGGTTTTTCGTGATCGTCTGGAAGATGACTGTCGAAATCGCAATCGCTATGCCTACGATCAGCATCGTCACCACCCGGTTGACCCGGGAAGGAAGCTGATAGAACAGTATGTCGAAATTCAACTGATAGAGGACATAGAACCCTGCAATCGCCAACGTCACAATCGTCAATATGAGAAGCAGGCGGTTGTTCTTTCCATTATGCATTTGATTTCACCCTCCTGAATATCATGATCAAGAAGATGAAACTTCCTATGACACCGATCATCAGCCCGATTGAAATTTCGTACGGAAAGATGATCACACGTCCAAGAATATCACATATCATTACGAACACTGCCCCAAGTACTGCTGTTTGAAGAATCGTATTCTTCAGGTGATCCCCCTGAAATATGGAAATGATATTCGGAATGATCAGACCAAGGAATGGCAGCATTCCCACAGTAACGACTACAAGCGCTGTAATCACTGCAGTAATAAGCAGACCTATGTTTATGACCCTTTTGTAGTTGAGCCCAAGATTCTTTGAAAAATCCTGTCCCATTCCCGCAATCGTAAATTGATTGGCATACAGAAGTGCAATGATCAGGAATGGAATGCTTATGTATAGGACTTCATACCGGCCGGAGATGATGATCGAAAAATCCCCCTGCAGCCAGCTTGATAGGGACTGGACCGAATTCGTCCTCAGGCTGAGGAAGGTCGCCACGCTGGAGACCACATTCCCTAGCATCAGCCCGATGAGTGGAACGAATACCACATCCTTGAACTGTACACGCTGTATAATCTGCATGAACAGCAGTGTACCTGCCAGGCTCAATGCCGAAGCGAAGAGCAGTTTCACAAGAAGGCTCGCCGTCGGGAAGAACATCAGTGCGATCAATATGCCGAGCCGTGCCCAATCCATCGTACCCGCAGTGGTGGGAGAAACAAATTTGTTGCGGGTCAGCTGCTGCATGATCAGGCCACACACACTGAGTGATGCACCTGCGATGATGATGGCGATGGTCCTTGGAAACCGGCTCTCCATGATGATGTTCTTCTGGTTGTCGGTCAAGTTGAAAAGATCACCAGGAGCAAGGTCGACGACGCCCACAAACATCGAAATAATTGATAGCACGACCAATAATATAATCATGATGTCCAGTCTGAATAGTTTATGTATCATATTAATCCACCTTAATTGATAATGATTATCACCGATAATCACAGTTACAATTATACACTGAAAGCTGTTATTTTCAAGCGTTTACACGATTCAGATAAAAAATAAAGCCATCCAATTGAACATCAGATGGCGTGTTTTAGTATCAGTTGATGATGATGGTGTTGCCGTTCGGCGCCTCTTCCGAGCCTGAAAGGATGGACATGACCGTGTTGATGGCCTCGGAATTCGAGCGTTCCGGTGATTCCTCATATCTGATGGAAGGACGGTAGCTGAGTGCATACACATCGACATCCTCCTTCCTAAGCTCTGCAGCAGTGGAATGTGTGAGTGCCTCGATGGCCCCGGTCACCGTATAGTACAGGTTCCGTTCGAAGACATCTTCAAAGGATGGTTCGATGACATTGATGATCTTGGCGTCCCGCTCATCCTTCAGCATGGGCCGCAATGTACGTATGCCGAGATAGGTGCCCCATACATGCTCATACATCACCTGGTTGAACTCATCAAACGACACATCATATACGGAACGGTTTTCTGTAAATATGGTATGGACGAGTATGATTCCATTCAATGTATTATAATCCTGCTGTATTTCCTCGACGGTAGCCACCCAGTCGATCTCCTTAGATTGCTCCAGAAGGACCACCTTATGATTGCCTTCCGAACGCTCCTGGAGCGCCTTCAGAAGATTGTCCAGCTCCACGTGTTCAAGCCCTGCAAGAATGACATTTGCACCCTGCTCTGCCAGATGCATGGACAGTTCCTTGCCGAGCGGTGTGACAGCACTCGATACGATATAAGTTTTATCCTGCAAATTCATGGTTTCCTCCTGATTTCAAGCTTCCAATCTATATATATTGTAAACCTTAAGAGGCCACTTTACAAACAGCAGTATCTGCATGAGGAACCGGTCTACTCTACAGTGATCTCGGCTTGTGGCATAGTATGCAGTTGCATTGCGTCGACATGTGAAATGACCGTATAGGTACCCGCTTCTTCGAATGTATACTCCATGGTGTACACCCCATCCGCGTCATGCTGCGCTTCAATATTTTCCAGGCTCTCCTCGCCAGACAGTACTTCGTACATCACTTTGTCCGCATCCGTGATATCCTCGCCATTTGAATGCACGTGGGCGCTGAATTCGACTGTATCGCCGGCTTCTGCAGTCTCCGGCACTTCCAGGTCGACTTCAAGTGCATGCACTTCATCCTCGCCTGGGTTGTCATGGTTCATTTCAGCCTCAGTCTCCCCACCATTGCCGCAGGCCGTGAGAAGTGCCAGACTGAGCATCATTGCAAACATCATAAATTTCGATTTCATGGTTATTGCTCCTTTTATAAATCTATATATGAAATCATAGCACGGAAAAGGACAGCACGTTTACACCCTAATTGTCATTTGTTTGAAAGCATTGTGTCGGAAAAATGACAAAAAGCCGATTTTCATCGGCTTCCTGATCATCGTATCTTTTTCATGAGGTTGGCCATTTCTATGGCGCCGGTTGCAGTTTCCGCACCTTTGTTCCCGGCCTTGGTGCCTGCACGCTCGATTGCCTGCTCGATATTTTCAGTGGTGATGATGCCGAACATGACGGGGACACCTGTAGTGAGCCCCGCCTGGGAAATGCCCTTGGCGGCCTCATTGCAGACATAGTCATAATGCGTCGTACTGCCGCGGATGACACAGCCGAGCGCCACCACTGCGTCATAATTCCCCGACTCCGCCAGCGTCTTGGCTGCAAGCGGGATTTCAAATGCACCCGGCACATAGATGAGGTCGATGTCTTCAGTATCGACATCGTGGCTGACGAGCGCCCCTTCTGCTCCGCTGACGAGCTGGGATGTGATGAAGTCATTGAACCTTCCGGCCACAATGGCAATCTTAAGGTCTGTACCGATCAATTTTGTGTCTATTCTATTCATATAATTTTGCCTCCTAGAGCAGATGTCCGAGTTTTTCCTTTTTGGTCTTCAAATAATCCTGGTTGACGACATTCGCCTGAACAATGTGGCTCTGCCGGTTCACCTTGATGCCTTCCTCTTCGAGCCCCCTGATTTTTCTTGGGTTGTTGCTGAGCAGTGTCACCTCATCCAGCCCGAGCTGGTGGAGCATATCCGCAGCAACATCGTATTTCCTCAAGTCGGCATCAAAACCGAGATGCTCGTTTGCACTTACCGTATCATAGCCCTGCTCGATCAGTTCATAGGCTTTGAGCTTGTTGATCAGACCGATCCCCCGGCCTTCCTGCCTCATATACAGGATGATGCCATCCTGGTCGTTTATGATGCGCATCGCACGTTCCAGCTGTTCTCCACAATCGCAGCGCTGACTGTGGAAGACATCCCCGGTCAGGCATTCGGAGTGGATCCTCACTGTCATGTTGTTCTTCAGTTCGCCGTGTACAAGCGCAAGATGTTCCTTGCCCGTGTCATTGTCTACGAATCCGTACATCTTGAACCGGCCATAGTCCGTCGGCAGCTGGACGGTACTTTCCAGGGTGACGCCTGTGAATTTCTGCATGTGCCGCTTCAGATCTTCTATCGTTATCATTTTGAGGTCATGCTTCTCCTTGTAGATTTCAAGGTCGTCCACACGCGCCATCGTGCCGTCATCATTCATGATTTCACATATTACTCCAACCGGCACCGCCCCTGACAGGCGGGCCAGATCCGTCGATGCTTCGGTGTGTCCCATGCGTTCAAGCACTCCGCCATCCTTTGCCACCAGCGGAAATATATGGCCGGGGGCGTTGAAATCAGAAGGCTTAACCCCTCCCTCCGTCAGCGCACGGATCGTATCATACCGTTCATGGGCACTGATGCCGGTCGTCGTGGAGACATGGTCGATGGAGGCCGTAAAAGCCGTCCCATGGGGATCTCTGTTGTTGTTCACCATCGGGGAGAGCCCGGCCTTTTCTGCAATTTCACCGGTCAGCGGCGTACAGATCAGGCCGCGGCCATGGGTGGCCATGAAGTTCACTTCATCGGCTGTAATATACTCTGCGATACCTACCAGATCCCCTTCATTTTCACGATCCTCATCATCCACCACAATGATCAGTTTCCCCTGCTTCAGATCTTCAACTGCAGATTCTATCGTATCAAACATGGCGGTCACCCACTTCTTCGAGCGCCCCGATATTCAAGGTGCCTCCTGAGTGGAGCAGATGGTCCACGTGCTTCATCAGCATATCCGCTTCGATATTGACCCGGTCGCCCGCGCCCTTTTGTGCAAGCGTTGTCCGTTCCTGGGTCTCCGGAACCAGGTTGAGGATGATTTCAGACGCTTCCAGATCGACGTCGAACAATGTCAGGCTGATGCCATCCACTGCGACAGATCCTTTCTTCACCATATATTTCATCAATGATGAAGGGCATGCGATATGCATGACAAGCGCACTGCCATCATCATTGACGGAAGTGATTTCACCGGTGCCGTCGACATGGCCGGAGACGATATGACCGCCGAGCCGTGTGGACAGTGTCAATGCCCGCTCGAGATTGACGGGCATTCCCGCTTCGATCTTGTCGAGGCTCGTTATACGCTTCGTTTCATTGACCATCTCGACAGTGAAGCTGTCCGCATCAATCCCGGTCACTGTCAGGCATGTTCCGTTCACACTGACCGAATCTCCAAGTTTCAGGTCATCGAATGTCCCTGTAAATATTTCAAACACCGTATGTTCTCCTGTATCCGCCGCTTTCTTCACTTCGCCGATCTGTTCGATAATTCCTGTAAACATTATGCTCAAGCCTTTCTGTAAGTTAATTTAAGGTCGGACCCGAGCTTTTCAACATCAACCATCTCAAGCTGAACCGCCGCTTCCATCGAAGCAAGCTGTTCCTTATATAGTGTGTGTCTTGATTCACCAAATATCTTCGGGGCAACGTAAGTCAATATCCGGTCGTATAGTCCTTCTTTTATGAAGGCAGTCAGGACGCGCGCGCCCCCTTCCACAAAGAGGGATGAAATGCCTTTGCCATAAAGGTCGTCCAGTATGGCTTCGGGGGACCATTCCCCCACCCTCACTTCGCATTTTCCATCATGCTTCAAGTTTGCTTCATTCGTCGTATAGATGATCGCCCGTTCCGGATGCTCAAATATCTTCATCCCATCCGGCAGTACATGACCTCCGGCCATCACCACCGGCACCGGTGATGCGCCACCGCCTTCGATCCTTGCGGTGAGCATCGGATCATCATGGAGAAGTGTGCCGCCACCGACAAGTATCGCATCGTGGACATGCCGCTCCTGATGGACATCAGCCCGTGCCGCTTCACCTGTGATCCATGTGCTTGTCCCATCATCGAGTGCAAGTTTGCCATCCAGGCTCATTGCACATTTCAGAGTCACATTCGGCCGATGCCGTTCCAGATGACTGAAGAAAGGTGCATAGAGCTGATCGATCGCTTCATCCGGCTGGTGAAATACATTCAGCCCAGCATCAGCAAGCACTTGATGGCCGCTCACCTCCGGGTTCAGATCCTTGGCCCCGTAATGGATGTTGCTGAGGCCGGCTTCCATGATTGCTTCAGTGCACGGCGGTGTCTTCCCATAATGGGAACACGGCTCCAGTGTGACATAGATGTCTGCGCCCGCCGGGTCCTCACTGCAGCTCGACAGTGCCTGCCGCTCTGCATGAGGTTTGCCGTAGCCGAGGTGTGCCCCCATGCCGATCACTTTTCCTTCTTTGACTATGACGGCGCCCACTGCAGGGTTCTTCCCCGTCTGTCCCACTGTCATGCGGGCCAGATCGAACGCCATCTTCATATATCGATTCAAGTTTTTCCCTCCTGAACATAAAAAGCGCCAATGAATAGAAATATCCATCGGCGCTGTAAAAATATATGCAGAAATAAGCATTGCTGGCAATGCTGAATAAGCACTACTGTATGAAGGTATGACAAATAGCCCCATCTCCATAATAGGCTCTGCAATTCTTTCTCCCATCCAGACTCTCACTGTCGGCTCCAGACTTCCACTGGATCAGCCACATCGTCAAAGACGATGCAGGTCGCGGGCTTGCTATAAAGCTTTACCGCCGGTTGGGAATTTCACCCTGCCCCGAAAGAATGATTGTATTCAGTTGAAAAACTCTACCCTTATCATATGACATTCATACGAATTGTCAATACAATTGCCTATATTAAAAATATAAAAAGGCTCCAGCGTCCAATATATCGGACCTGAAGCCTGGTTTTTCTATTTTACTTCATCAAAGATGAAATCCTCATCCTGAATCGGCTCGACATTGAGTGCGATCACATAGCCGTCGCCTTTGACACTGAAGAAGTCATGGTTCTTCGTTGTCGTATCGAGGGCATTCTCGATGATCGGGTTGAATGTCTTCTCTTCAAAATATGCATCGAAGCCGAGATTCGAGAGCGCCTTGTTCGCATTGTACTGGACATAGTTGAGGACATCTTCCGTCAGACCGAGTTTATCATAGAGGTCTTTCGTATAGACTTCCTCATTGGCGTAGAGTGCTTTGAGCAGCTCATACATCTCCTTGTCCGCCTGCGCCTTTTCTTCAGCCGAGAGTTCTCCCCTCAGGGATTGTGCATCCAGGCCTGTAAACACACCGTGGATGGATTCATCGAGAAGGATTTTCCTGATGATTTCACCACTTGTCGTCATCCTGCCCTGACCGGCAAGATACAGCGGATAGTAGAATCCGGAATAGAACAGGAAGGACTCGAGGAATACACTGGCGACACGCGCCATGTACTGGTCGTATACGGAAGCTTCCTTGCCATAGAGTTTATGGTAGTATCCGACAATCTTATCCGCCTTGTATTTGAGCTGTTCGTTTTCGATCACCCAGACATCCAGGAGTTCATTCGTGTCCTTGGATGACAGGAGTGTCGTGAATATATGGGAATAGGATTTTGCATGGATCTGCTCCATCATTCCCATGAAGGAGTACACTGCTTTTTTACGGAGGTCGTCCGTATGGAGCATGATGAGCGGCATGCCGTCATCGGCCTGGTGTGTATCCAGTCCTGTGAGCCCCGCGAGGACCTTTTTGAATGTGTCCTGTTCATCTTCTGTCAGGCTTGACCATGAACTCAGATCCTTGGAGACCTTGAATTCCGATTCCACCCACATCTGTGAGATGTTCTGACGCCAAAAGACATTCGTCATGTCGTCTTCTTTATTCCAGTTTACTGCAATCATTTTAATGACTCCTTTATCGTCGCTCGATTATATTATATGGAACAGCTTGTGCATTCTTCTACGCTGAGCAGTTTGTTCCTTGTATAATAGAGGGATTTCAACCCTTTATGGTGCGCATATATATACAGTCTTGCCAATTCTCTTGTGGAAATATCGGAGTTCACATACAGGATTGTGCTGATGCCCTGGTCGATATGCTGCTGGATTGTCGCAATCATATCGAGGAGTTTCATCTGATCCGTATTGAATGCACTCTTGTAGTACCACATCGTCTCCGGAGAAAGGAACGGCATCGGATAGAATGTTTCGGAATTGCCGTATGTCCGGCGTTCGATCGTATCCACGATCGGCATCACGGAACTTGTCGCATTCTGTACATAGGAAATGCTCTGTGTCGGCGCAATTGCCAGGCGGTATGCGTGGAACAGACCATTTTCCATCACTTCATCACGCAGTGCCTCCCAGTCCTGCTGACTTGGGATATGGATGTTCGAGAACAGGCCGGCAACCTTTTCGGATTTCGGCTCCACCGCTTCTGAAATGTAACGCTCGAAATATTTGCCTGTCGCATATTCGGACTTGTCGAAATCCTTGAATGTTTCTCCGCGTTCCTTGGCGATCAGCATTGATTTCTCAAGGGAGTAGAAGTTGAGCAGCATGAAGAAGACATTGGCAAAGTCCCTCGCCTCTTCGGATTCATAGCTGATCTTGTTCTTCGCGAGATAACCGTGGAGGTTCATCGCCCCAAGGCCCACGGAATGCAGTTCATCATTCGCCTTCTTGACGCCCGGCGCATTTGCGATTGCAGTATCATCACTGACGACGGTCAATGCTTCTATGCCGTCATGGACGGAATCGCGCACCTTGCCGGACTCCATTACATTGGCGATGTTCAGTGAGCCCAGGTTGCAGGAGATGTCACGGCGGATTTCATCATCCGTACCGTAGTCATTGATTGTGGATGTCTCCTGAAGCTGGAAGATCTCGGTACAGAGGTTGCTGATTTTGATCTGTCCGATATCCTTCAGCGGGTGGACCTTATTGGCATTGTCCTTGAACATGATGTACGGATAGCCGGACTGCAGCTGTGTCTGTGCAATCGTATTGAGCATCTCGCGTGCATCCATCTCACGTTTCTTCACCTTATCGTTTGCGACGAGTTCATCGTACATCTCGTCGAGATTCATATCATCCAGAGACTGGCCGTATTCGCGTTCGACCGTATGCGGTGCGAACAGATAGAACGGATCGTTGTTTTTGGCCAGGTCGAAGAACTTGGATGGCACGACGAGTCCAGTGGAAATCGTCGCAAGGCGGATATCTTCATCCGCATTCACTTTCTTCGTATCCAGGAATTCCGGAAGGTCATAGTGGAAGATGTTCAAGTAGACAGCACCGGCACCGGGTCTTTGGCCCAGCTGATCGGCATAGCCGAATCCGCCTTCAAGCGCCTTGGCGACCGGCAGTACACCTTTCGCTACGCCTTCAATGCCTTTTATCGCTTCGCCACGGGCACGCAGTTTCGACAGGTTGATTGCAACCCCGCCACCGATCTTGGAAAGCTGTTTGGCTGTGGAATCGATGTAGTTGATTGAATTCAGGCTGTCATCGACTTCAAGCAGGAAGCAGGAGACCATTTCGCCGCGGCGTGCGCGTCCTGCATTCAGGAATGTCGGTGTCGCAGGCTGGTAGCGCTGTTCGATCATCGACAGGATGAAGCGTTTGGCCTGTTCCTTGTTGCCCTTGGCCAGGTAGAGGCTCACGATGACCACGTGCTGCTTGTAGTCCTCGAGGTACTGCTTCTTGTCGTTCGTCTTCAATGTATAGTCCTTGAAGAACTTGCTTGCTGCCATATAGCTCTTGAACTGGAATGGGATGCTGTCCGCGTATGTGACGATGTCCATCACATCCTCATCGGAATACTCCGCAAACAGGTCATAGTAGAAATCGTTGTCCACTAGGTAGTGCAGACGTTCGAGCTCGCTGTCGAAATGGATGGTCTTGTCCTTGACCTCCTCCATGAAGACGGCCAGTGCCTCCTGATCCTTATGCAGCTGATAAAAACCTGTTTCATCGCGCTTCGTCACTTCGTTATTCAGTTCAATATGGTTGTATTTCTTTTCGTCCAAGACTTTCATGCATAGCCCCTGCCTTTTCAATGAATTCTTCTCTGTCTTTCTGGTTTCCATGAAGCTCAAACTTCATCAGCAATGGTACTCCGTATTCGTCACTGATATGCTCTCCGGCACGTGCAAAGTTGTTCCCCCAATTCCGGTTGCCGCTTGAGGCGACACCCACCATCAATTCGTGGTTCACTTCAAGAAACGTCTTCACTTCATCGGGTACTCCGCCGAACCCGTAGGTTCCGGTAACGAGTATGAAGGGTTCCCGGATCTGCTCGCTGCTGTTTGAAGCATTGATTTCGTAAGTATCATACTGCTCCGCCACCTGCGCGTTTCTGATGAAGCGCCTGGTATTCCCCGTCATGGAATAGAATGCAATCATCATGCCATCGCCTCCCCATTCCTTCTCCTGCAAAATAAAATAATCGAACTCCCGTCCGACAATCATGGTTGCATCTATTATCTCTTTACACGCTTCTTAAAGCAGGTAAACACTATATATTGTGTCCTACGGAAAATTTACACACAATATATGTGTATTGCACGTTCTATAATGACATAATCATACAGAATTATCAATGGCATAATAAGACATTTCATTGGGAATAATATCACTTAAATATAGACAAAGTCGCATCATATGTATGTTATACTATAGCAAAAATTCGACCAAAAATTTTTTGGTAAAACTCTCTCTGCATATAACTGTGAAATAAAAATTTCACCAAAAATTTTATCATGGAGTTGTTTCTTAAAATGAACAATACGACGAAAGGCATCATCGCCCTTCTCATTTCATCCCTCGGGTTCAGCCTGATGGCCCTGCTTGTAAAATACAGCGGAGATCTGCCGACGGTCCAAAAGGCATTCTTCAGGAACTTTGTGGCGATGCTCGTCGCCCTCACCCTCGCATTATACTACAGGGAGAAACTTTTTGGCCGGAGGGAGAACCAGGGGCTGCTCATGCTGCGTTCGACCTTCGGTGTACTCGGAGTCTTACTCAACTTTTTCGCAATCGACAGGATGGTTCTGAGCGATGCGGACATCCTCAACAAATTGAGCCCCTTCTTCACCATAATACTATGCGCCATATTCCTTAAGGAATACATACGGAAATATCAGATGGCCGCAATCATCATCGCCTTCATCGGCGCGATCTTCATCATCAAGCCCTCCATGTCGAGTGAGACGCTGTATGCCGTGGTCGGCGTACTCGGCGCCCTGCTGGCAGCTGGCGCCTATACTGTGCTCCGGGTGCTCGGGAGCCGGGAGAAGTTCTACACGGTCGTCTTCTATTTCTCCTTCTTCTCCTCGGTTGTTCTGCTGCCCTTCTTCATCTGGCAGTTTGAACCGATGACCGCCTCGCAATTCTGGATGCTCGTCTTCTCCGGCCTGTGCGCAGCTTTCGGCCAGTTTGGCCTCACCATCGCATACAGTTTTGCACCGGCCAGGGAGATATCCATATTCTTCTATTCCACAATACTCTACACGGCTATCTTCAGCATCGTCTTCTTCAATGAAGTGCCGGACATGCTGTCCGTCTTAGGTTATATCATCATCTTTGCAGCCAGCTTCTACATGTTCATGAAGAACAGGCCGCCGAAGCATTCCACAATGTAACTATAATAGCCGGCCAAAGGCCGGCTTGAGTCATTCCATTTCAGTCGTCTGCTTCTTGTAGGCGTTGATCGTTTCCAGAAACTCTGGACAGTAGTGCTTCAGCTTATAGTTCCCGACTCCCTGGATATGCACCATATCCTGCTTGGTTTCGGGAACTTTTTTGGCAAAATCCCTGAGGACGTTGTCCGTGAATATGGATGTTTCCTCCACATCATGCTTTTCGGCAAGGCGGCGTCTTGTCTCCACGAGTTTTTCATACAGTATCTCATTCGGGGAGGATGCTGTGCTGATGTCCACCTTTTCATTGAAGTATCTCCTGAAAGGAACGGTGTAGAGTGTGGCCGACCCATTCATCACCCTCCTGCTCCGGTCGACGATATAGAGCTGCTCATCCCTCAGATGGACATAGCCCCTGTAGATGAGCTCCTCCAGTATATGGTTGAGTTCGCTCGTCAGATAGCTCTCCATCGTGCCGAAGGCGCTCAGAGTGTCGAGGTTGAAGGCAAGGATGTTTTCGGCCGATTCACCCCGCAGTATCTGGATGGCCTGCTCCTTCGTCACAGGAATCTCGCTCTGTGCCAGAAGGTTCAAGACAAGCTTCGCCTCCAGTGTCATGTCATAGGTGCGCTCCGGATTCAGACAGTTCGAACACTGTCCGCACTCGACCACATATTCATCGGCATCAAAGTACTTGATGATGAAGCTGCTCAGACATTTGTTCGTCCGGTTGTACTGGATCATCCTGTCGAGCTTCGCCCGCATGTGGTCCTTATACTGCTCGGTCGAGCTTGAACGGTCTATGAAGAACTGGTGGAGGTTGACGTCCCGCGGGCTCGACAGCAGGATGCATTCACTGGTCTTCCCGTCCCGTCCGGCACGTCCGATTTCCTGATAGTAGCTTTCGAGGTCGCCCGGCAGGTTGTGGTGGATGATGAACCGGATGTCCGCCTTGTCTATCCCCATGCCGAAGGCATTCGTCGCCACAGCGATGTCCACTTCCCCTGTAATGAACAAACGCTGATTGCGGTTCCTCTCCTCTTTGCCGAGGCCGCCGTGATAGATGACATTTTCAATCCCATGTTCCTCGAGATGGAGGGATATCTTTTCCACCTCTGCGCGTGTAGCCGCATAGACGATGCCGGGAGCGCCGGGACGATCTTTGATGTAGGATTCTATGAACTGTTCACGCTGGTATGTCGGGTTGACGCTGAGATGCAGATTATCCCGCGCTACACTTGTGCTGTAGACACGTGCCCCTTCGATGTCGAGGAGCTCCTGGATGTTCTCCTGGACCTCCTCTGTTGCTGTGGCGGTCAGCCCGACCGTGGTCGCTTCCGGCACGAGTTCCTTCAATACAGGTATGATGTTCTGGTAGCTCGGCCGGAAGTCATGGCCCCACTTCGAAATGCAGTGTGCCTCGTCGAATGCAATCAGTGAAACATCGAGCCTGCTGACCAGCTGTCTGAACTCCTCGTTATTGAACCGCTCCGGCGCCACGTAGAGGAACTGGTAACGGCCCGACTCAAGGCCTGCCATCACAGCTTCTATTTCCTTCTTCTTCAAGGTTGAATTCAAGTAGGCGGCAGGAATGCTCTGCGCATTCAATGTTTCCACCTGATCCCGCATCAATGAGATCAACGGGGAAATGACAAGCGTCAGGCCGTCCATTTCCAGCCCCGGCACTTGGAAACAGAGCGACTTTCCGGACCCTGTAGGCAATACTCCCAGAGTATTGTGGCCGCTTACGACCGATTCTATGATTTCCTTTTGCTTAGGTCTGAAATTTTCAAATCCAAAATACTGCTTCAAGATTTTTTCCATATCGAAACCGATCCCACCGTTCACTGGTCATTACCAATAACCCATTATTTCTGATATGTCATTATACCTTATTTTTCATCGCAATTGTTGCTGGTAATCTAAATTCCGGAAGAAATCATCAAAAAAATTCCGGAGCATGGGCCCCGGAATCCGCTTCCTACATCTTCTCTTTTATGAGCTCTTTAGACAGTTTATAATCGATTGCCTTGAATAGGCTCTTCACCCACAGGTGATGGGCGTAGAGGTTCGCATGGGCGTCGTCCGCGCCGATGCATTTGAAGCGTATATGGGACCCTGCCCGCTTCTGGACGAGCTTGTGCAGATGATAGGAAGGTATCGTACCGATATGCGGAGCAGTCGTATAGTCATTGAAATCATTCAATGCAAGTACCGGCTGGCCATCGGCGATATATACTCCACCCTTCAGGCCCGGGTGTTCGATGCCCTCGGTGTCCATGTCGACCCCTGCTCCTTCAAGGTAGAGGGCGGCACGGTATTTCTCATTCCTTACCGTATACTCGTTTGCCTCGAGTGCTTCGTAGACCGCATCCGGCACATCCGGACGCCTGACTATATGGTATGTGTCCGATAGATATACTTCCACGAGCGCATATGTGTCCACACCCCAGCTCACTTCCTTCTGCTGCTTGAGCATATTGAAGAGCTCATCATGCTGCGGAGTGTAGTCGCGGCACATGATGACTTCGTCGCCGGACCGGAGGACATTCGACCCTTCGACTTTTATGCCACCGGCAACAGCAAGGTAGACCCTGTTTCCTCTTGTGGACTCGCCGAAGATGAGTTCATCCCCACGGTCGAACAGATATATCCTGTTGATGAATATATCGCGGTCCCCGGACTTCGCCTTGAACTCTGCACCCGAGAACGCGACGATGGTCGGTTCGGTGAATTTGATGGCCCCGGGACGCAGCGTCATTTCGATGGTCGGCTGTTCGGGACTGTTCCCCACAAGCTGGTTGGCCAACTGATGGGCCAGACGGTCGCAGGCCCCGTTGTATTCATTGCCTCTGGCGGAAACCTCAGGGTCCAGCGTCTGCAGAAGTGTCAGCATTCCGCTATCCTGTATGATCAGGCTCATATTGAAAACTCCATTCCTGTGAGAAATTCCCGGACTTCCTCTATGATGATGTCACTAGGTTCGATGGTGTTCTGCTCCTCCATCACTTTGATGGGTGAATAGTAGAAAGTAAGGGTGTGCTCGGTCGTGATCATGCTGTTCAGATAGACATGCTTCCCCTCTTCAAATGCCTTTTCCAGCTCCACCCGCTTCGTGGAATCGATCGGGTCAGGCTGCTGGTACGTGATATAGCAATCCCCATTTGCAAAAATCATGACTGGTTCCTCCTAAATGTTCTTCTAATTGTCCCTGTAGAAAATATCCAATTCATCCGCCACGAAATCGGTGACGCCACTGATGATGAACTGTACGATGATGATGGCTGCGATGACTCCGACGAAAGCAAGGAGCACCCCCACGATCTTGACGTCATTTTCAATGAGGTATGTCACTACGAAATGGGTAAACATCACAATCGCAATCACCAGTATTATTAAAAAGAGAGTTAACATGCATTCACCCCGGAATATTCAGATTGATCCGCACCCATTCTTTCAGGCTGTTGATCATGTATATTTTTATGCTGCCGTCTTCGAGCTTCTCAAGGAACGTTTCCATGGGATAGCCCCGCTCCTCCAATCTTCCATCCGCCATCAGACTCTGGCGCATCACGCCATCAAGCAGTCCGCTGGTGACAGGTGGTGTATAGAATCTCCCGTCTTCCTCGACGACCAGGTTGCCGATGTTGAATTCGGTCAGTTGCTGATACTCATTATAATATAAAACGATGGGGAAATCATCGCCCACACCATGATAATGGTGCCTGACCGTCGTTTTGTTCGTCAGGAACATCGGAGGGGCCTTGATCGCCGCATCCGCAAGCCTTGCATCTGCGTACTCCACAGCTTCAACTTCTCCATGTGAGAACGTCATCTGTCCCGAGGCATCCGCAACTGCACGCAGCCTGTAGATGTCGTCTGCTTGGTCCAGACCATGCCTTTTAACGTATGCCTCGACCTCCTCCTTGAAATCCGGTGTAGAGAAGGCCAGGGCATCCGCCGATTTCAGGATACGCTTCTCGTGGAGCGCGAACCGTCTGACGGTCCCGGATTCGATGCGCATGGTCTCGATCAGCTTGTATCTTCCGTCCTCAAGGAACGCAGTCTTTGCGACCATTTCATCATATTCGCTCTCTGGAATCGAGTCGTAGGTGATGCCGCCGCCTGTCCCGTATTCATAGCGGCCGCCTTCGATATACAGTGTGCGGATGGGGACATTGAAGACTTGGGAACCGTCCGGGTACATGATGCCGAGTGTCCCGCAATAATAGCCCCTCGGCGTGCTCTCGAGCTTCCGTATGATATCCATGGTGGACTGCTTCGGTGCACCGGTGATCGAACCGCAGGGGAAGAGGGCTTTGATCAGCTCGGGCAGGCCCACCCCTTCCTCAATTTCCGCCTCGACCGTCGAAGTCATCTGGTAGACCGTATCGTAGCGTTCGATGGTAAACCGTTCCGGCACATGCACGCTGCCCTTCCTGGCCACTTTGGAAAGGTCATTGCGCAGCAGGTCGACGATCATGACATTCTCCGCCCGGTCTTTACCCGAATGCCTCAGGAAATCGAAGCTCTCCTGGTCCTTCACTGGATCGTCATACCTTCTCGCCGTCCCCTTCATCGGACGTGTGGAAATCCTTCCGGAAGCATCGACTTCAAAGAAGAGCTCCGGCGAACAGCTCACTATGGACGTGCCCTTCCAATGGATGAACATCGTATAATCACCATTGTTCCTTGCGATGAGCTGTTCGAACAGTGCATGTACATCCCCGGAAAAAGTGCCTTTGAGCCGGGTCGTATAGTTGACCTGGTATGTATGGCCATCCCTTATGCTGTTCCGGATCTCTTCAATATCGGACATGATCTTCCCAGGCGCCTCCGTAAATGCCGGCTCCCCCATCATGTAGACACCTGCACCATCATAAGCCTCGAGAAAAGCTGTCCTGTCCACTGGCGCCCCAAAGACGCCGATGACGAAGGGGCCGCCTTCCTTCGCCTCATAGCTCAAGGCCGGAATCACATACCGTCCCGTATCAGCATGCTTCTGGGCGCTTGCCAGTGCTTCTTCCAGACTCATGTACTGTCCGGTCAGCACTTCAAGCGGCTCCGCAAAATACAGTTCTTCCATTCTCTCCGCCTTTTTAAACTTTACATGGACCTGCATCCATTTCACCTTCCTTAAGAAAACTGATGAACCTGCCCAGCTGCTCCCTGCCATACTCGGACAGGATCGCTTCAGGGTGGTACTGCAGCCCGTAGATTGGATAGTCCAGATGTCTTATCGCCATCACAACCCCATCTGCGGTCCGGGCCGAAACGGTGAATCCATGAGGCGCTTCCCCTGAACATACAAGCGAGTGGTACCGGGTTACTGCGAACACCTCCGGGAGTCCCGCGAACAACCCCTGGCCATCGTGGGTGATTTCAGACACGTGGCCATGGACCGGGCGCACTCCACGTCCCACCATCCCCCCAGCCATATGCCAGAGCATCTGATGTCCGAGGCAGATGCCGAGGATAGGATGTGAAGACCAGCAGCTTTCGATGAAATCCATCACTTCCCGACGGTCTGCAGGATGTGAAGGGCCTGGCGATATGATGACGCCCGAAATGTCTTCCAGGCGGACCTGCGAGAGTTCATCTGGTGTCCGGACCAGAACTTCAGCCACTTGCGGGACATCTTCCAGGTAATGGACAAGATTATATGTAAAAGAATCGTAATTGTCTATCATGAGTATCTTCATCAATGCACTATTTCCTTTGTTTTTGTTTCCTATAATTCTACCACATTCCGTTTTCTTTAAGAAAACCCAAATATACGCTTCAGGATGGATGAAAAATTAATTTCATTGTTGTAGAATGAACATTATTACTTTTTTCGAAAATCGAAATAAAATTATCTTTATAAAAAACAATCAAAAGTAAGAAGGTTGAAATTACATGTCGGATACAAAACAGAAAATATGGACTAAGGACTTTATACTCATCGTCATCGTCAATTTCTTCATATTCACTGCCTTCCAGATGACCCTGCCCACCTTGCCGCTGTTCGTACAGGAAATCGGGGCAAGTGACCGCTGGATAGGAATCGTCGTAGGGATATTCACCTTTTCCGCACTGCTCATACGTCCAAGCGCCGGCAAACTGCTGGATACGAAGGGACGGGCTCCGGTGTTTCTGACTGGACTTGCACTCTTCGTCATTTCAATGTTCTCGCTTGCAGCAAGTTTCACGATTCTCATGCTGCTGATGGTCAGGATCATCCAGGGGGTCGGATGGGGGCTCTCCAGTACTTCCGCAGGGACGATCGCCACAGACCTCGTGCCAAAAAAGCGCCGCGGGGAAGGGCTCGGTTACTATGGTTTGAGCGGCAACATCGCCCTTGCCTTCGGTCCCGCCCTAGGCCTCTTCCTCGTCAACCATATCTCCTTTACGATGCTGTTTGCGATATGCGGCCTGCTCGGCCTCACGGCCATCATACTCGCCGCCAACATCAAATATGACAAGCCGGAAAAAGTCGCCGACACACGCAAGCAGAAGGAGTCCTATCCACACTTTGACATTGTGGAGCGGCGGGCGCTCGCTCCCGCGTCACTCCTCTTCTTCATCACCGTGACTTTCGGAGGCATCGCCACATTCCTCCCGGTCTATACGTATGAAAAGGGCTTCGACTCCACGTATATCCAGTTCTACTTTGTGATATATGCAGCTTTCCTGATGCTCTCACGCATACTCGCCGGCAGACTGTATGACAGGCACGGCATCACCATCGTATTCATACCGGGCTCCCTGTCCATCATTGCAGCAATGATCCTGCTCGGCTTCCTGCCGGCTCCGATCTTCCTGTTCGTGGCCGCGGCACTCTACGGCTTCGGTTTCGGCTGTGTACAGCCGGCACTGCAGGCCTGGGCCGTCAACCGCGTCGAGAACAACCGCCGAGGCATGGCCAATGCGACATTCTTCTCCGCCTTCGACCTCGGTGTCGGACTCGGTGCCATCAGCTATGGTTTCGTCGCCGAAGCATTCGGCTACAGCACCATCTATTTCTCCAGCGCCGTCAGCGTCACAGTGGCACTCATCCTCTTCCTGTTCATCATGAGGAGGTACAGGAAAGACACGATGGACACAGCAAAAATTTCATAATTTTGTTTAGAAAAACCAATCCATGGGTATCTATTCTACTAGAACGAAGTTTTATTTCTACTGTTAAAACGGACAATCATGACATAAGGAGGAATCACCCATGGGTTGGATTATCACATTGATCGTAGGCGGCATCATCGGATGGCTCGCCGGACTCATTCTCGGTAAAGACGTGCCATTCGGCATCATCGGAAACATCATCGCAGGACTTGTCGGTGCTGCAATCGCAAATGCACTCGGTCTGAGCTTCGGACCTGAAGTCGGCGGTGTAAGTATTATCGGTGGCCTGCTCGGTGCAATCATTTTAATTCTTATTGTTTCATTCATTATGAAAGCACTTGGCGGCAACAGGGCATAATACGTGAAAACCCTTCGTAAATTCATTTTACGAAGGGTTTTTTTCTTTATTTTCTTCAGTAGTATCCTTGATCAGCCAGCGTGACTCCCTGGATTCATCCAGACGCCGCTGTCCGCTTTCCTCCTTCATGCGGTCGAGTTCAAGCTGCATATGCTTGTTTTCAAGCAGGAAATTCTCCTGTCTGAGCCGTTCCAGCTCTTTCTCCTCCTGGAGCCTGCGGATTTCAAGCTTCTCCTTCTTCTGCCTGTGGCTGACGTTGATGGCATAGAGCGGGATGGAAAAGAAAAGTGCGACCGGTACGATTGTGACAAGAAACTCAAAAATACCCATATGGACACCACCCTCGTTTGTTACCTACAGTTTATCACACCCCCATATGCAATTGCATATTTTGAAAATGGTCATGGGATCTTGGAAAGTATCTGCGGTTCCCATATAATGAAGAGAAAGAGGTGTCATTATATGGAATTGAACAGAGATAACTTATTGAATGCATATGAACAAGGTTTTCTGGACAAGGATACGCACAAGATCGGACATCACCCTCCTCGCATGATCATCAATTCCAAGGAGGAGAATGTACTTTCTTCCATGCTTGATGAAATGGAAAGCTGCCTTTCTTTCTCCATATCCGTCGCCTTCATTACAGAAGGTGGTCTGGCTACCTTGAAGACGGCACTCTATGAACTTGCAAAGCAGAACAGGGGCGGGAGGATCATCACCTCTACATATTTGAACTTCAATAAACCCAAAGTATTCAAAGCTCTGCTCAATATACCGAACCTGGAGGTCAGAGCAGCAGATAAGGAAGGTTTCCATGCGAAGGGCTATGTCTTCCGCAATCCCCACTATTCCTCCATGTTCATCGGCAGTTCTAACCTTACCGACGCTGCCCTGAAGAAGAACTACGAATACAACCTCAAGCTGACCAGTCTTGAAAATGGCGCCGTTATCCAGCATTTCAACAGTCAGTTTGAAAAGTTATGGGAAGAGTCCACCGCTGTAGATGACGAATGGATACGGAGATATGAACAGGCCTATGTTGAACAGCCGGAACAGCGGAAAGTCCTGGAAGTCATCGAAGACCGTTCAAGATATCATCACCAGACGATGACCGGTCAGGTCATCCAGCCGAACATCATGCAGAAGGAGGCGTTGATGGAGCTTTCTGGCCTTCGGAAGGCCGGAAAGGACAAGGGTCTTGTCGTCTCTGCTACAGGCACCGGAAAGACATATCTGGCAGCATTCGATGTACAGCAGTACCGTCCCGGGCGCATGCTCTTTCTGGCACACCGCGAACAGATTCTTGAAAAGTCCATGAATGATTTTTCAAAACTGCTCGGCGAATCCCTCTCCAACTTCGGGCTCTACAGTGGCAGAAGCAAAAAAAGCGAAGCGAAATATCTTTTCGCCACTGTACAAACATTATCGAAAGAAGCCAACCTGGGACAGTTCAATCCGGATGAATTCGACTACATCATCGTGGATGAGGCCCACCGTTCCAGTGCTGCAACATATACGAAGATCCTCAATCATTTTTCCCCCGGTTTCCTGCTTGGAATGACAGCCACACCTGAACGGGCGGACGATATGGAGATATTCAGCCTGTTCGACTACAACATCGCGTATGAAATCCGTCTTCAGCAGGCACTGGAGGAGGAGATCCTCTCCCCCTTCCATTACTTCGGCGTCACCGACTACGAAAAGGATGGCATGAGCGTCGATGATACAACTGCCCTCGGACAGCTGACGAGTAATGAACGCATCGCCCATCTGATTGCAAAGATCGAATACTACGGCCATTCCGGCGAAACGCTCAGGGGCCTGATGTTCGTATCCAACAGGGCAGAAGCAGCAGAACTGAGCCGATCGCTCAATCATCACGGTTACAGGACCCGCGCCCTGACAGGTGATGATTCCCAGCAGATGCGCCTACAGACGGTCAGGGAACTGGAGGGTGGGATGCTCGACTATATCATTACTGTGGACATCTTCAATGAAGGCGTCGACATCCCTTCCATCAACCAGGTGGTGATGCTCCGCCAGACGCAGTCGAGCATCATCTTCATCCAGCAGCTCGGCCGCGGGCTCAGAAAACATGATGACAAGGAGTACCTGACCGTCATCGACTTCATCGGCAACTACAGAAACAACTATATGATCCCCATCGCCCTTACAGGCGACAGATCCTACAATAAGGACAGGCTCAGGAAATCACTGATGGACCGGAATACACTCACCGGTGTTTCGACCATCAACTTCGAATCGATCGCAAAGGAAAAGATATACAAGGCCATCAATACCACCACACTCAACACCCAAAGCTTCCTGAAGGAGATGCACCTGTATTTGAAGAATAAGATCGGCAGGCCTCCTGCACTCATCGATTTTCATGATGATGCGGATGTCATCGATCCTCTTGTGATACTTCATAAGTACAGCCATTACCTGGAATTCCTGGTTAAGATCAAAGAGAAGCATCTGACCATATCAAAGAATGACCATCAGGTCCTGAGCTTCCTTTCCAAGGAAATCACCGAGGGCAAGCGTGTCCATGAGACCCTCCTGCTTCAGCAGATCATCGAATCCCCGGTCAATATGAGGGACTTTCAGTTGGAGATGCATCGACGGGGCTACCATATGACGGATGATACGATGCGCTCGGTCCTCAGAAACCTTACCCATGCTTTCCATACGCAGCAGGATCTCAAAAAATATGGCGGCCCCCTCATAGAAGTGGCAGACGACCTCATCCGCCCCGCCCCTGCGTTCTCCAGTGCATTGGAGAATCCCGAAATCAGGGCCCACATCACCCAGGTGCTGGAGCTGTCCCTCGCCCTAAGCAGATCATATGACCAGTCGAAACCCCTGACAGTCAACCGCAAATATTCAAGGAAGGACGTCTGCCGCCTGCTCAATTGGGATAAGGATGAATCCTCCACATTATATGGATATAAATATAAGCATGGGACATGCCCTATCTTCATCACCTACCACAAGGACGAAGAGATTGAAGATACAATCCGATACGAAGACCGCTTCCTCGACCTGAATACGCTGAAATGGTTCACCCGGAGCAACCGCACCCTCCAATCCAAAGAAATCAAAGCCCTTCTCGAGGGCCACAGGGAGGGCGACCCCATCCACATCTTCGTAAAGAAGGACGATGATGAAGGAAGCACATTCTACTACCTCGGTGAGGGTCACATCGATCATCAGACATTGGAAGAGACGAGGATGAATGATGGTACGGGCAAACCGGTAGTGAAGATGAACATGCTGATGGAGAATCCGGTCGACTATGACCTATACAAATACCTGGAATCCGGTACACACGAATGAAAAAATGGAACCCCACGAAACGTGGGGTTCCATTTCTATTCCTCTTCTTCGTCACCATCCGGCTGGTTATAGCCTTTGAGCAGGGCGACCTGCTTGATCAGATGGCTGTCCATATCGAGTACGATCCATTTGTCTTCTTCCGTATTGACATAGTCATCCGTTTCAATATCAGTATTGATGCTCTGGAGCCAGCCGCCGATGGTGTCGATGTCATCACTGTTATCGAATGTGATGTCGAACTGTTCATTGAGGTCGTCGAGCAGTACACGTCCATTTATGTGGTAGATGTCATCTTCCACTTTGACGATATCAGGTTCTTCATCCTCATCGAATTCGTCCCTGATTTCTCCGACGATCTCCTCAAGGATATCCTCCATGGTGATCATGCCGGCAGTACCACCATACTCATCGATGATGAGGGCGATATGCACACGTTCACGCTGCATCTTCACCAGTGCATCGCTGATGCGTGATACTTCAGTAAGCATCGGTATTTCATGTATATGATCTTCCGGCCTGACTTCCTCGTCGGATACATGGTTGGTCAGGAACTCCCTCACATTGAGGAAGCCGATGATCTGGTCCTTGTCCCCGCTCTCATCGGTGACCGGATAGCGGGTATAGTTGTGCTCTTTGACATTCTCCAGTACATCTTCGATGTTTACGGGATCCGTCAATGTGATCATCTGCGTCCTTGGCACCATGATGTCCTTTGCGAGCCTTTCGTCGAAGGAAAAGATGTTCTGCATATATGCAAGTTCTGTCTGATTTATTTCTCCACTTTGATAACTTTGTGTCATTATAATCTTAAGCTCATCTTCCGAGTGCCCCTGTTCTACAGCCACATCCTTGAATCCGACCAGTCTGACGAGGAATCTTGCAGTACCGTTCATCGTCCAGATCAGTGGTTTCATGATGACACCGAAGAAATAAAGGGGCCCTGAAATTACCAATGCCAATTTTTCTGCATACTGGATTGCAACTGTCTTTGGTGCAAGTTCACCGACGACGACATGGATGAAGGTGACGATGATGAATGCCAGCGCTACGGTCAATACTGTGGTCAACTGGTCCGGTATTCCGATCAGTTCAAAAAGGGGATGCAGTACGACTTCAAATGTCGACTCCCCGATCCAGCCGAGACCGAGGGCGGTTACAGTAATACCCAGCTGGCATGCAGACAGGTAGTAGTCGAGCTCCATCGTCATCTTGCGCACACGGCGCGCTTTCCTGTTGCCCTCTTCAATGAGCTGATCGATGCGTGACAGCCTTGCTTTGACGAGTGCAAATTCAGATCCTACAAAAAGCATTGTGAGTATTATAAGGATTACAAATAAAATTAAGTTCCATATCGTGGTTATGTCCAATTAGTTCCCTTGTCTAGAAGGGATTCACCTCCGGTAATATTTGACTACAATCTTTGCGTATAGTGCTTTCTGAAACAGGGTAACGATTCTCTTCTAACATCTCAGTCGGCACATGAAATTTCAAATCCGCCTTCCCAATTGTAGTCACCTCCCAAAAGTTAATAATTATAGTCATTTTACCATAATCACTTTTCTCCTTGCTACATCTAATCACTTTTCAAACTATATAATATGTAGGTTTTATGTCGAAGCGACGTTTTCCGGCACTCCCGCTTCCTTGTTTGCATAAAAAAATGCGATCCGGAACTGATTCCGAATCGCATATCCTATCGGCCTTTTGTAAATCCAAATCCAATTGTACCATGTCCGGTATGCACGCCGGCTACAGTTACCAGAGGCTCTACCATCAGGTTGACATCAGGCAGCCTTTCCTTGATCTTCTTCTTCCATTCGTCCACCAGGCTTGCACTTCCCGCATGTACGAGGCCGAGCGTCTTCACTCCCTCTTCTTTTACGTGTTCCTCAAGATTAGCAAGCACTGCATTGTATATCTTCTTTTTCGTGCGCAGTTTCTCTCCGATAACTACTTTGCCGTCATCGAATTCGAGCTTCAGGTGGATGTTGAGGACGGAGGCGAGCATGGACTGGGAAGCGGATACCCGTCCGCTCTTCCTCATCTGGCTGAAGCTCTGCGGCAGAAGGTAGAGCTGGGTGCTTCTGGTCATCTCCCTGATTTCCTCCACCACTTCTTCAATATCCTTGTCGGACTCCCTCGACTCCACCGCATGTTCGACCATCTGCTTCATCGGATAGCTGCCGATGCGCGAATCGATGACATATACAGGTTTTGACATGTCTTCCGAAGCACTGAGCGAGCTCTGGTATGTCCCCGTCAGTTCACTCGACGCATGTACTGCAATGACAGCTTCATACTCATCATCCGCTTCAATCGCTTCATATATCTCCATGAATTCCCCTATTGTCGGTTGGGAGGTCTTTGCCCCTTCCCCGCTCTCTTTCAGCATGTCATAGATTTCCTCAGTCGTCGCATCAATGCCGTCCCTATAGGCGACGCCATCGATGATGACAGACATGGGCAGCACCTTGACATCATGCTTTTCCCTGTATGCCTGATCGACGCCCGAGGCGGAATCCGTCACCACTGCTATCTTTTTCATATTAATCCCTTCCTTCGTACCGCGTAATGTTTCAACCAGTGTAGCATTTACTCCCATATAATACTATAAATAATCCCTGAAGCGCTGTACCGCCTGATGGACGGCACCTTTCTCCTTCATCAGGGCTTCATATGAGCCCGATTCGATGATGCGCCCCTGCTCCATATAATGGATGAAATCGAATGATTCGAGTCTGCTGAGATCGTGTGTGCTGATGATGAGGGTGGGCTTTGACAGTATGCGGTCCCACACCTTCTGCTTCAGACTGTCATCCAGGCGTGCCGTCGGTTCGTCCATGATCCACCATGGCTTATCTTCTGCCAGCATCCGGATGAAATGCAGCCGTTTCTGTTCCCCACCCGACAGTCTGCCGGTGAATTCGATGGGGGTATCAGGACTGTAGTATGCCATCCCCATCTCTTCCAGATCGGCCGCCACTTCTTCCGGTGACCTGTCGATATGGCCAAACAGAGTGACATTATCCATTACAGTCGCATTATAGAAATCCAGCTGCTGGGGCATGATCGAGGCATTGCCGGCCAGTGCCCCGTAATCTGTTTCGCTGCCCCCGCTGTACACAGTGACTGCAGGATCTGCATGGATGATGCGCTCTATCAGCGTCGTCTTTCCTGAACCGCTGCTGCCGATGATTGCATGCTTCTCCCCTTTTTTGAATGTCACAGAAATATCCTTCAGTACATCCAATGATGCATTCGGATAGCGGAAGTTCAGACCGTCCGCCCGGATGGCCGTCAATTCCGCCCCAATGTCCCGCTGTTGAGAAGCAGGGACATCCGTCTCCAGTTCGGCAACTGCCGACTTCACCCTTCCATATTGGCTGGCAGGATTCATCACGGGCATTATCAGGTCGAAATAGCTCAAGGCAATGAGCATCACCATCGGTACCCAAAGCGGCGTATCTTCATAGGTCAGGACGATGATCAGAACGATGGCTGCAATCTGGACTGCCTGGGCGATGAACTGCATCATCGCTTCGTATGCGGCGAGCCGGTCCTCGTTTCTTCTGATGGCCCACAGTTCAGGGGAGAGTCCTTCCCTTTGTGCGTCAGCTTTCTTCGTCACCCACAAATCGGTATAGTCATGGATGAAGTGGTACAGTTTTCCGTAAAGTGCATCATCCGTGGCTTCCCTTGCCTCGAGTGCTTTTGCCATCCTTCCTTCAAACATCTTGGGGATGGCGAATAGCAGTGTGAGTGCAATTGCTCCTGCCAGCGCCGCAAAAGCAGGACCGAAATAGATCGACAGCACTATGAGCAGCAGTGAGATCAGTACGGCTACGATATAGGGATAGATGATCCGTATATAATAGTTCTCCACCTGCTCGAAATATTGATTCAGCCTTTGGATGAACTTTACGCTATGCGTATTCCTGCCGGTGCGGATCGTACTCCTGAAATAATCCAGCCGAAGCCGCCCGATCAGCTGGAAGGTCGCCTCATGCGAAAGGAGGCGTTCTATATACTTGAATGCCCCTTTCATCATTCCGAAAAGCTTGATGACTGCGATGATCAGTATGATGACGAAAAAAGGCGGGTCAAAGAAGCTCAGACTGATCATGTAGCCGCTGAGGCCAAATAGCGCGATGCCGACAAGACCGCCCGAGAGGCCGAGGATGATGCTGTAGAGTATCTGCTTTCTTTCATTCTTTAAAAATTCCATCACGATGCCCCTTTCGCGAGGGTGATCTGCCTGTTGCTGAATGTATAGTGGCGGTCTGCAATATTGAGCAGTTTCCTCCGGTGGACGACTGCCACGATCGCCGCCTCCTGTTTGAGTTCCGCCAAGTGCTCCATGATGAGCGCTTCAGTCGTAGCGTCGAGGAATTCCGTCGGCTCATCCATCAGTATGATGCTGGGGCGCCTTATCAGGACGCGCGCAATCTTGAGTCTGACGATTTCCCCGCCAGAGAGGGGGATGTTGTGGTTCACTATCGGTGTATGGATCCCTTTCTCCAGGTTGTCCAGGCTGTCCATCAGTCCGAGCTGATCCAGTATATGGACAACTTCCTGCTCCTCATACTCGCCATCCGATACATAATCATGGATGGTCGTGTCGGAGAAGTAGACTTCATCTGAAATATATCCGATATCCTCATTGGAGAGGGCGACTGTACCCTGCTCCGGCGGATGCAGTCCAAGCAGCATGTGTATGAAGGTGCTTTTGCCGATGCCGGACGGTCCGGTGATGGCGACGAATCCCGTCTTCGGCAATGTCATATCGACATCTTCCAGCAGCATATCCTCACCGTAGCCGAGCGAGACACCTTCGAGTGCAACCGAATCGGAGGTGGCTCCGAATGTTCTGTAGTCCTCCCTGGCAGAGTCAGTGGCGAGCCACTCTTCGATGCGTTCCAGATGACCCTGCGAAAGCTTGCCATTATGGAACTCGATGCCGAGCACCTTCAGCGCATTATAGAATTCAGGCGCGAGCAGCAGGGTGAAGAACGCCGCATAGAATGTGATGCCATCAAATATGATGATCTGAAGTCCAACCTCCAGTGCAATCAGTCCGATGCCGAGTATCGTAATGAATTCAAGCATCAGTGTGGACTGGAAGGCATACTTCAGAATATGCATGGTCTCCCTGACATATCTTTCGTTGTACTGTTTGAGCTTCCCGATCACCGTATTTTCAGCCCCGGTGTGCCTCACCGTGTTCTTTCCCCTGATGAGGTTGAGGAAAAGTGTCCCGAGCTCATCGAACTGGGCAGCCTGCGCCTCCGATTCATCCTTGGTGCGGAGACCCACAAGCACATAGTAGAGCGGAACGAACGGCGCCGTAAACAGCATGATGAAGGCTGCGTTCCTGTGGATCAGGAACATCGCAGCAATGATGACGGTAAGCTTGACCATCGTCTGGATGACTGTCGGGATGAAGACCTTCTCGAATGGCCGATATTTCTCGAGATGTACGAAGATGGCGTTGAGCATCGACTCAGAATGCTTCCGCGTCTGATCGTCTATAGTGGAGACCACCCGGCCAGCAAGTGCTTCAATCCTTGAATTCGCCACACGTGCTCCGACAACCTTGTAGAGTGCAGACATCAGGGCATAAAGAAGGAAGAACAGGGCCACCCACATCAGGCCGTCGACACCCGGGGCAGCGCCCTCCATTACGATATCCTCAAGCATCATGGACAGATGATGTCCGAACATGATGAATGCTGAAACTCCAAGTGCGGACATGAGGGCATACAATATAAGGTATTTCTTTGGCATGTTCAGCTTCATATTATTCCCTTCCTGTCGACAAAAAACGTGAAGGTATACTCCACGTTTGATCAGCCGCCTATATAGCTCATATTGATTTTATTCCTCTTGCGCCGGTTTTCCGCTGTAATCTCGGTCCGGAGATCCGAATACCGGTCATCGCGCTTGTTCCATACACCTGTCAGCACTTCAACCAGTTCATCGTCTGAAATGCCTTCCCGCATAATCTGCTTGATGTCGAAACCTTCCACAGCAAACAGGCAGCCATAGAACTTGCCGTCGGATGAAAGCCGCGCGCGTGTACATGTGGAACAGAAGCTTTCCGAAACACTTGTAATGAAGCCAAGATAGGATTCTGCATCTTTATGGCGGTAGACTTTTGCCACTTCGCCATAGTAGGCGGGATTCAGGGGTTCAATATCGAACTCGTCCTCGAGCATCGCAAGAATTTCCTTCTTCGTGATCACCTTATCAAAGTTCCAGCCATTATCGTTGCCCACATCCATGAATTCTATAAACCTGAGCGTGACGGGCATCGTCTTGAAGAACCGCGCCATAGGGAGTATCTCATGTTCATTGAGGCCTTTCTGGACAACCATGTTGATCTTTATTTCAAAGCCGAGGGATATGGCATACTCGATCTGCTCGATGATCCTCGATGTACCGATGCCGCGGTCGTTGATCTGACCGAACAGCTCATCATCCATCGCATCAAGGCTGATGTTGAGCCTTCTCAGCCCCGCATCATACAACTTCTTGCCATGCTTCTTGAGCAGCAGCCCGTTTGTCGTCATTCCGATATCTTCGATGCCTTCTATTTGGTTGAGCCGGGCGATCAGCTCGTGCAGATCTTTTCTCAACAAGGGTTCCCCCCCTGTGATCCGCAGCTTTTTGACACCGAGTGACGCATAGATTTTTGCGATGCGCTCCAATTCTTCAAATGAAAGGAGCTCGTCCTTCTTCATGAATTCGAAATCGTCCCCGAAAATCTCCTTCGGCATGCAGTAGCTGCACCTGAAGTTGCAACGGTCAGTCACTGATATCCTCAAATCACGGATCGGCCTGCCAAATTTATCTGTAATGCTTTCTACCATAGGTATTCCTCCTCAGTGAATGTCCGTCTTTCTGTTTATATTCATGAACGTTCCGTTATCGATGTCATGAAGCGCTGCATCCACTTCGATCATTTCCTTCTTTTCAAATAAAGCACGCATGCTCCGCCGATTCTCTTCCAGCAGCTGTCTGATGGTTCTCGACAGATCGCTGCCCTGGTACACGGCAATGAGCGGGTGGAGGCGTTCGGCTTCCTTCGTAACGATGATCGCATCTTTATGCTCGACCGCCCGGTCATGCAGTATCTGCAGCCAGGACGGCGACACATAGGGGACGTCACATGTTACGACGAGGAGCCTTTGTCCCGGAAAAGCTTCCGCCAATGCAAAGAGTCCCCCGAGGGGACCCTGATCCTGGAATTCAGGATGGTCCACAACCGTCTGATGGCCGTTGAAGTGTGCTTTCAGACGTGCATTTGTACTGATCGCTATCCGGTCGCACTCCCCGGATTCGACGAGGGCATCGAGAGCATGCTTGTACATCGGCCTGCCCTCCAGTTCGAAGAATGCCTTGTCCTCTCCGAAACGCGTTGAGTTGCCCCCGGCCAACACGATGCCGATTGTCTCCGTCATCCACCGCTCACTGGCGGAATCAGTGCAACCTCATCGTCGTCATCTATGACCTGGTCATCCTTGACGAACGACTCGTTGCAGGCCACCTGGAACACATCCCCCTCGAGTGATGGGAACTGCGCGTATATTGCCTGCTTCAATTCGCCGGCCGTCATGGCGCTGGGGCCATCCAGTATAATCCGGCTTTCCCCGACCTTTTCCTTCAATCCTGCAAACAGCATTACTTTCATATCATTTCTCCTCCAAGCTTGGATGATACTGGCGCTGGTCGCCCATCCATTCTTCTCCGTCTTCCCATACTTCCTTCTTCCAGATGGGGACGATCTCCTTGATGCGCTCGATGGCATATTCATTGGCGCGGTAGCTGTCTTTTCTGTGTGGGGCACTCGTCACGATGACGACCGCAATATCCGAAATTTCAAGCTTTCCGACACGGTGTGCAATCGTCGTCCGGACTCCCGGCCAGCGTTCGCTGATCTCTTCCCCGATCTGGGCGAGCTTCTTCTCCGCCATCGGCTTGTATGCTTCATATTCCAGATGGACGGTCCGTGTCCCTTTCGTCCACTCCCTGACATGTCCGGTGAACATGCATACGGCGCCCTGCTTTTCATCTATTGTATATTCGTGATACCGATTGATGTCAATCGGCTCATCCACTACTTCAAACTGTTTCATCATCAGAACTCCATTCTTCAAACCATTGGATAATATTACCCTCATCATACCGCATATCAGCATGCTTTAAAACATTCCGGAGGCCTATTTTATCTACATTTGTGTGACCATCCGTAAAAGAGTGGGTGAGTACGATTTTGGGGTATTCCTCCCGTTTGTAGCCTTCTATCAATAATACATCGACCTCCCCGGCAAGCTGCATCATCTGAGCCTCCAGGGACGGCTGTACATTTTCAGTCCGCACCGACATATTCGGCGTATTGAGTATTGTGAAATCTGCCCCTTTTTCAAGGAAGCTGCCTGTATCTGTACCTGCATCGATGACACCTTTATCCAGATGGTGGTGCTTGATGACTGCCACCCGTTTACCTTTTGATTTCAGCAGCGCAACCATACGCTGGATCAGGGTCGTCTTGCCGGTATTCTTGAATCCGACGACCTGCAGAACCTTCATAGGTCGAATTGCGGTGTGCCGGTCGTCATGTCGGTCATCATGACTTTGACACCGTCCCCTTTTTCATAGCCTCTCGTGCCCCCGGGCAGGACGATGATGCCGTTGCTCCTGGCAATCGATGTGACCGCATTCGATTTGTTGAAGCCGGCTGGTCTGGCATATACCCGGCCGTCACGGTAGTCGATCTCAGCCCGGACAAAGCGGGTGAAGGGGTTCGCCTTTTTGAAGTCTCCATCAAGCACCGCATCAAGAATCGGCGCATGGATGCGGTCGTGCCCCATCATCTTGAGGAGAGCCGGCCTCGCGAAGAGCTCGAAACCGGTATAGCAGGCCGAAGGATTCCCGCTCAGACCAAAGAGCGGAGTATCATCGAGCATGCTCACCGTCGTGACGCTGCCCGGCCGCATGCCGACCTTATTGAACAACTCTACAGCACCCAGTGCTTCGTAGAGCTTCGGAAGATGATCATAATCGCCGACGGAGACACCGCCGGTCGTGATGATCGCGTCCACTTCCTGGAGCATCTCGCGCACCCTTCCGAGGAGCGCATCAAAATCATCCGCCTCCAGTGCATACATGCGTCCGTCGATATTCATCCGTTTCAGTTGGCTCAAAATCATCGGTCCGTTGGAATTCCTTATCTTTCCGGGCTTAAGCGGGGCATCGATGTCCACCAGTTCGCTGCCGGTCGCAAGTATCCCGACAATCGGCTGACGGTATACCTTCACATGCTTATAGCCGAATGTTGCCAATGTTGCCACAGCGCCTGGATTGATGAAGGTGCCCTCGGGCACTATCTTTTCGCCCTCCCTGCACTCCTCACCCCGGATGGCGATGTTTTCCCCAGCATTGAATGATTTCCTTACAGTAAATGTATTTCCCGCCTGCCGCGTCTGCTCAAACATGACGACTGCATCGGCACTCTCTGGGACCGGCGCACCCGTCATGATGCGGAAGGCTTCATTCTGCTTCAGTTCGTAGTCGCTTGTCGAACCGGCCGGGACCTCGGCGACGACTTCAAATTCGACCCTATTTTCCCCGGATGCCCCCGAACTGTCTGCTGCGCGGATTGCGAAACCATCCATCGCAGATTTGTCGAACAACGGCACATCCATGGTCGCCTTCAAGTCTTCACCAAGAATACGGCCATAACTTTCTGTATGGGAAACCGTTTCGACAGACAGTGGCTTTATGCGTTCCACGACCCGCTCCACTGCTTCCGTCACTGGGATGGGTGTACGATTCAAATTCATATCATCACTACTTTCGTCTTGTAGATTCTGTTATACTCATTGTACTAGAAAGGAAGATTCAAATGTCGGAATTCACTCATTTCAACCCGGAGGGCAGAGCCCGCATGGTCGATGTATCAGATAAAGAAGTGACGACCCGTACAGCCGCCGCCAGAAGCATCCTCGGCGTAACCGAGGAAATCCATCAGGCAATTACCGGCGGCAAGGTAAAAAAGGGGGATGTCCTGTCAGTGGCACAGGTTGCAGGCATCATGGCAGCGAAGAACACACATCAGATCATCCCGATGTGCCATCCGCTCCCCCTTTCCGGCGTCGATATATCGTTCCATTGGGATCTTGAGGACGGCCATTTCCTTCATATCGAGGCGACGGTCAAAACGACCGGCCGGACAGGCGTGGAGATGGAGGCCTTGACCGCAGCCAGTGCCGCCGCCCTCACCGTCTATGATATGTGCAAAGCCATCGACAAGGGCATGGTCATCCATGAGACGGCGCTCCTGTCAAAAACCGGAGGAAAGTCCGGAGACTACCATATCAACAAATAAGGCGTGCCCGCGGGCACGCCTTATTTGTTGAGTTCATGTACAAAGTGGTTCAGCTCAGGCACGATCAGCCGCTCCATGCCAAGCGTCACCGCTCCTGTGGAGCCGGGCAGTGCAAAGATGACTGTCCGCCCCATCGTCCCGGCCACAGCCCGCGAGAGGATGCTCCGTGACCCGATATCTTCAGTGAAGCTCAGCATCCTGAAGATCTCACCAAACCCTTCGATTTCCTTGTCGAACAACGGACGCAGCGCTTCGATCGTCACATCCCGATGGGCGATGCCCGTGCCCCCGGTCGTGATGACGGCATCCAGTCCACTATCGACCATATGCTCGATGGCCTCTGTGATTTCAAGGGCGTCGTCCTTTACGATCATGTAGTCGCCCTCCCCAATGACAGCATTCAGCGTCTCCAGATGCTGAATGACCTTTCGTCCGCCTTTGTCGGTATCCTTCGTCCGCGTATCACTGATGGTGATGACGCCCACTTTGATGTCCCGATCGATTCTGCCGATGATGCTCATAGATATCCTCCTAGCCAAACAGTTGGTTGACGAGTGTTTTCGCCTTGTTCATTTCATCCAGTCCATGAATCAAGAGCCGCCCATTCCTGAAACATACGAACCGGTAGCCGTCATACTGGAATTCCTGGAAATACGGAGTCCGGTTCACCTTCGTGCCAAGACGGCCTACCGCATGATCCACCGCTGCTTCGGTGATCCGGTCATCCATCACCTGGACCGTATCCCTCCCGCACAGGCGCATCGCCACATCAGCCTTCATATCAAGGGCCGGGTAGGTCGGGGCTTCCCCGCATGTTTCGCAGGATGCCTCCTTCATACCGTCGATGCGGTATTTCATATGATCCATATCCCATACATTCCCGATACGCATGTAGAATGGCGCTTCGTACTGTTCCGTCAATATCTTCAGCGCTGTGGTGACCTGTTCGGCCACTGCCATCTGGACAGCCGGCGCGATGATGCCGGCTGTATCGCATGTCAATGTGGTCGTCGGCAGCACCGGCACGAGGCAGCGGTAGCAGGGCGTCGCCCCCGGGACGAAACCGCAGCTGCTGTAGGAAGCCTCCACACATGCCGCGTACACCCATGGCTTGCCGTACTTGTAGGCCACATCATTGATCAGAAGGCGTGTATCGAAATTATCGGTGCCATCCAGAAGAAGATCCGCCTCCTCTGCGAGATCTTCAAGCAGCGGCCCGTCACAATGTGCGATGTGGGCGTCGATTTCAAGATCCGGACGTATTTCCAGCAGCCTTTCCTTGGCTGCAATCACTTTCGGTTTCTTCTCGTCTGCATCCTTTTCCGTGTACAGCGTCTGGCGCTGCAGGTTGGAGTACTCCACATAATCACGGTCGATCAGTATGAGCTTCCCTACCCCGGCACGTGCCAGCAATTCACCCGAAAGAGAACCAAGCGCCCCGGTCCCGACGATGAGTACCGTACGGGACGCGATGAGGCGCTGTCCTTCCACTCCTATTTTATTGTATAGCATCTGTCTCGAATAACGTTCCATATTATCACTCTCATGCCAGTTCATTTTTCTTAAGATTACTATTCATGTAGAACATTGTAAACAAGGCGATGATACAGAATACGGCCAGGAGTATGAACCCGAGCGCATAGCTCCCTGTTAGATTATGCGTCTGGTCGATGACTATCGGCGGGAAGAAGCCTCCAAGTCCGCCCATCATGGCAACAAATCCGTTGCTGATGCCCGCCTGTTTGGAGAAGTATGTCGGAACGAATTTGAATACGAGACCGTTCCCGATTCCTGCACATACTGCAGCCAGCAGGCTGCCCACTGTAAACAGGAAGATGAAGTTGTACGTGAAGGCCAGAAGCAGCCCGGAAATTGCCAGTCCAACAAAAGTGATAATCAGGGCATGCAGTGCATTGAACTTGTCGCCGATCATCCCGCCCACCGGCCTGAGCAGTGTCGCTATAATGATGAATACCGCTGTCCTGACACCTGCATCAAGCGTGGTCAGACCAAACAGTTCCTCATTTGTAAGGAAGCTCGGCAGGAAGAGGCCGAACGCGACGAATGCACCAAATGTGATGAAGTACCACAGGTTGAAGAAGTAGAACTTGTAGTCCCTGATGACTTCCTTGAACTGTTTCGCAAGCGGAAGGTTCACCTTCTTCTCCTGCTTGTCTCCAAATATAAATTGCAGGATGGCGAAAAGTGCAAGTACTACAAGATAGGTCTGTACTGCTGCCTGCCAGCCGCCGAAGGCGAGTGCCAATGCAGGTGCCCCGAAGCTCGTCACCGCAGTACCGATGTTGCCCATTCCATATACACCGTTTACGAAACCATGCTTCTCTTTTGGATAGTATTTAGGAAGACTTGTAACACCAATACTGAATGTTGCACCACCGATACCTAGGAATACGGCTGCGATCATAAGATCCGTTACAGTGCTTGCAATACTCAGATAGAATACGGGAATCAGCAGGAATATGAAACTGAATAGGAATACTGTGCGCGCGCCTGTCTTATTTGCGAATATACCGAAAGGTATGCGCAATACGGAGCCAAGTATTACCGGCAGCGCAACGATGAGCGCCTGCTGTTCTGCAGCTTCCGGTATATCCTTTACAATTTCGGGGAATAGCGGCGCCAGCAGTGTCCATACCATGAATCCAGCGAGCAGGCTGAATGTATGGAGGATAAGCTGTTTTTTACCCATTTTTTCATTCATACGGACTAACCTCACTTACTTTAGATTGTGATTTATTATACAAATGTATTATATAATCTGTTGGCAATCTCTGTAAGAAGGGAAAACCCTACATTTGGGCAGCGGGGTCCCTATTCGGTAATCAGGGTGTTCACCTGCTCCAGAAGCACTTCTTCGTCGACTTCCTTGAGCACTTTATCGGCCATCGTAAACAGCACGGACTCCTCTTTCACCATATGTACCATCAGCACTTCGTATGCTTCCATGACATCCTTTACCATTTCATTCATGCTGTCGAGCGACATTTCATTCATATCGTGCATCGAATGATGGAAGAAGTGTTGGATATAGGCATCGATCTCCTGATGCTCTTCCTCTATTGAGAGGATCGGTCCCTGCTCCAGTCCGATGTAGGCACCGAGCATCGGGAAGAAATACTGCTCCTCCTTTGCCTGATGACGCTTCAGGGGCTTCTCGAACGCCGTCAGCTTCTCCCTCAGATCCTTTATGACCATGAGTCCTTCGAGGCGGCTTTTGACATCATCGTTTTCAAATTTGAGCACCAGCTGGAACCATTCATTCATCAGATATTTCAGGTACCTGTGCTCATTCTCCAATACACGCAATGCTTTTACTTTAAATTGAAACTGTTCCTGCTCTACCATTCCATTCACCTACATTCAAAAATCTATCAACTTTTTCTTCATGGCATATTCTACAAGTTCAGGGCGTGTGGAGAGGCTCAGTTTCTCCATGATCCTTGCTTTATGCGCTTCCACCGTCTTGACTGAAACGAACAGCATTTCTGCTATATCCTTATTGCCGTAGCCTTTAGCGACCAGCGGTAGGATTTCCAGCTCCCGCTTCGTAAGGATGCTGAAGGGTTCTCCCAATTTCTCCGGGAACTCTTCATCATTCAGAAGCTTTTCCATGTTCTCATCCATAAGGACCGGGTCGATATACCTTTCCCCATCGTGGACTTTCCTGATTGCCTTGATCAGTTCCTCATCTGGAGAGTTCTTAAGAATATACCCCTTTGCCCCGCTCCTGAATGTGTGCGTAATATATTCCTCATCGTCATACATCGTCAGAATAAGTATCTTTATACCAGGAAATGCATCATGGATGCGGCTGGCAGCAAAAAGGCCGGACTCTCCTGGAGGCATGCTGAGATCCATCAGGAGCACATCCGGCCCGAGTTCCTTCACCTTTTCGAAAGCCTGTCTGCCGTCAGCTGCCGTGCCGACCACTTCCATATCCGGCTGATAGTTGATCAGCATGCTGAAGCCTGTGCGGACTACTGCATGGTCATCAGCAATGACAATTTTCATGCTATCTCCTCCTATACTGGAATGGAACCGAAGACTCTGGTGCCTTTTCCGGGCATGCTGTCGACGCTGACAGTGCCGCCCACGCTGCTGGCCCTTTCCGACATGCCGAAGAGGCCGAGACCTGTACCAATCGGAGTGTCCCCGGTCCGGAAGCCCAGGCCGGAATCTTCAATTTCGAAATGGACATGTGGGCCTGTTCCGTCATCCATTTCCTCAAGCCTTACATTGACCGTATCCACTTCAGCATATTTGGCAGCATTGAATATCGCTTCCTGGATGATCCGGTAGAGCACCGTCTCCACTTCCGGATTGAAGCGCTTCCGCTGGATGTCGAGCGTGCAGTCCACAGTGATTCCATACTGCTTTTCGATCCATTTGAAATGTGTCTTGAGCGCTGCTTCTATACCCAGGTCGTCGAGGCTCGCCGGACGCAGTTCTACGGAGATGTTCCTGACATAATCGAGCAGCCGGCTCAGGGAATCCTCCGACTTCATCATCTTTTCGTTCAGTTCATCACGGTCATCGATATACTTGAAGAGCCGCATCTCCAGAAGCACATTGAGCAACTCCTGGGTGACGCCGTCATGCAGATCCCTCGATATGCGCTTCCGCTCACCTTCCTGTGCATGGATGATGCGCTGCGTCAGCCTCTTCTGGTGCTCGATCTCCTGCGTCCTGAGCTGCTCGGACAATGGATTCAGCGTGAACACACTGATGTCGTTTTCCGGGTCGATGCGCTGGAAGTTGGCGATGAAGGGTACAACATCGCCCTCCCTCGTGCGCATATATACTTGGAAGGTCACCTTTTCATCGACATGCAGATAGCAGTTGTTGCACTCCACACGCCCCCCGGCAGCATACATGCCCTGGCAATGTGTGCATATATGCTGAAATTGGCTTTTGTCATAGTTGGTATCATCCAGTGTGGCTGCGGCATGGGCATTCATATATACGATTTCTCCATCATTGTTGACGAACAGTATCATTTCTTTTGACTGGTGGAACATTGCTTCAAGCAAATTGACCAGGCTTGTATTATTCATTAACCATCAGCTCTTTCAATATTTGTTGTCTGAGGGTCGTTTCTACATACTGTTTGATTGCTTTATACTCTGTGTCGGTAAACGCCCTTTCCCTTCTATTACCCATCAGCAGAATGCCTATAACCTCTTCATCGTCGTTCCATATCGGAAAGGCGATGAAGCTTTTCAGATGCTCCATCCTGAGTATGGGATAGCGGAAAAGGCTCATCGCTATCTCCGTTTCTGATATATCCTGGACAACCATCGTCTTGCCGCTCTTCATGACCGCCCCGGGCACACCTCTGCCGGTGGGGAGCGCAATTTTCCTCCACCTGGAATTAGTGCTCCCCACATTATACTTCCATTTGACCGTATACTGGCCACGTCTGTTCTTCACATCCGTCAGCGCAACTATATTAAAATTGAATGTTTCCTTCATGTCCATCAGGACAGATTCTGTTTTCTCTACCATCATACTACTCCTCCATCTCAAGGAGATCCCCTCTGCCATGTTTTCCTTCTGCTATCTGTTCCTACGGTAGACGACATAGCTTCTGCCCAGATAGTTGAAAGGCAGGCTCCATGCGTGAACAAGACGTGTTGCAGGCCATAGTGCAAAAATCAGGAATCCGGTTAATACATGTATTTTAAAGGTCAATGGTACATCCGTCATCAGATTTGCATCAGGTGAAAAGATCAGCAGTCCCCGGAGCCAGACAGAAATCGAGGCCCGATAGTCGAAATCGGTCACCACCGCATTTGTTACGAGCGTTGCATACACGCCGATGAAAGTGATGAACAGCAACAGAAAGTTGACTGTGATATCCGATGCTGAACTCAACCTCCGTACCGATGTCTTCGTGATGCGGCGGAAGGTGAGGATGATCATGCCGAGGAGCATGACGACACCGAAGAACCCACCGACATATACAGCCCCGATATGGTAGAGGTGTTCAGTCACACCGATTGCTTCCAGCCAACGCGCAGGAATAAGCAGCCCGACCAGGTGGCCGAAGAAGACAGGAATGACTGAAAAGTGGAACAGGATGCTCCCGATCATGAGCTGCTTCTTCTCGATGAACTCGCTCGATTTGGCGGTCCACCCAAATTGGTCAATCCTATACCGCCAGATGTGTCCGACTACGAAAACCGCGACACACAGGTATGGGAAAATCACCCATAGAAATTGGTCAATCATTTTCCACGCCCTCTTTCTCCGACACTTCCACACATGCTTTGAACGTTTCCCTCAATCCTTTGATCAGATTGAAATATGGGCTTTTATTCTTTTCAAGCGCCTGGATGATATGGTAGGTGCCGTCTTCAAGCACCATGATGAGCAGTGCCATGCTCTCCTTCGCCCGGTCATCCCCACGCCAGTCTGCGGCGTAGAGGAATTCGAGCATCAAAGGCAGGTAGTCGCTCAGTTCATTGTCCGGCATCTTCAAGCCGAACATTTCATAAAGTACCTTAAGCTTCGCGAGCATCTGCCCGCGCTCTTTCTGGTCTTCGAATTTGAAATACGTCATATAGAGATTCGTATGCTTGTCGAAATCGAATGTCTGAGTATAGACCTGCTGGATGTCATCCAGTCCTATTTCATGCATATCCTCCCAATATTGCTGAACATAAGGGTAGGCGGGGTGGCTTTCCCAGAAAGCCCCCTCGAATTCCCTTGGGTGAAAATCCAGCTTTTCAGGATATGTGAGCTGGTTGGCAAAAAAGCCGAATGATTCTTTGTATTCATATAATTTTTCGAGATTAATCACGCCATATTCCCCCGTAGAAGTTCTCTTCATAGACTTCCTTACCAGATTTCGCTACTGACGCCTGAGCGAGGGATGGTCCACATCCGTCACAGTCCGATCCGCCGAAACCGAAGCCGCTGCTGCCCTGTGAACGGTATGGGTCTGCATACTGCTCCCTGTGGGAACTCGGTATGACGAAGCGGTCTTCGTACTTGGCGATCGCCAATAGGCGATACAGAGATTTTGTTACATTGGCATTCATGCCGACACGTTCCAATCTTGTTTCATCAAAGTCCTTGCCGCTTGAGATGGCCCTCATGTACTGTCTCATCATCGCCATCTTCTGGAGCGCTCCTTTAACCGGTTCCACATCGCCGGCAGTCAGCATGTTCGCCAGGTACTGCAGTGGAATCCGCATTTCTTCGATTGCCGGGAAGATTGCATCCGGATTCTTGATGGAGTCCTTGCCCTCGAAGTAGTTCATGATCGGACTGAGCGGCGGGCAGTACCATACCATCGGCATCGTGCGGTACTCAGGGTGGAGCGGGAATGCAAGCTTGTATTCCACCGCCAGTTTGTATACCGGTGAACTTTGGGCTGCTTCGATCCAGTCTGCTGAGATGCCGTCGCGTTCCGCCTGCTCGATCACTTCAGGGTCATTCGGATCGAGGAAGAGGTCAAGCTGCGCTTCATACAATGCCTGCTCATCTTCAACGGACGCCGCTTCGAGTACGCGGTCTGCATCATAGAGCATGACGCCGAGGTAGCGCATTCTGCCTGTACAAGTTTCTGAACATACAGTCGGCAGCCCCGCTTCTACACGCGGATAGCAGAATGTACATTTTTCAGCTTTGTTCGTCTTCCAGTTGAAGTACACCTTCTTGTATGGGCAGCCGGTCATGCAGTAGCGCCAGCCGCGGCAGGCTTCCTGGTCGACGAGTACGATGCCGTCCTCATCACGCTTGTACATAGCACCTGAAGGGCAGCTTGCCACACAGCTCGGGTTCAGGCAGTGTTCACACAGTCGTGGCAGGTACATCATGAATGTCTGCTCGAAGTTGAATTTGATTTCCTCTTCGATCTTTTCGATGTTCGGGTCCTTTGGTCCTGTAATGTGGCCGCCGGCAAGGTCATCCTCCCAGTTCGGTCCCCATTCGAGGTCCATCTTTTCTCCGGAAACGACCGAGTGGGCCTTCGCTACAGGGCTGTGTTCACCCTCTTCTTTAGTGATGAGATCGTGGTAATTGTACGTCCACGGCTCATAGTATTCTTTCATTTCAGGCATATCCGGGTTGTAGAAGATCTTCCCGAGCGCAATCTTTGAAAGTTTCGTGCCGCTTTTGAGTTCCAGACGGCCGTTCTTGAGTTTCCAGCCGCCTTTATAATGTTCCTGGTCTTCCCATCGTTTCGGGTAACCGATCCCCGGTTTCGTTTCTACGTTATTGAACCACATGTATTCTGCACCCGGTCGGTTCGTCCATGTACTTTTGCACGTTACACTGCACGTATGACATCCAATGCACTTGTCCAGATTCATCACCATTGCTACTTGCGCTTTAATCTTCAAGCCAATTGACCTCCTTCATTTTTCTTACTGCCACATACACATCCCTCTGGTTCCCTATCGGTCCATAGTAGTTGAAACCGTAGCTTGTCTGGGCATATCCCCCGACCATCTGTGTCGGTTTCATGTGTATTCTCGTCGGCGCGTTGTGGCTGCCGCCCCTTGTATCCGTAATTTCAGAACCCGGCATCTCAATATGCTTGTCCTGTGCGTGATACATGAACATCGTCCCTTTAGGCATCCTGTGGGAAACGACTGCCCGTGCGTTGACCACGCCGTTGCGGTTGTAAACTTCAAGCCAATCATTGTCGTTGATGTCGTGCGCTTCTGCATCCAGCCTGGAGAGCCACACTGTCGGTCCGCCCCTGAAGAGCGTCAGCATGTGCAGGTTGTCCTGGTATGTGGAGTGGATATTCCACTTGCCGTGCGGCGTCAGATACCTCAGTACGAGGCTGTCGACGCCTCCTTTGACCTGCTTATCCCTTGTGCCGAACACCATCGGCGGCAGCGTCGGTTTATAGACCGGCAGCGCCTCCCCGAACTGCAGGAACATGTCATGGTCCAAATAGAATGACTGGCGCCCTGTCAGTGTCCTGAACGGTACGTTATGCTCAACATTTATCGTGAATGGGCTGTAGCGTTTGCCTGGTCTGTTGTAGCCCTGGAACACTGCAGTCGGCAGCACTTCCCTTGGCTGTGCGGTAATGTTCTTGAAGGTGATCTTCTCATGTTCACGCTCGGCTGCAATGCCTGTGACCGACATGCCCGTCTGATTCTGCAGGTTTTCATAGGACTTCCTGGACACTTCACCATTCGAGCAGGAAGCAACATGGAGGATGACATCGGCAACATTCCTTGCTGTGCCCATCTTCGGCAGGCCATCCTTGATCGTACCGTCGGTATAGACTCCGAGCATATCCTTCAGTTCCTCGTACTGGTCGCTCACATCGAATGAAATGCCATGTGCCCCGATATTCGTCTTGAACTTTGGTCCGGCAGTGATGAACTTGTCGTACACTTCCGTATAGTCCCGCTCCACCACTTTCATTCCCGGCATCGTCTGCCCAGGAATGGCTTCGACCTCTCCTTTCGACCAATCCTTCACATGGCCGAGCGGCTGTGCGATCTCCTGTTTCGTATCATGGGCCAATGGTGCTGTGACAAGGTCCTTATGCTTGCCCGGCAGATGTTCTTTCGCCATGTCGGTGAACCTTTTCGACAGGTCCTTGAATATGTTCCAGTCGGATTTCGACTCCCACAGCGGGTCGACCGCAGGATTGAACGGGTGGATGAACGGGTGCATGTCGGTACTTGAAATATCATGCTTCTCGTACCATGTCGCCGCCGGCAGGATGATGTCCGCATAGATCGGTGTCGCCGTCATCCTGAAGTCGAGTGCGATCATGAGATCGAGCTTCCCTTCGACATCATCGCGCCATTCGATCTCTTCAGGGATGAATTCATCGTTCGGTGTGGCGAGCAGGCCGTTTTTGGCCCCGAGCAGGTGCTTCATGAAGTACTCCTGCCCTTTCGCAGAAGAGGAGATCAAGTTGGAGCGCCAGATGAACAATGTTTTAGGGTGGTTCTCCTTCGCACCCGGATCTTCAATCGCAAATCGTGTTTCCTTATTCTTCAGCTGATCGACTGCGAGGTCGATGATGGCCTGATCGGAGTCATCCCCCTTGGCAGCGGCCTCCTTGGCAAAGTCAAGGCTGCTCTTATTGAACTGCGGATAGCTCGGCAGCCATCCAAGTCTCGCTGCAAGTACGTTGTAGTCCGCAGGGTGCCTGTAGTCGATCTTCTCTGCTGTCGGAGACTGCAGTGCATCTGCACCAGCCTCTTCATATCTCCATTGCTCTGTAGCAAAGTAGAACCAGCTCGTTGCATTCTGCTGGCGCGGTGGTGCCTGCCAGTCCTTCGCAAATGCGACATGTCCCCAACCTTCATAGGGACGCACCTTCTCCTGTCCGACGTAGTGTGCCCAGCCGCCGCCGTTCTTGCCTTGACAGCCGCACAGCATCACAAGGTTCAAGATCGCCCTGTATATCGTGTCGGAGTTGAACCAGTGGTTGATGCCGGCACCCATGATGATCATGGAACGGCCGTCCGTATCGACTGCGTTCTGTGCAAATTCACGTGCAATCTGAATGACGAGAGATTGCTTCACACCGGTGATCTCTTCCTGCCATGCTGGCGTATAGATGCAGGAAGCATCATCATAGCCACGCGCTTCATTTTCAGTGCCGAAGCGGTTGACGCCATACTGGCTGGTCATCAGGTCGTAGATTGTCGCCACATAGCGCTCCGTACCGTCCGCAAGCTTCACTCTGCGTGCTGCGATCGGACGCTTGAATACGCTGTTGCCGGCATTGTCGAAATACGGGAATACGACTTCGATCACTTCAGCATCATGTCCTTCGACAGTGAGCGCCGGATCGATGATTGAACCATCCTCCTGTTCAAGTCTGAGGTTCCACTGCTTGCCGTCTTCCCAGCGCTGTCCCATCGTGCCATTGGGAGCGAGCAGCTGATCCGTGTTGCCATCCAGGATGACGGGCTTCCACTCTGCGTTCGTGGATTCGATGCCAAGATCGCTTTCCCTCAGGAACCTTCCCGCCTTCAGAGTATCCTGGAAATCGTCCAGCATGATCAGGAACGGCATGTCGGTGAAGCGTTTCGCATAATCTATGAACATCGGCTCCTGCCTCTGATGATAGAACTCGTCCAGGATGACATGCGTCATTCCCTGTGCGAGTGCTGCATCCGTGCCCGGATTCGGAGCAAGCCAGTTATCCGCGAATTTGACGTTCTCTGCATAGTCCGGTGCCACAGAAACGATTTTCGTCCCCTTGTATCTCACTTCCGTCATGAAGTGGGCATCCGGTGTGCGGGTCAACGGTACGTTCGACCCCCACATCATCAGATAGTTGGAGTTGTACCAGTCCGCCGATTCCGGAACATCCGTCTGTTCGCCCCAGATTTGAGGTGAGGCGTTCGGAAGATCTGCGTACCAGTCGTAGAAGCTGAGCATCTCGCCGCCGAGCAGAGAGATGAACCTTGAACCTGCTGCATAGCTGATCATGCTCATTGCAGGAATTGGCGTGAATCCTGCAATGCGGTCAGGGCCGTATTTCCTGATCGTGTAGATGAGCTGGGCCGCGATCAGCTGCGTCGCATCCTTCCACGTGACGCGCACGTGGCCGCCCATGCCCCTTGCCTGCTTGTAGGACTTTGCCTTCTCTTCATCCTCGACGATGCTTGCCCATGCCTGGATCGGATCATCCTGTTCTTCGAGTGCCGTCCGCCACAGACGCCACAGCTTGCCTCTCATATATGGAAACTTGATGCGCATCGGGCTGTATTCGTACCATGAGAAGGAGGCGCCGCGTGGACATCCCCGCGGTTCATATTCCGGCATATCGGTACCGCAGGAAGGATAGTCCGTCTGCTGGTTTTCCCATGTTATGATGCCGTTCTTGACGAATACCTTCCAGGAGCAGGAGCCTGTACAGTTTACCCCGTGGGTCGTCCTGACGACCTTATCGTGACTCCAGCGCTGCCGGTACATCTTCTCCCATTCCCTGCTCTTATCTTCCATTATTGACCAGTTACCGTTGAATTTTTCCGTTGGTTCGAAAAACTTCAGACCGAACAATTTCTTCATCTGTGCCACTCCTATCAGAATATCTACTATGACTCTAAGATATATCCATTATCTGACTGTTTCAGAAAGAATGATATTAGGGAAATTCCTACTTTTCCAAAAAGGCATAAAAAGATTGTGACAAGTATGTAAAGTTTTCAAATTTTCTGTGACTCCATGGTAAAATATAACGGCTGAGATAATTAGACATAAAAAACCGATCTATATGGAAGGAGCTATTACTGTGCATAAGATCCTCGTAGTGGATGATGAGCCATCCATTGTTACATTGATGAAATTCAATCTGGAAAAGGCCGGATATGAAGTGATTACGGCGGAGGACGGGCGTCAGGGCCTGGACCTTTCCCTGACTGAGAAACCTGATCTGATCGTACTGGATCTGATGCTGCCCGGCATGGATGGGATGGATGTATGCAAGACACTCAGGCAGGAGAAGGTCGACACCCCGATCCTCATGCTGACGGCAAAAGATGAGGAATTCGACAAAATCCTTGGTCTCGAGCTCGGCGCAGACGACTACATGACAAAACCCTTCAGCCCAAGGGAAGTCGTCGCCCGCGTCAAGGCGATCCTCCGCAGGACACAGGTGCAGCAGGCACCCGATGATGCATCTTCAGTCATCAAGCTCGGGGCACTCGAAATCCATACCGACACCTATGATGTGTACGCCCGCGGTGAACAGCTCGTACTCACCCCAAAGGAGTACGAGCTGCTGCTCTACCTTTCAAACCATAAGAATAAAGTGCTCAGCCGCGACCAGCTGCTGAACGGTGTGTGGGACTTCCATTATGACGGGGATACACGGATCGTCGATGTCCATATCAGTCATCTGCGCGAGAAGATCGAAGCCGATCCGAAACGCCCGGCCTACATCCGGACCATCCGGGGATTCGGATACAAGCTTGAGGTTCCGGCAGAATGAAGCGGCTATGGTTCAGGATTGCTTCCGCCTTCTTCATCCTGATCCTCGTCCTGATTTTCATCCTCGGTTTCTTCCTGGCAGCTCTGCTGAAGAATGCCTATACCGATATGACACGCAACCATCTCGTCGAAAATGCAGAGATGGTCACCCAGCTCATCGTCGCCTCGGAAAGCTACGGTGAACGCGAACAGCTGCAGGAACTCATCCAGAACTTTGAACAGCCCATACAGATGCGCTTTACGGTTGTTGATACGGAAGGTGTGGTCCTTGCCGATTCCGAAAACGACCCTGCAGAGATGAATAATCATTTCAACCGTCCTGAAATACAGGATGTGCTGGAGCAGGATGAGGCATTCGGAGAATCAATCCGCTATAGTACAACACAGGACTTCAATATGATGTATGTCGCCCTGCCGCTTGTTTCCGAAGGCGAGACTGTAGGAGCAGTCAGGACCTCCCTGTCCCTCGGCGTCATCGATGATGCCATGAATCGGCTGTGGTTCAGCCTGTCGATTGCCCTCGGCCTGATGTTCCTCATCGCCGCCATCGCAAGCACCATGCTCGCAAGGAGCATTACACGCCCGATCGACAGCATCATGAATGTCACTTCCCGCCTGAGGAAGAATGACTACAGCAGCCGGGTGAACACGGAGGCGAAAGGGGAAATCGGCGACCTCTCCCAGTCCATCAATGCACTTGCTGCAAGCCTGCAGAGGCAGATGAAGGAAATCGAGGAGAACGAACAGCAGCTTACGAGCATCATTTCCAACATGGTAAGCGGCGTCATGCTCGTCAACCAGGATGGGAAGGTTGAACTGCTGAACTCGGCGATGGAGCGATTCCTATCCCAGCACAAAGGCAACCTCATCGGCCAGCCCTATGAAAAGGTGGGTGAGCGCTTCGCCCTCAGTCCGCACATACATGCCGTCTTTGAGACCAATGAAAAGGTGCATGAAGAAGTCCACTCCTATTACCCTCAGGAACGCATCATGGATGCCCATCTCGCCCCCTATTATGGCCAAGGGTGGCAGCAGCGGGGTGTGATCGTCGTCCTCCACGACATTACAGAGATAAGAAGGCTCGAAAAGATGCGCAGCGACTTTGTTGCGAATGTATCCCATGAACTGAAGACCCCCGTCACTTCCGTCAGGGGGTTCTCGGAGACTCTGATGAGCGGGGAAGTGACCGATGAGGAAACAACTAAGCAGTTCCTCAAGATCATACACGATGAAAGCCAGCGACTCGACCGACTCATAAGGGATCTTCTGAACCTCTCCAAGATTGAAAGGCAGAAGATGCCGCTGAACCTTGAAACACTCAACATGACAGCACTTGTCCACGAAGTGTCCGTTACACTGCAGGGGGCCATCGAAGAGAAGCAGACGAGGCTGGTGCTCCCCGACCCATCAAAGGATGTATATCTCCAAGGGGATGAAGACCGTCTCAGACAGATCATACTCAATCTGGTGGGTAATGGCATCAACTATACTGCCGAAGGCGGTACTGTCACAGTCTCATTGAAGGAGAATGTCGAAAAGGTCCGACTCATCATCAAGGATGATGGCATCGGTATCCCCGAAGAGAGCCTCCCCCGCATATTCGAACGCTTCTACCGTGTGGACCGGGCCCGTTCCCGCCACTCCGGTGGTACAGGACTCGGCCTTGCCATAGTCAAGCACCTGATAGAGTCCCACCATGGGGAAATAGAAGTGGAGAGCCGCGAAGGTGAAGGCACAACCTTCACCGTCATACTGCCGAAAAAGCAGGAAGAAAAATAGAAACGGTTGTGTCCATCAACATCCGGCCATATTAAATGGAAAGGCCCCCTGCTTCCTAAGGAAGCAGGGGGCCTTTCGGTCTGCACTTCTATTGGTCATGGGTCTCCCTCACCCTTTTGAAGAGAATATTATTCTCAAGGTGCACATGGTCGAGGGTGGCTTTCTCAAGGTTTTCCAACCTCTGATAAACGAATCGGATGATTCCCGGATCCCCTTCTTTCGCCGTATAATCATTCGTCAGATCCCTGAAGCGCCAGAACGCTTCAGCGGCATTGCGGTGTTCATCCTCAAGCTCTGTCATATGCGGTTTCAGGGCCTCCCGTTTATCATCTGAAGGCGCCTCAATGAATGACTCCAGCATCGGAAAGACATTGTCATCTTCATCCCTCGTATGGTCAAGGAGTGCTTCCTTCAAGTTCAGGAAGATGTCCTCGACAGCTTCCAGGCTTGCATCCTCCTTCACCATCTTCTCTACATAGGATTCAAGGACAGGAAGCTCATCCTTCAGATCTTCATGATATTTCCTCTGTATATATTTGATGATGCCCGCTTCATCCATATATTTTATATCAATGCCATCCTGATTTGCGGATTCCTCTGCATTAATCTCATACAACAGGTTTTCCAATGGAAGCTGGTGGTTCAACGCCGCTTCCTTCAATGTCCTGTTTCCATCATTGGCGAAATCGATTCTCTGCTTCCTTAGAATGTCTCCTGATTTCGGGATTTCTGTTACTATGTCACCAAGCGTCATCTTTTCAGTAATTGTTTTCACCATGCATTCCTCCTCATTTACTGTAACCATACCTTTATAATGCTTTAATTAAACGAATTTGTTTACAGTTTAATGAAACATCCCGAAGGGTATATTATAATCATCATATACGAAGTTTCTGGAGGTTAGATAAATGAATGATAAAGTGAAAATGGCAGCTACGCTGCTTCCTGTTATACTCGTTCCTCTTTTTAATGAAAGAAAACGGATCAAAAAGCATCCTGATGTGCAAAAGATCGGAGAAGCATCGACCACCGTCTATCATGCAGCTAAAGATAAGGGCAGCAGTGCTGCCGAATCTGTAAAGAATGCAGGTACATCCACATATCAGACGGGCAAATCAGCCGTTTCCAAAGTAGGCGGCGCCGTCACCGACAAGCGTATGAAGCACACCTACAAAAAAGACCAGAAACAGTATGAGCAGAGCCTGAAACAGGAGGAGTCCCTCCTCAAGCAATTTGAGAAGGAAAAGGAGAAGCATAGGAAAGACCGTCTGAAAGAGCAGACGGAAAGCAGGATTTCCGTTCCAAAGATGCTCCAATCAGGCCCTGAGGAGAAGAACGGGGATAAGTCACAGTCAATGACAGTGTCCGATGATCATAGGGAGCCCGATGCCGTCTCACCTGAAGCACAGGCGGAGAAAAAGTCCAATCCGGACAACTATGGAATCGCTGTCGAATATGACACCGACCAATCCCGCAACCGCGCCAGCCTTTCGGAAGACGATGAAGAGAGATTGGCTATGGATACCAGTGAAGAAACAGGCGCCCAAAACAACGATGAACATGAAAGGCTGGACAACATGAATCAGAATATCAACCATTGGATCGACAAGAAAGTAAAAGGTCATGATGAGGACACTTATGAAAACGGGGAACTTTTTACAGAGCACAAGAACGTCCTGGACCCGAGAAATGCAGAAACCAGGAATGAAAATACTGAACAGGACAATTCACTTTTCAACCAGCACCGGGCACTCCACGAATCCCAAGTCTCTTCCATAGGCAGAAGAACAGGGGAAGCGGGTGCAGTCAAAAAGTCCAGAAAGCAGAAAAAGCTTGAAAAGAAAATCAACAAGCACAGAAAGAAGCAGTACAAATAATAGTCTGACATTATGAACTGCAATGCAGAGAGGGGCGGCAGACGATGAAGATCAACAACATCACCATATTCTGTGGTGCCAATACTGGAACTGACCCTATATACGAAGAGAGTGCCTATGCACTTGGACAGCTGTTGGCAGAAAAAGAGATAGGTATCATATTCGGTGGAGGCGTTGTAGGACTGATGGGTGCTGTAGCTGACGGTGCCCTTTCAAAAGGCGGCACTGTAACAGGGGTCATACCACAGTTTCTGGTGGACCGCGAGATGGCACACCCAGAAGTTCAGCATATGGAAGTCGTCGAGAGCATGCATGAGAGGAAGGCACGGATGGAAACACTCGGCGATGCGATCATCACGCTGCCGGGTGGCGCAGGAACGATGGAAGAGTTCTTTGAAATGTTCACCTGGGGACAGATTGGTTTGCAGAAGAAGCCGATTGGCCTGTTGGATGTGAATAATTTCTTCGATGCCCTTACCGGCCTTTTCGAAAAACTCATTGAAGAAGGGTTCCTCGACGAGAAATATATGGGACAGCTTTTCATCGGAGACGATGCCAATGAAATATTGAAAAGTTTTGAAGTCTACAAACCCATTGAGACAAGAACATATGAAACTGAAAAACGACGCCGCTAGGACGTCGTTTTTTTTACATTTCCAACTTATATACAACGTGTTTCCTCAAGGAATGGCCTTCCATTATCAGCGGATGGTCAAACTCCTCCACCCTGGCCATGCCTATCTTCTCCATCACATGGATCGACGGCCAGTTCCGCTTCGCTGCGAGACCATATACTTCCTTGATATCAGTATGGCGTTCGGCAAACTTGAGCACCCCCACCGCGGCCTCGGTCGCAAATCCCTGGTTCCAATGTTTCTTCATCAGACGCCATCCGATTTCTATGCAGGGAAGGAACTCAAGCCTGAAAGGTCCGTCTTCTTCCAATACCTGGATGCCTGTAAAACCGATGAATTCCCCGGTGTCCCGCCTTTCAACCGCAAACAGGCCAAATCCCCTATCTTCGATATCCTTCTGTGCATCCACTATGAACTGCTTCGATGCCTCTGTCGAGAGCTTCTCCGGAAAATACCTGCGTACATCCGGATCTTGATTCATCGCGATGAAAGGGGCAGTATCACTCTGCTGCCAATCACGCAATATCAAGCGCTTTGTTTTGATGTATTTCATGCTTATCCTCAACCATTCTCTCATTTGTATAATGACTGTGTTCGATAGCTCCATCCATTAAAAATGAAAGAGAAAGAGGGCAAGCATCCCTCTACTCCTCCACTTTTTCACTCTCATTCCCGAGCGGAGCATCCATACGTTTGTAAGTAATGAGCTGAATCCTCACTTCTTCATCATCAAAATCATAATCTTCAAGATTTTCTTTCTGATCGGTAGTGAACACTACATCTACAAAGTCATTTGAATCCTTGAAATCGTATCTCACATTGAACGTTTCGAATTCCTGATCCACATCTGGTTTTTTGGAGACGAACCGGGAAGCTTCACCATCAAAGCTCTGGACGCCCATCCCGGTAATCTCCTCTATTTCATAGCGCAATGCCTCAAGTGTCATTTCTTTGCCTTCGATGATATTGAACTTCTCTTCGTGCATAACTATCCCTCTCTCTCAATTGTTTACATCACATATTCCCTTTTGAGAGGCATTTAATCTTAGCTGCTATTCTTCCGAAGGTTCTTCTTCGCTTTCCTCACTGGCCTCTTCTTCGTTGGGCTCTTCTTCACCGGATGCGTTCTGCTGCAGCTCTTCAAGCTCCTGTTCCTTCGTTTCGATATTGTCTTCCAGCTGGCTGTTCTCACTTTTGACGTTCTGTATTTTATTTTCCAGTGCCTTATTCTCCTGGTTCATCTTCTCCAGATCCTTTGCAGCCTGACTTTCATCTTCACCGCATCCAGCAAGAAGGACCAGTAGTGCCACTGCGAATAGACGTTTCATGGCCTCACCCTTTTTTTATCCTGATACAGATTATATCACTTTCTGGAATCCATGAAAATTTAAAATGGCACCCCGGAAGATTCCGGAGTGCCATAATATATTATTCGCCTATAGTGACTTCGTCCAACTGATAGATGCCGAGGGCATCCACTTCAAAGTTCTGTACCTCTGTACGCACACCAGTCAGATAGTTCTGGTGGTGGATATATGCCATAGGGGCGATATCCACGAGCATTTCCTGAGCTTCCGAGTAGATTTCCTGACGTGCTTCAGGGTCAGTTTCCTGACGGCCTTCTTCAAGCAGGGCGTCCACTTCATCATTGCTCATGAATGAACGGTTACCCGGGTCGCCATGCATTTCAGAGTGGAACAGCGGGTACATGCCGTAGTCCGCGTCGCCAGTAACTGTTGACCATCCAAGAACGAACATGTCATGCTCACCCTGTGCAGTCCTCTCAAGATACGCGCCCCACTCGAGCTGTTCTACATTCAACTCGATGTTGAGCTCCTTCAGGGACTCCTGCAGATAGACTGCCGTATCGATACGTTGTGGGCTGTCATTTGTCCAGATTTCAAGTGAGAAGCCATCTTCATATCCGGCTTCCGCCATAAGTTCCTTCGCACGATCCATATCGTAGGAGAGGCCTTCAACGCTTTCGTCATAGCCGAATACATCCGGAGCAAGTGGACCTTGTGCCGGGATACCTACACCATCATATACGCCATCGATGATTGCTTCCCTGTCGATGGCATGTGAAATCGCCTGACGTACGAGTGGATCATCGAGTGGTTCCTTCTCCATGTTGAAGCCGATGTATGAAAGTGAAAGTGATTCTGTGTTGTCGAGATATGTTTCTTCGTGGGAGTCAACACGTTCCATGTTGTTGGACTCCACTGCACCTGCAACATGGCTGTCGCCAGTTTCAAGTTCAGCAATGCGTGCAGCAGTTTCCGGTACCACTTTAAATGTTACCGTGTCCAATGCTACAGGCTCTTCGTGATAGTCATCGTTTCTTTCGAGCACGACTTCTTCACCAGCTGCACGGGACTGGACCTTGAATGGACCTGTACCGATTGCATTCTCGGCAGCATGCTGCCCCATGTTTTCGGAGATTGCATTCGCAACTTCCTCATGCTCTTCGCCGCCATTGTCGCGAAGTTCATAGTACTCTTCAAGTGTCATCTCTTCACCAGAGTCGGACAGTGCCTGCTCATAGTCTGCATCGATGACGTCTTTGCTCAGCATACCTCCTGCATCGTGTGCAAGGTGTGCGAGGAGTGGGGCAAATGGATATTCTGTCGTGATTTCGACAGTATAGTCATCGACCGGTTCCACGTCCGTAATCATCTCATACAGGAACATACGTGGAGACGCCATTGCCGGGTCTGTGATGCGTTTCAGGTTCGCTTCGACAGCTTCAGCATTGAATTCAGTTCCATCGTGGAACATGACGCCTTCCTTGAGAGTGAATTCCCATGTATTGTCATCCACCTGTTCCCATTCAGTCGCCAGACCAGGCTGAACTTCCATGTTCTCATCAAGGACAGTCAGTGTGTCATAGATGTTTGAACGTACGTTACTTGACGGCACGTCATTGTTGCCGTGCGGATCGAGACTGACGACGTCGCTCATTTCGGAAATGACAAGATCTCCGCCTTCTCCGCCTTCTCCGCCTTCAGTATCACCTGAAGATTCTTCTCCGCCGTCTGCAGAATCGCTCTCCGGATCGACATTGCTATCGTCCGTACATGCAGCCAGCGCAAATGATAAAATTAAAACCAGGCTCAACATTAGAAGCAGTTTTAAATTTTTCATTTTGGACCTCCTAATAATTTTTAATTAAATGCAAGATTTAATCAACTTCATGATACAGGAATAGGTAAGCGCCTTCAAGATGAATTTTCCCACATTTTCAAATAATGGAAAGAATAAAAACTGGAAAACACAAGAAGTGTTTTCCAGTTTCTGGTTTATTCAATCATCCGATGAAGGCCACTATTCATTGATGGTGGCTTCACGGAGATCGAAGATGTTATAGCTGTTGATGTCGATGCCTTCAACATTATTATTGTAGGCGTTCAAGTTTTCAGAGTGACGTACGAAGATTGCCGGAGCTTCGTCTACAAGCAGTTGCTGGGCCTCGACATATAACTGCTCACGGGCATCCTGGTCAGACTCACGCTTTCCTTCATCCAGCAATGCATCGAGTTCATCGTTTTCGAAGAAGGACCTGTTTCCTGGGGCCCCGACCATGTCGGAATGGAATAATGGAGAAATGCCATTATCCGGGTCCCCTGTTGAGTTGGACCAGCCAAGGATGAACATATCATGTTCGCCGTTGCCCGTCATTTCCAGGTACGCGCCCCATTCCACTTGTTCGATGTTCACATTGATGTTGAGTTCGGCCAGAGATTCCTGGAGCCATACAGCCATGTCCACACGTTCTGGATTATCATCGTTGACCATCAGATTGACATCGAATCCATCCTCATATCCTGCCTCTGCAAGCAGTTCCCTTGCCTGTTCCATATCGTATTCCAGGGCTTCGATATCCTCACTATGACCCATCACACCAGGCGCAAGTGGACCGACTGCCGGTGTACCGGAGTCATTATATACACCGGAGAGGACCGCATCCTTATCAAACGCATGGGTGATTGCACGTCTCACCTGCGGATCATCGAACGGTTCCTTTTGGGTATTGAAACCGATGTAGTCGATGGAAACGGAGTCCGTGCGCTCAAGCGTCACTTCCTCATTACTTTCTACACGTCCGATGTTGCTGGACTCGACCTGTGCAATGAAGTCGGAGTCGCCGGTTTCCAGTTCCGCAAGCCTGGAGCCTGTTTCAGAAACGACCTTGAATGTGGCCGAATCGATCGTCGGCGCGCCATTCCAGTAATCTTCATAGGCAGTCAGTTCGGTTTTCTCACCCGGATTCCTGCTTTCAAACTGGAGGTAGTTGGAGCCAACAGGATTCTGCTCGACCATGGTACCCATGGCACCACCGATTTCGTTTGCCGCCTCTTCATGCTCATCTCCGCCTGCTTCGCGGAGCTCGTAATACTCTTCAAGTGTCATATCGAGTCCTGCTTCATCGATTGCATTCTGATAGTCTTCATCGATGAGGTCTTTACTGATCATTTTGCCTGCGCCATGCGTCAGGTTATTGAGCAGCGGAGAAAACGGGAACTCTGTAACGAGTTCGACTGTGTAATCATCAACAACATTAACCTCGCTTACCATTTCAAGCAGGAAAGACCTTGGAGAGGCCATTGCAGGGTCAAGCAGACGCTCGAAGTTCGCCTTCACGACGTCAGCATTGAATTCACTGCCATCATGGAAAGTGACCCCCTCCTGCAGGGTGAACTGCCATGTAGTATCATCGATCTGCTCCCATTCGGAAGCCAGTACCGGTTCTATTTCAAAGTTTTCATTCTGCGTCACAAGCCCTTCATATATTGTATCCCGGACCTGCTCGGATGGTACATCGTTGCTTCCATGCGGATCCATGGATACAGCATCACTCGGGAAGGCCAGCACCATGTCGCCCCCACTGGAAGACGACTCCCCTTCAGCGCCACCTTCCGGCTCCACCTGGCTGTCATCCGTACATGCCGCCAGTACGAGTACAAGCATACTGAGCAACATCAATCGCCAAAAATTCTTCATCCTACTCCTCCTCTGAAAAATCTCTCCCATCCAAATATGTAAGACTTTTTTTGGGGTAAACCCATTTTATATCACCATAAGATTTCTTTCAATAAGGAATATTCTGAACTTTAAAAAATAACTTTGCTTTACTCAAAAAACTCTATTTTCAGATGAAGAGCGCTTTTGAAATGTTTTCACTCGCAAAAAAAGCCCCCTTGGTGCCAACAGGCATTCAAGGGGGAGAGTGAACTTTGAGATATTAATCAGTTACTCTATTGTTACATTCCTGAAATCCGGCTTGTTATACGTATCGATTACTAGACCCTCCACTTCGTCCCTGTAGGCGTTCATGCTTTCTGCCTGGCGCATGAATATTGAGGGTGCTTCATCAATCAACAGTTCCTGTGCCTCCCTGTATATCTCTTCACGGACTTCTGTGTCGGTTTCACGACGTCCTTCCTCCAGAAGGTCATCAAATGCTTCATTTTCGAAGAAGAACCTGTTCCCCTGATCACCCATCATCGACGAGTGGTAGAGGGGCCATAATCCATGATCTGGATCCCCGGTTGCATTTGGCCAGCCGAGTATGAAGATGTCATGATCTCCGGTGCTCGCCGCCTCCAGATAAGCGCCCCATTCGAACTGGTCCACTGTAGCATCGACATTGATTTCCTGAAGCGCTTCCTGCAGGTAGACAGCCAAATCCACCCTTTCAGATGCATCATTGGTTATGATGGAGATTTCAAAACCATCTTCATAACCGGCCTCCGCCATCAGTTCCCGCGCGCGCTCCACGTCATAATCCAGTCCTTCAATACCTTCATCGTAGCCCAGAACTTCCGGTTGGAGCGGACCTTCGAGCGTCCTGCCGGTACCACTGTATATGCCATTGATGACTTCTTCCTTATCAAAGATATGTGTGATGGCCTGTCTTACCCGTTTATCATCAAGCGGCTCCTTCTGTGTATTAAAGCCGATGTATTCCATTGCGATATTGTAGAAAGTATACATATGGGTCTCTGGATTGCTTTCAATCCTCTCTTTACTTGAAGGTTCAAAACCGCTGATCATATGGGATTCCCCGGTTTCCAGCTCTGCAATTCTTGAGCCTGTTTCCGAAACAACCTTGAAAGTGACAGTGTCCAACTTTGCAGGTTCCTGCCAATACTCATCGTACCTGGCAAGAACAGTGTTTTCACCCGGTGTCCTCTCTTCAAACTGCAGATACCCTGTTCCTGTTGGTTTCTGTTCCACTACAGTATGCAGATACTCGGAAACACTCTCTGCAGCATCTTCATACTCTGCACCACCTGTGTTCCGCAGTTCATAGAACTCCTCAAGCGGCATATCGAGTCCCGCTTCCTCTATGGCATTTCTATAGTCTTCATCTATGACTTCTTTACTGATCATTCCCCCTCCGTCATGGGTGAGATGGGCCAGCAAGGGCGCAAATGGATACGAGGTCACTATTTCAACCTGATAATCATCAATTACATTCACTTCTTCCACCATCTCGAAAATATTCAGCCGCGGTGATGCGACTGCAGGATCAAGCACCCTGTCGAAGTTCGCCTTAACGACTTCTGCATTGAAGTCACTGCCATCATGGAAAGTGACATCCTCTTCCAGAGTAAACCGCCATGTGGTATCATCCACCTGTTCCCATTCACTGGCGAGTAATGGAGCAATTTCGAGCGCTTCGTTTTGAGTGACAAGCCCTTCATATATCGTATTCCTCACCTGGTCGGAATACAGATCATTGCTTCCATGCGGGTCCAGGGAGACCACGTCGTTTCCCACCGATAATATGAAGTCCCCTCCTGCAGTCTGGCTGCCCTCATCACCACTGTCACTCCCCGGGTCAGCATCACTGTCGTCCGTACATGCAGTCAGCACGAGGAGCATCCCAAGCATGAACATCCCCATAAATCTTTTCATCAAATCCCACCTTCCTCTTTCGGCTAATCCCTAGTTTTTAAATAGGTTTTATAGAGGTAATAATATACTAGTTCAAGAGGATGTTCAATACAGTGTTCATTTTTCATCTCAGGCTCTATCATCAAGCGCACCCATCCAAGTTTCATTTCCCTTTAAGCATGAGGTAATGAAACATTTAAATTGATTGAATATACTGAATTTTTGACAGTTACATTAAATATACATATTTTAGACATAAATTTAAATATATATATATAAAATTAAAGTGTTTTATTACACAATTTTAAGAAAATTTCTTCATAAATGCGTGAAAGCCCTTTCATTGTTTTGTAGAAAATATTGAAAAATTCACTTTATGACTGTATCATTATAAGAAGCAATTCAAGGATTTGTCATAAAATTCAATCAGAATTATTAGGAGGTCAATTCATGGCAGTTGCATCCAAAGAAAGAATCCGGGACACCAAACCGGTCAATCCACGGGTTAAAAGCATGAAGGATTTCTATAAGCGCCTGAAGAAGAACAAATCGGCCCTTACAGGCTTCTATATACTATTGTTCTTCTTCATTGTATCGATTTTTGGTGCAATCGATGCAAACTATGGTCTTACAGGAATCAGTTCAAATGCAACCAGTCTGACAGAAAAGTTGGAAGGTCCTTCAGCCGCGCATTGGTTCGGTACGGATCACCTCGGCAGGGATATCTTCATCAGAATAATACACGGCATGTACATAACATTAGGGGTAGGGTTTGCAGCAACTTTCCTTGCAGGCCTTGTGGGTGTGCCACTTGGAATTCTCGCCGGCTACTATGGCGGCTGGCTTGATACCATCATCATGAGACTCATGGATGTCCTGCTCGCTTTCCCGGGCATCCTGCTTGCGCTTGCCATCGTCAGTGTACTTGGCGGCAGCACAATCAACGTGACCATCGCCATCGCCATCGGTGCCGTTCCACAGTTTGCACGGATCGTAAGAGGGTCGACATTGACGACAAAGAAACTGGAATATGTGGATGCGATCCGTGCCCTCGGTGCACGTGACGGCAAGATCATCTTCCAGCACATACTGCCGAATATCATGTCGCCGATCATTGTAAATACTACTCTCTTCATCGCTACAGCAATCCTTTCAGCAGCAGGCCTTTCATTCCTCGGCCTTGGCGTACAGCCGCCGACACCTGAATGGGGTGCCATGCTCAATGATGGAAGAAACTATATGTACCAGGCAGGACACATCACATTCTTCCCTGGCATGATGATCGTCATCGTTGTACTTGCATTCAACTTATTCGGAGACGGATTGAGAGATGCACTCGATCCGAAATTCAAGAAATAGGAGGCATCATATGACTACATTCATTATTCGTAGGCTGTTGCAGGCCATCCCCGTTCTCATCGGGGTCACAATTCTCGTGTTCAGTCTGATGCACCTTACTCCGGGTAACCCAGCGGTTATTATGGCAGGAGAAAGTGCGCCTCAGGCGACAGTACAGGCAATTGAAGAACGTTTGGGTCTGAACGATCCGCTTCACATACAGTATTTCAACTTCCTGGGCAATGCCCTGCAGCTGGATCTTGGTACGTCCATCCGGGACAACATCCCGGTATTCGACCATGTCCAGTCAAGATTCCTGATCACATTGGAACTTTCAGTATACTCGATGATTTTTGCGATAGTGCTTGGACTTCTGGCAGGCATCATCTCAGCAGTGCGCCAGTACACATTCTCTGATGTTGCCATCATGATTGTTGCCCTGTTCGGACTGTCCATGCCGAACTTCTGGCTCGGCCTCATGCTCATCCAGTGGTTCGCCATTAACTTGGGATGGTTTGCGCCGACAGGCTGGGGGGATGCCGACCAGATTGTTCTGCCGGTCATCGCACTCGGTACAGCCGGTGCCGCAATCATTGCCAGGATGACACGGAGCAGTATGCTCGATGTCATTTCACAGGACTACATCCGTACTGCCAGGGCAAAAGGGGTCAAGGAACGTGTAGTCATATTCAGACATGCGCTCAAAAATGCAATGATTCCGGTTGTCACTGTAATCGGTCTCCAGTTCGGCTATTTCCTTGCCGGTTCGGTGCTCACCGAGAGTGTATTCGCGATCAACGGCCTTGGCCGCCTGATCATCGATTCCATTCTGCAGCGTGACTTCCCGGTTGTACAAGGCGCCATCCTGGTCATTGCCGTCACCTTCGTTCTTGTAAATCTGGCAGTCGATATTTCCTACAGGTTCCTGAACAAACGGATCGACCTAAACTAAGTTAGGAGTGACACATGTGTCAGAAAATATTCTTGATATAAATGATCTCAGAACTTCCTTCTTTGTAGAAGGAAATGAAATAAAGGCAGTCGACGGGGTAACATTCCAGGTGCCTAAAGGAAAGACCCTCGGGATCGTCGGTGAATCGGGATCGGGCAAGAGCATCAGTGCCCTGTCCATCCTTCAGCTCATCGAGAACCCTGGCAAGATCGTCGGCGGCAGCATCAACTTCAAGGGTGAGGAGCTCACGGAAGCGAAAAATTCCAGGATGAGGGATATCCGCGGTAACGAAATCTCCATGATCTTCCAGGAGCCGATGACTTCACTCAACCCTGTCTACACGATTGGCCAGCAGCTTCGTGAATCCTATAAGATCCACGAAGGACTCGGCAAGAAGGAAGGGACGAAACGTGCCATCGAAATGCTCGAGCTCGTCGGCATCCCTTCCCCTGAAAAGCGCATCAACCAGTATCCATATGAACTTTCCGGCGGAATGCGGCAGCGTGTCATGATCGCCATGGCACTTGCCTGCAAACCGGAACTGCTCATCGCGGATGAACCGACCACAGCACTCGATGTCACCATACAGGCGCAGATCCTCGAACTGATCAAGGAACTCCAGGATGACATCGGCATGAGCGTCGTCATGATCACCCATGACCTTGGTGTCGTGGCCGAAACCTGCGACTATGTTGCCGTCATGTACTGCGGTAAAGTCGTCGAATATGCAGATGTGGAGACATTGTTCGATAACCCGAAACATCCCTATACGGTAGGGCTGCTCAATTCACTGCCCCGCCATGATGTGGACCAGGACGAACTTGTACCCATTAAAGGGAACGTGCCTGCACCGGATGAAATGCCGACCGGATGCCGATTCGCACCACGCTGTCCGCACGCCTCCGACATATGCAGCAAACTGCCTGAACTCGAAACCCAGGAAGACGGCAACGACGTAAGATGCTGGATCTACACTGAAGAGTGGGACGGCGAGAAGGGAGTAGAAGTCTATGACAGAGAATCCACTACTTAAAGTAGAGAACCTTAAACAATATTTCCCGATCAAAGGCGGACTCTTGGGGCGCACAGTAAACAACGTCAAGGCGGTCGACGATATCTCCTTCACCATCGGCAGGGGCGAAACGGTCTCCGTAGTTGGTGAATCCGGTTGTGGAAAGTCCACTACAGGACGTGCCATCCTGAGGCTTGATGAACCGACTGAAGGGAACATCGAGTTCGATGGCAAGGATGTACTCGGCAAGAGTGCTTCTGAAATGCGCAGCATGAGAAGCGAAATGCAGATCATCTTCCAGGATCCATATGCCTCCCTGAACCCCCGCAAGACTGTCCGCCAGACGCTCAACGAAGCCATGGACATCCATAACATCGTTCCAAAGAAGGAACGCAACGACCGCATCATCGAGCTTATGGAGACGGTCGGTCTGCAAAAGCACCAGATCGACCGCTTCCCCCACGAGTTCTCCGGCGGCCAGAGGCAGCGTATCGGCATCGCCCGTGCACTGTCGGTCAATCCGAAACTCATCATCTGTGATGAAGCAGTCAGTGCCCTTGATGTATCCATCCAGGCACAGGTTCTGAACCTGCTCAAACGTCTGCAGCGTGAGATGGGTCTGACATATCTCTTCATCGCCCATGACCTTGGGGTCGTACGCCACATATCAGACCGCATCATCGTCATGTACCTCGGCAAGATCGTCGAGATCGGTGATACGAAGAGCATTTTCGAGAATCCACAGCACCCTTATACGAAAGCCCTGCTTTCTGCGATACCGGTGCCGGATCCGAAGAAGAAGTCGGAACGGATCTTCCTGCGCGGAGACGTCCCTTCCCCGATCGATCCGCCGACAGGCTGCCGCTTCCACACAAGGTGTCCTTTCGCCACGGACAAGTGCCGTGACGTGGTACCGGAACTGGAAGAGAAGGATGAAATCTACAAAGGCAAGCACAGCGTGGCCTGCCACTATGCACTGGATATCCAGCAGGGCAAGCATAAACCAAAATATAATATGACGGATGTGCGCAAAAGCCTGGGAGATGAAGACACAGATAACCAAAGTGCTGAAAAAGAAGTGGAAAAAACACAGAAATAAAATAAAGCTCCCTCACATTGAGGGAGCTTTATTTATGTCTAGAACACGAGCGCATCCAGCAGGAACCATGCCACCATCAGCACATAGACGACTGCATTGAATACGGCGCTTGATACGAAGGCAAGCAATGAACCGACGGATGCCTTCAATGCCTGGTTGAAGTCCTTCGAATTGATTGCTTCTACAATCAATACCAGTACAAAAGGCACGAAGATGATGCCAAACGGTGGATACAGGAACATCCCGATGACCACCCCGACGATTGCGGCATACTCACCGCGCTTGGTACCCCCGTATCTTTTTACGAAATAGCTGTTTGCGATGAAGTCGCTGAAAAGCACCAGCACCGTCAGGACGAATACGATGATCCAGAACATCCATGACAGGGTCTCGCTGTTGAGTGCAAAGTGGTAGACGAGAAAACCGATCCAGAACATCAATACGGACGGAACGACCGGAAAGACCAGCCCCAAAAATCCGATGATGAACGAAGCGATGACAATGAGCCACCATATGATTTCCATTATATTTCCCCTTTCCTGATTTCACTTCTAGTAAAGAAGAACAGTATGAACGCTAGGAATACGAACGTTCCCGATACAAAGAATGAGTACTCCAATCCTACAACATCACTGGCCATTCCACCAAGCAGGTTGCCCAGAAGCTGGCCGATGATCATCGCATTGGCGAAAAGCGTCGATGCATATCCCGGGAAATCCGGAAGCAGATCCTGGAAATAGCTGATGCCGAGCCCGAGCAGGACTGCGAGGAATATCGCCAGTGGCACTTGTCCGATCACCATTGCTGTGAAATCATTGAAGATGCCGATCGACATGAAATAGAGGCTGCCGAGAAAGGCTCCGAGAATCAACAGAGATTTGGAGCTGATCCTGCCTGCAATCATCCCCATGAATATCATGAAGGGCACTTCAAGGCCGGCACAGAGACTTGACAGTATCCCTACACCGCGCTCCCCTTCCCCGAGGTATTTCGTCACATAGAGCGGCATATTGAGGAGGTACATCCATTGTCCCACATGCAGCATCGTAAACGCTATGAATGGAAGCAGCAGCGCAGGTGTCCTGAGCAGGTTGGGCGCAATCTTTTCCTCATAGCTTTTTATATCAACGGCGCTCTGGGGCACGACCTTCTTCTCTGCGGGACGGATCAGGAAGGACAGTCCCAGTACAAGTATGAACATGATGACAGTACCCGTAAACAGACCGTTGAAACCATAGATCCCGATCAGCACGGAGCCGATCAGCGGGCCGAACAGGAAGCCGAAGGAGAACATCGACCTGAGCACGGTATTCGCAAGGACGGCAATGCTCGACCTGTAGGCGTTTATCGATTCACGTGCTGAAGCATAGAGCTGCGGCATTGCAGGCGCCCCGAGTGATGCGAACAGTATATATGACAAGGCCAGAAGCCAGACATTGCCAATGATGAGATAGCTTGAGAAGGCAATGATCATCATCACCAGGGCGCCGATGATGAGATACTTGCGGTCAAAGGCCATCCGGTCGCTTTTCCTTCCGATGAAAGTGTTCATCATGAAACTTCCAACGGCAACCGTTGCCATGAAAAGTCCGTATGTGGCGGTCGGCATGCCATGCGTCTCCGTCATGAAGATGACAAGGAAGGGAGCTGTGAGTGAGACGGCCATCCCGAGCAGTGTCATGTTCAGCAGGAAGAGGCGATAGTTCTGGATGTGAAAGAGTTCTCTCATTGTCTTAACCATTCTTTCTATACTTTTTAGTCATTAATTTGCATTGACGAACGTCCGCACCAGTGTCAGGAAAGCTTTGACCTGGGGCAGTTCAAGTACGCTTCTGTCGAAGGCGATGTACGTATCGCGGGTGATTGGACGCTCTTCGTAGAGCACTTCATCGATATTGAACTGTGTGCTGTCGAACCCTTCGACCACAATTTCAGGCAGAACGGTCATGCCGATGCCTTCAAGCAGCAGCGCGCGGCATGTCGCAATCTGATCCACCTTGATCTGGGAATCATATTTGCGGTTGAACCGCCGTTCGAAAAACTGCTCGATTTCACTGATGTATATAGGGTCCGCCTGAAACTCTATAATGGGAAGCCGCTTCTCATCATCGGTCGTTTTCGGTGTCACCAGATAATGGCGGTCCACAAACAGCAGTTCATTCTGCTTGTTCAGTATCCGGTTTCCCCGCACGATGCATATATGGAAGTCATTCTGCTCGTTGATGATCTGCTGCGAAGAACCGACCTTGATCTTGATGTTCACATTCGGATAGAGCTTCAGGTACTGGGCCAGTATTTCGGGAAGTATAGTATGGCCGATCAGCGAGGAGACGCCTATGGAGAGGTTTCCCTGTATGGAATTCTGGTTGATGCGTATGTATTCCTTGACCAGCGACTCACGCTCTACGACATTGCGGGCGTGCTCGATGATCTTCTCCCCTTCCCCGGTTACATACAATTCCTTCTTCGTGCGGACGAATATCTTCACTCCCCACTCGTCTTCGATGGATTTCAGACGCTGGCTCACAGCGGGCTGGGAAATGAACAGCTTTTCTGCAGCACGCCGCAGGGTCCGCGTCTCATCCAGTGTGACGAGCAGCTTATAATCATCGACTTTCATTCATTCAACACCCTTTCATCAATAAGAAAATCTTATCACAAATAAATAATTGTACAATCCTTGATTTCGAATAAGTGTAGCGCAAGTACTCTTTGGGTATATGCCTATTGATCAAATCATTGTAATGGGAGGCAATATTACTATGAATGAACAGAACAAACATGAGAAGATCGATGAAAAAATCGAAGGCTATACACTGGAGCGTCAACCCGGCATTGAGGGTGAGATGGACCCCAAGCCGATATTCGAAGACGATGAATACAAAGGCAGCGGCAAACTGAAGGACAAGGTCGCCATCATCACCGGCGGCGATTCCGGCATCGGCCGTGCAGTTGCGGTCGCTTATGCCAAGGAAGGTGCCAATATGGTCATCGCCTATCTGGATGAGCATGACGATGCGAATAAGACGAAGGAAATTGTCGAGTCCTACGGGGTCAAATGTGAAACCTACGCATTTGACGTCAAAAAGAAAGCCGAATGTGAAAAACTCGTTAAGTTCACCATCGACAACTTCGGCAAACTGAACGTGCTGGTCAACCACGCTGGCGTCCAGTATCCAACAGAAGATTTCCTCGATATCGGAGAAGACCAGATCAGAGAAACTTTCGAAACAAACATCTACGGCATCATATTCATGTCCCAGGCAGCACTGCCGTACTTGGACAAGGGTGATGCCATCGTCAACACGACAAGCGTCACCGCCTATAGGGGTTCACCCGGACTCATCGAATATTCCGCAACGAATGGAGCCATCACGTCGTTCACACGCTCGCTGGCAGGCAACCTTGCCTCAAAAGGCATCCGTGTCAACGGCGTTGCTCCCGGTCCGATATATACACCGCTCATCCCTGCAACATTTGATGCGGAGAAAGTCGAACAGCACGGCGGGGAAACACCGCTTGGACGCCGCGGCCAGCCAAGTGAACTTGCCCCAAGCTATGTGATGCTCGCATCGAACGATTCAAGCTATATGACGGGGCAGATCATCCACGTCAATGGCGGAGACTTCATGACCACTTAAACGAAAAACAGTAAGGAGAAAAAATCTCCTTACTGTTTTTTACTGGTCGATTGTCCGTTTACAGTGCTCTGCAAAACGTCTGAAGCAGTCAAAATCCACTTCAATATCCTGCATCAGCTGGTTGGCGACCACATAAGCGTAATCATGCTCCGCTTCAGTGATCTGCCCTCTTTTCACCGCCCGCTTTATATCCCGTTCGTCGACGAGTTCGTAGCGGCCATCGGGCAGAACGAGCACATCAAGATAAATATCCGTCCGCCTGGCGTCGCCAAGCTCCAGTATATGTTCGATATTGATGTCAAAGTAGTACTGCAGCACCTGGCCCCTATCATCATACATGACGGTAAGACTGTAGTTCCCATTCTTCGGCATGATCTGCAGCCATTTGTAGTGATTATCACATACCCGGACCTTCTTATCCAATATCGGCACCGTTAGCGGAGACCGGACCTTATGGATATCAAGCAGTCCGACCAGTATTTCCTCACCTTCATGGTGGATGATTTTTTCCTTGTAGTCAGATCGGAGGAGACGTCTCCATCCTCTCTTATCGAGGTATTTGGTTTTCATCACGTTCATCTCCTTCCCCCAATTATACAAAAATCGGGGAAAGAATGTGAAGGAATAAGGATCTTAAATATTACAGGCTATTCGATGCCGATCATATAGTGTGTATCAGCGGCAGCATTCCTTTCCATTTCAGGACCGAATTGCTGCATGAATGCAGGTGAGTACAACAGCACCTGATCTGCAGCCGCATCCAATTCCCCTTCGTTTAAGGTCTCCATGACTTCAGCGCGGTCGCCATCCCCCAATTCCTCCAATGGATACGCTTCATTCAATTCATCGAATGAAAGGGTCTGATAATCTGAGAAGAAGTCCTCTTTTTCATCATTGGACAGTGAGATTGTATGCATTGTCCGGCTGTCCGTCGCTCCAAGGAAGTCTGCTATATCCTGATCTTTTTCCACTACATCCAGAACCGCAGGGTTATAGATGGATGCCCGGCCCTGGTAATGATTCAATTCGAAGCCGACCGACACATTCACCATCGGAACATTCGTATTGCTGACCAAAGCAGGAATCTGCTCATCAATCCTGGGCGCATGTCTTTGATAGTCCTTGACGAAGTCTGCTATTTCTTCAGAAGAATAAAGGGCCACATAGCCGTTCACGCCAGAAATTTCCATATTTCTTATATCTCCAGCATCGGTGATGTTATAGACGATATCATAGGATGTTGAAAAGCTGCTGCTGTTCAAGGTTTCGAGGAGGGTATCATATTGTGTGTTATTCAGTGTAATCGTTTCGTATCTTCTATTGACGTGATCCCCATCCTTCATCCGGTAGGTGATCTCGAGTGCCTCTCCATCATATTCATTGGTTCTTGGAGCCGACTGCCCGACTGCTGCCTGATGGAGGGAGAGGGTCTGGCCGATGACCTCAGGATCACTGATGAACATATAATCTTCACTCATCCCATCAGCACTGCCTCCACCCCTTCCATACATGCTCGCCCAGTGTGCGTTGATGCTGACACTGTCGACTTCCCCTTCCTCTGGAACATATGATGTATACTGCTGCCAACCGAAGACAAAGAAGATCCAGAAGAGGACTATAGATACTGCAGTGATCACTAGGGAGCGCTTCCTGAACTGTATTTTTGCCGTACCCTGGAAGAACATCTCCTGAACAATATACGAAAATACCGCTCCGATGATGAAGGCCAATATGAAGACGAGCGTCAGCCTAGGCAAAGCGAAGGAAATGGCAAGCCCGAGAAGAAGCATCCCTGAAATCGTGATGAAAGCAACCAGTATATCCCGCACCCAAGTATTGGTGAAAGTATGATGGATATCCTCATTCCGGCTTCTATTGTAGATTACATAGGAGAACACGATCAATATTACGGCCAATAGGGACCATATTATCGTCTTCCATAGTATCAGTCCCTCCATGGCCTGCTGAACAGCAAAAATGGGGAATGTATTGTCCGTGACGACACTAAGCAGTCCCCCTCCACCTGTAGTCGGAGCAGTGACGATCCCATCATAAAGCATGTCTGCCACCGCTACGGTCAGCCCCCAGAAGACAAGGGGCAGAAAGAAGACGATGATGACCAGCTGCATATGGACGAATATGCTGTTCACAAGAAAACCGAGGAAGACAGCCGAAGCAAAGACGACGATCAGTACAAATAGGGTGTAGAAGAACCACTCCACAATCTGAATGAAGGTGATCTCAAAGGCCAGAAAGTACCTTTCGAAAAATAGGATGAGGGCTGTTACGGCAAGCGGCACGATGATATTGATGATTCCGGCAGCTAGTGCATGGGTGAGCAGCCCTCCCCTTCTGATCGGCAGGCTGTGCATGAAATCGACTGAAGCCTCCCTATTTTTGTAGTTGAAGAGGAACATCACCATAAACAGCACATAAAGCATGCCGCCGGCAAGCTGGAAACCAATCATCATATCCAATGGATTTTCCGGCAGGGCTCTCCTGCCGCCCATCATCTCGAAATTGGATGATGCAATCCATAGTGCCAAAGGTTGGATCAGTACATTTCCGATGAGGAACAGTACCGTCAGCCAGAATATTCCACCCATGAAATGATTGAGCAGCGTCCTATTCAACAATGATGTTGCTGATTTCATAGCCTTTTTCCCCCATTTCATAAGCGAATATCTCTTCCAGTGATAAAGGCAGGATATCGTACATCAACGGGTGATATTTCGTCACCTTCTCTTCAATGTGTTTCATATTCCCTTTGATGATGCACGTGATGACCCGTCCCTTCACTTCATGATGGACGACGCCCATCTCCCTGTAAAAGCGTTCATCGGGAAGTGTATTGAAGGCGATCTGCAGCTTGCAGTGAGAGCCTTTGATTTCATTCAGGTCGCGATGGAACAGAAGTTTCCCCTCATGCATGATGGAGACGGAATCACATAAATCCTCCATCTCCCTCAAGTTATGGCTGGATGCGATGACCGTCATGTCATGGTTCGCGATATCCTGCATCATGATGTTTTTCACCTGACGGCGGACGATCGGATCGAGGCCATCGAAAGGTTCATCCAGCAGCAGGACCTTCGGCCGTGCTGAAAATGCCAGGACAAACGATGCCTGACGCTTCATCCCTTTGGATAGCTGCGAAAGCGGCTTCTTTATATCCAGACTGAAATGTTTGGCCAGCTGCACAAAACGTTTCTGTGACCATCTGGGATACATCGACCTGTAGAACCGTCCCATGGACTCCAGCGTGGCACCATTGAAAAAATAGGGGATGTCATTGATGAACAGTACATCATCCTTGATGCCGGGGTGCTCGAATACAGGCGACCCATCGTACAGCACCTCCCCCGCATCCGGTTTATAGATGCCGCTGAGCAGTTTCATGAAAGTGGTCTTTCCTGCACCATTGGAGCCGAGAAGGCCATGGATGGTGCCTGAAGTGACGGTCAATGTCACATCATCGACCGCCTTCTGTCTGCTGAAAGCCTTGTCCAGCTGCCTGGTCTCAAGATTCATCTTCCTCTCCCCTTTCCTTTTCCAAATCTTCGATCAGATTGATGAGCTTCCCTTTGGAGGCACCAAGATAGAGCAGTTCGCTGGTCACCTGTTCAAAATCACGGGTGAGCGACTCGACCTTCCGGTCGTTTTCATGTCCTTCCACACGACCGACGAAGCTTCCTTTGCCAGGCAGGGAGTAGATGTAACCTTCCCTCTCCAGTTCACGGTAGGCCTTCTGAATCGTGTTCGGGTTGATCGTCAATTCCTGTGCAAGACTTCTGACTGAAGGAAGCTTCTCATCCGGCTTTATGACGCCCTGTATGATGAGCTGCTTTACTTTGTCGACAAGCTGTTCGTATATGGGCACACGGCTTTTAAGATCCAAGTTGATCACCAGACTGCCTCCTCCCTACTGTATTAATTATAATAATACAGTTAATATGGATTAAACGCAACAAAAAAACGCCCGAAGGCGTTGATGATCAGAGTGCATAGCCGGAGCCGCCATCTATATTGACAGCGTCCCCGCTGACATATGAAGCAAGGTCGGAACAGAGGAATGTGATGACATTGGCCGCTTCTTCCGTATCCCCGATCCTGCCGAGCGGAATATCATGTTTATCGAGCCTGGAATATTCCTCCCATGTAAGGTCAGGCGCCTCCCTTTTCCATTTTTCTTCTATCTGCTCGCTTCTGATGAGCCCGATGCATACCGTATTCACCCGGATGCCGTACTTACCGAGATCCTTGCTCATCGCTTTCGTCATCGCCATGCCTGCCGCACGGGACACCGACGTCGGCAATGAGGAGGCGGGCGGCGTCTTGCCGAGGACCGCAGTGAGGTTGAGTATCGCTCCGCCCTGCTTTTTCAGATGTGGCAGTGCGGCATTCGATATCCTGACCGCAGCCATCAGTTTGAGGTCGAGATCCTGCTGCCAATCCGAAACAGACACTTCCTCAAATGGTTTTGCGAAGGAGCCGCCGGCATTATTGATGAGCACATCCAGCCGGCCGAACTTTGCAACCGTCTGTTCAACAATCTGCGATGCCGCTGCATCTTCCTTCACATCAGCAACAACATAGTCGACCTCCCCGAACCTGGAAATCTCCTCCTTGGCCTCTTTAAGCCCCGCTTCACCTCTTGCGACGAGCATGACTTTCGCCCCAAGCTTCACCATCTGCTCCGCTGTCTTTCGTCCGATGCCCTTGCTGCTGCCCGTGATGACCGCTACCTTTCCCTCATATCCAAAATCCATTGCTGTTATCCCCCTTTGATTATTCACCCAGGTTGACGTTGTGGTAGATGTTTGAAACATCTTCGAGGTCATCCAATGCCTCGATCAGCTTTTCAAACTGCTCCTGGGTCTCCTCTTCCAATGATACCTCATTCTGCGCAATCATCGTCTGTTCGGCGACTTCATAATCTTCCACGCCCATCTCATCGAGTGCTTCCTTGATTTCATGGAAGGCCTGTGGCGTACCATAGACGACCGTGAAGCCGTTCTCCTCCGTCACATCTTCCACATCGACATCCTTCTCCATCAGCTCCATCATCGTATCCTCCGGATCGAAGCCAGTGAACACAAATACAGACTTCGCATCGAACATATAGCTTACCGCTCCGCTGACACCCATGTTGCCGCCGTTCTTGCCGAAAGCCGCACGCACATCTGAAGCGGTACGGTTCACATTATTCGTCAGTGCATCCACGATGATCATCGTGCCTTCAGGACCGAAGCCTTCATAACGCAGCTCATCGAACGCTTCATCGTCACTGCCCTTCGCCTTGTCGATGGCCTTGTCTATGATGTGCTTCGGCACGGAATAGGTCTTTGCCCGGTCCAGTACAGCCTTCAATGCCTGGTTGCTCTCGGGATTCGGTTCCCCCTTCTTGGCAGCGACATAGATCTCCCGCCCGAATTTCGCATTGACCCGGCTCGTATCCTTATCCTTCTGTGCTTTCTTCTCTTTGATATTATTCCATTTGCGTCCCATTCGTCATCTTCCTTTTTAGCTGGTTTATATCCTCTAATATATCATTTTATATCATTCATCGCCTATTGTTAACGTACTGGTAGAGCCTGAGCAGCCTTTTGATGATGATCAGGAGGTTGATGAAGAGGTTGAAGCCCATTTCCCTCGGCCTGAACTTCTTGTTCTTCATACGGTTGAAGTCATACATCGTAAAGAGGATGTAGAGCACGAGACCCACTATCGTAATCACCAGTGTCATATACGGCAAGTTGATGAAGAAGTTGAGCAGGGAGGCGAATATGAGTATGAGCAATGCAACGAACAGGTACTTCCCCCAATGGGTGATGTCCCTCAGGAAGAAGTAGCCGATGAATCCGAAGAATACGAATACGATGATTCCGAGAAGTACTATACGGTAGAATATATCCGCCCCGAAATCCGCTATGAATGACTCGAACAGGCCGAATGACACCAGGCCGACCAGAAAGGCATAAATATGGCTTATGATCGGGCCGCTATGATTGAACCCCCTGACGAAAAGTGAAAGCATCAGCAGGCCGAACAGCACCATCGAAGCAGTCGGCCGCCATTCCTCCGGCAGATACTGGCCGAAATATGTCCCTATGCCGAAAATCACCCAATAATAAAGAAAATAAAGCCATACCAATCTATAATCATGACGGTCCGCCATTTGAATACCCTCCATTTACTTTGCATTAATACAGTTTCTATACCCCAGATCGCCTAAAACAACCAGAGCAGGTTTCCGTTCCATTACATATAGCTGCAGAATGTATTAGTAATGTTTTAATTATATTACAGTTGTATTACATTGTCCTATTTCCGCCATTTATTTGCTAAGATATGTTCTGTAAACATAGACAGCCAACCTTGGATCTCACATAAACATATATATATAATCTACAAACACAACTCAGGAGGATTACTCACTTATGAAAAAAGTCATTACTGCTTTGACAGCAACAGCAGCCATCACTACATACGGACTTTCAGACGATGCGGAAGCTTCTTCCTACAAAGTTCAAAGTGGCGACACACTTTGGAAGATTGCAAACCAGAACAGCGTATCCGTATCCCAGCTCAAGTCCTGGAACAACCTTTCTTCTGATATGATCTATGTAAATCAGACGATCAAGACCAGCTCAAGCAGCTCTGCAAGCTCCAGCAGTTCTTCTTCAAGCTCTGCAAGCTCCAGCAGTTCAAGCTCTACAAGTGGTACATATACAGTAAAATCCGGCGACACTCTTAGCAAGATTGCAAGAGCGCACGGCATGAACTACAGGACATTGATGAACATAAACAACATTTCTTCCCATCTCATATACCCAGGACAGAAACTGTCCGTAAGCGGAAGCAGCTCAAGCAGTTCTTCAAGCTCAAGCAGCTCTGCAAGCACTAGCACTTCAACAACTCAGAACGTTTCAGCACCGGCACCAACAAGCGTTTCATACGGCACCAACCACTACTACTGGGGCGACTGCACATGGTATGTTTTCGAACGCCGTCAGCAGCTTGGCAAACCGGTCGGCAACAATTGGGGCAACGCATACGACTGGGATAACAGAGCAAGAAGCGCAGGCTACAGAGTCAACAACTCTCCATCCGTCGGTGCAATCATGCAGGCGAATGCATGGACCAACTACGCTTGGGGCCTTGGCCACGTAGCAGTTGTTGAAAGAATCAACTCCAATGGCTCCATCCTCGTTTCCGAAATGAACTTCGGCAGCGGCAAAGGTGTCAAAACCTTCAGGACCATCAGTGCTTCCCAAGTTTCTGGACATAACTTCATCCACTAATAAAGCATTGAATCATAAAAAGAGTGCAGCTCCCTTCCGGGAAGCTGCACTCTTTTTCTATTCCCCGTTGTATGGGCGGTTATGCGATCCCGGGGCTTCATTGTTGATGGTCATCTCCACCTGATATATACGGTTGACCAGTGTATACAGGGGAGCCTGGGTGAGCAGATAGACGGCCCATGGGGATTTTGGCTCGAAGTCATGCAGCGCCATGATGAACTCCTCGCGTCCGGGCAATTCCCTGAACTCCAGGCGGGGTGTCTTGTTCGACATCCGCTTCGACAGGCCGCCGCCCTGTATCCTGTATATTTCCACACCATTATAGCTTCTTTGCGCATCGTATTCCACAACCAGCGCTGGGCTGTCCATCTTCGCAAAACGGATTTTTATGAGGTGTCTGTCGTATTCTACATTGATCAGGTCATACAGGATTTCATTCAGCCACTCAAAATAGTATCTTCCCACATCTCTGATGTGCCAGCCGGCCGGCAGTGGAGCCCTCTGCACACTTCTGACACTGTTGTAGTCGGACGCCTTATACGATAGGGTTTTCCCGTACCTCTTGACGGGTGTCTGGGTAATCTTGACTTCCGTGCCATAGGCACCAAGGACCTCGGCTGTATATTCACTGCTGACTTCATCCGCAACAAAGATGATCTGTTCCACTTCCCTTATCTGGGAGGCACGGGCGATATTGTCTGCCAGAAGTATATAGAGGTCCTCAAACCTGCCCTGTGTCTGACGGTTGAGCCTCATTATCGGATCCTCGAAGAATATCACAATGTCGATCCCCCTCAAAGCCTCTTCCACTTCCGGGAGTATGAACAGATCCTTCTTCAGAAAGGTGACATCGAGATTCTTATCGTCCTGATTGGCGCTCGAGAATGCATAGAGGTTGAATGACCCCTTCAATTCCCTGTAGAGATTCTGGCCGATTCTGCCATTCACACCCATTAATAGGACATTTTTCACTTTATCACTTCCTTAGACAACTTATTTCCCTAAAATGTCTGTTTGAATCCACTCTTTTCATGTGCAGCATAGATTGCAGCAAGCAGCATGATGAGCATCAATCCGATGAACAGGAAGGGGGTCTCGAAATATGTGGCGAATATACCGGAAAGGTAGGATCCCGCCACAGACCCAAGGGAAAAGAATGAATAGAATATTCCATTTGCCTTCCCCCGCTCATGCATCTCCGTATTCTGTCCGATGATCTTGTTCATCGATGGGAAGATGAAGCTGAATCCGATGCCATATATGACCATCGCAGTATAGATGAGGGACACGGTCGGCACGAAATGCAGAAAGATCATTGCTGCCCCCACGATGAATATTCCTGTGGAGACGAGGGCGACCGGACTGTACTTCGAGTATATCCGGTTGACCGGCGTGGCAAAGACCAGGATGGCCACGATGCCAAAGACACTCAGCATGGCTCCTGTCGTCTGGTCAGACAATCCGACTGCTGCCACTTTCAATGGAAGACCGAATGCAAGGGAACCGTTTGAGACCATCAGCGTGAAAGCGGAGATATAGGCGACGATCAGAGAGGGGCGGGTGATGATCTGTCCATAGTTCGTCGCATAATGGATTTCCCGGCTCTGCTCCGTCGTACTCTCCTTCACTGTAATGAAAATCAGCAGGATTCCGAATACGAATATTCCCGACATGACGAGATACACCATCTGATAGCTCGTCTGGCTCGAAATGATGCCGCCGAGTGCAGGCCCGAGTACGGCTGCCGTGCCGATCGAGACGCCCGTCAGGGCCATCGATCTGCCGATGGCTTTCCTTTTCGATATATCTGCCACCAGGCTGAATGCAGCAGGCGTCAGCAGGCCGCTTGAGAATCCGTGCACTACACGGATGAGGATCAGCAGCCCGACAGTGGGCACTATCGTGTACGTAAGCAGTATGACCACCTGCAGCCCCATGCCGAGGAGAAGCATATTCCTGCGTCCGAACTTATCGGAAAAAAAACCTCCAAAAACGTTTCCCACCATGTTGAAAAGGGAATAAATTGCTACTATGATGCCTGCCGTATACTCATCCGCACCGAGTGAAATAGCGAACGGAGTGATGATCGGCAGCTGGACGAACAGATCCAGAAAACAGATGACTATGATTAGGTACAAAAATTTATTCATGACCAGTATCCTTTTTTCTTATTATCGTATCTATCATTATATACAATTTTTCACTTTTGGGGGAATTTGATGGCTCACGCTTTCCTTGGCATACTTGTCGTTCTTTTATTGCTCCAGCTTGGTGCGTTCGCCAGAAAGAAGGGGGAACTCTCGAAAACGCATAAACTGTCACTGGATTGGCCCCTGTATTTATACATATTCACGGTCCTGCTGTCCATCATGTTCATCTTCGCAATCATCTACTATGTCATTTCCTTGAACACACCCATCCTGATCAATGGGACGAGCGGGGAAGAAGTCGTAAACTATACTTTCCTTCAGACACTCTACTACAGTGGGGTAACATTGTTATCTATAGGATACGGGGATTTCACACCCATCGGTCCAGCGCGTTTCCTCTCCATCTTCCAGGCCTTTCTGGGAATCGTCATCCCCACCGTCATATTCATCAAAGAAATTACAAAAGACCGCACGTAGCGGTCTTTTGTGTATCATCCATTCAATTTTCGTTCATATGCATCGATGATGCTGCTGACTGCACCATCCCCCGTGATGTTTGCTGCAGTACCGAAGCTGTCCTGAGCCATATAGAGCGCGATCATGAATGCCACGGCCGCTTCAGTGAAGCCCAGATTCGTCATGAGCACACCACTTGCTGCCATGATTGCACCACCCGGCACACCTGGAGCCGCAATCATTACGACGCCAAGCAGCATGATCGTCCCCAGCATCGTGAAGAAGCCTGGAAGTTCATAGTCCGGCAGAACAGACATGACTGCAATCGAACAGCTGACGATCGTAATTGTACTTCCCGACAGGTGGATATTGGCACAAAGCGGGATGACGAAGTCTGCAATCCTGTTGCGTATGCCATTCTCCTTCGTCTGCCTCAGTGTGACCGGTATCGTCGCAGCACTGCTCATCGTACCCAGCGCTGTAAAGTAGGCGGGCATCATCGTCTTTATCATCTTGAATGGATTTTTTCCGAGCAATGCACCCGCTATCGTATACTGTATGGTGATCCAGACCCAGTGGAGCAGTATCGCCACAAGAAGTACGACACCAAACACGGCAAGCGTGTCAAACACTGTCCCCTGGGATGCCATTCCCGCGAATACCCCTGCAATATAGAAGGGAAGTATTGGAATGACAACCTTTTCAATCAGGAATTCGACGATATTCTTTCCTTCTTCGAACCATTTCTGCATAAGCTCAGAACGCGTGATTGTAATGACGATTCCAAAAGCGAATGCCAGAACGAGCGCTGTAAGGATGTCCATGAGCGGTGCAATTTCAAACTCGAAGAACGGCTCGAGTCCTGCACCTTCCTCGGGGACACTTCCCCCATCAGTGATGCGCGGCATGACCATCATCGCGACCAGATATGCGAGGATGCCGGCACCGAGTGTCGATATGTATGCTGTCCCCAATGTTGCACCGACGACTTTGCCGGATCCCGTACCGATCTTGGATATTCCGTTCGCAATGAAGAACAGGATGATCAATGGGATCATGAAGAATATGAAGCTTCCCAGAATGGACTCCAGAGTGAGCAGCAGCCTGACCAGGAATGCCAGTACCGATTCCATCCCTCCTGATGCATCCACACCATAATACAGTGCACCGACCCCGATACCAACGACGATGCCGGCGATCAGCTTAAGTAGCAGTTTCACTAAAAATTCCCCCTATTTTCATATATTCCATCATTCATCTTACACTATAAACAGAAGGAAAAAAACAAAATTCATGAATGCGCCTTCACCCTGCTCAGCCGAGCACCTTTTCGTAGGCGACATACCAGTCATCCGCGTTGTCATCGAGATGCAGCCTGCCCCTGAATATGTAGCCGTTCTTTTCGAACTGCTTCTGCATCCTTTCATTTTCAAGGGATGTGTCCGTATGGATGGCCCTGGCACCTTCCGCTTCAAGCCGGTCTTCAACTTCCTGCATCATTTTGCGGGCGATGCCCCGTCCCTGTCTTGAAGGATCCACTGCCATCCGATGCATCGCCCTGCTTTCGGTACGCGCAACTTCCCACTCTATTCCGTCATATGGCTCTGGGTGGTCATTATCCACAACGACAAAACCATCCAATATACCATCCTCTTCATATACATAAAGCGACCCGGCCTCCACATCTTTCCTGAAACGGTTCATATCAGGATATTCCTCACTCCATTGGGTATTGCCTGCACCGATCATCAAAGGGACCACCTTCTCCTTTATTTCCACTACCCTCTCCAGATCTTCATATACTGCTTTTCTGATACTCATCTTGAACCTCCTAGTTTTTCTATAATTCACCATTTTCTATTTTCTCATATACACATTATAGTGTATAATATGGTTGAAATGAATACGAAGGGGAATCTTACAATATGTTCAAGTTCGACAAATATACACTGCCCTACCACATTACGAATATGATCTTCTATGCGTTCACCTTGGCGGTTATCGGATTCATCTATGTCTATATCTTCTATCCACCGCTTTCCGATGTCGCCACACAGGAATTCTTCGCCACTTTCGGACTGCGGGAATTCGGCGGCCTGTTCTTCTTCCTGCTGCTGATCATCACACCCCTGCTTGTCCTGTTTGGTGCAGTACACCACTTCTACAGGATCATCACCTACAGAAAATCCAGCCGCACTGCTGCTGAATAGGAAAAGGAGCCCTTTTGGGCTCCTTTTTTCGTCAGTTCATCTATTGTCCACTTTTTCAGGATACAAGTCATGGTTCATCATGCGGTAGTCCGCCATTTCTTCATACTTCGTCCCCGGACGGCCATAGTTGCAGTAGGGGTCGATGGAGATGCCGCCACGCGGGGTGAATTTACCCCATATTTCAATATATTTCGGATCCATCAGCTTGACCAGGTCGTCCATGATCATGTTGACGCTGCTCTCATGGAATCCGCCGTGGTTCCTGTAGCTGAAGAGGTAGAGCTTCAGGGCTTTGCTTTCAACCATTTTGACATCCGGGATATAGCTGATATACAGCGTTGCAAAATCAGGCTGTCCGGTTATCGGACATAGGGTGGTGAACTCCGGACAATTGAATTTGACGAAGTAGTCCCGTCCTGGATATTTGTTGTCAAATGTCTCAAGGACATCCGGGTTGTAGTCAAAATCATATTTTACATTCTGGTTCCCGAGAAGACTCAGGTCCTGTGTATTTTCTTCACTCATCTTTCCTGCTCCTTTTATACATGAAGGCCGCGCGGCCTCCTATGCATCCTAGTTTTTTATAGAGGGTAGCTAAGGGACCTCTATATTGAATTTTCTACTCGCAACCGTCCCTGCCGCAGGATGCCCCTGCGTCTCCACTCATGTCGACGAGCGGCTGCTCTTCCTCATAGGCCTTGTTGACCGCTTCAAGAAAAGCCTCTGGAGGCTGTGCACCGGACACACCATACTTCCGGTTTATGACAAAGAACGGTACGCCCTGGGCACCCAGCCGTGTGGCTTCATTCTGATCTGAGATGACTGCTTCCTTATAGTCATTTGAGGCGAGCTTCTGCTCCACCGTCCCACGGTTCATGCCGAGGGTCTCGGCAATGTCTAGGAGCACTTCTGCATCAGCGACATTGCTGCCCTCTGTGAAGTATGCATGATACAGATGCTCAAGAGCTTCGCCGTCCTTCCCTTCACCTTCCGCCATCTTGATCAGACGGTGGGCGTCCATCGTATTGGAGGGGATGACCGCATCCAGATTGAATTCGAGTCCGGCGGCTTCTGCTGCTCCGCTGACCTGCCTGTTCATCTCTTTTGCCTCTTCAAGGCTCTTTCCGTACTTTTTGGCCAGCAGTTCAGCCATGCTTGCGTCGGGTGCCATCGGTGCCGAAGGGTCGAGGCGGAAGCTTTTATGGATGACGTCCACCTCATCTTTCCCGCTGAACTGCTCAAGTCCCGCTTCAAAATTACGCTTTCCTATATAGCAGAACGGACATCCGATATCAGACCAGATTTCAATTTCCATAATCCTGCCTCCTTCACTGAATAAATCCTATTCATAGTATAACATTTCAAGGAGCTGTCATCTCCCGTCAGACGCCCTGTTTATTGCTCCACAGCAGTGTATGAAGCTGCGGCAGCACTTTCGCATCATTCATGCGCGGGTCCGCCATGGCCATGTCGACAAGCCACTCATAGCGTTCCAGCAGTTTGAATGTATGGCCTTCAACATTGTCCCCCAAATAGGGGTTGCCGACCTGGAGATAGAAGTCCACATGCGGATATTTCCCATGGACATCCGCTGCATACTCGAAATCCTTTTCATCGAAGACGACGACTTTGAGGTTGTAGTGGGCAGTACCTTCATCCAGACCGGCCATCACACGTTCCAGCTTTCTGAAGTCGGTATCCATCCCGGAACTTGGCGGTTTGGGGCTGATCGTCACATCATCGATTACAGCAAGCCATTCCTGGAACATCGTCCCCTGCGTTTCCACAGCCAGCTTGATGCCGCGCGCCTTCGCCTTCTCCACAAAGTCCTGCATATTTTTCAGCAGTGCAGGGTTTCCTCCGGATATGGTCACATGATTATAGTTGCCAGGCGCAAGATCATCCAACGCCGCCAATATATCATCGCCATCCATCATACGGATCTTGTCCTTCTGGCTGCCATCCCATGTGAAGGCGGAATCGCACCAGCTGCAGCTGTAGTCGCAGCCGGCAGTTCTGACGAACATGGTCTTCTGGCCGATGACTGCACCTTCCCCCTGGAAGGTCGGACCGAAAATCTCTAGTACAGGCACTTTCATCAGTTCCGACGCTCCTTGGGACGATAGATCACGTAGCTTGTCGGCGTCTCCCTCAGGTAGACCTGCAGGCAGACTGGCCGGTTGTCCAGTCCATCGACAAATTCCGCCACCATATCGTATATCGTCTCCGCCATGGTCTCCGTAGTCGGCGGGCGTTCCTGGAACCGCTCGTGTTCATTGAGCAGTGTATGGTCGAATGCATCGCTGATCAGGGATTTGAGCGACGAAAAGTTGACCAGGAATCCGAGGTCGTCAAGTTCATCACCGGCAATCGTGATGTTGACGAAGTAGGTATGACCGTGGACATTGCTGCATTTTCCAGCACGGTCATCAGGTATAAAGTGTGCTGCGGAGAAGTTCAAATCTTTGTTGAGTTCAAATCTATAATCATGATCGGGCGTTTTATAGCTCATCATTGTCACTCCTTTTCATTCAGATATGCCTGCAGTCCATCGTTCCTCAGCCTGCATGCCGGGCATTCGCCACACCCGTCTCCAATGACGCCCTCATAGCACGTCAAAGTTCTGTTCCTTATATAGTCGAGCTGTCCATATTCATCGGCCAGTGCCCATGTCTGTTTCTTGTCGAGCCACATCAGAGGTGTTTCGATGACAAAGTTCCGGTCCATCGCAAGATTGGCAGTGACATTCATCGATTTGACGAAAATATCCCGGCAGTCCGGATAGCCGCTGAAGTCCGTCTCGCACACACCTGTAATGATCGTACCGGCTCCTGTCTGGTAGCCGAGGGCGGTGGCGAAGGACAGGAAGAGCATGTTTCGCGCTGGTACGAATGTGTTGGGCACGCCCTCATCCTCCGACTGGGTGATGTCCATGCCATGCTCGGTCAGTGCATTCGGGCTCAGCTGCCCAAGCAGCGACATATCAAGCACATGATGCTTGAGCCCCTGTTCCTCGGCAATGCTTTTTGCCACTTCAATCTCTTTGCTGTGGCGCTGTCCGTAATCAAATGTCACCAGTTCCACAGTTCTGTAATTTGCCAGAGCATGGAACATGCATGTCGTACTGTCCTGTCCGCCGGAGAAAACGACGAGCGCTTTGTTTCTGTCCATTCTTCATCTACCTCTCATCATTCGATATCCAATTATATGATTTTACCAATTTTTAAGGTGAATTTCCACTCTCCAAACCTTTTATTCCTCATCCTTCAGGCTGAAAGTTGTGTTTATCATTATACTTTTTAGGCTATGAAACTATATCTCGATTTAAAGAAGAACAGGAGAGATTGATAATGGCAAACCTGGAAGAGATTTTTAAAGCGCAGGAAAAATATTATGATACAGGCAATCAGATAAAAGGCGACACCGGCAAGTACGGGATGGTCGCAAGTGCCATCAAGGAGGCCACCCATGCCGGCAACCAGATGCTTGATCAGGGCGGCAATGCATTCGATGCACTCATTGCAGTGCAGCTCTCACTGGCAGTTGTTGAAGGTATGAATACCGGCATCGGCGCAGGCGGTTTCATCGTGTGCCACGAAGAGGAGAAGAATGAAACCAAAGTCATCAACGCACATTCGCGGGCGCCGGCGGAACTGGAACCGGAATGTTTCGTATATGACAACGGCGAAGTGATTCCATTCGACAAACGTTCTACCCATGGCAGTTCGGTTGGTGTGCCGGGCATAATGAAGGGGCTCAAGCATCTGCATGAAAATTATGCCACCCTGCCCCTTGAAACATTGATTGCGCCTGCAATCGAACTTGCCGAATCTGATTTCCGTGTGAACTCTTTATGGGAACGTACACTCCACCTTTTCGATCATCGCCTCGGGGAAGAGGCACGCAAGAAATTCATGCCGGATGGCAAGCCGCTCAGGGAAGGCGACACCATCGTCCAGCCTGAACTTGCGAAAACTTTGAAGATCATCAGGGACGAAGGTTTCGATTCCGTATATGAAGGGGAGATTGCAGATGCCATCGTAGAAGCCGTCCAAGACCAGGGCGGAGTCATGACCCACCAGGATCTCATCAACTACCATGTCAAAATTGAAGAACCATTATGGAGCCGCTACAGAGGTTACGACATTGCGACACCTGCGCCACCAAGCGGCGGCGGCATCGCAGTGGCCCAGCAGTTGAAAATACTTGAAAATCTCGACATTTCACAATATGATCCGCATTCCGTTGAAAAATACCATCTGCTTGCACAGACGATGCAGCTTGCACTCGCGGATAAGAATACGCATATCGGTGATGCAGACTTCCACGAACTCCCGATGGATGGCCTGATGGATGAGGAGTATATAACAGAACGCATTCAGCTGATCTCCGAAGAAAACAACGCCAGAACTTATGAAGCGGGAGACCCTTGGAAATATCAGCCAGGCAGGGACGGTACGATTGAAACCGACAGATATGCAGGCAACGAAGGCATGGAGACGACCCATTTCACTGCAGTGGACCAATGGGGCAATGTCGCTTCCTGCACATCTTCCATAGAACGGATCTATGGCTCAGGCATCATGGTGCCCGGCTACGGGTTCATCATGAACAACGACCTTACAGACTTCGAAGCTGAGCCGGGACAGGTCAATGAACCGAACGGCCATAAGTATCCGACAAGCTCCAAATGTCCAACGATACTGTTCCACGAAGGGAAGCCGTTCTTCACACTCGGCTCCCCTGGCGCGCAGACCATCGTCGCCTCCGTCGCCCAGACGATCATCAACATCATAGACTACAACATGTCGCTCGATGAAGCGATCAGGGATCCGAGGATCTATGTGACCCGTGACCTCGAAACACAGTGGGAGGACGGCCTCGAAAAAGAGGTTCTTGAATCACTCAAGAAGCTCGGCTACTCTTTCGACCAGTCGTTCAGGGAGCAGACTGCGGACACCCGCCTCGGCGATGTACAGGCGATCATGATCGACCAGACGAACGGCCATAAGCTCTATGGTGCAGCCGACTCGCCGCGCCCGGGCGGTGCAGAAGGCCTGTAGCAATGAATTGAATAATTATTGACAGGTGTAAAAAGTCCTTTCAAATGCATTGTTTAATTGATATAATAAACAATTGCATGAAAGGACTTTTATTCCATGCAACTATCAGGTATATCCTGCAAATATAATTGATAGGTGGAAAAGACAATGAAATATCAAGTTTTACTCTATTACTACTACACAGACATTGAAGATCCCGAGGGATTCTCATCGGAGCACCTTGAGCTGTGCAAAAGCATGAACCTCAAAGGGCGCATCCTGGTCGCGAACGAAGGTATAAACGGCACCGTATCCGGCACCGTGGAAGATACCGAAAAGTATATGGAATACATGAAGAATCATCCACTTTTCGATGGCATCGTGTTCAAGATCGATCCGTCTGAAGGCCACACCTTCAAGAAGATGCATGTACGTCCCCGTCCTGAGCTCGTCAACCTCAGCCTTGAGGATGACATCAATCCCCGTGAAATGACGGGTGAATACCTCGAACCAAAGGATTTCTATGCGCAGATGCAAGACGAAAATACGATTGTCCTCGATGCAAGGAACACTTATGAGTATGATGTCGGCCATTTCCGTGGCGCCATCCGTCCGGATGTGGAGACATTCCGGGAACTTCCGGAATGGGTGAGGGAGAACCGCGATATGCTCGAAGGCAAACGCATCCTGACATACTGCACCGGCGGCATACGCTGCGAGAAGTTTTCAGGCTGGCTCAAGCGTGAAGGATTTGAAGATGTCGGACAGCTCCATGGCGGCATCGCAACATACGGCAAAGACCCTGAAGTCAAAGGGCAGAACTGGGATGGCATGATGTATGTCTTCGATGAAAGGTTGACCGTACCCGTAAATCAGGTGGAACACAATGTCGTCGGCAGAGATCATTTCAACGGCACACCATGCGAACGCTACATCAACTGTGCAAATCCGGAATGCAACGACCAGATCCTCGCTTCGGAAGAAAATGAAGCGAAGCACCTTGGCGGCTGCTCGCTGGAATGTACAAAGCACCCCAGAAACAGATATGTCATTGAAAATGATCTGTCGGCAGAAGAAGTGGATGCACAGATAAAAGTGCTCGAAGAAGAAGCATACGCTAAATAAAAGAGGACCCCTCATCCAATCTATGTTGGATGAGGGGTCTTTTCATCAGAATTTGACGATGACGCGGCCACGGACCCGCCCTTTAAGGATATCCCGCAAAGTACCCGGGAGCTCCTCGAGTGATACTTCATGGGAGATATGCGTTTCCAGGGCAGAAGGTTTCAGTTCGCCAGCGAGGCTCTCCCAGACCTTTTTTCTCGGCTCCATCGGATATTTGACGGAATCGATCCCGAGCCAGTTTATTGCCCGGGAAATGAATGGAAGGACGGTGGTCTCCACTTCTATGCCGCCAGCGAGTCCGCACGTGGCGACTGAACCACCATAATCGAGGCTGCTCAATATATACTGCAGTGTCTTGCCGCCAACCGGGTCGATGGCTGCCTGCCATTGCCGCTTCCGGGTGGACTTCCCGTCGGTGTCGGTCACTTCATCCCGGTGGATGACTTTGGCTGCCCCGAGGGATTTCAGATATTCAGCCTCTTCTGTCCGACCTGTGCTTGCCACGACCTCATATCCCTTATCCGCGAGCATATTGATGGCAAGACTGCCGACCCCGCCGCTTGCGCCGTCGACGAGCACCTTTCCACTCCCGGGCTCAAGTCCATTCTCCTCAAGCCTCTTTACACACAGTGCGGCCGTGAAACCTGCGGTGCCGAGTTCCATCGATTCCTTGAGCGTCAGTCCTTCAGGCAGGGGGACGACCCATTCCGCAGGAATCCTGGCGACTTCACTGAAACCGCCGCTGTGCCGCGTACCGATATAGTAGCTGGTGGCGATCACTTCGTCCCCTTCCTGAAAACGTTCATCTTCAGATGAAATCACCGTACCTGCAAGGTCGATTCCCGGTACAAGCGGGAACGTCTCGGCAATGCTGCCCGTCACTGCGACCATGCCATCCTTATAGTTCACACTTGAATATGCAACTTTGATCGTCACTTCCCCTTCAGACAGATCCTCCATGCCGATCTCCTTGATATCCATCGTTGTACCCTCATCCGCCTTGTCTATGACCAATGCCTTGAATCGTTCCATATGTAGCCTCCTCATAAAATGATGAATCTTCAATATTTCACTATACCCATTTATGGAAAATTTATGTGTGCAGTCCGTAAAAGTAGAAGCCACACTTCAAAGAGGGGTGGCTTCAACCATTTCTGTATGTCTGATAGCGTATCATTCCCCTGCTTGCGAAGGAGGCAATGAGCTGCTGGAACAGCATGCAGAAGACGACGGGCATCGCAACTTTTGGCGGGAAATAGGCAGTCGCGATGACCACCCCTACCGAAATGTTCCTCATTCCCACATTATAGGTGAAGGTCGTAACGATGGACGGCTCCTCGAGCAGATAGTGTCCGGTAACCAGTGCAAAGGCATATGCAGATAAAGTAATGAACAGGACAAGGAGCAGTATGCCGATGATTTCCCAGGAAAAGTTCTGCAGGTATGGTGCGATGACACTTCCGTTGATCATGATGATGAGCAGCAGGCTGATTTTCGAAAAAGGCGCCAGCCGCCTTCCCAATGTGTCCTTCACCCTGCCTTGTGTCACTTCGTTCATCAGGATGCCGGCCAGGGTCGGCAATACGATCATCCACAGCAATCCCATGATCAGGGCCCCGGAATCGATGGTAACGGCTGTGCCTGCAACTGCTACAAGTATGAGCGGCAGTATCAGCGGGGCGAGCAGCGTATCGAGGAGGACGATGGAGAGCGCAAGCGGCAGATTGCCCCGGGTGATCGTCACCCATATGATTGAAGTCACACCGGTGGGCACTGCCACCGCCAGTGTGAAACCGATGGTCAGAAGCGCATCATCCAGCAGGACCGTCGCCAGCACATAGCCCCACACCGGCATCAGGATATGCAGGAACAGTATGCTCAGCAGTATCGTCCCCGGATATTTGACGACCATCCTGAAATCCTTGAAATCCATGCCAAGTGCCCCTGTGAAGGTCATGAAGGCAAAGAACCAGGGAATCAGGAAGAGGAAGTGCGTCCCCATTTCACCAAGCAGCACACCGATGATCAGACTGAGTGGTGTGAGGAGCGCAATCCATTTTTGAATGAAAGCATTGAAACGCGTCAGCACCGTATCCCCTTCTTTTCAATTTTATATATACTCTACCATAACGGCCATGCGCCGGTAAGGTATGCCAATAAAAAGCTCAGTATCAATCCACTTTAGTAGGTTGATACTGAGCTTTTTAATTTGTATACTCTTCGGTTAATCCAATACTGCCATGACGAACCCGTCATGTCCTCTGCTGCCTACCGTCTGAACTGCCGTTGCATCTACACGGGGATGCTCTGTAAGTATCTGCAGGAAACGCTGCATTTTAGGGCATTTCGCCTCTTCTTCTTCAAACGATTCCATGATCTTACGTTCCGTTACGATGACCGAGCCGCTCTTGGCCATGTTGATTGCCGCTTCAAGGTAGTCCGGATAATGCTGCTGATTTGCATTGATATAGATGAAATCAAAGCGTGGATATCCTCTCTCAAGCAATTTCGGCAATGTATTTTCCGCCGGCGCCTCGATGACTTCAACCTTGTCATCCAGTTCAGCAGCCATAATGTGCTCGAACGCTGTTTTTGCATATTCAGGGTTGGACTCGATGGTGGCCATCCTGCCATCTTCCGGCAGTGCCTTACCCAGCCATAATGTACTGTAGCCACTCAATGTGCCTATTTCCAACACCGTTTTTGCACCTTTGATTCTCGCCAATAACTGAAGAAACTTTCCTTGACCACTCGTCGCTTCGGTTCTTTCTTCTTCGTTTTCGAGAATTCCCGTAATTACCTCATCATCAGCATTCAGCTGGGAAGTAAAGTACGCGTCCACATCATTCCAAAGTTTGGACATGTTAAATAGTTCGCCTCCGTATTTTGTATACACTTATTTATAGTACATTTCAATATTTTCCGAATATTTAAGAAATATACTATAGTTTTGCATACTACACTAAAGGCGTATGAATTGCAAATGCTCATTTGTATTTTTTCACTATTTTTTTGACCCGGCTGTCGGATCCATATTTGCTGCTGACCATCCTGCGCGCTTCTATATGGGAACGCGCCTTTGCCTCCTTCGTATACAGCGCACCATCTTTTTCGAATGTCACAATGAAGCATTCCGTGCCACATCTCATATGCTCCGCTCCTTTTTCTGGAAATCTTCAAGACTTAATTCTTGTATAATCGCTTCATCCATAATAATATATTCAGATGCACTTATGCACCAAACATTCAAATCCAATACATACAGGAGATCTATATATGGAAAAAGACAGTGCCAGACAATATGAATATCTATCGGAAAACCCCGATATCAAAACCCTCCCGATCATGCTGTCGCTCATCATCGGGGCATTTTTTGCAATTTTGAATGAAACGCTCCTCAATATTGCGCTTACGACATTAATGGATCAATTCGACATCACCTTGCCGACCGTGCAGTGGATGGCTACAGGCTTCATGCTCGTCATGGGCATCGTCATTCCCGTCTCGGCCCTACTGATCCAATGGTTCACCACCCGTCAGCTTTTCCTGGGGACGATGATCATATTCACTCTCGGTACAGCCATTGCCGCCTCCGCCCCGACATTCGGCATCCTGCTGACCGGCCGCCTGATACAGGCAGTGGGCACCGGCATGCTGATGCCGATCATGTTCAATGTGTTCCTGCTCATGTACCCGCCCCATAAACGTGGCAGAATCATGGGAATCGTCGGCCTCGTCATCATGTTCGCTCCAGCCATCGGCCCGACACTTTCAGGCATCATAGTAGAATACCTCGGATGGCGTTTCCTCTTCATCACCGTCATTCCGTTCTCATTATTTTCCATAGTATTCGCCTATTTCTTCCTGGTCAATGTATCGGAAGTGACACGGCCGAAAATCGACATCCTGTCCATCTTGTTCTCCACCGTCGGTTTTGGAGCGACCATATATGGGTTCAGTTCGGTCGGTGAGAGCGAAGCCGGGTTCCTGAGTCCAGTGGTGCTCGTTTCCCTTCTGCTGGGAATCAGCGGCATCTTTCTGTTTGCCTACCGGCAGCTCCATCTGGATGAGCCCATCATGGATTTCAGGGTGTTCAAGTATCCGATGTACCGCCATGCCGTCATCATGTTCGTGATCATCATCATGGCCATGTTCGCCTCGGAGATCATACTGCCGATCTATATGCAGGGGCCCTTGGCACTGAGTGCCGCCACTGCAGGTATTCTTCTGCTTCCCGGCAGTCTGCTGAACGGTGCGCTCTCCCCTTTCATGGGTCAGCTGTTCGATAAGGTTGGCCCAAGGCCGATGATGATTCCTGCAACACTTGTGCTGAGCGGCACCATGTTCATGATGAGCCGCCTGGACACCGGCAGTTCGGTGTGGATGATCGTCATCGGCTTCCTGCTGCTCATGATCTCCGTTTCGGCAATCATGATGCCTGCCCAGACCAATGGGCTCAACCAGCTGCCTAAGCGGCTCTATCCGCACGGTACCGCCGTCATATCGACCTTGCAGCCAATGGCCGGAGCCATAGGCGTTTCGGTCTTCATCAGCATCCTCAATGCCAGACAGGCAAACTACCTCTCAGATGCAGAGACCCCGGACGATCCGGCAACGATCGACTTGGCCATGGTGGCTGGTGTGGAACTCGTCTATTTCACCGCCTTCATCTTTTCCATCGTTGCGGTAGTGATGGCACTGCGCGTGTATCGTGCGCGTCCCGATGACATTGCAGACACGAAAGTTGAATAGAAATAACGCCCCACCAATTTCGGTGGGGCGTTATTTTTCATTCATCCCAATATTTCCTTTACTCTGCCGACAGTGCCATCTTCGAGCTTCACTTTGATTCCGTGGGGGTGTGTCGCCGAGTTGGTCAGCAGTCTCGCCACCGTCCCTTCGGTCAGTTCCCCCGACCGCTGATGATGCTTCTGTACCACTTTCACTTTGACGCCTGGTTTGATATTTTCCCTTTTTGTTCCGTCCATGATATTCTCCTTAATGATTGATATGCTATTATTCCTTAATCGTCTGACCACCATCGATGATCAGCTCTTCCCCGGTGATGAACCTGGCTTCATCCGATGCCAAAAACAGCGCTGCATATGCTACATCTTCCGATTGGCCCAAATATTTGAGCGGCACAGCAGCAATCAGTGCATCCCGTATATCCGCATTCGAAGTCAGATACTCCGTAGATGGTGTCTCGATATAGCCTGGGTGTATGGAATTCACCCGTATATGGTCCCCACCGAAATCTCTTGCCGCACCCTTCGTCATGGTGCGGATTGCCCCTTTCGAGGCAGAGTAGGCAGTGAGTCCCCCAAGACCGCTGATGCCGGTCAGGGAGGAAATGTTCACAATGGAACCCTGGCCATTCCTTTTCATCTCGGGAATCACATGCTTCATGCCGAGGAAGTTCCCGAGTGCATTGACATTCATGACCTTATCCCATTCCTCAATCGTCAACTTGTTCAGTGTAAATTCTGTAATGCCTGTAATGCCCGCGTTATTGATGAGTATATCGACTTTGCCGAATGTGCCGACAGCCTCCTCCACGATATGCTGCCAGTCCGCTTCCTTAGACACATCCTGCCGCAGGCCGATTACCGCATCAGGATACTGTTCCCCGAGCCTTTCGAGCAGTTCACCGAGATGTTCATCGTTCATATCCGTCGCTACAACCTTCGCGCCCTCCCGGGCGAAAAGCTCCGCTTCCATCGCTCCCTGGCCGCTGCCTGCACCAGTGATCACCGCCACTTTGCCGTTAAGTCTTCCCATACTTATCCCTCCTGGTATACCGGGGCCTACATCCGTTCATGTAGGGCAGAACGCCATCACCACCCAGCATTTTCCTTTGTTTCTACATTCCCTTTCTCATCGGATGTAATCCTCGACTTCCCTGAGCTGCATATATTCTACAGCACATTCAAAAAATACAGTAAAAATGCATATAATATATTATAATGATACTTCAGGCAAAATTAAGGAGGCGACATCATGACTGGAAAAACACATATAATGGGCGGCATCACAGCAAGTCTTGCGGTTGCCCACGCAGCGAATGAAAATCCACTGATCATGGTAGGGGCCGGCATCGTCGGTGCACTTCTGCCCGATATTTGCCATAGTGGAAGCAGGATTGGAAGAAGATTCCCCATATTATCACGCATCATCAATCTTCTGTTCGGCCACCGCACATTTACCCACAGCCTCCTGTTTCTGGTAATCGTTTCGTTCCTCATCGACCGGTTCTTTCCAAACGATATACTGAAATATGGATTACTGACGGGTATGGTCAGCCATTACATACTGGATATGGCGACAAGAAGCGGCATCAAGCTCTTCTTTCCGCTCGACCTCACCGTCCGCTTCCCCCTCACCATCAGGACCGGAAGCAAGGTGGAGAACCTGATTTTCAGCATTCTTGCGCTTCTATCCTTCTACTTTGGATACGAAACGCTCGGTTGGTTCAGGTTCTGGTAGTCAAAAACATATGCGCGCCTCATCCCAGTGATGCGGTGCGCATCTTCATTTTGTGGAAGCCAAGCAACACTACTTCAGCCACCCCTTCTCCCTCGCCTTCGAGATGGCTTCGATCCGGTTGTCGACATACAGCTTATCCAGGATGATGGATATATAGTTTCTGACGGTCCCGTTCGACAGGTGCAGCTCCTTCGCAATGGCCTTCGTCGTTCTGCCCGCCTCCAGCAGCTGGATGATTTCCATCTCCCGCGGGGTAAGGGGATTCGCAGCTTCGAAAGCCACGTCAATCAGTTCTGGCGAATAGATGCGCCTCCCTCCGATGATGTGTCTGATCGACTGTGCGAGCGTTTCACTGGAGCTGTCCTTCAGCAGATAGCCGCTCACCTGCGCCTGCTTCGCCCGTTCGAAATACCCGGGGCGTGCGAAGGTCGTCAGCATAATGACTTTGCATGAGCCGCCCTTCAGGCGTTCTGCCGCCTCCAGCCCGGTCATCACCGGCATCTCGATATCCATGAGGCACACGTCCGGAGACTCCGCGGCAACAAGGTCCAGAGCTTCTGCTCCATTCTCCGCTTGTCCGACAACAGTCATATCTTCTTCAAGATCCAACAGCGCACCGAGCGCACCCCTCAGCAGGTTCTGGTCTTCAGCCAGTACAATGCGGATCATATTCATCCCTCCTCAATCTCTTTCAATACTTTCGGCACCGCGATATTGATTTCAAAACCACCGTTGTTGTTGACGATCTGCATCTCTCCATTCACGAAGGAGAGGCGTTCACGCATCCCGTGGATGCCATGGCCCGACTGGAAGATTTCCCTGCCCTCTCCATTATCCATGACCTTAAGGAGTATATCCTGATCCGTCTCGATCAGCTCGATCACGCACAGATGCGCCTGGCTGTGCTTCACCACATTGGTGACCGCTTCCTTCAGACACATGCTCAGCACATTTTCAACAAGCACGGGTATATTGTTGAAGCTTCCTTCGACAGTTATATCATACCGTATCTGGGCAGCATCCATCAGCTTTTTCACGTGCTCCACTTCACCCTCCAGATCGACACTCTTCATATCACTGATCATTTCCCGTACTTCCTTCAGTGCCTGTCTCGATGTCGACTGTATGTCTGCGAGCTCGCGCTTTGCAGCATTGGGATCCTTGTCTATCAGCTTCTTTGACAATTCACTCTTAAGACCGATCATCGACAGCTTCTGACCGAGCGTATCATGCAGATCACGGGCGATCCTGTGGCGTTCTTCCACTATCGCAAGTTCTGCAATCCTCATGTTAGCATCTTCAAGCTGCATTTCCAGTTCCTCCTGCTTCAGGCGGTTGTACTGGCTGATCGGAAGCAGGATGACGCCTAGGACGGTCATGATGAGGAAAGGCAGATGGCTGAGCAGCAGCGTATAATTGTAGAAGAAGCCGAAAGTGATTGCACCGACCGTCGTCACCAGATGAATGACGTACATAGAGATGAAACCGGCCCTATTCCTTATGTTGCCGACATAGAATGCTGTGAAAAGCGCAAAATAGACATAGCCGTAGAATATGGTCATCGCAATATTGATGCAGAATTCAATGCTCAGACCTATGTAGATCAGGGGGCCACGCGTATTGAACGTCAGCCAGTATATGGTGAAGAAGAGCACAGTCAAAGCAACACCCGAGAAGATCTCCCATGAATCATTGGAACGGAATATGAAATAGAACGGCAGGATGCAGAATATGATCCATATGTACAGACTGAGTCCTGTATTTTTAGGAAATATATGATACCAGTCGCGCATGGATGACCGCCTCCCTTCACCTTATTTGTTCCAGTGTAACAGTTTTATGGAACGATGGGCCCACCAAAAATGTATAAAAATAAATCCCCCTGACTGATCAGGGGGATATCATCTAGTCTGTACTTGGCTGATGCTTTTCATTCAATTGCGCCTTCATCTCACGGAAGGTCACGAATGTCTTCTTCTTCTCGTCATACAGACGGAAGCGGATGGATTCAAGGCTCGACTTCAGGGTGATGGTCGTCGCCTGATGGAGCGGCGGCGTACTCTCATGTGCTTTTTCCAGTGAATAGTTGGGCACTCTTGGCGCCAGATGGTGCACATGGTGATAGCCGATGCTGCCTGTCATCCATTCGAGCCAGCGGGGCAGCTTGTAGTAGGAGCTGCCGTCCACTGCCGCTTTTACGTAATCCCATTCGGATTCATTTTCAAAATAGGAGTCTTCGAACTGGTGCTGGACATAGAAGAGCCAGATGCCGAGCATGCCTGCAACGTAGATGATCGGAAGCTGTACGAGCAGCAGTACATGCCAGCCAAGCGTGAAACCGATCAGACAGTAGATTGCCACAAGTAGCCCATTGATCAGATAGGTGTTCATGCGTTCCTTCTTCTTGGCGCCTTTGCGGTTGAAACGGTTGTCCAGCAGGAACAGTGACAATGGTCCAAGGCCGAACATGATGAGCGGATTACGGTAGAGGCGATATTTCAGCCTCTCCCATTTTCCTGCTTCTTCGTATTCTTCGACCGTCATGACCCAGATGTCACCGATGCCCCGCTTGTCCAGGTTGCCGCTTGTTGCGTGGTGGATCGAGTGTTCCCGCTTCCATTTTTCATACGCAAAGTGGGTGATGACGCCGGTGATGGTGCCGAATATCGTGTTCCACTTCTTGCTCTTGAAGAATGACTGGTGGGCACAGTCGTGGAAGATGATGAACGTCCGGATCATGAAGCCGGCAGCTCCGATGCTGAACAGCAGACTGAGCCAGAATGAAATGCTCAGTGACTGGTACGCCAGGAACCATAACGCAAAAAATGGAAGAACCGTGTTGAAAAGCTGTATGATGCTTGTCTTCGTCTGTGACTTGGCGAACGGCATGACGTCTTTCCTCAGCTGTGCCTGTTTCTGTTTTGACATGTGGGCCAACCTCTTTCCTGTAATCTTATTGGTTTTATTTTAAGCTATGCCAACAAGCGGGTGTAGAGGCAGGTGTCAGCAATAATACATGACATTTGTCATATAAGGAGCATGGCCCGGAACCCCCTGGCACTGTAATAGGATTCCGCACCGTTATGATAGATGAACATCGCGCCATATCGGTGATCCCCAAACAGGGCGCCTCCCAGCTTCCTGATGTCGGCCGGTGTCCGGATCCAGCTTGATGTCTTCCGATCGACCACTTCAATGGTCTGGAGTTGCCGGTAATCCGCCTCGTCAAGGAGTTCCACCCCCATCTCCTCCGCCATGCCGACTGCACTGTTTTCAGGCTTGTTCTTCTTTCTTGCCTGGAGTGCCTCATCGTCATAACAGACCTTACGCCGCCCTTCCGGGCTTTCAGCTGAAAAATCATAGAATATTATTGCTCCATCCGCCTCAGCTGCCACATCCGGTTCCCCACCGGTCCGTTCCATTTCGCCCAGGGACCACAGCTTTTCGGGATGGCTGTCGAGACGTGCTTCAACATCTCTCCACTCCATATCCTCATGACGGTACATATGCGATTCAAAGCGCACTTTCAATACACTGAGCAAATGCCGGCTTTCCTCATTCGTCAACTTCCTTACATCTGTCATATCCATCCCTCCCATCAATATGCCCCTTCATCGGTTGCAGGGGACAAAAGACCTCCCTTCAGATGTTCCTTTCCTGAGGGAGGTCTTCCAATACTCATAAAATTATAGCAGGTTCAACTATAGCGCCTTGAATGCTTCGACACCCGCTTCGGCCACCTTCACATCATCCGGTACACTGCTGCCGCTGACACCGATGGCTCCCACAACCTTGCCATCCGCTTCAAGCGGGATGCCACCACCAAAGACGACGATGCGTCCCTGATTCGTCGTGTTCAGGCCGAATAGCTCTGCATTCGGCACCGTCGCCTCTTCCAGATTGGATGTCGGCATCTTCAGGGCCACTGATGTCCATGCCTTGTTCTGCGCAATATCGATGCTTGCGAGCCACGCATCATCCATGCGGTGTACCGCAACCAGATTGCCTCCTTCGTCGATGACGGAGATCACCATCTGTACACCGATCTCTGACGCCTTCTGCTCTGCGCCCTCAATTATCTTCTTTGCATTTTCCAGATTGATCCTACTCATTACGCTTCCCCTTTCAAACTTTCGATTTTGAATCGAGTGTGGTGTTACGCATATGGCAGTTGTTTCTGTAATATCAACATATCCATCATATACAAATCGGAAAATTCAGTCAAATAAAGCAGTGCTTCATCTTTTTGGCTGTTCTTAATCATGTGCTTCATGCATCCTTTCATTAAGATGGCACATCAATGCTTCATCATGCGGGTGGGATTCGCCCTCCACCTGTATGGTCACGTGGCCGATACCCTCATCCCCAAGCCTCCGTTCCAGTTCATGCAGCAGCTCACCACTCTCCTTGATCGTCATGGTGTCATCGACCGTCACGTGGCATGACATGGCGTTCTGTCCACTCGTGATGCTCCACATATGGAGGTCGTGTATATCGATGATCCGAGTGTCCGCCTGCATGACACTTACGATGTGCTCTACATCTACACCAACCGGCGTCCCCTCCATCAGGACATGGATGGCATCCTTCGTCACCCGCCAGCCGCTGATGATGATCAGGACAGCAACGATGACGCTCGCCAATGGGTCGGCCAGCCCCCAGCCGAAGAATATGATCAGGAGGGCAGCGGCGATTGCCCCGATCGAGCCCAGCAAGTCTCCCATCACATGGAGGAAGGCGGCCCTGATGTTCAGGTTTCCCTCTGTATCACCCCCGCGCATCAATATCCATGCGACGATGATGTTCACCACAAGTCCCATTGTAGCAATCACCAGCATGCCCCCCGACGCGACTTCAGGCGGATCCATGAAGCGTTGGAACGCCTCGTAGAAGATGTAGGCGGAAATGAGTATGAGCGTCACACCGTTGAAGATCGCCGCCAGTATTTCAAACCGCTTGTATCCATAAGTCTTGCTGTAGTTGGCTGTCTTCCGCCCCAGACTGAAGGCGAGGACCGCCACACCCAGTGAAATCGAGTCACTCAGCATATGCCCCGCGTCGGACAGGAGTGCGAGACTGTTCGTCAGCCAGCCGCCGACCGCTTCAACGAGCATATAACCGGTGATGATGAAGAAGCTGATCAGAAGAACCCTCCTGTTCGCTCCGTGCGAATGATCATGCGGCATATCGATCCCCCCTGTAGCATCTTTTCACATTCAATTATATCAGCATGAATGTCTTTGCACAGTGAATATGCAACCCTTGGTGCACGTAGTAGGCCTCCATGTTCCTGCAGCATGACCCAGTCAAAGTATTTTTGCATCCAATCATGAGGATTTGTGGTTAAATGGAAGCATGACCAATCCTAAAATGAAGGAAGTGGCAATATGGACATTGAAGAGTATATCAGGCAGATCGACGACAGATGGCAGGATGCTTTTATAGGAGTTTGGAGGACGATCGGAGAAAACCTCCCTGAAGGATTCCAGACGGAGATGCAGCACGGCATGCCGACTTATGCTGTACCGAAAGAGACGTATCCGGAAGGCTACCACGTGGATGGTGGAGCCCTTCCCTTTATAAGCGTCGCCGCCCAAAAAAGGCACCTCGCCATCTATCATATGGGGATATACAGTGACGATGAACTGTACGAATGGTTTACAGACGCCTACCCGGAGCATATGGCAACCAAGCTCAACATGGGCAAAAGCTGTATCCGCTTCTCCAACCCACAAAATATTCCCTATGCACTGCTTGGGGAACTTGCCGGGAAGATGACAGCGGATGAGTGGATTGAACTGTATGAATCAAGGAAGTCTTAGTATGCAGGAATATGAATTGAAAGGGGACCTCTTATGCATAGGGCAGTATTTCTGGATCGGGACGGCGTCATCAATGAAGTGCTCAATCACCGGGTGAAGTTCGTGAACCGTCCCGAAGATCTCCACCTCCTTGAAGGTGTCGAGCAGGCCATCAGGCAGTTCAATGAGGATGGATGGAAAGTGTTCATCGTCACCAACCAGGGCGGTGTCGGCCTTGGCTATATGACTGAGGATGCGCTCGGGGAAATACATGACAGGCTCTTGAATCTTCTCGGGGCCTCGGGTGCCAGGGTGGATGATATCGCCTACTGTCCGCACATGCCCCATGAAGGATGTGGATGCAGGAAGCCGGAAGCGGGGATGATCCTGAATCTCGCAGAAACACATGATATCTCCCTTGGAGAGAGTTACATGGTGGGCGACAGGGAACCGGATATAAGTGCCGGCCGGAATGCAGGCACGCATACCGTCTTCATCGGCAACAGGAAAAATAAGAAAGTCGGCGCAGATCATCATTTCGCGGATCTCCTTTCATTCTCCAACTGGCTGGTGAACAGGGGATGGACGTGACAACTCATGTTTATGTTCATCTGCAGGGGGAAATTTAACTTAAAAAGGGTTCTAAGGAGGATACCATGGATTATATCTATCTCGGAAATTCCGGTTTGAAAGTGCCCAAGTACATTCTCGGGACGATTCCTTTCAGTGGGACCAATGGATTTGAACCGGCCGGAAACATTGATGCGGAAACCGCAAGACGCCATGTGGATATCTGCCTCGATGCAGGCATCAACATGTTTGATACAGCCAACCTCTATTCAGAAGGAGATGCGGAAAAGGTGCTCGGAGAAGCCATCAAAGGCAGGAGGGAGAAGGTACTCCTGACATCCAAGACAGGATTCGACCTAGGGGAGGACCCAAATGCGGGCGGTGCTTCGCGCATCAATATTGAAACGTCGATCGACCGGACCCTGGAACGGCTCGGCACCGATTACCTGGACATCTACTTCGTCCATCTCTGGGACGGGCGCACTCCAATTGAAGAGACGATTGAAACGATGAACGATCTCATCAAATCCGGCAAGATCCGGTACTGGGGCGTATCGAACTACAGCGGCTGGGCCTTGGCCAGAACTTATACCATTGCAGAACAGAAGGGGCTCATCCCGCCCATCACCCAGCAGATTTACTATACACCTGAAGCGCGGGAAGCGGAATACGAGCTGCTGCCGGCCGGCAGTGAACTCGGCATCGGTTCAATGATATGGAGTCCCCTCGGCGAAGGCCTTCTGAACGGAAAGATCGACCGCAATAATGAGGCCCCTTCAGGTACCCGTCAAGGTGGCGGATGGCCAGAGCCCTGGGTGAAGGATGAGGAGCGTCTGTATGATGTCATCGATGCACTCAAGGAAGTCGCAGAAGAGCGCAACGCTACAGTGCCGCAGATCGCCCTTGCATGGGTCAAGGACCGCCCGAATGTGGGTCCTGTGGTCATTGCGGCAAGAAATGAAGAGCAGCTTCATGAAAACATTGCTTCCTACAACATCCGCCTGACCCAGAAAGAGCATGACAGGATTGAAGCAGCAGCCCGGCCTGAGCCATATTATCCACTGTGGCACCGGGCGATGAACAGCATGGACAAGGGCTCCCCATCAGAAATCTCCTATTTGGAGGGCTATAGGAAATCGATGGGACTCGAATAGAAGAGGACACTCAAACAGAACACTCCGGAGGCCGTCTGGCCTCCGGAGTGTTTCATGTATGTAGATGTTACTCCTGGCTGTTTCCATCAGATCCGTCCTGGCTCTGCTGGTTCATCGTATCATTTATCGTCTGCTGCTGATCAAACTCATTGGAATCATTGTTCATTCCACATGCTGCCATCAATGTACTGAGCATAGCTGCTGCGATCAAAAGTCTAAAACGTTTCATTTGGACTCCTCTCCCTTTCTGCTATTTGCTCCTTTCCCTGAAGTTCATACATTCAAACAGGGCAGAAGATGACCCTCTGCCCTGATTCAACCAATATTCAAGGTTTTACCCACAGCATATAAAGGCAGCCGGCCAGATGCCTCTCCTCCTTCACGATCTTCAAATCGGAATGCCTTACAATGTCTGAGATATTCCTGTTCTGATGGCATCCGAGCACCTTCATCGAAACCGGGTCCACTATATTCAGTGCCCCTGCGAGCAGACGGTTTGTACTCTCGCCATGTTCCATCATCAATATCGTTCCTTCGGGCCTGCACCATTTTGCAAAATTCCCAAGTACATCATCCGGGTGCTCATAGGCACAGAATGACAGCGTGGAGACGATAGTGTCAAAACTGTTTTCATCAAAATCCAGCTCTGCTATATCCGCCTCGTACAGTGTCGCTTCAAAGGGATAGGCTGAAGCTGCCTCCTGGGCCGCATTAATCATTTTGGGACTGAAGTCGACACCTGTCAGCTCAATATCAGCTTCGTAGTACGGAAAATTCCCTCCGGCACCAATACCCACCTCCAAAACCTTACCTTCAGCTTCCGGAATGATGCGCTCCCGGTATTTATCGGTAGGATCGTTGCCCCTCCGCTTGTCATACGTTTTTGACTGCCGATCGAACTTTTTGACCATTGTCTGGTTTTTCATGACTCCCCTCCTCATCAATTGGGATTTTTTGAAGGACTCAATTATGTATAGCCTCTTTAAGTGTATTATAACACCATTGTGGAGCTAAGTGGATTATCTTGGACTGCGGCATTGAAAGATGGGCTTTATGTATTGAAAAGATGCAGAACCGGAGGGCTCTGCATCTATTGATCATTCTTCTATTTTTTGTTTTCCTTATACTGCATATAGACCACCTGGGTTACAAGGAAATCCTCTACTCCGTATTTGCCGTCTGTGCCGCCAAGGCCAGATTGGCGCATTCCTGCATGGTATCCCTGAACAGCCTCGAAGTTTTCACGGTTGACGTAAGTTTCACCGAACTTCATCTCATTGATGACACGCATCGCTTCGTTCAGGTCCTCCGTGTAAACTGATGATGAAAGTCCATATACGGTATCATTGGCTTTTTCAATGGCCTCATCCAATGTGCTGAACGTTGATATCGGCAACACCGGCCCGAATATTTCATCCGTCATGATGTCGGACTCATGTGTAACATCTGTGAGGATCGTCGGTTTATAGAAGAATCCTGCGTCGACATCTGCGGCTTCTCCACCCGTAACCACTTTTGCACCAGATGAAACTGCATTCTGCACCATCTCATCCACTGTTTCCAGACGGTCCTGATTGACGAGGGGGCCGAGATCCGCCTCCTTGTCTTTGCGTGGATCTCCGAATGTCTGCGCTTCAAACTTCTCCTTGAGCTTACGGGTCAGTTCCTCAGCAACACTCTCATGGACATAGACACGCTCCGCATTTGTGCAGGCTTGCCCATTATTGGCAAGCCTTGAAGTCGTGATCTCTTCTGCCGCAAGATCGAGGTCTGCATTTTCAGTCACTATGGCGGGCGCCTTGCCACCGAGCTCGAGATTCACTTTTGTAATGTTCTGCGCCGCTGCCTCCATCACTTTTGTACCGGCGGTGATGCTGCCTGTCATCGTCACCATGTGCACGTCCTTGTGTGAAGCCAGGGCATTGCCGATTTCAGAGCCTGCACCTGTTACGACATTATATATGCCTGCAGGAACCTCTGACATCTCATCTACGATTCTGGTGAATTCCATCGTCGTGTTCGGTGTATGCTGACTCGGCTTTATTACAACGGTACAGCCGGTCATCAGTGCAGTGGCCACTTTCCGTGCCAGGATGAAGACCGGGAAGTTCCACGGGATGATCCCGGCCACTACGCCGATCGGCTTCTTGTAGACAAGGATGTTCTCATTGGACCTGTCACTTGGAACGATATCGCCTTCGATTCTTCTCGCCCATTCGGACATGTATTCGAAATAGTCTATCGCCAGATCCACTTCACCGCTTGCCAACTCGTAATCCTTCCCCTGCTCTTCCTGGAGCAGATCTATGAAAGTCTCTCTTCTTTCGGCGATCTTCTCACCCATCTTGCGTACAATCCTGCCCCGCTCGATGTTCGGCACCTGCTCCCATGCAGGCTGGGCCTGGGAAGCAGCTTCCACTGCCCTGTCCACATCTTCTGATGTGCCTTTAGGTGTCCTGGATATCACTTCCTCGGTCGCCGGGTTGATGATGTCGATCCATTCGTCTCCGGTCGAGGATGTATATTCGCCATTTATATATATTTGATGGTCCTTCACAGTATCTCCTCCTAGAGTATTGTTGGAACACTCTTCCCGTATGCTGCAAATATGAAACAACACCAGAGAATATAAAAGGCTGCCATCCCTTTCGGGACGGCAGCCTCCATTTATATACAAGTGCGAAACTAGCCTTTCACAACTGCAATCTCTTCGTCTTCCAACTGTACTCTCACATTATCTATAGTCTCTTCCTCCAGGATGAGGTCGGTCAGCTGATCTTCTATCTTATCCTGGATAACCCTGCGGAGCGGCCTTGCACCGAACCGTTTGTCATAACCGAGCCGTGCAAGTTCACGCTTGGCTTCATCAGTGATTGTGATGCTGATGTCGTTCTCCTCGACAGTCTCCTGAAGTTCTGCAAGCATCAGGTCGACGATTTCAATCAGGTTGTCTTCAGTCAATGCATTGAAGTTGATGATTGAATCGAAGCGGTTCAGGAATTCAGGCTTGAAGTAGTCGCTCAAGTTGTCCAGCGTCGATACGGATTCATGCTTGTCCGGATTGAAGCCGACGCTTGCTGTATTCACGCCAGTTCCTGCGTTGCTCGTCATGATGATGACGGTATCCTTGAAGCTGACCGTACGGCCATGGGAATCTGTCAGATGACCATCTTCCATGATCTGCAGGAACATGTTCTGTACATCCGGATGGGCTTTTTCTATCTCATCCAGCAGAATGATGCTGTAAGGGTTGCGGCGGACCTTCTCAGTCAGCTGCCCCGCTTCTTCGTGTCCGACATATCCCGGTGGTGAACCGATGATCTTGGACACTGTATGCTTCTCCATGTACTCACTCATGTCGAGCCTGATCATAGATTCACGGGAGCCGAAAAGCTCTTCAGCCAGTGCCTTTGTCAATTCCGTCTTACCGACACCCGTCGGTCCGACAAATAGGAATGACCCGATTGGACGATGCTTGGACTTCAGCCCGGCACGGCTGCGGCGCACAGCTTTGGCCACCTTGCCGACCGCCTCCTCCTGTCCGATGACCTTCTTGGCAAGTTCACCTTCAAGATCCCGCATCTTCTTCTGTTCATCGGCCTGAAGTTTCGTTACAGGAATGCCCGTCTTCTCTTCGACGATCAATTGGATGTCTGAAACTTCGACATCGAGCACCTGTTCCTTATCCTTGGCCTTCTCAAGCTGCTTTTCAAGCTGTATTTCCTGATACTTGAGGTTTGCAGCTCTTTCATACTCTTCACGCTCAGCTGCCTCCTCTTTTTCCCGGGCGATTTCATTCAGACGCTGCTGGATGGAGTTCGAATCGCTTTCCGCATTAGAGAGGTTGAGGCGTGAGCCGACTTCATCCATAAGGTCGATTGCCTTATCCGGCAGGAAACGATCCTGGATATAGCGGTCACTTAGTGTAACGAATGCATGGATGGCATCGTCGGAGTAGCGTACTTCGTGGAATTTTTCGTAACGGTCCTTAATCCCCTGGAGAATCTGCTCCGCTTCGTCCAGTGTCGGCTCTTTTACGAGGATCGGCTGCAGACGGCGTTCAAGGGCCGCATCCTTTTCAATCTGGCGATACTCCTTAAGTGTCGTCGCACCGATGATCTGCACTTCACCACGTGCCAATGCCGGCTTCAAAATGTTGCCTGCATCCATCTGTGAACTTTCCGCTGTCCCTGCACCGACGATCTGGTGGATCTCATCGATGAACAGGATGACATCCTTGCGTTCCTGAAGCTCAGCAATCAGCTGCTTCATGCGCTCTTCAAATTGACCGCGGATGCCTGTATTCGCTACGAGTGATGCCACGTCAAGAACGTAGATCTCTTTATTGGTCAGTTTGGCAGGAACTGCCCCTTCGGTGATCTTGAGTGCCAGACCTTCAGCAATAGCGGTCTTACCGACACCCGGCTCACCGATCAGTACCGGATTGTTCTTATTCCTTCTGTTCAGCGTTTCGATGACACGCTTGATTTCCGTATCACGTCCGATGATCGGGTCTATGTTGCCTGCCCGCGCTTCATCGGAAACGTTCTTGCCAAGCTGATCCAGCAGACCATCGCCTCCGGCAGCCTGTTTCTGTCTTGTTCTTGTTCCGGCCTGGCCGTTGCCATTCCCTTGAAACTGCTTATCATTGGACCCTGAATTTTCGAAAGGAGACCCCGAAAAGAAATCACCGCCGCCCATCATCTGGCCTCTGATTTCACGGAAACATTCATTGCATAAGTGGACTTGTGTCTTCTGGTTATTGATGTTCATTGCCAAATTGACATTCGCATCATTGATACCACAATTTTGACATTTCATGAATAGATTCCTCCTTCATTTTAATATATATACGTCTCATTTATATTTGACTTTATTTGACTATAAAAGCATTATAAAACCTATGGAACATTGATTCAACAATACTGCTCATTGATATATCTAAAGTCAAAGCCATAAAATAATAAATTACTGACTAACTTTGACCTTAATTATATTATACATTGACCTTATTTGACTTTCAAGCATTTGATCCTCTATACCAAAAAAAATAGGACTGCATACAGCCCCTTTCTGCTCATCGCCAGAATGTATCCACCCCGTCCTTATCTTCAATGTTAAACTCGATGATCCTCTTCAGGAGCGCATAGTCCACTTCCCAATCCTCTGCCTATGATCACTGTCATCGATTCCACTGATGAATTCTTCAAATACCGCCATCTTCATTCCCCCTGCTTTTAAATTTTTTCTTCATTAAATTAGTTCATTTTCATTTATAAATATACCCTTTTAATGGTATAGTACACTAAACGTATATTTATGTAAGCGTTTCCATTATATTAAAGGGGTGTGTTAAAATGAAGAGAAATGTAGATCATGCAACGGAAGCTGTTTGGGCAGGGGAGAAGGCGTACCGGGTACATGGCGCCAGCCAGGTGCCGGTCGTGAACAGCGTCGCCTATAACTACGACGACCTCGACCATTGGTATCAGGTGGCCATCGGAGAAGAAGACGGCCATATCTATGGGAGAAATACGAATCCGACCGTCGCTTCATTCGAGGACAAGATCAAGCAGATGGAAGGTGCTGAAGCGGCTACAAGCTTTTCCACCGGGATGGCTGCAATCAGCAACACCCTGCACACCTTCCTCCGTCCAGGGGACCGTGTCGTCAGCATCAAGGACACATACGGTGGAACAAACAAGATATTCACGGAGTTTCTGCCGAAGCTCGATATTGAAATTGAGCTGTGTGAGACAGGCAACCATGAAGCGATGGAAAATGAAATCAAAAAAGGCTGCCGGCTAATCCATCTTGAAACACCGACCAACCCGACTGTAAAGATTACTGATATCGAAAGGATCGCAGAACTTGCCAGGGAGCAGGATGCCCTGCTTGTCGTGGACAATACATTTGCAACTCCAATTCTGCAGAACCCGCTGTCACTTGGAGCCGACCTTGTCGTCCACAGTGCCACGAAATTTCTGGGCGGACATGCAGATGCACTCGGCGGGGTGCTGTGCGGAAGAAAGGACCTTGTCGAGCAGGTCTTCCACTATCGTGAAATCAATGGTGCCACAATGGACCCCAATGCCGCCTACCTGATGATCAGAGGAATGAAGACATTGGATCTCAGGGTCTGGAAGCAGACCGAAAACGCAGGCAGGCTTGCTGAATACCTTTCCGGCCACCCTGCTGTGGCTGAAGTATTCTATCCGGGACTTGAGAACCATCCGAACCATGAAATCGCAAAAAAACAGATGAAAGGATTCGGCAGCATGTTCAGCTTCTCCCTGCATGGCGGGATGGAAGCTGTCAAAGAAGTGCTGCCACGGCTTGAATTCGCAAACAGGGCAGCCAACCTGGGCGCCGTCGAAACAACAGTCGGACCGGCCAGGACGACCAGCCATGTGGAATCCACTCCGGAAGAGCGGGCGGAACTCGGAATCGCTGAAGGCCTCATCCGTTATTCTGCAGGCATAGAATCATTCGACGACTTGAAGCAGGACCTTGAAAATGCGCTGCAGGCACTCAACGTGTCCAATGCCCAATCCTGACCCTCCACATCCTGCCTTTTAGCAATAATCCACAGACAAAGGGGAGAGGCCCATGTTCTCCAAAGAAGAATATGATATCAGAATGAACAATACGAAACAGAAGATGCTGCAGTATGGGGTTGAGGGTTTGATCATATCCAATCCCTCAAACATGTATTATCTGACGGGATACGATGCATGGAGCTTCTATGTAAATCAGGTCGTCCTGGTCTTCATCGATATGGACGAACCCATATGGATCGGCCGGCAGATGGATGCCAGTGGAGCAATGATGACGACATGGATGAAGGAATCCAGCATCCGCTTCTATCCCGACAATTATGTACAGTCGACCATCAGGCATCCCATGGATTACGTGGCTGAAGTACTGATCGAATGCGGCCAGGATGATAAGAAGATCGGTGTCGAAATGGATTCCTTCTACTATACGGCAATGTGCCATGAACGTCTGCAGATCGGTCTCCCCAATGCCGAGCTGAAGGATACCGGCAACCTGGTGAGCTGGGTCAGGGTCCTTAAAAGCGATACAGAAATCAGCTACATGAAGAATGCTGCACAGATTGTGGAAAAGGCCATGCAGGCCGCATACGACACCGTCAATATCGGTGTCCGGGAAAATGAAGTAGCAGCGGCCATTACACATGCCCAGATCTATGGCAGCGATGATTTCGGCGGCGACTATACTTCCATGGTCCCCATGTTACCTGCCGGAAAGATGACCGCCAGTCCCCACATTACATGGTCGGACAGAAGATATATCGAGGGGGATATACTGACACTAGAAATTGCCGGATGCTATAAACGGTATCATACGCCACTGGCCCGCACCATGATCCTCGGTAAAGCCCCTGGGCACGTGCAGGAGGTGGCAGATGTAATAAATGAAGGCATCAATGAAACGCTCTACCACATGACCCCGGGCACTACAGCCGAAGAGGTGAATGAGGTGTGGACCCGCACCATCGGCAAGCACGGATATGTGAAGAACGCCCGTATCGGATACTCCATCGGACTCAGCTACCCACCCGACTGGGGGGAGCATACCATCAGCTTCAGGGCGGGAGACCACACCATGCTTCAGCCGAACATGACCTTCCACCTCATGCCCGGCCTATGGTTCGACAACTTCGGTGTCTCCATCACCGAATCGGTCTATATCACAGAAGGCGGGGCAGAGACTTTCGCCTCCTTCGACCGCAAGATTTTCGAAAAGACGGCGGAATAAAAAACAGCCTCCAGTTCAAACTGGAGGCTGTTTCTCTTTTGTCTGATTATAGATGAACCGTCACATCTGCATCTTCACGAAGCTCTGAAGCGAGGTTCTGTGCAGCCATTGTTTCCTTCTCCATCTTCACCTGGTCTTCAAGCTGCGGCTTGATCTCTTCAAAGGAAGGGACTTCCCCTTGGCCCGATTCTTCCTGCTGCGCCGTCATCTGATCATACATTGCCTGAAGTTCTTCCTCTGTAGGGTCAATTTCGCCAGTCTCTTCTTCGATCATCTTCGTGATTTTACTATCCGTTTCAATCTGGGATATCACTTCTTCTTTTGCCATGCCCTGCTCTTCAAAGGCAGCGAAGAGCTCATCTTCAGATTCGAATCCATTCTGTTCGACCAGCTGTCCTACGATTTCATCGACTTCCTCTTCAGAGGCACTCATATCACGATTGTCCACTTCCTGGATGAAGAGCCTCTGACTGATCATGCCATCGAGGATGTCTTTTTTCATCTGATCCTGGTCGATTTCTTCACCGGTCATCTGCTGCTGCATCGCTGCCGACTGGAATTGATTGGTGTATGTCTGCTCGAATTCTTCCTTCGTGATTTCCTCACCGTTCACTTCAGCAACGACATCCGGTATGCCTTCAAGATCCGGTTCCGGCATTTCAGGATGTCCTTCACCCTGCTCTGCTTCAGCAGACTTATCACTATTTTCAGAAGCTGCTTCCTCATTATTGCCTGATGCCGCTTCCTCCTGTGTTTCCGTTTCTTCATTTGTATTTTCTGCAGATTCATCTCCGCCACCACATGCTGCCAGAACAGCCAAGGATGTGCCGAGGGATAGGCTGAATAATAATTTCTTCATAAAATCATTTCTCCTTCTAATACATATTGTCCGTTATTTTATCACATCCTTATGAAATGTAAATTTATAAGATGGGGAAAACCTGAAATTCCTCTTGAAATGTGGCTATAAATTGTCTGACTTCAACGATAAGGCCACGCACCTCTAATTCTCAATAGTGAACCTTTCCTCCCATGAATCATTGTACAGTTGATATCTTACAGCCCTGTATGCACACGCTCCTGTCCGGAACCTTTTCATTTCCGCTTCAAACATCCTTTCGGGTGGATAGTTAGTCCACATCTTCTTCCCTGCAGTCTTCAATGTGATATGTATAGGCCATAACTGATGCATTAATAGACGGATACCCTAAATGTCCTGCGATATACGCCGCAGATCTTCTAAAGACGCCACTCCACATTCATTTATGTCTTTCTTCATTTTAAGGCATTAAAATAACCTCTAACGGCCTGGACCGAAGAGGTTATTTCCAAGTACTATATACTATTCCACTGTGACGGACTTCGCCAGGTTGCGTGGCTTGTCGACATCGTTGCCGCGGTGCAGTGCTGCATAGTATGCGATGAACTGGTATACGACTACAGATACGAGTGGTGTAAGCATCTCATGGACACGCGGGATGACATATGTGTCGCCTTCCTGGTCCAATCCTTCCATGGATACCATACACACTTTGGCGCCGCGTGCTTCTACTTCCTGCGCATTGCCGCGGATGTTCAGGTTCACTTTCTCCTGTGTAGCGAGTGCAAAGACCGGGGTGTTCTCTTCAATCAGTGCAATCGTACCGTGCTTGAGCTCCCCGCCGGCGAATCCTTCTGCCTGGATATAGGAGATTTCCTTGAGCTTGAGGGCGCCTTCGAGTCCGACATAGTAGTCCATCGTCCTTCCGATGAAGAATGCATTGCGCGTCGTCTCAAGGTACTCGTTGACGATCTGCTCAATCGCGGGCGCATCGTCAATGATGGCCGTGATGGCCGTCGTGACTTTGGCAAGTTCCTGCATCAGGTTGATTTCCGTACCCTTGTCAAGCTCCCTTGCCGCTACCTGGGCCAGGATGGAAAGGACGGCAATCTGAGCTGTATAGGCCTTCGTTGAAGCGACGGCAATCTCAGGTCCCGCATGCAGGGTGAGTGTCTGGTCTGCTTCCCTTGAAAGCGTGGAGCCCGGTACGTTCGTCACTGTCAGGGATTTGTGGCCAAGCTTCTTGATTTCAACCAGTACGGCACGGCTGTCTGCAGTCTCACCGGATTGTGAGATGAAGATGAAGAGCGGTTTCTCCGACAGCATTGGCGTATTATATACGAATTCCGAAGCGACATGTACTTCCGTCGGCACACCTGCCCATTTCTCAAAGAATTCCTTGCCGATCAGACCTGCATGATAGCTGGTTCCGGCAGCGATGACATAGATGCGGTCGGAGTCCTTCAGCTGGTTGATGATTTCGGCATCGATCTTGAGGTTCTCGTCTTCATCCTGATACTCCTGGATGATCTTGCGCATTGCAGCCGGCTGATCGTTGATCTCCTTGAGCATGTAGTGGTCATATGTGCCCTTCTCGGTATCACTTTCATCGATTTCTGCAATATATGATTCCCGATCCACTTCTTTGCCGGTCTTATCCTTGATGATGATTTCATCTCTCTTGAGCAGTACGACTTCGCCATCCATCAGTTCGACGAATTCATTCGTCTGCTGCAGCATCGCCATGGCATCGGAAGTGATGACATTGAAGCCATCGCCTCTGCCGAGCAGCAGTGGGGATTTGTTTTTTGCAGCATAGATGACATCCGGCTCTTCCTCATCCAGCAGCCCAATTGCATATGAACCGTGGAGGATATCCAGTGTCTTAGTGAATGCTTCTTCTGTAGAGAGGCCTTCCTGTGCGAACTTGGACATGATTTCAACTATGATTTCAGTATCAGTACTTGAAACAAGTTCCACATCAGGAATGTGCTCCTGTCTGACCTGTTCATAGTTTTCGATGACGCCATTATGGACAAGCGTGAAACGTCCGTCAGCACTCTGATGCGGGTGTGCATTCTTGACGTTCGGCACACCGTGTGTCGCCCATCTTGTATGGCCGATGCCCACTGTCGCATCAAAGTCCATATCCACCTTTTCACGCAGATCCTTGATCCTTCCCTTTTCCTTGAAGACTTTCACTTCATTTTCATCCCTAACCCCGATGCCTGCAGAGTCGTAGCCACGGTACTCCATCTTCTCAAGCCCGTACAGCAATATTTCCTTCACATCTTTATTTCCAATATATCCAACGATTCCACACATTAAAAAACGCCCTTTCTCTCTCTTATTATATTTAGTTATCTTTTGCCAGTGCTCTGTCCCGTCGGTCACCCGATGGCTTTAACAGCTGGCCTTACGAATACTTCAGTATCCGGGACAGTATCCGCCGATGATCGATCACTGTCCTCCTCGTCAGCAAGCCGATGCTTGCCCAGGCGCTATTCCGATTTATAGTATACCTATACCCTACCCTCCTTATTCTTCACCATCCACATTGTAAGGGATACCAGTCCATACTTCAATAGAATCATGCATTTATCATATATTTTGGAAGAAAAAACCTCCAACCCGGAAGTTGGAGGTTTTTGTCATCATTAGTCGAGACCCATTTCTGCCTGGACCACTTCAGCGATGTCATTGCTGTATTGTCTTGCCAGTTCTTCCGTCTCCGCTTCCACCATTACGCGGACGAGCGGTTCCGTGCCTGACGCTCTGACGAGGACGCGGCCGTTGCCGTCCATCTCTTTTTCGACTGCTTCGATCTTTTCGGCCACCAGTGCGTTATTCGCCACGTTATATTTATCTGTAACACGTATATTCACAAGCTCCTGAGGGAATGTTTCCACCTGACCTGCAAGTTCACTCAGTGTCTTGCCTGACGATTTGATGATGGATGCGAGGTGGACGCCGGTCAACAGGCCGTCTCCCGTCGTGTTGTAGTCCATCATGATGATGTGGCCGGATTGTTCGCCACCAAGGCTGTAGCCGCCTGACCGCATCTCTTCGACGACATAACGGTCACCGACTTTCGTCTTGTCACTCTTCAGGCCATGTGCCTCAAGTGCCTTGTAGAAGCCCAGGTTGCTCATTACAGTAGATACGACCATATCATCCTTCAGCATGCCTTCAGACTTCATGTGCTGGGCCAGAATGAACATGATCTTGTCTCCATCGACAATGTTTCCTTTTTCATCCACTGCAATGATCCTGTCGCCATCTCCATCAAAGGCAAATCCAAAATCACAGGATTCCTCCTTGACGAGTTCGACGACCTTTTCAGGATTGGTGGAACCGACACCGGCGTTGATATTTGTGCCGTCCGGGTTGCAGCCTACAGTAACGGTATCCGCTTCAAGATCCCCAAAAAGATACGGCGCAAGGGAATATGTGGAGCCGTGGGCACCATCGAGCGCAATTTTCATACCTTCGAAATCCTCATCGACTGTCGACTTGAGGTAGCTTACATATTTCTGGCCGCCTTCATAGTAGTCGGATTTATTGCCCAGATCGGCACCCGTAGGCCTTGGCAATGTATCTTCCTCCATGTCCAGAAGTTTTTCAATTTCCGCCTCCTGGTCATCAGTGAGCTTGAATCCATCCGCACCGAAGAACTTGATGCCGTTATCCCCTACAGGATTATGGGAAGCAGAGATCATGACTCCAGCATCCGCCTCCATCTCCTTCGTCAGGTATGCGACGCCCGGCGTGGAAATGATGCCGAGCCTCATGACTTCCGCTCCGATGGAAAGCAGTCCAGCTACGAGTGCCGACTCGAGCATCTCTCCTGAAATACGCGTGTCGCGCCCAACCAGTACCGTCTTATTCTCACTTTTTTGTCCTGCCAGTACGTAACCGCCGAATCTTCCCAATTTGAATGCAAGTTCCGGGGTCAGTTCAGTGTTTGCTACACCTCTTACTCCATCAGTTCCAAAATATTTACCCATGACGTTCTCCTTTTTTTATGCAATATATTATCCGTTATTCTGCTTAACTTCTATATCCGCCCGAAGAACCGCAGGTTCTGTCCTGTCGACATCTTCAGGCACATCGATATCCACGTCCCGTGTAGTGGATTCGTCAAGACCTTCCACATCCACTTCGACATTTATCTCTTCGAGCTCCTCCAATACCTCTTTTGTCCCGTAGACTTCTACAGTATCATAATTGAGCCCGACATCTTCCAAAGTGTAGCCTTCTTCGACTTCACCGTTCACTTCATAATTCACAGAGACTTCCTTGCTCCGTTCCTCGACATTTATTTCCACCCGTACATGCGTCGGGTCGATACGGACATCAAGTTTGTTGAATTGTGTATCAAATACGCTTACTTCGGCTTCTTCGACACGATCTTCAGTGATTCTTGCATTGTCGTTCAAGGTGGCCCGTACATACTGTATACGGTTCATTTCACTTTCTCCACCCATCACGGTAACAGTTTCGGGTTCAATCTGTACAGATTCAAGATCATGATTTGGCCCGACACGGCTTTCACTGACTTCCGCCTGCACTTCAAATGTCCGCGTCACCAGTTCCTGTATATTCACATTTGCAGTTTCCGGGACTACTTCAGCAGTTACATTCTCGGGCAGCCCATCTACTGTGAAATGCTCTTCATATTCACCGACTTCCCGATTCCTCAGATCCAGAAAGACTTCGAAATCCCGGGTGGTCTGAAGCCGCTTCACATTGGATGTATTGCCGAAAAGCTGAACATTGACCTGATCCGGAGCCCCGGATATATAATGTTTTTCATCATCATAAAGCACTTCCACCGGCATGCCCTCGATCACCTCCGATTCAGGTGATTCTCCATTCGAAGCAAGAAATTCATCGAAGACATCATTGACCGATAGAAACATGAACAGTGCCAGCAGCAGCGCGACAAACCTTAATCCCCATTTACTTTCTAGCAAACAGACCGCCCCCTTCCTTCAACGGTGGAAGAATGCTCCAATGTGACTTGAGCAGTTCGTCAAGTTCATCAAGCGATATTTCTTTTGTCAGCTTACTGTCATAGGTGACGGATATGTTGCCTGTCTCCTCTGAGACGACGACCGTAAATGCATCAGTCACTTCAGACAGCCCGACAGCTGCGCGATGTCGGGTACCAAGGTTCTTCGCGATCTTGCTGCTGTCCGACAGCGGCAGATAGCTGGCCGCTGTAGCGATCTTGTCCCCCTGTATGATCATTGCACCATCGTGGAGGGGGGTATTCGGGATGAAAATGTTGATCAGGAGTTCTGAAGTGATGTTTCCATTGATCGGTATACCGGTCTCTATATAGTCTTTCAGTCCCGTTTCCTTTTCAAAAACAATCAGCGCACCGATGCGCCGCTTGGCCATGTACCTGACGGATTTCACCATCGCTTCCCTCAGCTTGTCCTGCTCAGTTGTGGAGCTTGCACTCCCATTGGTGCGGAACAGGCTGCCACGTCCGAGCTGCTCAAGTGCGCGCCTCAGCTCAGGCTGGAAGATGACGATGATTGCAAGGAAACCCCATTCCAGGACAGTATCGAACATCTGTGTAGTTGTCGTCAAATCGAAGAAGTTACTGATTGATCGGCCGATGAGGATGAGAAATATCCCTTTTATCAGCTGGATGGCCTTTGTGCCCTTCATTACAGTAATCAGAAGATATATTACATACCATACAATCAGCAGATCGACAATACTTGCTATTATGGTTGCCGTAGTGACATTTTCAAAAAAATTGCCTGTCTGCATAATGCGTCCCTCACTTAATCATTCATATGGACCCAAGTCTCTTTTCCAATTCTTCATGAATATTGGAAAGGACTTCGTCTTGTCTGATCATCTCCACATCAGTTCCAAGACCCTTGAATCTTTTTTCTGCTTCTCTTATATTTCCATTCCTATACTTTGCGTAGCTGTCGAGCAGCTGCATTACTGGAACTCCCGACTCCGATACCATTGCTTCGAGTGCTTCCGTCTTGCCGAGCATAGCGAGGTTTTTCCCTTCAAGGAGGGAAAGCTCGTCCTTCCTATAGTCGATATTCAGCATCCTGGAATGCTTTTTGATGCGTGTCACGAAACGGGAAGAAGTAAAGTATTCCCCAGCCTTATGATAGCACTTTGCCACCTCAAACAGGATTCTTATGACCCCAAGGTCAAAATCGGAAAAACGAAGGATGGTATAGAGCGTATCTTCCAGCAGGTCGAGCGATGCTTCGTACGAGTCCTCTTCACCCAGTAATTCCACTTTGAGGATGACTGCGTCGATATAGGCCTGGTTGATTGAGACGGTCGACAGCAGTTCAAGCGCCCGGTCAATATGTACCCTCAGCTTCCTCCGGTCTCCCGTATGCTTGAAGTACTTGGCATAAAGAAGATGGACACGCCCGCTGTCTGGTGCTGTAATCTGTTCCACCTCTTCATATTCCTTCTCTATGAAATAGTGGAGCGACGAATAGTCCCCCTGCTCCATCTTCTGTTCATAATAGGCGATTTCACGCAGAATCTCCACATCATTATAACGGAAGTGGGAAACTTCCTGCATAAAATCGTTGACCGAGCAGTTGAGCCTTTCGCTCAATTTGATCAATACATTGGTTGAAGGGTGCACGCTTCCCTTTTCGATCAGGCTCAAATATGTCCTGGAAATGATGCCGTCTGCCAACTCTTCCTGTGTAAGGTTGTTATTATTGCGTATTTCCTTGATCCGCTGTCCGATCATAATGGTGCCCCTTTCACTGTCTTAACAGTTCCATCATACCAAAATGGCAAAAATGCAACAAATGTTACAAGTGTGATCAAGCAAATATTATCGATGTTCATTTTATTGACATCGCTTTTATACTTAATCATACTATAAATATACATTATAAGGGGTGTTCTACATGAAAAAATTATTGGTTATCGATAACCTCGCCCAACTGAAAAGCGTAAGTGACCCTTTCAGGATCCAGCTCATGACCATGCTCGCAGAGAAGCCGAAAACCGGCCAGATGCTTGCTGATGAGCTCGACATCCCGCGGGCCAAAATCCATTACCATCTTAATGAACTTCTTAAGAATGGGATTATTCATGTAGTAAAGACCGAGGAAAAGAACAGCATCATCCAGAAGTTCTATGAGCCTGTGGCCAAAAAGGTCGTTCCCAACATCGATCTCCTGAAATACAGCGCTGATGAAAAGAAGAAGGACAGCATGTCGTATAACTTGAGGATGAAGGAAGATGATCTCAAGCAGTTCAAGAAGGAACTGAAGAATTTCGTGAAGGATAATTCGGAGAAAAAAGGAAGCAAAAATACAAAGGACTACAAGGTCCAGATCCTGCCCATAGGAGAAGACTAGCCATTAAAGAACTGCATCCCGTCAGAGATGCAGTTCCTTTTTGTCTAAAGCTGCTTCTTGCCGAAAAGGGAAGCAGCGATTTCAACAGCTTTCCCAGCAGTTTTATTCCTGTCATCGAGCAGAGGATTCACTTCAACCAGATCCATTGAGGTGATTCGGTCCGAATCATTCAGTATGCTCATCGCCAGCTGCGTTTCGGATAATGAAAGGCCACCATCGACCGGTGTACCTGTACCGGGTGTCTCCATAGGGTCCAGCCCGTCGACATCCAGAGAAAGATGGATGCCATCGCATTTTTCCACGAGGTGGTCCAGTGCCTGCTTCATCACCTCAGCGATGCCCATCATTCTGACATCCGTCATTGTAAAGGTGAGGATATCATTGTCATGGATGTATTGCTTCTCCCCTTCATCCAAATCACGCATCCCAATCAGAACAATGTTCTCCGGCTTAACCTTCGGTCCCGCATCATATAGATTGACGAGGTCTGTATCTCCAATACCACATGAGATGCCGAGGGGCATGCCATGAATATTGCCGGATGGTGATGTCCTGCTGTCATTCAAATCTCCATGCGCATCATACCAGATGACGCCCAAATTTTCGTAGTGCCTGCTGATGCCGGCAAGTGATCCTATGGCCAATGAATGGTCTCCACCAAGAATCAGTGGGAATGCCCCATTGGATAGGGATGCATCGACAGCCCCCGCCAGTATGGTATTGAAGTCTTTAACAGCATCATAATTCAACAGATTATCATCATTCTTTATATTGTGGCACTCTGCTTCGACCTCGAAGTTTCCTTTGATGTTGCCCTTATCGGTCACAGAGAGATCCAATTCCTTCAACATTTTTGTCAGCCCCGCATACCTCAGGGCATCCGGACCTAAATCCACACCAAGTCTCGGTTGTCCAAAAGCAGTTGCAGCACCGATGATATGTACATTCTGATTCATTGAATTCCCCTTTCCATTCGTCTCACAAATACTATAGTATACAACCTTGGATTTTTATGCAAATATTATTGCATAGACGAATAAAAGGGAACAAAAAAGGCACCTTCCAAAGGAAGATGCCTTGTGAGTGAGCCATAGAGGATTCGAACCTCTGACCCTCTGATTAAAAGTCAGATGCTCTACCAACTGAGCTAATGGCTCATGGCTGGGCTAGCAGGATTCGAACCTGCGCATGACGGTACCAAAAACCGTTGCCTTACCGCTTGGCGATAGCCCAATACTTTTAAGAATGGAGGGGGGCAGATTCGAACTGCCGAACCCGAAGGAGCGGATTTACAGTCCGCCGCGTTTAGCCACTTCGCTACCCCTCCGTGGTGGAGAATGACGGGTTCGAACCGCCGACCCTCTGCTTGTAAGGCAGATGCTCTCCCAGCTGAGCTAATTCTCCAATCAATGACCCGTACGGGATTCGAACCCGTGTTACCGCCGTGAAAGGGCGGTGTCTTAACCACTTGACCAACGGGCCAACATATATGTAATTAAACAAAAAAATGGCTCCACAGGTAGGATTCGAACCTACGACCGATCGGTTAACAGCCGATAGCTCTACCACTGAGCTACTGTGGAATAAACAATGAATTGCCCGGCGGCGTCCTACTCTCACGGGACGTCAGTCCAACTACCATCGGCGCTGGAGAGCTTAACTGCTGTGTTCGGCATGGGAACAGGTGGGGC